>NZ_OZ034912.1:0-1022979 GCF_964030685.1 Spiroplasma endosymbiont of Dilophus febrilis
TGTGATTTATGAGTCATAAAGAAATGTGAGAACAAGTTAAAACAAAATTAATGGGTGAAACAATTGATCCAATTATTTTTAATACTTATATTAAAAATACTAATATTCATTCAATTACTAATAATAATGAATGTATCATTTTAGTTCGGAGTGGTTTTGCAAAAGAAATTTTAACAAAAAATTTAACTAATAAAATTCAAATTATTATTAATCAAGTTAGTAATCGGCAACTAAGTGTTAAATTCCTTGAACAATATGAAATTGAAAATATGCCCCATCAACAATATGATGAATGTGATGATAATTTAAAAAGTAATAAAAAAAAATTTACCTTTACTAACTTTGTTAAAGGAGCTTGTAATCAAGATGCTTATCAAGCATCATTAGCTGTTGTTAAAAATCTTGGTGTTAGTTGAAATCCATTATTTATTTATGGAAATTCAGGACTAGGTAAAACGCATTTATTACACGCTGTAGAAAATGAAATTATTAAAAATAATCCTAATATTAAAATTCGCTACTTATCTTCAGAAGAATTCGGTCGCATGTTCTTAGAAATATATAATCATGGCATTGATGCGATTGAAGATTTTAAGGATTCTTTTAATAATTATCAAGTATTATTAATTGATGATATTCAATTATTAGCCAAAAGAAACAAAACTAATGAAATCTTTTTTAATATTTTTAATCGTTTTATTGATGACAATAAACAAATTATTCTAACTTCTGATAAATATCCTGATGAATTAGATGGTTTTGAACAAAGGATGGTGTCACGATTTCAAAGCGGATTAAGTGTTTGCTTAGATGCTCCTGATTTTGAAACAGCCTTAAATATCTTAAACCTAAAAGTTAAAGAAGTTAATTATAGTGCAACGGTTTTTGCCAAAGAAGTTTTAGAATTTATTGCCTTAAATTTTAATACTGATGTTCGAAAATTAGAAGGAGCTTTAAATCGGATGATTTTCTTCTCAGTAATGAACATTAGTGCTGAAAAAATAATTGAATTAGAAGATGTTAAAGAAGCATTTAAAAGTTCAAATATTATTATTGACAAGCGAGAAAAAATTACTATTAAAAAAATTAAACAAATTGTTGCCGAATATTATAATATTCCTGTTAAGTTGCTGATTAGTAAAACTAGAGTTGCAAACATTACCATTGCCCGTCATTTAGCAATGTTTTTAGCAAGAACGCTTATTGATGAACCGTTTTCACGGATTGGGATTGAATTTGGTGGTAAAGACCATTCAACGGTAATGAGTGCCTGTCAAAAAATTGAGATTTTAATTAAAAATAATAAAGAATTTGCTAAAGTAGTTCATTTGTTAATTGCTAAATGTCAAGGATAAACTTTTTTAAAGCAAAAAAGTTATTAACAAAATTGTCAACAAATTATTAACACTAAAAATGTGTGATACTATAAAATAGTTAACGGTATTTGGAAGTTATCCACATTGTCCACAGTATACTACTAATACTACAATAAATATAAATATAATATATATAAGGAGTCACTCTAAATGATTATTACTATTTCTCGCACAAGATTATTAAATGAAATTAATAAGATTTCACGAATCATTTCATATAAATCACCATTACCAGCATTAACAGGTCTATTATTTGAAGTTAAACCTGATAAGTTAGTTTTAATTGGTTCTTCGGGAACATTATCAATGCAAGTCGAAATTAAAGTTAATGAAAGTAAATTACAAATTGAAGAATTGGGAAAAACTTTAATTAAAGTACGATTTGTTAGTGAAGTGATTCGGAAAATTGAAAGTGAAATTATTCGCATTGAAGTTGTTGAAGGTAGTGTAATTCGTATTAATGCGAATAATTTTGATTCGCAATTAAATACTTTAGATGTTAATCAGTATCCTAAAATTTTATTTGATACTAGGGGGCAAGAATTTATTATTAGTGATGGTGTTTTAAAAGCAATTGTTAATCAAGTTGGATTTGCAATTGGTGAACAAGAGAGAAATATTATTTTTACAGGGATTCATTTTTTGTTTAGTAAGGGAAAATTAAAGGTTACAGCTACTGATTCATTTCGATTAGCTAGTAAAGAGATAAATTTTCCGTATTATAGTGAGGATGATTATGAAGTTATTATTCCAGGAAAAGTAATTCAAGAAGTAAATAAGATTAGTGAAAAAAATAATGATGTTACGATAATTATTAATGAAAGAAATGTTGTTTTTAAGATTAATAATACAATTTTACAATCAAAAATTATTGATGGTAAGTATCCTAATATTAATAAAATTATTCCTGAAAGTTATAATAGTAAGATTGTGATTAATAATCGTGATTTATTAAATGCCATTGATCGTGCTAGTGTATTAAGTCACGAAATTAGTAATACTACAATTAAGTTAAATATTAGTAATGATAAAATTAAGGTAGAGTCTAGTTCTAGTGAGATTGGTAATTCTAATGAGCATTTAAGCAAGTTTCAGTTATCTGGTGAGATAATGAATATTGCGTTTCGCTCACAGTATATGCTTGATGCAATTAGAGCTTTTAAGACTAGTAATTTAAATATTAATTTAACGGCTGAAGATAAACCAATTATTATTACTAGTGATGAAGATCCAACATTATTACAGTTAGTCTTACCAATGCGAACTTATTAGTTAAAAAATTAAAAATGCGAGTTGATAAATTTTTATGTTATGAATTCGCATTTTTAATTTTTAGGGCGCATAAAGTTTTGTTAGGTGGGTAAAGATTTGAATAATTTTGAAAGAAAAGCAACTAAAAATTTATTACCTTTTTACTTGAAAAATAATTAATAAAACAAAATATTTAATATTAACAAACATATTCTTAATAAAAGGTTATAAAAACTAAGTAAAATGCTTATAAAAACAACATTAAAATAATTTTTTACAACAAAAATCATACATAAGAAATATATACTTAATTTGCATATTGAAATAATTTATAGTAAATGACTATTTTTTCTTTTTTAAAAAATACCTAAGAAAACTAAACGCGACCCA
The DNA here is from genome assembly GCF_964030685.1 of Spiroplasma endosymbiont of Dilophus febrilis. NCBI lineage: Bacteria > Bacillati > Mycoplasmatota > Mollicutes > Entomoplasmatales > Spiroplasmataceae > Spiroplasma > Spiroplasma endosymbiont of Dilophus febrilis. The sequence goes on from NZ_OZ034912.1 coordinate 3,018, forward strand.
CATATAAGAAATATTTTTCTCTTTTAATTAATAATGTTAAATTTTATTCTATTCCTAGTCAATCACCTTCAGTGTTGGTTATAATGACAAAACCATCATTTTCATTATCTAATATTTCAAAATAACCATTTATTTGTTCAAAATGAAGCAGTATTACTTTTACGAGAGTATTGAAATCTTCATTTGTGACACTTTCGCCTCAGCCAGAATGGTCATTTATAATAAATTTATTTTTAATAATTTTAGTAATGGTTGCTTGTGAATTTTTATTTTGTTTAATTTCATTTCATGTATTTTTGTTAATTTTAATTTTTAATTGATCATGGGCTAGAAATTTATATCATTTTTCAATGTTATCATAAACATTATGATGAATTGAAGTTGGCAACGCAATATCAGATGTTGCATGATGATGAAAAGTCAAATACATTCATGTTCCGGCAATTGCCAATCCTCCAATCACTAAGGATAGGCCTAGGGTTTCCGGAGCCAGAGCGGCAGCAGTACCAGCTTCTCCGGCTATAACTCCGCCTTCAACCGCCGCTGTTTCGGCAACAGTAATTGTTTCTGCGGCGGCCAAGCTTTCTGTTGTGCTTGTTGATAAGAGCGGGGCCATTTCCATTGCTTCTGCATTTGTAACACCAGTAGCGGCGGCGGTGCCACTAACAGTTATTTTGGTTCCATAAGCTGTTAATGCACCCCCACTTAAAGCTGCTAATCCAGTATTTGTTAATTTTTCTTTAAAAGTTTTTTTATCGTTTTCCGGTAATGTTTGATAATAACGATTAATTTCATTTAATTTTTTTAATTTTTCTTCTTTTGAAAGAGCGTTGTATTGATTTATTGCCTCAGCAGTTGTTGTTTGTAAATTCTCAATATTTGTACTGATGGATTGATTTCCTGCCGAGGCATTTTGTTTTATTTCGTCTTTATTGTTTTTAATTAAGTTAATTTCTAAATTTTCATCATTTTTTAAACTATCATCTTCTGTTTTTTTATCTACAAAATGATATTCATCTTTTTGCAATGGGGTTGTTGCTGGTTCTGGTGCTTTGGCAATATTATTACCTTGATTAGCATCATCATCATTATTGTTGTTGGCCAAATTGGCGTGGTATTGACCATGATCATCAACTGCTAATTTAATTGCGTTCGCCTCTGGTTTTGGCGTGATTGGTAGTAAATTATCTGGTCTCTTGGTTATATCAACGACCGGGGCATTTCCCTGATTGTCATTAATAACAATAGGGTGATTTGTTTGATCTTCTTCTGGTGTTAAAGCAAAATTATAATGATTGTTAATACCCGAACCTTTTTCAAGCTCAACATAAGATATCGCGATGTTATTATTATTTGCATTTTGATGCACGGGTTGATAAGATCCGTCATTATTTACACTAATGTTAGAATTTAAAATATTACTCATTGCTATTATTTCTGGCACCCCACCCCACGATGAAGATTGCCGCATTCTTTCTAAGTAGTTAGAAGCAACTTCATTATTTTCTTGAATAAGATTTCTAAAAGTTGGTGCTTGGCTTCTATTAGAATTGTTTTGAATAGGATTATCTAAATTTTTTTCAATATAATCCTCAACACTATTACGAAAAACATTTGTGACTAAATTATTTACTATTACATCTTTATATCATAATTGATTTAAATTTCTATTATTTATTAAATCATATTGTTGTAGTAATTTTTGAAGATGTAATATATTTTTTAAATTTTCTTCACCAAATAATTGAATGAATCTTGCTCTAAATTCTTCATAATTATTTCGGACCGGCAATAAATAAGCTGTTGCCACAGACCAAAATAAACAACTATTATCTGCAGGAACATCATATAGATTATTTTGATGTGTTGGTGCATTTAAATTATTTTGTCCTATACCAGCATTATATTCATATTCTGTAATTGTTTTTTGTGTATAAATTGGCGTATATATTTTTTTATCAAGTGTAACATACAATAATTTTTTTAATTTATCCTCAGATTTTTTTAAATTGTTATTAATTTTTGTTTTTTGTTCATTAATTTTTATCTTTTTTAATTGTTCATTTAATGATTCTATTTTATTTTTTAAATTTTTAAAATTTTTAAAAAGATTCTCAATTTTTATATATTTGTTATATTTTGAATAAAGTAAAGGAGTTAAACCATTTTTATTTTGAAGATTAACATCCGCATCATTGGCAAGCAATAATTTAACGATTTCAATGTTCTCTTCATTTATTGCATAGTATAAAGGAGAAAAATCATTTTCATCTTGCATATTAACATTAGCTCCTTTATTAATTAATAATTGAACCATTTCTTTATTGTTGGTACTTATTGCATAGTATAAAGGAATTAAACCATTTACACCGTTATTAACATTAGCACCTTTTTTAATCAATAACTTTACCATTTCTTTTTTATTGTTTAGAATTGCATAATGTAAAATAGTTGCACCATCTGATGTTATTTTAATGTTAACATCAGCATTATTATTAATTAATAATTGAACCATTTCTTGATTATTTTCTTCTATTGCAAAATGTAAAGGAGTTAAACCGTTTTCATCTTGCATATTAACATTAGCACCTTTTTCAATTAATAATTGAACCATTTCTTTATTGTCTAAAATTATTGCGTAATATAGTGGGGTTAAACCATTCTTAGTTATATTTTTAATATTAGCTCCTTTATTAATTAATAATTGAACCATTTCTTTATTGTTGGTACTTATTGCATAGTATAAAGGAGTTGCATCGTTTTCATCTTGAAGATTAACATCAGCACCATTATCAATCAATAATTCTGCTATTTCTAAATTATTTATATTTTTTGAATTTAAACTTATTCAATGTAAACATCCTATATTTAGATAACTTTTATTATTAATTTTATTTTTAATGTTTTTTGATTTTAAAAGCACTTCCACCACTTCTTTTTTGTTTTTTATAATTGCATAATGTAAAGGTGAAATAAAATCATTATTACAATCTAAAACATTAGGATCAGCACCATTATCAATCAATAATTTTACTATTTGAATGTCACCTGTATCTATTGCATTCTCTATTGCAAAATGTAAAGGAGTTAAACCGTTTTCATCTTGAAAATTAACATCAGCATCATTATCAATCAATAATTTTACTATTTGAATGTCGCCTGTATCTATTGCATAATATAAAAGACTTAAGCTATTTTTATATTGAGGATTAATATCAGTAGTACCAGCATCAATATTAATCAGTAATTTAGTTAAATCAAGGTTGCGTTGTAAAATTGTTACATGTAAAAATTTAAAACAACCAAATTCTATTTCTTTTCAGTTTTTTAATGGAAATAATTTATCTAATCTTTTTTTTCAAGTAATAATATCTTTTTTTATACTAAGCAAAAAAATAATAGCTTGTTTATTATCTAAATCATATTTATTTATTTTTTGAATTAAATTAGTTTCTTGTGCAATTTTTAAAATTTGTTTTATTTTCTCTACATTATTATCTAATATTTTTGTTAGAAATTCGTTTACTTCATATTTTGAATCATTAATAAAATTAAAAATTTTTTTAAATTCATTTAATTCATTTCAAATTTCTATTCTAAATTTATTGAATTGTTCTGAATATTTTTTTCAATCACCCCTTAATTGTGATGTATAATCTTTTCAATTTATTTTTTGATTTTTAATAAATATTTTTTCTTGAATATTTATTAATATATTTTGACTCTCAGCTATGATTTTTTTTAATTCATTGGTATTTTTAATTTCTGCAAAAATTTCTAAAGTTTTTTCATCACATTGAAATCTCATAGCTTCACTTGTAATAAAAATCATTCTTACTAAATCATCTTTTATTGATTGATTTTGTTGTTTATTATGATAATTTGTTAAATTTGTAATTGCATTATTTAAAGTATCTTTTGAAATAATAATATCTTTTCCTTTATCGAGTTTTCCATTTTCTTTTATTACAACATTTAAACCGTCACTTGTATATGCTCCTGTATAATTTAAATTAATATTTTGACAATTATATTTTTTAATTACTGATTCATTTAAAGCTTTAATTTTTTTTTCTTCATCTTTTAAATTTTCACCTTGTAAATTATTAATTTTTTTATTTAAAGAATTTAATTCATTATTATAATTTAATTTTTTAATTTTTTTTTCTTTTTCTTTAAGTGGAATAAGTTCATTTTTTTGTTGTAAATATTCTTTTACTTTTTCTTCATTAAATAAAAGTTTGTTTTCTTTTAAATTATTTAATTTTTCCTTTAAATTATTAAGTTTTTTGATTTCTTCTTGATTATGTTGTTTTATTTTTTCTAAAAGTTCATCATCAAAATAAAAATATTGATTTTGATTATTAATAAATCCCAGTAAATAAAGATTATTTAAATTAATTACTAATTTTATCCTTTTATTATTACTATTTTTTAATGTTAATATTAGTATTTTTTCTTTGTTATTTTGTTGTTTTTTAATTCAATTAATCATTTTAGGATCTAATTCTTCTAATTTAGAAATAATTGTTTTATTATCAAGTTCTTTGCTTATAAGTCCGCCCATATTGATACTTCTTAATGGATCAATATATTTTTCATCAATCAGTTCTTGTAATATTTTTTTAATACCTTCGGAATAATTTTTATCCAGAGTAACTTCTTTTTCAATAATATCAATTTGATTATCTGAATTTGATGAAAATTGAGATTGTTGTTCATCTTGTATTTTTGGAGTATTTGAAATATCTTCGTTGTTTTGTCTTTTACTTCTTTGGAGATTTTCTAAATTATTTGTTTGTGAATAATTAAGCTCACTATTTAATAATTTAGTTTTTGTTCTTTGTTTTCGATTAGGAGCAGCTGCAATCACGGTCGGCAAGGCGTTGCCAGTTATTAAAATTGTTCCTAATAATCCTAAAAGTTTTTTCATTTATTAAATCCTTTACCTTTATGTCAATTTTTACTAAATTAATAAATTTTTATAGTAATCATCCCGTAAACCTTTTCTTAAATTTATAAAATTTAATTAATACAAATTAATTATAAATCATTAAAATAAGAATTTATATCATTTTTTCAGGATATTGAATACTAGTTCTAAAAAAATATTTATCATTAAAGCAGAAAAATAAGCTAACTAAACTTTATTAAAATTACTATCAAGAAAGGTAACTTATTATGTTAGAAATTAATAATAATGTAAAAACCTTAGAAAATAAGCATTGATTAAACTTATTTACAACGCATAAAAATATGTACACCAATAAATGCAAACAATTAACTAATGAATACGAAAAATTAGATGAATATTTATATAAATATCATTATCGGTTAAAACAAGGTTATAAAGTAGTTCATTTTGCATCAAGAACAATTATTACAATTTTTGGTGATGTTACTTTTAAACGACGCCGATATAAATATTGAAATCAAAAATCAGGTAAATTCGAATATGTATGTTTACTAGATAAAGAAATTGGTTTATTGCCCAAACAACGCATTTATTTTGATGTCCAATTTAAAGTTTTAAGTCTTTTGGGCGATGGTAAACGGTATCGCGATGTTTTAGATGCTCTAAATCATTGTTATATTTCAAAAAGTAGTATTTCAAATATTTTAAATAAATACAATATTGCCGAATATTTTCAATTAGCAGAAAAAGAAACTAAAACTAGAATTGATATCAAAAATAAGAATTTATATATTCAACTAGATGAAACATTTTTAGCGACATTAGATCAGAAAGTTAAACAAGACCAAAGAATTCGTTTAGTTACTTTTCATACCGGACATAAAGAAAAAAAATACAAAAATGCTCGTAGAGAGTTAGAAAATAAACGAGGTCATTTTCTAATGTTAAAAGTTGGTAAACAAATAAATACGATGGATTATCGTGATTTATTAATTAAAGAATTGCAAAAACATTATGTTAATATTAATTATGACAAAATAATTGTTTGTGGTGATGGTGCTACTTGAATTAGAGAAATTGCCAATAGTTTTGGTAATGTTAGATATATTTTAGATGGTTATCATGCTATTAAAAAATTAAAACAAACTGCATTTAATATTATTTTTGAAAATCGTAAAGTAACACTAAATAGTTGAATTAAATTATATAAGGATGGAAATCATCAAGAATTAATCAAAAACATTCGTAATGTTGCTAAAAATGAATTAAATAAAGATATTAAAATAAATTTAAGAAAGGCGAGTAATTATTTCAGTAATAATAAGCAAGGTATTCATAATCAAAATTTAGAATGAAATATTGGTTGTAGCATTGAAAGTGATGTGTCACATTTGGTAAAACAACAATTAGGATATGGGGCGAAAATATATAATCATAAAAATTTAAATAACTTATTACATTTAAGAATGGCAAATTTAAACAAATTAAATGTATTACATTACATTAATGAAAATATTAATTCAGAAATAGAAATCAGAAAAGAAATATATAAAACTTCATTATGAAATAAATATAATAACAAAAATGATGATAGTTGAATTAACTATAAAGGTAATGCTGTAACAAATAAATATAATAGATTTAAGTAAGTAAAAATATTAGTTAAAATTTAATAAAATTAATAATTTTTGTTGTGTAAAAATTCAATAATATGATAAAATGAAAAAGAATAAAAATGATAATAACAAGAAAGGCAGGGTTAGTTTAGTAATTAAATAATATAATTAGCTGATTGTTTTACTTCTTCAAAGCAATACCTAAGAAAACTAAACGCGACCGGTGGCTTGAATGTATTTCCTAAATGTCCTTAAAAGTGGTATAATTAGTTATATTCGGTGTAAATTTATAGTAGTAAAAACATCAATGTGTGATAGGAGAGATTTTAGTGTTGAAAAGAAAATATGATGCATCTTCAATTCAAATTTTAGAAGATTTAGAAGCAGTTCGTAAACGACCAGGAATGTATATTGGAAATATTTCTAAAGAAGGATGACATCATTTAGCATGAGAAATTATTAGTAATTCAATTGATGAGGTTATGGGTGGCTATTGTAACGAAATTAAAATTACTTTGTTAAATGATAATGAAATTATTATTGAAGATAATGGTCGTGGAATTCCAGTTGATATTCATCCTAAAAGTAAAATTTCTGTTTTAGAAACAGTATTTACTGTATTGCATGCTGGTGGTAAGTTTGATGGTGAAACTTATAAAGTATCTGGTGGTCTTCACGGTGTGGGAGCATCGGTTGTTAATGCTTTAAGTAGTTATTTAGATGTCACGATATATCGTGATGGTAATATTTATGATTTAAAATTTCATAATGGAGGAAAAATCAAAGAAGCTTTAAAAATTACGGGCACAACTGACAAAAGAGGAACGGTTGTTCGTTTTATGCCGGACATTAGTATTTTTGAAGAAGGTCAGTCATTTAATTACACAACTTTAAAAACGCGATTAAAACAATTAGCATTTTTAAATAAGGGTTTAAAAATTATTCTTATTGATGAAAAAGCACAACGCCAAGTAGTATTTCAATATTTTAATGGGCTTCGTGATTATGTTGCTGATTTAAATAGTGACCGCGTTGTTATTCATAAGGAAATAATTTATAGTGATTACCAATATGATGATACTCATATTGAATTTGCTGCGCAATATAATGATACATATCATACGCAGTTATATTCTTTTTGTAACAACATTAATACTTCTGAAGGTGGAACGCATGAAGAAGGATTACGGTTGGCACTAACAAGAGAAATAAGTAAATATGCATTAAATAATAAGTATATTAAAAGTAATGATGAAAAATTATTATGAGATGATTTAAAAGAAGGTTTAGTTGCTTTACTTTCTCTTAAAATATCTGATCCGCAATATGAAGGACAAACAAAAGCTAAATTAAGTAATAAAGTTGCTAGACAAATAGTTTCTAATGCGATTGGTAATGTTATTAAAAATTTTCTAATGGAAAATCCACAAATTGCGAAGAATATTTTAGAAAAAACATTATTAGCTTTTAGAGCAAGAATGGCAGCAAGAAAAGCTCGTGAAATTACTCGTAAGAAAAATTTACTTGATGTGGCACCATTACCAGGTAAATTAGCTGATTGTAGTAGTAATGATGCTAAGATTAGTGAACTTTATATGGTTGAAGGTGATTCGGCTGGTGGTACTGCGAAAATGGGACGAGACCGTAATTTTCAAGCTATTTTATCATTAAAAGGTAAAGTTCTTAATGTTGAAAAAGCAAGAATTGAACGAGTGTTAGAAAATGATGAAATTTTAACAATGATAACATCATTAGGTTGTGGTGTTAATAAAGATTTTAATATTGACAGGTTACGATATCATAAGGTAATAATTATGACGGATGCTGATGTTGATGGTGCTCATATTCGAACGCTATTACTAACATTTTTTTATCGTTATATGCACGAATTAATTGTCGCTGGTTGTGTGTATATTGCACAACCACCACTATATAAAATTCAAGTTGGTAAAAAGAGTAATTATGTATATTCTGATCAAGAATTAGAAAATTTTAAAAAATCGTTAAAAGATGATCAAAAATTTAGTATTCAAAGATATAAAGGACTTGGAGAAATGAATGCTGAACAATTATGAAGTACGACAATGAATCCTGAAAATCGCCAGTTACTAAAAGTAACAATTGAAGATGCTAGTATTGCTGATATGACTTTTATTATGTTAATGGGTGAACAAGTAGAACCACGAAAAATATTTATTGAAGAGAATGCCCAGTATGTTAAGCATCTTGACATTTAGGAAGGTGAAATAAATGAATTTAGATAAGCAACATAATGTCAAAGATATTGATATTAGTAAAGAAATGCAAGAAAGCTTTTTAGAATATGCAATGTCAGTTATTGTTTCCCGAGCGATTCCTGATGTTCGTGATGGTTTAAAACCAGTGCATCGCCGAATTTTATATGCTATGTATGATTTAGGAATAACTTATGACAAACCATATAAAAAATCAGCCCGAATTACGGGAGAAATTATTGGGAAATATCACCCGCATGGTGATACTGCTGTGTATTATTCAATGGTCAGAATGGCACAAGAATTTTCATCACGCTATCCGTTAGTTGATGGTCAAGGAAATTTTGGTTCGATTGATGGCGATAATCCAGCCGCGATGCGTTATACGGAATCACGAATGAGTAAATTAGCTAATGAATTAGTAAATGATATTAATAAGGATACGGTAGATTTTGTTGATAATTATGATAGTACCGAACGAGAACCGAAAGTATTACCAGCATCTTTTCCTAACTTACTAGTTAATGGTTCAAAAGGAATTGCTGTTAGTATTACAACGGATATTCCGCCACATAACTTAAATGAAGTTATTGATGCTTTAATTTATGTTTTGGAAAATCCTCAGGTTACAATTGAACAATTAATTTCACAAGACATTGTTAAAGGACCAGACTTTCCCACGGGAGCAAGTATTATTGGTAATCAAAGAATTAGAAAAGCCTATTTAACAGGTCGTGATACGATTACGGTGCGGGGAAAAGTAAGTGAAGAAACATTTAAAAACGGTCGTAAAGCTTTAATTATTAATGAAATTCCGTATCAATTAAATAAAACTCGCTTAATTGAAAGAATATCGCACTTAGTAAAAAATAAAGAAATACAAGGTATTTATGCATTACGCGATGAATCTAATCACGAAGGGATTAGAGTAGTAATGGAATTAAAAAATGATGTTAGTAGTAAAATTTTATTGAATAAGTTATATAAAATGACACCGTTACAATCAACACATTCAATTAATTTAATTGCTTTAAATAATGGTCGTCCCAAACTTATGAATTTACTTCAAATTTTACAAGCATATTTAGAACATCAATTTGTTGTTTTAGTTCGAAAAACTAAGTTTGAATTACAAAAAAATCAAGACCGTGCTCATATTTGTGAAGGATTAGTTATTGCTTTATCTAATATTGATGCCATTGTTCGTTTAATTAAAAGCACAACCGCACCAACAGAAGCAATTGACAAATTAGTTAGCGAATTTGCGTTAAGTAAAATTCAAGCTCAAGCGATTTTGCAAATGCGTTTGCAAAGATTAACTGGTTTAGAACAAGTTAAATTAGAAGAAGAATTACAAACATTAAATGATGAGATTGCTCAATGTCAAAAAGTTTTACAAGATGTCAGTGAACAAACAAAAATTATTAGTAAGCAGTTAATAACAATTAAAAATAATTATGGTGATCCGCGAAGAACAATTATTACTAGTGATGAAGAGGATATTAGCATTGATGAAATATCGTTAATTAAAAATGAACCCGTAGTTATTATTTTTTCTGAAAATGGTTATATTAAGCGGTTAAATTTAGATGAATATCGTACCCAAAAACGCGGTGGGACGGGTGTTAATACAATAAATTTAGGTGAAACCGATGATACCAGAATAATTATTATTGCTAATACGCACGATGATATTTTGTTTTTTAGTGATGTCGGTAAAGTATATCGTTTAAAAGCTTATGAAATTAGTAGTTTTTCACGCGTAGCAAGAGGAACGCCAATTATTAATCTAATTAATATTGAACGAAAAGAAAAAATTAAAACTTTAATTGCCGTAAATTCAGAAAATAGTAAACAGTATTTATTTTTTATTACTAAAAATGGGATTGTGAAACGCACTGCTATTGGTGAGTTTGATTCAATTCGTAAAACAGGTAAAATTGCAATTGATTTTAAAACTAATGATAGTCTTGTTGAAGTTTTATTAACAACCGGTGATACGAAAATTATTATTGCTACTAGTAATGGTAAAGCAATTCATTTTAATGAAAAGGAAATTCGCTTATTACAAAGAAAAGCCACAGGAATTAAAGGAATTATGTTAGATAATGATTGCTTTGTTATTGGGGGCTGTACTAGTGCGACGGGAAGTAATATTATTACTATTTCTGAAAATGGTTTAAGTAAAATAACGCCTTTGCAGTCATTTCGTTTAACAAAAAGAGCTACTAAAGGTGTTAAAGCAATGAAATTAACTCCTAAAACCGGTGATATTGTTACGATTAAAGCTATTAAAGGTAATGAAGAGATGTTAATTGTTACGAATAATGGTATTGGGATTCGTGTTAATTTGAGTGAAATGAAAATTTCTCAAAGAAATAGTAGTGGTGTTAAACTAATTAAGTTAAAATCAGAACAAAAGATAAAAACTAGTGCTATTATTTCTGTTAACTAGAATTATTCTTTAAATAAGAAAGGGTTTGTTAAAATGATTGATATAAATTATTTATCAGAAAATATTGATGAAGTTATTAAAAGATTAACAACCAGAAATGCTGATTTTTTGTATTTAAAAAAAGTTAAACAATTAAATATGGAACGCAAAGAAATTATTACTAAATTAGAGCAAAAACAAGCAGAACATAATAAACAATCAAAATTAATTGCATCATTAATACAAAAAGAGAAAACTAATGAAATTGAAGTCTTAAAAGAAAATTTGGGAAGTAATAAGTTATTAATTGAAACATTAAAACAGCAATTACTAGTTGTTGCAAGTGAAATTAAGGATTTGTTATTAAAAACACCAAATATTCCTGAAATTACTGTTCCTATTGGGATAAGTGAAGCCGATAATGTTGAAGTTAAAAAATGAAATGAAAACAAGGCTTTAAAATCAACGCATCCGCATTGAGATATTGCGAAAGATTTAGATATTATTGATTTTATTCGGGCAACAAAAATAACTGGTAGTCGTTTTGTTATTTATAAAAACGCTGGTGCCCGCTTAGTTCGTGCCTTAATTAATTTAATGTTAGATGTTCATTATCAATCTGGTTATGAGGAAATTATTCCGCCAACAATTGTTAATGCAAATTCATTAATTACTACGGGAAATCTGCCTAAATTTAAAGAAGATTTATTTCAATTACAAGAAAAAGATTATTATTTAATTCCTACGGCAGAAGTACCAATAACTAATTTATATCAAGATGAAATTATTGATGGTCATAAGTTACCGTTAAAATATTGTGCTTATACCACTTGTTATCGTTCTGAAGCGGGAGCAGCTGGTAAGGATACGCGAGGAATAATTCGTTTGCATCAATTTCATAAAGTTGAGTTAGTTAAAATTACTAAATCAGAACAATCATATGATGAATTAGAAAAGTTAACTAATGATGCTTGTAAAATTTTAGAACTTTTAGAACTACCATACCGCGTTATTGAACTTTGTACAGGTGAATTAGGATTTAGTGCTGCGAAAACTTATGATATTGAAGTTTGAATGCCTTCACAAAATAAATATCGTGAAATTTCTTCTTGTTCTAATTGTGAAGATTTTCAAGCCCGAAGAGGAAAAATTCGTTATAAAGTAAAGTCACAAGATAATGCTAAGTTAGTTCATACATTAAATGGTTCGGGATTAGCAGTTGATCGTTTGGTAGCGGCAATTTTAGAAAATAATTATCAATCTGATAGTAAAACGGTTGTGATTCCTAAGATATTGCAAAAGTATTTAGGAGGATTAGAAAAGATTACCGTTTAAGGAAAAAAGGATGTTTCACGTGAAACATCCTTTTTTAGAATTTTGTTTTATTGATTGGATTTAATTAATAGTTTAGATTAAAGATTTTAAAATTTATTTTTTATATAGTTTGCGAAATAGCAGTAATATTTTAAAGTGATATAAGATGTGTTTAATTTTAGATTGTTAATTGTTTCACATGAAACAATTAACAATCTAATTTTTTAAAATTTATTGCTATTTTTCCTAATTATGTATTATAATTAACATAACCATTACAATAGTAACTTCTGAATCTGGTCAGGACGAAAGTAGCAGCCATAAGGAAAAGTGCTATGTGTAGTGGTATTTTTTTATGCTAAAATAAATTAATAAAATAGGAGTAAAAAAATGCCACATATTAAATATATGAAAGTAGCCATATCCCTTGCTAAAATTGCATACCAAAATGGTGATGTTCCCGTTGGAGCAGTAATTGTTGATCCCAATGGTATTATTATTGGTCAAGGTTATAACTCTAAAGAAGTTAATAATAATCCGTTGGAGCATGCGGAAATGATTGCTATCGCTAATGCCGCTAAAACATTAGGTCAATGAAGACTAAATGATTGTGTTTTATACTCAACTTTAGAACCGTGTTTAATGTGTACCGGAGCGATTTTGCAGTCGCGAATAAAAAAAGTTTTTTTTGCTGTTAGTGACCCTAAGTTTGGCACTGTTGTTTCCCAAAATCAATTATTAGATAAAAATAAGTTTAATCATCAGGCTTCATATGATGAAGGGTTATTAGAATTGCCAGTAAAACAAATTTTACAAAGGTTTTTTCAAGAAGTTCGTAAAAATTAATAATAATTGTAAATAAAATTTTTTTGACTGCCATAATATTATATAATTTTATTGAGAGTATAATCTTAATAAGTATAAAGGGTGGATTACTAAATGAAATATTTAACGCTATATCGAAAATATCGTCCCAATAAATTTAGTAAAATTATTGGTCAAAATCAAATTGTAACTTCGTTACAAAATGCAATTATTAATGATAAATTTAGTCATGCTTATTTGCTTTGTGGACCAAGAGGGGTTGGTAAGACTTCAATTGCTAAAGTATTTGCTAAAACTGTTAATTGTTTAAAAATAATTAATGGTGAAGCTTGTAATGAATGTTATATTTGTGAAACTTTTAATAATAATTCTTGTCTTGATTTATTAGAAATTGATGGTGCTTCAAATAATGGTGTTGATGAAATTAGAGAATTAAAAGAAAAAATTTCGTTATTACCATCCCTTTGTAAATATAAGGTATATATCATTGATGAAGTTCATATGTTAACGATTAGTGCTTTTAATGCTTTATTAAAAACATTAGAAGAACCACCACGACATGCGATTTTTATTTTAGCAACGACAGAAGTATATAAAATTCCTTTAACAATTGTTTCTCGTTGTCAAAAATTTGATTTTAAATTAGTTAATAAAAATAATTTAGTGCAAAATTTAATAACAGTGTTAGAACAAGAACAAATTCCTTATGAAAAAGATGGTTTAGAACAAATTGCGCTTTTAAGTTCCGGAGCGGTTCGTGATTCATTAAGTATTTTAGAACAAGTAATTGCTTATAATCGTGAAGTTGTTAATTTAGCAAGTGTTAATATGCTTTTTATGATTCCCAGTAAAGCTGAAAAAATTGCGTTTTTGTTAGATATTATTAACAACAATACATTAAAAGTTTTGCAAACTATTAATAATTTTCTTCAAGTTGGTGTTGATATTAATAATTTAACAATTGATTTAATTAATATTTGTAAAGAAATTATTATTTATAAAGGTACTACTAATAAAGAAATATTAATGATTTTAGATCCTGATGATTCGTTACCGTTTAGTATTTTGACACAAGAACAATTATTAAAAATTATTGAAAATTACTTAGAGGCATTAAATAATTATCGTTTTAGTAATAATGCAATAATGTATTTTGAAATTGCTTCGTTTAAAAATATGAATTACTTTCAAAATATGGCTTCAATAGTAGCGACTGAGGTTAGGCATCATGATGCAATAATTACTACTGTTGAAAACCAGCAAGTTGACAATAAAAAAGAATCATTAACATTAAATGATTCTGAGTTAGTGGTAGCCATTGATGATTTAAAATCAGAGACCAATAAAATGATTATACCACAAAATTGTTTACAAAATGATAATAAAAATCAAATAATTAAAGAAAAAGAAGTATCCAATAAGATAATTATACCACAAAATGATAGTGAAAATCAAGATGAAAAAGATGAAAATGTTTCTGAAACTAATAATATTAGTGTTATTAATAAACCTTTTATTTGAGAAATGACGGATTATCTTAATGTTTTATCACAAGCTGATAAGTATTTAAGAACAGAATATAGTAATCGTTGAAATTTGGTTAATGAGTATTTAACTCATAGTTCGTTTCAGAAGATTGCTAAAATGTTAGTTGATACAACAATTGTCGCTGCTATGAAGGGGGCAATTATTTTATCTTGTCCTATTGAACGCCAAGCAACAATTATTAATAATTATAGTTTTACTAAAAATATGCAAGAATTTTTGAAAGATATTTTGCTTACGAAAAATTTAATTATTATGGCGGTTCATACGCTAGAATTAGCATATATTCGCCAAGAATATTATCAATTACGAATTGCTAATAAGTTACCAACGCCATATGCGCTTAATTTTAAAGATTATTATCGTCAAGAAGAAGATATTATTAGCAAAGAGAAGTTATTAGATAATTCAGTTTATCAAACGGTGCAAGAATTATTTGATAATATTATCTTAATTGACTAATTTAAAGGAGAATCAAGTAAATGACAATGCAATATCCTGAAGTTTTAGAAAAGTTAGTTGATATTTTAAAAAAAATCCCAGCAATAGGGAAAAAGAATGCTGAACGGATGGCTTTACAAATATTTTTGCAAAAATCGGATTTTATTAATAGCTTAGTTACCACATTACAAGAAGTGCGGGACTCATTAATATTATGTAGGCAATGCAATAATATTAGTAATGAAAAAATATGTACGATTTGTCAAGATACGAAAAGGGAACAAAATGTGCTTTGCATTGTTAGTAATTGGCAAGATTTATGAGCATTAGAAAATCATCAAGTATTTAATGGTATGTATCATATTTTGATGCAAGAAATTGATTTACAAAAAGGTATTTCACCAAATGATTTATCTTTAGATTTATTATTAACTCGTGTTAATAATAAAAAGTGACAAGAAATAATTATTGCTACTAGTCCAACAATTAATGGGGAATTAACAGCGCAATACATTAATGAATTATTAAAAAATTATTCTGATGTTACAATTACTAGAATTGCTCACGGTTTACCAGTAGGAGCAACAATTCATTATGCTGATCAGTTTACATTAAAAAAGTCATTAGAAGGTAGAAAAAAATTATCGTAAGGAGAAATTAAAATTGTGAGTGCAAAACCATTTTTTATATCATTAGAAGGAACTGAAGGTTCAGGAAAAACAACTGTTGGGCAAATGCTAAAAGAAAAATTGCGTCAAGAAAATTATGATGTGATTTTAACTCGTGAACCAGGAGGAGTAAAAATTTCGGAACAAATTCGAGAAATTATTTTAGATAAAGGAAATTCCGAAATGGATAAATGAACGGAAGCGTTGTTGTATATTGCTGCTAGAAGGCAACATACGGTTGAAGTTATTTTACCAGCATTACAAGATAATAAAATTGTTATTTGTGATCGTTTTATTGATTCAACTTCAGCTTATCAAGGTTTAGGTCGTGGTTTAGGAATTATAACTTTAAATGATATTCAAAATACTATTATTGGTAATGCTAAACCGGACTTAACAATTTTTTTTGATCTTGAACCAGAAATTGGTTTAAAACGGATTAAAGATTTTAGAACGACATCAGAATTAAATCGCTTGGATTTAGAACAATTAGACTTTCATCAAAAGGTTTATGAAGGATATCGAATTTTACTTAGTCAGAATCCACAACGCATTAAAGCAATTAATGCTAAACCAGATATAAAAATTGTTTTTGAACAAGTGTGAGTTTTAGTACAAAAGCATTTGCTTACTTTAAATATGAATGTTAGTTAGTTAAGCATTACAAATTTTATTCCTATTTATTTTTTATTTAAAACTATTATTAATCAAACTATTTAATGGAGTCAAATACACGAATGTTGAATTTTAAGATGTTATCAAAGAAATTTATTACGACAATTGAAAATTATTTAATTAATAATATGTTTCCGCATTCGCTAATTATTGCTAGTAATAGTGATGAAATTAATTATCAGTCAGCAATATATTTAACTTGTCGCTTAGTATGTGAAGGTATTAATTGGTGTGAGGGAAAATGTAATAATTGTCAACGCGTAATTAGTAATAGTTATCCTGATTTTGTTATTTTAAATTCATATTCTGAAAAATTAAAAAAAGAAATGATTCGTGAAATTATTAGTAAATTTAGTTTGTCTTCGTTAGAAATAACAAATAAAAAGATTTATTTAATTCAAAATATTGAAGATGGTAGTTTGGAAGCTAATAATAGTTTATTGAAATTTTTAGAAGAACCGCCAATTAACACATATGCTATTATTACTAGTAAAAGTATTAATCGTGTTTTACCAACAATTATTTCGCGCAGTCAAGTTTTAACATTACTACCAATTGATTTTGAGATAGTGACGACAAAACTTATTAATGAATGAAAAGTTACTTTTGAGGATGCTAAGCTAATAAGTAATTGTTTTTCTGATTGAAATGAAATTGTTGCAAATGGGGATTATGCTAAATTTTTGGAAATCAAATTGCTAGCATTAGATTTTATTACTAATTTTATTAATAATAATAATGAAGATAATTACTTATTGTCTAGTAAAATTAATAAATTAGAGAAAAATTATTTATCTTTATTTTGAAAATTAATAATTTTAATAATGAAAGATAGTTTTTTAGAATTTCCACAATATTTTATTACGCAACAAAAATTTATTAAGGAAGTTACTAACAAAATTGCTAATAAACAAAATTATTTTTTAACAATAATTTATGAATGTTTAGAAAGATTAAAGTTTCCTGTTAATAAAAATTTACTTGTTGATTATTTTATAATTATGATGTTAAAAATTTAAAAATGGAGTTACTATGAAAAAATTTTATGAAAGTCTTGATATTCAAGAAAAATATTTATTAGGAATTTCTGGTGGAACTGATAGTATGTTTTTGCTAGATAATTTGTATCAAGCAGGATTTAAAATTTTTGTTGTTCATATTAATTATCAAAAAAGAACTAATAGTTGGCAAGATGAATTAATTGTTGTTAATTATTGTTTAAAAAATAATATTGAATATGCGGTTTTACGAGTAAAACCAGAACAATATCAGAAAGAAAATTTTCAAAATCAAGCTCGGAAAATTCGTTATGATTTTTTTATGAAAATAGCAAAAAAACAAAGGATTTTTAATCTTGTTATTGCTCATCAATTTAATGACTTATTAGAAACTTATTTATTGCAAAAACAAAGAAAAAGTTTAGTTTCATATTATGGTTTACCTTTTAAGCGAAAAATTAAAAATTTAACAGTTTTTCGACCAATGTTGGAAGTAAAAAAACAAATGATTCTTGATTATTTAGAAAAAAACCAATTAAATTTTCAGGTTGATGCTACTAATGAATTGGATATTTATGTGCGCAATGTTATTCGGAAAAAAATTGCTTATTTTTCAAATCTTGAAATTAATAATTTATTACAAGAAATTAATGAGAAAAATATCCTTTTAAAGGAAGAACAACAAAAAATAAGAAAATTATTGGTGTTAATGACAATTGATGATAAAATCAATTACAAGTCGTTTTTATTATTAGAAGAAAAATGACAACAAAAGTTAATTTATCAATATTTATTAACAATTGATGATGAATTAGTAACTAAAAATTATTTAAAAAAAATTTTAAATAGTGTCCTTAAAAGTAGTAAACCAAATATTCATATTAAATTAAATGATCAATGAATATTTATTAAAGAATATGAATTTATATATTTAAGTAAACCAATTATTAAGGATAATTATTGTTATACAATTACTAACTTAAAAAATTTTAAAAGTCGTTATTTAGTATTAAAATTAAAAAATAATGGTAATATTAAAGGAATGGGATTTTTTGTTGCTAATGATGAGTTTCCGATTTATATTAAGTGTAATGCGTCTAATGAAAAAATTAAAACTAAGAATGGTACCCAAAAAATTAATCGGTTATTTATTAACAATAAAATTAGTTTTCAGCAAAGAATTAATTGACCGGTAATATATAATTGTCATCAACAATTAATTGCGATTCCAATGTTGGCTGTTGATGCTAATCATTTGGAAAACAAAAGTAATTGATTTATGTTAAAATAAGTTAGTAATTATGAAGAGAGGAAAAGATTGTGCAAAATCGTAAAAGAAATTTAGGTTTTATTTTTATTACTTTACTGTTCGCATTATTATTAGGGATTCTAATATGATACTTTTTAAAAGGTGGTTATGAGTATCCTGATTTTAATGACCTTGAAATTTGACTTAAACAAGGTAAAATTAAAGACCAGAATATTACTGCTGTTAGTTGAAAAATGGGTCAATCATTAGGAAATTATACATTATTTGGAACTTTTAAGTTAGGCAATGGGCAACGCTATCAATTTCAAATGGTTTTAGTTGATTCAATGTGAAAAACAGTTAATGACTTGCTTAATGGTGAAGAAGTAAGCAGTATTTTTAAAGGTAAATTACCAACGGTATATAATCCTAATGAATCAAGTCTTTGAACTGAATTATTGCGAATGTTACCTTTCTTATTATTAATTGGAGCATCAATATTTCTTACTTTAAGAATGATGCGTTCTCCAGGTGGCGGTGGCGGAATGAATCCGTTTTCAATGGGGAAAAATAAAGCGCGCCAAACAGAATCAAAAGTTAGATTTACTGATGTGGCGGGAATAAATGAAGAAAAGCAAGAATTAGTGGAAATTGTTGATTATTTAAAAAATCCGACAAGGTATGCACAAATGGGGGCAAGAACACCCAAAGGGGTTTTGTTAGAAGGTCCTCCTGGGACAGGAAAAACCTTGTTAGCAAAAGCAGTAGCAGGTGAAGCTAATGTTCCTTTCTTTTCAATTTCTGGTTCGGAATTTGAAGAGATGTTTGTTGGTGTGGGGGCATCACGGGTTAGAGAATTATTTAATAATGCGAAAAAAAGTTCGCCGTGTATTATTTTTATTGATGAAATTGATGCTGTGGGAAGAAAACGCTCATTGTCAATGGGGTCAGGAGCTGGTGAACAAACTTTAAACCAATTATTAGTGGAAATGGATGGTTTTGAGACGAATGCTGGTGTTATTATCATTGCGGCAACTAATCGTGTTGATGTTTTAGATCCAGCCCTTTTAAGACCAGGAAGGTTTGATCGTACGATTCAATTATCATTGCCAGATATTCGTGAACGAGAAGCAATTTTGCGATTACATGCTCGTAATAAGAATTTATCATCTAAAATTGCTTTTAATCGGATTGCTGACCGAACCCCAGGATTTAGTGGTGCCCAATTGGAAAATGTGCTTAATGAAGCGACATTATTAGCGGTGCGAAAGCGAAAAACTGTTATTGATTTAGCTGATATTGATGAGGCTATTGACCGTGTTGTTGGTGGACCTGCTAAAACTTCAAGAACAATTACGGAAAATGATAAGCAAGTGGTTTCTTATCATGAGGCGGGGCATGCTTTAATTGGATTAAAATTAAGACATGCATCTAAAGTTCAAAAAGTAACGATTATTCCTCGTGGAAATGCGGGTGGTTATACGATTATGACACCAAAAGAAGAGAGTTTTTTACATTCCCGTGATAATCTTTTGGCAACTATTACTGGTTATTTAGGTGGAAGAGCATCAGAAGAATTAATTTTTGGTGCTGAAAAAATTACTACAGGAGCGCATGATGATTTAGAAAAGGCAACTAATATTGCCCGCCGAATGGTTGTTGAGTTTGGAATGTCTGATTTGGGATTGCGACAATTTGAAAGTGCGAAAGATGAGTATATGGGTGTTAATAGTGCTAATAAATTTTCTGATGATATTGCACAAAAAATTGATGCTGAGATTAATAAATTTTTGGATGAATGTTATCTTGAAGCAAAAAAAGTAATTAAAGAGCATCGTAATATTTTAGATTTAATTGCTGAATCGTTAAGAGTTTTAGAAACAATTACTGCTGAACAAATTGAATATATTGATGAAAATGAAAAGTTACCACCAGATGTGGTAGCTGCTAAAAAAACTCAAGAAGAATTTCGGGAAAAAGAACTTCGTGGTGATGTTATTGAAGCAAAACCTAAAGGGAGAAATTCTGATATTTTATCATCAGATATTAAAACTGATGATAATAAAGATAAAGAAGATAAATAATAATCAGTGGTATAATTAGAAAAAGTTGGGAGTAAGTGTAATGGCAAAAAAGCGATCTTCAAAAAAAACGGAAAATGATAAGAGTATTATTTCATTAGAAAATAATAAAGCACTTTTAACGACGATTAAAGAAAATTTAAAGTTACAAAAGAAGATGACTAAAGCTTGTTCCAAAAGAATTTTAAAAGGTGAAATTATTTCCACCTTAGGTTATAAACCGGATTTAAAGAAATTTATTATTGAATTGCATAATGTGGAAAAGTCTTATGTAATGGGAGAAATTGAATATAAAGTTTTAAAAGGGATTGATTTAAAAATTAGTCGTGGTGAATTTGTTGTTATCTTAGGACCTAGTGGTAGTGGGAAAACAACATTATTAAATATTATTTCTGGTTTAGATAAAGCTTCAACTGGTGATGTTTTTGTTGATGGTCATAACTTAACATTGTTAAAAAATCGTCATTTAACTGATTTTCGTTGTAATTATGTTGGATTTGTTTTTCAAAATTATAATTTATTAGATACTTTAAGTGCTAAAGAAAATGCTGAAGTTGGGGAAAACTTAGCTAAAAATAAAAAGCGGGTAATGACATTGGAAGAAATTTTTGCATCAATTGGTATGTCAGCAGAAATGGATAAAAAACCTTCGCAATTATCTGGGGGTCAACAACAAAGAGTTTCAATTGCAAGAGCAATTGCTAAAAATCCTTCAATTTTGTTTTGTGATGAACCAACAGGGGCTTTGGATGAAGAAATGGGACGAAAAGTTTTAGAAATTTTGTTAGATATTAATAAAAAAGAAAAAACAACGATTGTTACTGTTACTCATAATCCTAATATTGCTCAATTAGCAGGTATTGTTATTCATGTGAGAAATGGTATTATTGATGAATTAAAAGTTAATAAAGACCCTAAAAAACCTAAAGATATAAAATGAGCTTAATAAAATTGTATTAATAAAACAGTTACTGATAAGGATATTATTATTCAAGGAGTGAAAAAAACAATGTTGCTTCTCTTTATTAACGGATTACGATCAATTAATAAAAAATGAGTGCAGTTTTTTGGACTAATTGTATTGATATTTTTATCAGTAACTGTTTTTTCTGGTATTAATCAATCTAATCGTGAGTTGTTAAGAAGTTTTAGTGTTTTGTTAGATAAAGGTAATTCACACCATTTTTCTTTTTATCCGCTTAATCAAATGACTTTGAAAAATCGCGAAGCAACAATTAATAAATTTTCTGACGAATTTATCAAATATAAAAAAAAGAATGTTAATAAGAATTTTGCTAGCAATGATGTAGCAATGATTTCATTTTTAATTACTGAACATTTTCAGGAAAAATTTTCCTATCACTTAGGAGTGCGGAGCTTATATGCTAAAACTACTAATTATCGTAGTAAAGATTTAAATTATACTTTAGTGTTAGCAGATTATTATCAGCATTTAATTGAAAATAATCGTAATCGCAAAGATATGAATAAAGTAATTATTACTGAGGGGCGAAAACCAATTGCTAGTAATGAAGTTATTATTTTTAAGCAGTTTGCTGTGGCAAATAATTTGAAAATTTATGATGGAAAAAATATTAATAATCCGCAATTTTATTTGCCAGGTGTTGGTGATGTTAATAATTTAGCAGTTACAGGATTACGAATTGTTGGTTATGGGATGACGCCTGATTATGTCGTTCCGATTGGAATTATGAAAAGTACGATAACAATCCCTGAGTTTGCTACGCAAACATTTGTTTATATGCAGCCATTTAAGTTTCGACAATTAGCTATTAATAAGTCTTTAATTCAAGAGCATTATTATGGACAGTTTAATTCGGGTTATGAGTGGAATAATATTAGGAAGAATGAATATTTGCGGTTAGAAAAGCAATTTAATGAATTAATAGGGACAAAAATTAATTATAAAGCAATTGCTAGTTTAGAAACAAATGATACTGTAAAACCATTATTTATTCAGTCACGAACTAATGGTGTGATTTCAACAACATTTTTATTTTTAATTTTATTAATTGTTTTTGTAATTATTATTTTTCTTGTTAAAAAAGATATTAATGATGAAAAAATCCATATTGGATTGTTAAAAGCAATAGGATATCGTGATTGAAAAATTAGTTTTAGTTTTTTAGGCGTAATTAGTTTTTCAAGTATTGTGGGCTCGTTTTTAGGTTATGGAGCTAGTTTATTTGTGCAATATTTGTTATCAGTAGTGTATGTTAATCATATTCAGTTACCATTATCTTATATTACTTTTGATTGAGTAATTTTCTTAATTGTTGCGTTGGGACCGTTACTTTTTTTACTAATGATTACTTATATTTTTGCGAATGTATTTTTAAAAAAACCACCGTTAGTATTATTAACTCCTAATATTTCACCACAAATAAATGGTATTAAGTTGTTTTTTTTAAGATTAGGTTCATTTGCGCCTTTTAAAGTTAAAGTTTCATTTTCATTAGTTATTAAATCATTTAGTCGGGTTGTTGTTGTTATTATTGCAATGATTTCAACAACAATTCTGTTAATGTTTGTTTTTGTAACTTCAACGGTTGTTAATGATTCAATTAATAAGTCTTTTTCGCCGATAAATTATCATTATAATTATTTTTATGATAGTAGTTTTTTACTGCAAAATGATAAAAAATCTTTTAAGTATCCTTTTGTTAAAGTAGAAGAAATTAACATTAAAAAAACAAAACTTGGTTTGTTTGACTTATTAATGTTATATGGTGATAATAAATTACAATTAGAAACAATTTTTAAGGATTATTATCTTCCTGCTCCGTTATTAGATTTAATATATAGTCAATTAAATGGGTTTATTAGTAAAATTGAAAACAGTCCTGTTAGTGAACACGAAGCAATATATAATAAATTAACAATGGCAATTAATAACTTATTTTCTTTTAAAGAAACTGTTAGCGTTCAACAAACACAAATGGTTATTGAAAACTGATTTATTTTACGGGAATTAGCGGATCTTTCAAAAACAACTAAAACTGATGCTGAGGGTAATGTTAGAAAAGTAATTACAACAAATATCGGTTTTGATTTTGTTCCTTATCAAGAAGCTAATGAGTTACCATATTTGTTGCTTCTTGGTGAAGCGATTAGTAATAATAATAAGGCATTAGGAAGTTTGATGGTTCATAGTGTTGATTTTGAACATCACAAAGCGTTTTTAAAATTAGAAGATGAGAATGAAAATAATTTATATCCATTATTAGAACAAGAATTAGTCAATTGAAATGAAGCTAAAGATATTAATGAACCAATACCATTAGTAATTAATTCAGTAATGGCAACTTTGCACGATTTAACAGTTGCTGATTATTTTGTAATTGAGTTTAAATATAATGATACTATCCAAAAAGTAAATTTTAAAATTGTTGGGATTGCTGATTTTTATCAAAATTCTTATGTATATGCACCCCTTGATGCGATGCGTTTTGTTTTTGGTTTAGATAATAATTCTTATAATGCTAAATATTCACAACAAGATAGTTTAGAAGTTCAAGATTGAATAACTTTAAGAACTGATGGTAATAATAATTTACAAGGTTTAAAACCATTGTTAAATTCATTATTGGATATGAGTGCTGTTAAGCAAATTGCTTTGAAATATAATAATATCATTGCAATTATGATTGCAATGATATTATTTTTTGCAACGACAATTTCTGTGGTTATATTAGTAATGATTACTAATATTGTTATTACTGAGAATAAGAAGATGATTATTGTTTTTCAAACTTTAGGTTATAAAATTCATGAAGTGTCAAATATTATTATGAGTGCCTATATTCCAACGATTATTATTGCATTTTTAGTTGGCGTGCCAATAAGTATTATTATTTTAAAAGAATTATTTATCTTTGTTGCGAAATTAACTGAATTTAGTTTACCGGTTAATTGACAGTGATGACATATTATAGTAGGGATTGCTATTGAGTTAGTAGTATATTTGGTATCATATTTTGTTGGTGTTTTTAAACTTCATCAACAAAGTATTGTGCAAAAAATTAAGGAATTTCAAGAATAGAATTTTTTAATGTATAATTTAAATAATGCGAAAAAAGCAGGGTAACATATTTAAAAGGAGTTTAATAGTGAAAAAAAGGAAATGACAAGGTTTTAATCTTGGAAAACTCAAAAACTATTACATTCTTAAAAACGCTTTTAAATCAGTTTTAAGAAATAAGATTCAAATGATAGGATTAGTTCTTTTAATAGTTTTAACGGCAGTTATTTTTACTTTAATGTATACAACAACACAAAGAATTAATAATTCTTATGAGAATTTTATTACGGCATCTAATTTACATCATTTTGTTGTTGATTTAAGAAATAAAAATCGGATTCCAGGAAAAGAAGCTGATGAAACTGATGTTAATGTTCAAAAGGCATTAGTTGAGAAAACTGCTTATGTTCAATGAGCAATGGAAAAAGTCAGAGTTGCTAATGAAACAAATAATAATTTTGTGTTTGCATATCGTGAAGGACGAATGGTTTCTCGTGTTATTGATAATAATGTAAGTTTGTTTAAAGTTATTGCTCTTGAAATTCAAGATACGATTGATAAATTAGTTATTACAGAAGGTCGCAATATTGAAGCTGAGCAGGAAGTGGTGTTATCACCTGAATTTGCTAATGAAAATAAATATCGTGTTGGTGATATTATTTGTTTACAGTCAGAACAGTGTGATGTTAATAATCCTGATAATAATGCTTTAGAAATTGTCGGGCTAGGAACTTCTGTTGATTATATGTTTCCCCAACTTGATTTAACAACGCCAATTCCTAATCAAGCGCGTGAGGGGATGGCATTTGTTCATCCGCACCAATTAGGACTTTTTAGTCCTAATAATACGCAATTAATTGAAAAAGGTATTAAATGACAATATAATAAAAGTGTTGAAAAAGTTTCGTTAACTTCTGAAGTTGATCGTGAAGGATATTTTGTTGCTCAGTGAACTGCTGGTAGTGAACAAAATATTTCCTTAATTCAAAAACAATTACAAGATTATTTTCTTAGTAATGATGGTAATAATGATTTTGTATTTGCGGTTAATGATGCCAATTATCCTGAATATGATTTTAGTGGTCGTGTTAATACGCTAAAAACAATTTTGGTTGCTTATCAAATTATGGCGATTGCTTTGCTATTAATGGTGCTTATCATTGCGGGATTTGTGATTGCATTAGTAACAAAAAAACGCGTTCAAAATTCTCGTACGCAAATTGGTGTTTTAAAAAGTTTAGGTTATTCTTCGTTTAGTATTGCCCAAGGGTTTTTAGTATATCCATTAATTTCTGCTATTGTTGGGGGAATTATTGGATATTTAGTTGGTATTTTTTTACAAATTCCTATTATAAGTGTATTTAATTGATATTTTACGCTTCCATTAGGGAAATTTAGTTTTAATTGGCTATCATTATTATTTTCAATTGGTGGAACTTTTCTTTTATTAGGTTTAATAACAATTGTGGCCTCAATTTGATATATTAAAGGTAGTCCTTTGAAATTATTGCATCCTGAAGAAAATATGGGGGCAACGATTTTAACAAGATGATTTAATTATTTAAATCGTGGCAAACAATTTACAACGCGGTTTCGTTGAGCAGTTTTTTCAAAATCAATTACGAAGATGTTAACAGTAATGATTACAATGGTTTCAGCAACATTGTTATTAACATTTTCCATTACGGGTCCAAAAGCTTTACAAGATATGCGAACCGCAACTTATAAGGGAATTAATTATGAATCAATTACTGAATATGAAACTCCGATTTGAAATTCAATGCTTTCATCATATGGTGTTTATAATCCAGAAATTACAAATAATCAACAAGGGATTAATGGTGATCTTTATTCTCCAAAATTAATGGTTGAAGAGGAAATCAAGCCGAATGTCAAACGCTATCGTCCGATGTTGTTAGAATTAATAAAGCTCGCAACTTTAAATTATCGTCTTTTTGATTTAAATTTTTACCTTAATTCAATTTTAACGAAGTTAGAGCCAACAGCTACATTAACACCGTTTAAAGATATTACTTGCATGCTGGCGGTTGATGGTTGGAATGATAAAACAGAAGCCGAGCAGGCAAAGTATGCAATTACTGATTGTATCATTATTGGTACGACAAAAAAGTCGCCTTATTTTGTTCGTAGTAAGTTATCATCATTAGAATTAACTTTAAGAAAAATTGAAGTTAGTTTAGCAATTGATATTTTACAGTCGGGAGATTTAATGAATTCTACTGCAGAGTTTACTAATGGTAATCCGTTAACTTTACAAGAAAATAATGGCTTTATTGATGAAATGACTGTTGCTGCTACTAATGATGCTGATTATAAAAACCGCTATGATGTGGTGTTAAAAATTTATGAAGAAATTAAAAAGCGACTTAATAATGGTCAAAGTGCTAATCCAAGTAAAGATGATGAACAATGAAATCGGTATTTAAATAAGGTGATAATAAAACTGAAAGCAATTGCTAATGATTTAGAACTTACTAAAACCTTTAATATTCAATTTGGATTGACGCCCTATAATCTTGATGAAGATGAGTTAGCAACTTATTTTAAACCTAATATTGAAACAATTTCTCGTGGTAATATTACTTATGAAAATAAAAAAATGTTAAAGCTTAAAGCTTATGGTATTGAACGAAGTAGTAAAATGAATCTTTTGTTAGATAAAGATAATAATAATCTTTTAGAAGCAATGTATGAAAATCATTCGCTTAATGCGGAAATTATTCCTGTAGTTATTAATCAAACTATTGCTAAACATTTGCAAATTAATCAAGGTGACATTTTAGATATTAATCCTAATAAGCAATCATTATATTCTAAAATTGCTACGGCTGATAGTAAGATTGTTGACCTGAAAAAATGGCATCTAAAAGGATTAAGTACTGGTTTTCAACAAGTGACAAATAATGATATTGCAGGAGTTCAAGGATTGTATTTTTCAATGGGTGATGTTCCTTCACCAATGTATGAGAAAATTACTAGTGGTGATGTTTATATTAAAACTGAAGATAATCAAAATCAAAAAATGCGCGTTATTGGTATCCAAGAGGGTTATGGTGATCCTAAAATGTTTTTACCTAAATATGATGCTGATGTGATGTTAGGTTATATTGAAAAAGGTAAAAGTTGAGAGCTTTCAGAACATTATGAGAAAATTAAAGATATATTTCAAGAAGTTACTCACTTTGCTAATGATACAACGCCAGAATTTAAGCAAAGATTTCCTAATATGACTTATGATGAGGCTGTGCAGGCAATGTTTCCTTTGTTTAATGCTAAATTTTCATTAAATAAAAATATTACTGATATTACTGATAGTATTAGTGTGGCGCAAATGTATGGTGATTTTACGCAGTTAACATTAAATGGTATGGTAACTAAGGATGAGGTTTCTGGTGATTTAGTTCAAAAGTATATTGGATTAGGACAAGGAGCAATTGCTTTTGCAATGCCGATTGCAACACATCAATCGGTATTTGATGAAATTAAAGGTATTGCTGATTCAATATTATGGGCTTTTATGGCGATTTCTTTATTAATATCATTTGTGACAATTTTAATTACTTCTAATATAATTATTACTGAAAATAGTCGGTTAATTGCAACAATGAAAGTTATTGGTTATAGTGATTATAAAATTAATTGATTAACATTAGGAATGTATTTACCCATCGTGTTTATTGCTTTTGTTATTGGTTTTCCTGTGGCGTGGGTAATTATGAATCAGTTAGTTAATTATTTAGCATTGAATTCAACCTGAGTTATGCCGTTTTACTTTAATTGAGGACTAATCTTTGCGGTTTTAGTGATTATTTTAGCAATTTATGCGATTACATTTGTTGTTGGTTGATTTATTTTAAAATGCGTCAATCCAATTGAAGCTTTAAAAATAAATGATTAATTTAGATATTTAAATTAATTGCAGATAATTGTATAATAAAATAAAAAGGAGTTGGTTTAAGTGAGAAAAAATTTAATCGTTTTTTCTTTGTTAGGAACATCATTAATAACACCTAATTTAATTAATTATCAACAGAGTAATCGTGAAAATGTTAGACAAATGAAAGTATATCGGGATATGAAAAAACATTATGTTAATACAAAGTTTTATGCTGAGCATACAGGATATGAATATATTCCAATATATAATTTTCATTATGTAAATAATTTTATTAAATCATATTCTGCTTTAAGAAATACGATGATTAAGGTTATTGAAAAATATCAATATCAAGGTTATAGTAATTTTCTTTGAAGGCAATTTTCAAAATGGAAAAAAGAATCGCAGGTTCCAATATATGCTGAGGAATTAGCAAAACGATTTTACCATCATATATGCCCCAACATATTGAACCTTAATTTAGTTTAATTTGTACCTTATCATCGCTTAATGATAAGGTATTTTTTGTTATTAAAACACAAGTGGTTTTTTTGATGTGCATAGTGTTATTATTAGTAAGAACAATTACTAAATAGAAGGAGGATTAAAG
This sequence comes from Spiroplasma endosymbiont of Dilophus febrilis, assembly GCF_964030685.1. Taxonomy (NCBI): domain Bacteria; kingdom Bacillati; phylum Mycoplasmatota; class Mollicutes; order Entomoplasmatales; family Spiroplasmataceae; genus Spiroplasma; species Spiroplasma endosymbiont of Dilophus febrilis. Next base: position 32,563 of record NZ_OZ034912.1, read on the forward strand.
TTATGCGAACAATTATTATTGGTGGTGGGGCATCGGCAATGACTTGTGCTAGTAAACTACGAAGAAATGATGCAACGATGGAAATTATTGTTTATCAAGCAAGTAGTTATGTTTCATTAGGCGCTTGTGGGATTCCATATTATATTGCTGAAGAATTTGATAATGTTAATGATTTATTAGCAAGAACGCCCGATTGATTTGAAAAACAAAATATTCAAATTTTTTTAAACTCGCAATTAACTGCGGTTGATTTTGATAAAAAAGTAGTTATGATTGGTAATCAAGTAACTTCTGAGATAATTACTAAACAATATGATAATTTAGTTATTGCTACGGGGGCGATGCCAATTGTTCCTAAATTTGAAAATGACCATTTAGGAAATATTTTTACAGCCGTTAGTAAAGAAGATGCTTACAATATTAGAAAACAAGTTAAAGATAAACAAAAAATTGCTATTATTGGTGGTGGTTTTATTGGTTTGGAACTGGTTGAGGCATTTAGTCATTTGCAGAAAGAAGTTATTCTTGTTGAAGCGTTAGAACGAGTTGGTGCTAAAGCTTTTGATGTTGAGATTACCACTATAATACAAGAATATTTATTGGCAAAAACTGTGCAAGTGCATTGTTCCAAAGAATTATTAGGTTTTCAAGGCGAAAATGATGTTCAAGCAATTGTATTAGCAAATAATGAAATTATTGCTGCTGGTTTAGTGGTTTTAGCACTGGGATTTCGTCCGCATACGCAATTATTTAAGGATACGGGTTTAGAAATGCTAGATAATGGGGCAATTGTTATTGATCATCAAGGAAAGACTAATATTGCTAATGTTTATAGTGTTGGTGATTGTGCAACAATTACTAATTTAGTAACTAAAAAACAATCATATCTTCCTTTAGCAACAACAGCAGTTAAATTAGCTCGCGTTATTGCTAATGTTATTGCTAATGTTGATGATCGCTTAGAAGGAACTTTGGGAAGTGCGATTTTACAAATTGTTGATTTGCAAGTTGCTCGGACTGGATTAAGTGAATGAGAAGCAAAAGCAATGAATTTTAACTATCAAACAATTATCATTGATGATTATGATTTACCAAATTATATGTCAAAGCAAATGCCTTTAAAATTAAAATTGCTTTATGAAGTTGATTCCTTAAAATTATTAGGAGCACAAATTGTTGGTTATAATAAAGCAGTTTTAAGAATTAATGCTTTAGCGGTTGCGATTTGCAAGCAAATGACATTACCAGAAATTGCCAAGTTAGATTTGGTCTATGCACCACCTTTTGGACGCACTAGTGATATAATTCATATTGGTGCTAGTAAAATTAAGAAATAATTAAAGGAGAAGTTAATTTATGTCAAGAAAATTTTCAGAACAGGAAGTTGTGCGACGCGATAAGTTAGAGCAATTAGTAAAAGCAAACCATAATCCGTTTGCTATTTCTAAGGTAGAACGCACGCATACTACTGCTGAATTTAAAGAACAATATGATGTATATAGTAAAGAGCAATTGCAAGGAAAACCGGATGTGATTACGATTGCGGGAAGAATTAGGGCTTTAAGAACGGCTGGCAAAGCAATTTTTGCTAATGTTCAAGACCAAGATGGTCAAATTCAAGTTTATCTTCGTTTTGATGAAGTTTCTAAGGAAGAATTTCTTGCTTTTGAACAATTAGATTTAGGCGATATTATTAGTGTTACTGGTGGGGCAATGAAAACACAAGTTGGGGAATTGACTTTAAGACTGGTAGCGTTTCAATTGCTTAGTAAGGCATTAAAACCGTTGCCTAATAAACATGATGGTTTAAAGGATACCGAAGAACGATATCGTCGGCGATATGTTGATTTGATTGTTAATGAAGAAGTTAAAGCAGTATTTATTAAAAGAACGCAAATATTAAATTTAATTCGGCAATATTTACAAACAAGAGACTATTTAGAGGTGGAAACGCCAGTTTTACAACCAATATTAGGTGGGGCAACAGCGAAACCTTTTAAAACGCATCATAATACTTTGGATATGCCATTTTACTTGCGAGTTGCTCCTGAATTGTATTTAAAAAAACTTCTTGTCGGTGGTTTTGAGAAAGTATTTGAAATGGGACGATTGTTTCGTAATGAAGGTATGTCAGCGAAACATAACCCTGAGTTTACTGCGATTGAAATTTATGTTGCTTATCAGGATATGAATTTTATGATGCAGTTAACCGAAGATTTAATTAGTTATTTAGTTAAGGCAATTTTGCCTAGTAGTGAAATAACTTACGATCATCAAAAAATTAATTTTCGGCAATGAAATAAAATGAGTATGGTGGAAGCAATTAAAAATGTTAGTGGAGTAGAATTTAATCGCGAAATGACATTAGTGCAAGCACGAAAGTTAGCTAAAGAGCATAACATAATTTTAGAAAAGCATCAGCATACGATTGGTCATATCATTAATGCATTTTTTGAACAATTAGTTGAAAAAACCTTAATTCAACCGTCATTTATTTATGGATATCCACTGGAAGTGTCGCCATTAGCGAAAAAGAGTTGTTCTGATGAACGGTTTACTGATCGTTTTGAACTATTTATTGGCGGTAGAGAGTATGCTAATGGTTATTCTGAATTAAATGATCCCATTGACCAATATAATCGTTTTGAACAGCAGTTAGCATTAAGAGATTTAGGTGATGAGGAAGCTAATGAAATGGATTTAGACTTTGTTGAAGCCTTAGAATATGGGATGCCACCAGCTGGTGGTTTAGGGATTGGTATTGACCGCTTAGTAATGTTATTAACGGAACAATCATCAATTAAAGATGTGTTATTATTTCCTCATATGCGAATTAAAGAATAAGAGGATGCTAAGAAGCGTTAAAAAAGAGTAAGGAATTAAATTCCTTACTCTTTTTTGTTAATTCTAAGATGTTATAATCCACATTGCAGTTGAGCACTGCAATTATCGCAGGTATTGCATCCTCCCGCTTCAACGATGTTGCCTTCATTGCAGAAAGCACAGAGGTCGCCGATATTAGTTCCACGGGTGCGGTCTTGTTTAATACCACGGTATTGGTTTGTAGGAAAGGCGTTGCTAGGGGTTGTGGGATTAGGACTAGTGACAATGGGTGTTTCTAATGGTGACAGACCGAGTTGTTCTTGGATTGGCTCGCTGTCATCGGTTAGCGATAGCACTTGGGCGTTTCTTGATCCATCAACATAGACAGTACCACCTTTGGCACCGTTTTTGTATAAGTGCATATATAGTTTTTCCACATTTTTAACTGTGTAGCCAACAGGAGCATTAACGGTTTTGGAAATTGATGAGTCAACTCAGCGTTGAATAATACATTGTACATCAGCATGAGCAACGGGAGTTAGTTCCATCGCGCTAATGAAAATATTAGGTAGCGGTTTATTAACATATTCGGGATGATATTTTAGTCATTCATCAACAATTTTAGCATTAACTTTAATATTTTTACCAAGGCGACCACTCCGATAAAAGTTAAAAGCAAAGTATGGTTCTAAGCCAGTAGAAACACCAACCATTGTTCCAGTTGTTCCCGTAGGAGCGATAGTTAGTAAGTGGGAATTACGAATCCCATATTTTTTAATAGCATTACGAATTTCGGGGTTCATTTTTTTCATATAACCCGTATTAATAAAGGCGTTGTGGTCTTTTAAGAAGGGAAATGAACCTTTTTCTTTGGCAATATTTACTGATGTTAAATAAGCAGTTTCGGCTATTAATTGAAATATTTTGTTAACAATGCTATTTCCTTCAATGGAACCATAAACGACATTGGTTCATATTAATAAGTCGTGTAATCCCATAACGCCTAAACCAATCCGGCGTTCACCCAAAGCTTGGATTTTGTTTAATTCTAAAAAGTAAGGGGTACTGTCAATAACATTATCTTGTAAACGAATAGCAATATTAACGGTTTCTTTTAACTTATCTCAAAGAATTTCTTTTGTATTGCGGTTAACAAAGTTAGCTAAGTTAATTGCCCCGAGATTGCATACTGAATAAGGAGCAAGTGGTTGTTCACCACAAGGGTTAGTAGCAACAACTTTCATACCATAGGCTTTAGCGTTAGTCATATCGTTGGCTTGGTCAATGAAAAATAATCCAGGTTCGGCTGAATAGGTGGCACAAAAACTAATTAAGTCTCATAAGTCGCGAGCTTTCATTTGATAATAGTTTTTAAGTTTGAATCCCATTTGTTCTCATTGTTTAATATCACCAATTGTGTGCCAAAGAGTATCATATTGTTCTTTTTCTGCTTGTGAATAGTTATCTAAGTCGGAGAATTGTAAAGTTCATTGGGCATCATTTTCTACTGCTTGCATAAAGGCGTGGCTAATGGTAACAGAAATGTTGGCGCCGGTTAAAAATTCAGGACGATTTACTTTTCATTCACCGCCATCTAAGAGTTTTTTGCGGGCAGTTTCAACAATAGTAAGAGCTACGGTGTTTTCGTTTTCAATAATAGCTTCTAATAATTGTTTTTCAGCTGGTAATATTGGTTCAAATCGGAGTTTTTTAGTTGCTTCTTCGCGAATTGCTTGGTCTTGCGAATTTTCTTTTAATCATTTTAAAATTTTGGGGTTTTGCATTTTACAAACGATAAATTCAATAATATCAGGATGTCAGTCGGCTAACATAATCATTTGGGCTCCGCGCCGACTGCCACCTTGCTCAACTAAGTGGGTTAGCGAAGATAAGTCGTTTAATCATGATACAGAACCTGATGATTTGCCACCAACACTTTTAGCAACGGTTCCTTTGGGTCTTAAAGTTGAACCGTTGCTACCAACCCCACCACCGTGAGACATAATTTCCATTACTTCTTTACGATGTTCAGAAATACCATTTCTTGAGTCTTTAATCATTGGCATTACAAAGCAATTAAAAAAAGTAACATCAGAGTTGCTTCCTGCACCGTAAAGAATTCTTCCCGCGGGAACAAAGTTAAGATTTTTTAATTGTTCATAAAACTTATTTTGTCATTGCTCTTTGTTGTTAGTTTCAACAGTTGCTAAGTTAGTAGCAACGCGAAAAGCAATTTGTTCATAAAATAATTCTAATGGTTTATCAAGTTCATGTTTTTGTTTAATAACAATATTGTTTATTGCTGAGTTTTGTAAAATATTCGGGTCAATACCGTTAATATATTCGTTTTCAATTAATATTGCATAGTAATTATTTGCTAATTGTTTGTGGACATATCCAATTGCTCGCGTGGGAAATGTGGCATCATCACGAACAATTGTAACTACTAAATCACCAACTTTGAGACTTGCTAATGTTTTGTCTTTTTGGGAATAACGGTCAAGCATTACCATTCGTGACACCCCACTATGAACAATGTTAAATGAATTGTCAATAGTTTTAATATGAGGGAAATATTTTTCAATATCACCATTTAATGAATTAATTAGTTTTTGACTATACATAAATAATTAAATTCCTTTCTTTATTTTATGACTGTATTATTTAGTATAGCGAATTATTTTTATAGTGCGAGATATATTTTAAATTTTTTCTCAAACAAAAACCACTGCTTCTGTTAAAACAAATGTAGATTGGGAAATTAAAGTGATGATTAGGCATTAACATAATAAAAATAAATAATAGTATTATTATGTTGAGGATTGTTATATAATTACTGTTGAATTAATAAATTCCCATATTAATTTCTTGTTCTGTTAAAAGAACCAATAATATTTATTGTCCAGAGGAGGTTGAAGTGATGAATAAGTACGAAATTATGTATATTATTAATCCAGAATGTAAAGATATTAAAGCATTGCAAGAAAAGATGCATAATATTTTAAAACAAACGGGAAAAGTTGAAAGTGTTACTGATTGAGGGTTAAGAGATTTAGCTTATCCAATTAATCATAAAAATAAAGCTTATTATACAATATTAAAAGTTACGGTTAATAAAGAAGCAATTAGTGAGTTTATGCGTGTTGCTAAAATTGAGCAAGATATCTATCGTCATTTAATTATTAATCTTGATACTGAACAAAATTATAGTGATAAAATGATTGCTGACTTAAAGTTAAATACTAATGAAAATGATGAGCGACCAAGTCGTTATAGCGGTGAAAGAAGACAAAGACCTTATGTACCGCGTGAAACTTATAAAAAACCTGAAAATAAGTAAATACCATAAAGGAATGAATATATTATGTTAAATAAAGTAATTTTAATTGGTAGAATTACTAATGATTTAAATTTACGGTCAGCAAAAAATAATAAATCATTTTTATATTTTACAATAGCCATTAATAATTTTAATAATCAAGCAGATTTTATTAATTGTGTTGCTTGAGAAAAGGTAGCAGACTCAATGTATAATAATCTTCGTAAAGGTTCATTAGTAGCGGTTGAAGGTCGCATTCAATCAAGAAAACAAGAACAAAATGGTGTGCTAACAACGATTACTGATGTTAGAGCGATTAGTGTTAAGTTTTTAGATTCAAGAGGTAGTGGTGCTGGGATTGGGAATTCTCGCAATGCTGCGACGCCGTCATTTGTTAATGATTATAGTTCTCCCGTTGAGAACCAAATTGATGAACAGACATTTAATCTTAATAATATGAATTTTGATTTTGTTAATAATGATGTTGTTGATAATAAGAAACAAGGGGAAAATAACGAAGGTGCAAATTTAACATTTGATAATAATGATAATGATGATGCTATTGCGTGAGGAGAGTAAATTATGGAAAATAAGCGTATAAATGTAAATCGGTTTAAAAAGCGAAAAAAACCATGTTTTTTTACAAAAAATAAAGTTAATTACATTAACTATAGAGATGTTGAAGAATTAAAAAAATATATTTCTGCTAATGAACAGATTTTAACAAGAAGAGTTAGTGGTAATTGCTCTTTCCATCAAAGAATGGTGGCAATGGCAATTAAAAGAGCAAGAACCGTGGCTTTATTACCATATCTTGTAAAATAATTAAGGGTTGATTAGCATACTTAATATTTGTATTAAGTATGCTTTTTATATTACAATTAGTAAGTAATGTATTATATATAATGCAAAAAATTTGTGATGTGGAGTGTTAACAAGTGAAAGTAATTTTATTGAAAGATTTAAAAAATTATGGTAAGAAAAACGATATTATTACCGTTGCTGATGGATATGCAAAAAACTATTTATTACCACAAAAAATAGCAATTGTGGCTTCAAGTCAAGCTTTAGTGCAGTTAGGAAAACAACAACAAAAATTTGATAATGAAGTTAATGAAAAAAAGCTTGAAAATGAAGCATTAAAATTAGAAATTGAAAAGATAATTTTAAATTTTGATTTGAAAATTAATAAAAATAAGGTATTTGGAACAATTACTAGTAAACAAATTATTGAAAAATTAAGTCAAGAGTATAATATTCAAGTAGATAAAAAACAGTTAGTTAATTATCAAAATATTAATATTAAATTATTTAATGATATTTTTGCAATTTTGAAAATTCAAGTTGTGGGTAAAAAGTAATGACTATTACTAATAATTTTTTATTAGAAGATGCTGAGGTTAGTGTTTTAGCGGCAGTTATTAATTCTAAAAATGCTAGTGATGAGGTTGTTGCTCTGCTTAATGAGAATGATTTTATTAATTCCCGTCATAAATTAATTTTTAAAGCCATTATTTCGTTATATAATCATCAATTACCAATTGATTTACCAATTTTAACTGATATGTTAGTTAAACAACAAAGTCTTAATCAGGCTGGCGGGGTGGAATATTTGACTTTGATTACGCAAAGTTATATTAGTGATGCTAATTTAGATGATTATTTAAAAATTATTGTTGAACGGACAATGTTAAGAAATTTGCAAGTAGTAACCCAAGATATTACTAAGAAAATTAATACTGAGATTAGTGTGTGAGAACTTTTAGGAATTGCTGAACGACAGATTTTGGAAATTGCTAATAATCGTAAAAAAAATGAGTTTAAAAGTACTAAGGATGTTGTTGATGCGACATTATCTAAGATTGAAAAGTTGCAAAATAGTGATAATCAATTAACAGGTTCAGATAGTGGTTTTATGCAATTAAATAAGATTACTAATGGCTTTCAAAATGGTGATTTTATTATTTTGGCAGCGCGACCATCAATGGGGAAAACAGCTTTAGCATTAAATTTTGCTGTTAATTGTGCACGAGTTTATAAAGATAGTGCTGTGGTCATTTTTTCTTTAGAAATGCCAACTGAACAACTAATTTTAAGAATTTTAGGTTCAGAAACAAAAATTGGTTCAATGCAAATTAAAACGGGAAAAAATTTAACAAGTCGTAATTGACAAGATTTAACTAGTGTTGGTAGTAAATTAAAGCAAAGTAATATTTTTATTGATGATTCGCCGGGATTACGAGTGATTGAGTTAATTTCTAAATTAAGAAAATTAAGTCGTAATTATGACTTAAAATTGGTTGTTATTGATTATTTACAATTATTAGCTGGTGATGGTGAGAATCGACAACAAGAAATTTCTAATATTTCTCGAAGTTTAAAGGCATTAGCAAGAGAGTTAGAAGTTCCAATTGTTTGTTTGTCACAATTATCGCGAAAAGTGGAATCAAGAGAAGATAAACGACCATTAATGTCTGATTTGCGTGAATCAGGTGCAATTGAACAGGATGCTGACTTAATTATGTTTCTTTATCGTGAAGATTATTATGAAAAGAAAGAAGATAGTTTGAATGAAGAATCACATAAAGCACAATTAATTATTTCTAAGCATCGTAATGGTCCCACTGGCATAGTAGAATTACTTTTTTTACAAAAGTATGGTAATTTTATTGATTATAATAAGACTGTGAATAAAAATGAAAAGAAAGAAGGAACACAATATGAAAAGAATGTTTTCAGTAATTAGTCATTTAATGACTAGTTTTGTAACGGTATTTACTATTGTTGCTTGTAGTATGAAGACCCCTCCGATTACGATTAATATTACTAATGCTGCCAGTGAATCAACAATATTTGATAAGATTTTTCGTGCTGAGGCAGTTACGAAGACAATAAATAGTTTATTTTATACTTATAAAAAAACTGGTAAAACAGCGTGAGTAGAAACTAATAAAGAGAAAGTAAAACAATTAAATAGTGAATTAGCAACGCAATTTTATGCTGATTTTTATACAAGGTCAGGAGATACCTATTCATATCAGTTTGATATTAATAATTCGTTTGTTAATGATAAATTAAATTTTAATGGGGCTGAGATTAAAGTAATTGATGGTATTAAGGCAGAAGTAACCGATGATAAGACAGCACCTAGAGAAATTGCTTTTGATGTTTTCTTTCAAGGTATTGCTCAGAAGTATAAGTTTAGTGGTACTGTTAATTGAAAATATAATATTATGAAACTTAATCCGAAGGAAGAAACAACTGATAAGTTGATATTTTTTTGAGACTATCAGAGTGATTTAGCAGACATTAAGATTAATAATTTTGTAAAAGTAACTTAATTTAATATTTAATTATTATTTCCATAATTCTTTTTAAGAGAAGAGTTATGGAAATTTTCTTAGTTGATGGACGCATAAAGTTTTGTTAGGTAGATAAATATTTGAATAAGTATTAAGGCAGTCAGCAATGATTGTCTTTTTATTTTATAAGATGTTAAAAATTCGTTCTTTGAAAATTAAATACAAGTGAGTTAATAATGTTGGTATGTATTAAAGCACGATAAATTGTGGGTGGTCGCCATAACCAAAAGAAGTTTACCAGTTAATAGATAACATCCTATTAGCTATAGCAATTTGTTTCGTTTTGCAATAAAAAAATGAATGGGTGGATTTCCTAAAAATATACACGCTATTAAATTAGTTCCAAGGGTAGGATGCGGATGTTAAAGTGTAGAAATTTCTATATAGGGGTATGCTAAGTTTAAAATTATTAAAATATTTTTTTATCTAATTAAAAAAACAAAATTCACTAACAAAGCCTGTTAAACACTTAAATCTGCGATATATAAGTGTTTAAAAAACTAAGTTATATTAACTAAGTTAATTAACTTAGTTTATCTATAAGAAAGGTAATTTATTATGAAAAACATTGAAAACATTTTCTTAAATACTAAGAAATATCTTTTAAAAGAAACACAAAACGCAATGCTTATTAAAGCACCAGAAATTCCGTGATTTAATAAACAAATCGGTATTTGGTTTCCAAAGCGATTTGTTTATAAAGGAAAATATGAAAATTCGATTTGTGTCGGAATAATAAAAGATAGTAAATATCAAATAATTTCAATTAATCAAAAAGAAAATGAAACCAAATTAATTAAGGGACAAGAATTATTAAGCTTCTTCATTGCGGAAAAAGAAAACAACAAAAAAGATATAAATTATAACTATTTTAAAGGAGTTTAAAAATGAATATCACGATTGAATTAATATTTATTATTATCAGCATCATGCTATTGGCATATTTTGCTTATAAAATTTATGCCAAAATAAAAATGCGAATTAAATATAAAAATGCCATTAAAAATAATACTGGTAATTTCACGAAAGACGAAAAAGTATTTATTGCTCGCTTTGAGGAATGAGTTAAAGCTCCTAATTCAAAAGAAAATAACGCGGATAAAAAATAATGTTTTGAAAAATTATCATGGAATTCTTAGAACTGTTTATTCCGATAGAAAAAATGCCTGCACAAGTTGCATTTATTGCCGGATTAATTATTATCATTACTTTTCTTTTCGCATTAATTTCAATTATGTATTTACCAATAAAAATGATTTTTGGGAGATAAAAAATGACGGTAAATTTAAAAGAATTTAATTGAGAACAAATCAAACAAACTTTCTGAGATTTATTTATTCAAATTACAACGATTCCGGCTCATATTAGTGGTGGTAAAGAAATTGATTTAACTCAAGAAACACTTTGACTTTTAATAGCAAACATTGCTTTTTGATTATTAACAGCGATTATGGTGTGATTTATTCTAATGCTACTTTGAAAAACCATATCAGTATTTAGATAGGGAAAAAATTAATGTCAAGAAGTTACATTGTGATGCATTCCCAAAGAAATTCAAAATTAATTAGGAAAAAATATAATCGTGTTAAGGTTAATCGTGGCTTTAACAAATTTAAGAAAAACTTTGAATATAAATGATGAATGTTTTAAAAAGAAAGGGGGTGATTATATGTTTGGAACTTTCTTGGCTGATGCACCTGCAACAGTAGAAAAAATAACAGCTAGTGACGCGATGACTAAATTATGAAATGCAATTATAACGGCTTTTACTAAAATGTGAGAAATTATTGCTGTTAATATGCCACAAGTCGGTAACTTCTTTGCTGACTACTGAATATTCATTTTTCCATTTATTTTGGCAATATTCTTTATTTGCTTTAAAATGTTTGAAAAATTACTTGGAGCGGTACGCTAACAAAAAAATAAAGTGAGGTGCAAGATGAAATTTTGCAAATGAATAATAGAAAAAAATAACCATTTTATTGAATTGAATCGCACCTCATTTTTAATTTTATGACATTGCGGAGCAATTTGATATATTTACAACGGTTATTTTAAAAACATTGTAAGCTATTTATTTTTAGCAGGTTGTATTTTAATTTTTCTTTTTAAAATCGGTAATTTAACACAAATTAACAAAGTTATTAATTTCTTAAAAAATTCACCATTAAATATTGTGATTGGTTCATTAGGAACTGGAAAAACTGCTTTTCTAGTATACGCATCAAAATTACTAAAAAAGAAGAAATATCATATCGCCTCAACCTTTCCATTACTAGAAACCCAAAAATTAAGTTTAGGACATATGGGATTATTAGATTTTGATTATCCGGTATTGCCAGACAAAACCTTACTTTTATGAGATGAAACTAACTTATTTTTAGAAGGAACTGATTGAGAAAAAAATAATACCAAAAACGAAGAAACCGGTATTCAAGAATATTTCGCTCTGGCACGCCATTTCGGTCATATTGTGCTGGCTAGCGGTCAAAGAGATAAACATATTTGAGTTAAAGTTCGTGATATTGCCAATAATGTGATTGTGGGAATTCGCAAAAAACCCGTTAATATTTTTCGCCCCTACTTAAAAGTCATCTATGGCACCTTTACAAGCATTGAAGAATATGAACGCTGACGAAACACCTTAATTGATGCTAAAAATAGCAAAAAGGGTCGTCGCATTAAATATCGTGATATTCCTGAACTTGATATTTATTTTTTTAAACTAAAAATCCCGCTACCAATATTAAACACTTACAATTCTTTTTACCTAGCATTTTTAAGAGATTACTTAAATGCAAAAGTAAATCCTGATTATGAAGATAAATACTATACTGATACGGCAATTGATTTAGAAGACTTAGAATACTTAAAAATGGATAAATTTAGTAAATTTTTAAGAAAAATGAAAGAAAAGGAACAATAAAAAATGGAAAATCTTGCAAAAATGGCCGACTTTCTCGCCCAAATGTTTTATAAAGTTTTTGATTTAATTTGAAGTTTGGAAGTACCAGGAACGAATATTCAACTAATATTTCCTCTATTCTTAACGCTGGCTGTAGAATTTCTTATGGCAATTATTCTTGGATTTGGTAGTCAACAAGTTAATTTAGAAAAACAACGCCAATACGCCGTTAAAAATAAAGGGCGGTTAAGTGCATGAGGAAAAGCTAAAAAACAAATAAAACCAATAAAAACAAAACAAGGTAACTAACAATGTTTAAACTAATTATTATTTTTATCTTAATAACTGTTCTTGGATTATTAGCTGGTAGTCATTTTGAAACTTTAACGAACTATATTAGCGAAGGGCTTGCCAATTTCCAAAAGTTTATTACTAGCAATTTAACAATTTTAGATTTGTTTAAACCAATGGCACGAACATTTTCGCAACACCCAATTTTTACCATTCTTGGTGTAACTTGTGTGCTGATTGCTTTATTTATTGTGATTAAAGGACGATAAAAAATATGAAAGGAGAATTAAAATGAAAAAACTTTTAGGAAAATTATTTAAAAAAGATAATTCAAAAGAAAAAATGCCATTAAAATTAAAAATTAAAAATTCTTTTAAAAAGCAGTGGTTAAAAATCGTATTAAGTATCGTTTTCATCTTTATAAGCTTATTAATTTGTGCATTAACAGTAAGTGATGCTAAATGAATAACCGGAACAAGTGACGAATTTAATGACTTTATGAATAAAGAAATGGTTAATTTCTTTGGCAAGTTCAATAGTGGTATTATGCTAGCGGGAATATTTGTTTTTTGATGAGGCGGAGCAATATATTTTGCAATTAAATTTGAAAAATTCATCCGCTTGATTATTCAAAAAATTAAAAGAAAAAGAGCCTTGAAAAATGAAATCAAACAAACTCATTAATTCTTTAAAAAAATATTGATGGAGAATTTTACTTTACATTTTTATGATTATTATCTTTTTCATTTCATTTTTAAAATTGGAAATTAATGATTTGAAGTTATTATATGAAAAATTTTAATTATTAATTTCACTTATGAGATACTAGGATATTTAGATATATGCATTACAATAGTGGTAATTATAAACTGTGGTATTGAGTGACTTATTAAAAAAATTAAAGAAAAAAGAACAATGAAAAATAAAATATTTTAAAAAGGAGTGATAAAAATGTTTATGAAAATATTTACCGTGCTAACTATTAGTTTGAATAACATTTTTACCATTCCCCAAAACATTAACAATGATGAAATAACAACACAATCACTAATTAGAACTAAAAGACAAAATAATAAAATTTATAATTTTGAAATCAAAAACTTACAAAAGGTGAGGTTTCATTTTGGCGATCGCGAAACTTGGCCAACAACTAGACTTATAGAAGTTAACATAAAGAAAGAAGATAATATCAATCTAAATGAAAAATTACCAGAATTTAAAAACTTAAACGATTTTACTTTCAAATTTATACAATCAGAATTCTCTAATAATAAAAATAAACAAGATGAAATAAGACAATTAATAACTACATACGGAACCAAAGTAGGAAAGAAAGAATGAGTAATCAATAAAAAAATAACATTCAAAGCACAAGGCACAAATTTAAATGACTACAAACAAGATGATAATACAACAGATTATAGTTTAATATGTACAAATGATTTTGAAATTGAAATTAAAAAAGATAGCACCGATATTGATTTACCAGAAACAACTATTAACTTTGACGGTAATCACAAATACAGCGATGTTATTGATAACCTTGATTATTTAATGATTCACCGCGGTGATTTTGATAAATTTAATTACTCTTATCTTTATTGAACACCAGTATTTAATTTCATTAATACTTTAGAAAAAGGGTATTACAAAGAATTTACCATTAAAAATCACGGTTTTAAAAACGAAAGCTATTTTTATCACAAAACTTCTAGTAGTAAAGATGAAATTAATACAAATATTTTGAAAATTAAAGCTTTTAATAAAACCTTAATTGCGGGTAATAACTATTTACAATTATTACACAGTGAAAGTGAAATCTGAAAATATGACACTGCAAACGATAACGATTATTACTTAATTAAGTATCTTTTTGGTACCTTAAATTATCTTAATGTTAAATTTAGTTTTTTGAGATACGATCCTGAATTAAAAAATGACATTTACCTTTATTTTAAAAACAACATTCCTAGTATTAACAACAGCGAGTACAAAAATGTTTTTGACGAAATCTATGAAATTCTTGGCAATTTCTTTTCCAGTTTATTTTATGCGACTTTTGATATGGACGAAAAAACTCATACCGAAATTGATTTTAAAGGCGTAGATAATTATAACAAGAATTATTTTATTCAAATTGGATTTTTTTATCGCTCGTTAATTACTTTTTATCCCAAAAAATACTTAATAAATATTATAGGAGACTCAGAATTATTACTAAGAAGTTATTTTTTTACTTTTGATAAAAAAACGCACCAAGAAAATTTTAATGCTATTAAAAATAATAATAGTATCTATCAAATTGAATTTAATGTTCTTAAATCTTACGACAATAAACTGATTACCTTGCCAACCAGTAAGACTGCTAACAGCATTAATTACTTCAATACGGACATTGATATTCGCTATGGCATTAATATTTTTACCTTAACTTTTCCTTTGTACCATAAAACAAATACCTCTAATTATAATTTTAAAATTTATGACTTTAATGTCCTTAATTCCACAGCGTTTATACCTGATGGTTCAACCAACTCGGAATGAGATGACATAATCCCGCCAGCAAATTGTAAATATTCTGGACGATGAATACCTACTTTTAATGACATTGGCTGTGCCATTCAAAATGCTGGTATCAAAATGATTAATTGAATGCTAAC
This sequence comes from Spiroplasma endosymbiont of Dilophus febrilis, assembly GCF_964030685.1. Classification (NCBI taxonomy): domain Bacteria; kingdom Bacillati; phylum Mycoplasmatota; class Mollicutes; order Entomoplasmatales; family Spiroplasmataceae; genus Spiroplasma; species Spiroplasma endosymbiont of Dilophus febrilis. The sequence goes on from NZ_OZ034912.1 coordinate 47,923, forward strand.
GGCCTCACAAATCATTACCATTTTACGACCATTAGCAATCATTGCAAAAGCAACAGTTAACTTTTCAACCGCAATTTTCCCGGTTTTTAAAACAGTACCAGCTTTTTACTATACCTTTCAATTTTTAATCGGTTTTGCCATCTTTCTAATGATATTAAGAATTTTTGTATAATATATATATATATATATATTGAAAAAATAAAATAAAGGAGTTAATTTTATGAAATTTTTAAATATAACCGCTGTTTTAGGATTAATAACACTACCAATAATCGGCTGTTCCAAAAAAACAAATGAACCAGTAAAACAAAAAAATAAAGATAGTAATAAAGATATTAATAAAATTTATAATTTTGAAATCAAAAACTTACAAAAGGTGAGGTTTCATTTTGGCGATCGCGAAACTTGGCCAACAACCAGACTTATAGAAGTTAACATAAAGAAAGAAGATAATATCAATCTAAATGAAAAATTACCAGAATTTAAAAACTTAAACGATTTTACTTTCAAATTTATACAATCAGAATTCTCTAATAATAAAAATAAACAAGATGAAATAAGACAATTAATAACTACATACGGAACCAAAGTAGGAAAGAAAGAATGAGTAATCAATAAAAAAATAACAATCAAAGCACAAGGCACAAATTTAAATGACTACAAACAAGATGATAATACAACAGATTATAGTTTAATATGTACAAATGATTTTGAAATTGAAAATGAAAATCTCCCTAATAACTAAATTTAAAAACCGTTAAAATCATTACCAAGAAAGGCAGTTTTCTATAGTGACAATACTCTTAAACAACTTTTTCATTTTTTTATTTTGTCAAAATAGAAAAGCAGTATTTAAATTTAAATACTGCTTTAATAAAAATATTTTTAATCTTAATTTAAATTAGATAATTAACAAATATATTAAAATTAAAAATCGGGTTATTTCTACATAACACATATAAGAAATATTCTTCTCTTTTAATTAAAAATGGAAATAAATTATTGATTTATTTCCATAAATGTTTTTCTTTTTTTTTAAATATTTAATTCGCTACTGCTGTTTCTATAAAATTACCATTAGATGCTCAACATGTAATTATTATACTATAATTACTTTTACCATTAGCAATAGAACCATTAATAAAAGTTGTTTTTATTGTTTCTCAATTATTTCAAATGCATTTAGCAAGAGCGGGTAGATAAGTATCTTTATTATTTTCAACCCTATGATCTTTTCAAATGCCAGTATACATTTCCACACCAAAAAGAGCTTTAAATTCATCAAAAGTATTAGCACATTCATAATGTCTTCTTATATCATTAAATACAGCAGGACTAAAAGTTGCTATCATTTTATTTCATGTTGAACCTCAATCATATTGTATATCTAATCGACTGGGATGAACTCTTCTTTTTGTTCTATTTAATTTTGTATGTTCTTTTTTTTGATAAGGGGCTGCGGCAATGACCATCGGCATTGCTGTTCCTGTAATTGTCATAATACTTAATAAACTTAAAAGTTTTTTCATTTCGTTATTTCCTTTCAATTACAATTCATCTTTTTCACTATCATTACTAGAATTATATGATGATTCAGATGATGAACATTCTTGTAAATTTGGATTAACTCTAAAATATACATATGTTGATCCAAAATAATCATCTTCTCATTCATCTCTTATTCATATTGATGCATAAGAACTTGATTCAATCTTAATTTTTATTCTCTCAATCACAGAAAAAGGAATATTTCCATTATTGCAATGTATAGCTCTTCTAATTGTCTCTATATTTAAATCCTTAATTTCACCTAAATTAGTATAAGAAACAAGATTTCTAAGATTCCTTTTTTGATTTGCTCTTTTATTTCTACTTAAATTTTCTAAATTATTTGTTTGTTGATAATTAATTTCGTTATTTACTATTTTATTTTCTGGTATTTTTGCTGGGGCATTCGCCAAGATTATTGGTGTCATGCTTGATAGGCTCGTAATTGTTGTTAACATAGCGAGTAATTTTTTCATATTAATCAAATCCTTTTCGTAAATTTTATTAATTAATAAAATTTACAACACCCTTTCCTTTCTCCAAAAATTAATCTACAGTCTCTTTGCTTTTGGAATTTAATTATACAGCATTAAATAAGAATTTATATTATTTTTTCAGAATAGGTCGCGTTTAGTTTTCTTAGGTATTTTTTAAAAAAGAAAAAATAGTCATTTACTATAAATTATTTCAATATGCAAATTAAGTATATATTTCTTATGTATGATTTTTGTTGTAAAAAATTATTTTAATGTTGTTTTTATAAGCATTTTACTTAGTTTTTATAACCTTTTATTAAGAATATGTTTGTTAATATTAAATATTTTGTTTTATTAATTATTTTTCAAGTAAAAAGGTAATAAATTTTTAGTTGCTTTTCTTTCAAAATTATTCAAATCTTTACCCACCTAACAAAACTTTATGCGCCCTTCAGAATATTGAATACTAATTCTAGAAAAACATTTATCTTTAAAAAAGAAAAATAAGTTAACTAAATTTAACTTTGTTAAAATTACTCTACCAAGAAAGGTTATTTTTTTATGTTAGAAATTAATAATAATGTAAAAACCGTAGAAAACAGGCATTGATTCGGTTTATTCGCAACCCATAAAAATATGTACACCAACAAATGTGAACAACTAGCTAATGAATATGAAAAATTAGATGAATACTTATATTTATATCATTTTCGCTTAAAACAAGGTTATAAAGTAGTTCATTTTGCACCAAGAACAATTATTACAATTTTTGGTGATGTTACTTTTAAACGACGCCGATATAAATATTGAAATCAAAAATCAGGTAAATTTGAATATGTATGTTTGTTAGATAAAGAAATTGGCTTATTGCCTAAACAACGCATTTATTTTGATGTCCAATTTAAAGTTTTAAGTCTTTTGGGAGATGGTAAACGGTATCGTGATGTTTTAGATGCTCTAAATCATTGTTATATTTCAAAAGCTAGTATTTCAAATATTTTAAATAAATACGATATTGCCGAATATTTTCAACTAGCAGAAAAAGAAACTAAAACTAGAATTGATGTCAAAAATAAGGATTTATATATTCAACTAGATGAGACATTTTTAGCAACATTAGATAATAAAGTTAAACAAGACCAAAGAATTCGTTTAGTTACTTTTCATACCGGACATAAAGAAAAAAATTACAAAAACGCTCGTAGAGAATTAGAAAACAAACGAGGTCATTTTCTAATGTTAAAAGTTGGTAAACGAATAAATACGATGGATTATCGTGATTTATTAATTAAAGAAGTACAAAAAAATTATGTAAATATTAATTATGACAGAGTAATTGTTTGTGGTGATGGTGATTCTTGAATTAGAGAAATTGCCAACAGTTTTGGTAATGTTAGATATATTTTAGATGGTTATCACGCTATTAAAAAATTAAAACAAACCGCATTTAATATTATTTTTGAAAATCGCAAAGTAACACTAAATAGTTGAATTAAATTATATAAGGATGGAAATCATCAAGAATTAATCAAAAACATTCGTAATTTTGCTAAAAATGAATTAAATAAAGATATTAAAACAAATTTAAGAAAGGCGAGTAATTATTTCAGTAATAATAAGCGGTCGCGTTTAGTTTTCTTAGGTATTTTTTAAAAAAGAAAAAATAGTCATTTACTATAAATTATTTCAATATGCAAATTAAGTATATATTTCTTATGTATGATTTTTGTTGTAAAAAATTATTTTAATGTTGTTTTTATAAGCATTTTACTTAGTTTTTATAACCTTTTATTAAGAATATGTTTGTTAATATTAAATATTTTGTTTTATTAATTATTTTTCAAGTAAAAAGGTAATAAATTTTTAGTTGCTTTTCTTTCAAAATTATTCAAATCTTTACCCACCTAACAAAACTTTATGCGCCCTTCTGTCTTTGTCTAGTTTTTGCTATAATATATAATATATATCTTATTTAGAGGAGGATAGTAATAGATGTCAAGAATTACAGATGTAAGAGCAATAGAAGTTTTAGATTCTCGTGGTAATCCCACAATTCAAGTGGAAGTGTGAAGTGAATTTGGTTACGGCAAAGCCTTGGTTCCGTCAGGGGCATCCACAGGTGAATTAGAAGCTTTAGAATTAAGAGATAACGATGAAAAGCGATATATGGGTAAAGGTGTTTTAAAAGCTGTTGCTAATATTAATAAAATGATTCGTGAAAAAGTAGTAGGAATGGATGTTACTAATCAACTTTTAGTTGATCAAGTGATGATTAAATTAGATGGTACAGATAATAAAGAAAAATTAGGAGCTAATGCGATTTTAGGAGTATCAATGGCAGTTATGCGTGCAGGTGCTGATGAAGTAGGTTTACCATTATATCAATATATTGGTGGTATTAATGCTAGAAAATTACCAGTACCAATGTTAAACATTATTAATGGTGGAGAACATGCAGACAACACAATTGATTTTCAAGAGTTTATGATTATGCCGGTTAGTGCTCCTGATTTTAAAGAAGCAATTAGAATGGCAGCAGAAGTATTTCATACTTTAAAGAAAATTTTACACGATGCTGGTGATACTACTTCTGTTGGTGATGAAGGTGGATTTGCTCCAAATTTAGATAATGAAGGTGCATTAGATGTTATTGTTAAAGCAATTGAAACAGCAGGATATAAAGCTGGTACGGATATTAAAATTGCAATGGATTGTGCTTCTAGCGAACTATATGATAAAGAACGAAAAATTTATGTCTTTAAAAAACTAAGCAAAAAAAGTGGCAAAGTTGTTGAAAAAACTACTGATGAAATGATTTCGTATTTAGAACAGTTAGCTAATAAATATCCGATTATTTCTATTGAAGATGGACTATCAGAACATGATTGAGATGGTTTTGTTAAATTAACAGAAAAATTAGGTAATAAAATCCAAATTATGGGAGATGATATTTTTGTAACTAATCCTAAAATAACAAAAGAAGGTATTGAAAAGCAAGCGGCTAACTCAATTTTAATTAAAGTAAATCAAATTGGAACAATGAGTGAAACGATTGCGACGATTCAAATGGCGCAAAAAGCTAATTGAACAACAGTTGTATCACATCGTTCAGGTGAAACTGAGGATACAACTATTGCTGATTTAGCGGTCGCTTTAAACACTGGACAAATTAAAACTGGTTCAATGTCAAGAACCGATCGGATTGCTAAATATAATCGTCTCTTAACGATTGCACATGAATTAGGTGCTACTGGTGAATATGATGGAATGGAAACATTTTATAACTTAACAAAAAAATCTTAAAATCTTAAAACCTTTAAATATTTCCTAGTTAATTGGGAGATATTTTTTATTTAAGAATATTATTTCTTTAATTAGAAACGATTTTCACTCTATTCTTGCTATTGTAGTAGTAAAGGAGGTTTAACGATAAAATTAAAATTTTATTAAGGATACCTTTTTAAAAAATAACAAATTAATAGTATAGTCCCCAACTAATTAATTATTAAGGAGACAAATAGCACTTTAATAAATTAGTATATTGTGGAGAATATATTTTTGCTATAATTAAAATACTAAATATTTAGAAGGGATAAATTAAAAATGGCAAAATTGATGAAGAAAGTTGCGATATTAACTTCTGGTGGCGATGCGCCAGGAATGAACAATACGGTGGCGCAAATAATTAAAAAAGCAATAGCAAATAATATTCTGCCTTACATTGTTAGGGATGGTTATGAAGGTTTAACACAAGGTTGAATTGAAGAAACTAATGAAGACTTTGCGAGAAAAATTGTTAATCGTGGGGGAACAGCGATTGGTACTTCCCGTTATCCTGAATTTGCAAAGGAAGAAGTAAGACAACGAGCGATTAATAATTTAAAACAATTAGAAATTAATAATTTAATTGTTATTGGTGGTGATGGTAGTTATCAAGGTGCTAATAAATTAGTAGCAATGGGATTAAATTGTATTGGTTTGCCAGGAACAATAGATAATGATGTTGTATCAAGTGATTTTACTATTGGTTTTGATACGGCATTAAATACCGTTATTGAAGCAATTGACCGTGTTCGCGATACTAATGAATCTCATAATCGTTGTGGAATTATTGAAGTTATGGGTCGTTATTGTGGAGATATTGCGATGCTGGCGGGAATTGGTAGTGGTGTGGAAATTATTAGTACATCAGAAAATAAATTGACAGAAGAAGAAATTATTCAGCAAACTAAAAAATGTTATGAGAAAAAGTATCGTTCGGTAATTATTCTTGTAACGGAAAAACTGTATGATGTTCATCAATTGGCGAAAGAAGTTGAAAAAGGTAGTGGTTATGTTACGCGAGCAACAGTCTTAGGACATATTCAAAGAGGCGGTATGCCAACAGCAATGGATCGCTATTTAGCAACAATTTTAGGAACTGAAGCTATTAAGCAATTAATTGCTGGCAATACAGGGATTTGTATTGGATTAAGTGGAAATGGTTTACAAAGTTATTCTTTTACTAAAGCATTAGCAATGAAACGAAAATAAGCTGGTCGTATTCATCATTAGTCATAAAATATACAAGGAGTAAATTAATGGAAAATAATAATTATGCAATTTCTATTAGTGAATTAACCAAAAGGTTTAAAAAACAAGTTGCTGTTAATAACATTACTATTAAAGTAAAAAGTGGTAAAATTCATGGTTTTATTGGACCTAATGGTAGTGGAAAAACAACAACAATTAAATGTTTAATCGGTTCAATTATTCCTAATAGTGGTGAAATACAAATTGATGGTAAAGATGCTACGCTGTCTGTAGCTAAAGAAGTTTTAGGATATATTCCTGAAAATGCTCGTTTTCCAATGCACTTATCAACATATAAATATTTAACTTGAATGAGTTTTTTACGAGGAAACGATTGAAAAAAAAGTAAAAAGGAAGCTAAAGCATCATTAGAACAATTAAATTTATGAAAGTTTCAACGAAAAAATCCTAATAGTTTTTCTTCTGGAATGAAAAAAAAGGTATTATTAGCACAAGCTCTTATTTCTAATCCTAAAATATTAATTTTAGATGAACCAGCAGCTAATTTAGATCCAACAGCGAGAATGGAATTATTTGATGAATTAATTAAACTTCGTGATATGGGAAAAAGCATTTTGATTTCATCACATATTTTATTAGAGTTACAAAATATTATTGATGAAGTTACAATTTTAAATCATGGTAATGTTATTTACAGTGATATCATTCAAACTAAAAAACAAAATTTATATATGTTTGATCCTTTAAAACCAGAATTGTTTATTAAAGTATTAAAAAAAGCTGGTTATGATGTTCAAATAATGAATGAAAAAATTGTGGTGCAAATTAAAAATGATCAAGAATTGTTAAATATTAGTGAATTAGCGCTTGAACATAAAATTTTAATTAAATCAACACAACCGTATACAACAGACTTAACTGAGTTGTATGAACAAATTATTAAAAATGATCAACAATCAGAAATTGTGTCTAGTCATAAAAACAGTAATAAAAAGGAAGGTAAGAAGTAATGCCGATTAAAACTCAAAAAGTAACAAGTAAAAACTATAAATTTAGTTTTAGAGCGCCAATTTTGCTTTATACTTTAAATAAAATTATTAAAGCAATTTCATCTTGAGTTTTTCTAATTATTGGTTTAATAATTCCTTTAGCGATTGTCGGTTCATTATCTTATTTTTTAAATATGCGTTTAGAAACTGTTTCTAATATTACTACTGATGTGATAAGAGCAGAATATGTTTCTTTAAATAATCAAATAATTACTATTTTATATGGTTTTTTTATTAGTTTTTTAATTTTATTAAGTTATTATAAAGCATCACAAATTTTTCGTGATGAAATTAGTGATGGAACATTATTAATTTTTAATACTTTACCAATGACAAGAACAAGACTTGTTACAGAAAAAATCTTAGCATTTCACATTACAATTATAACTTATATAATTATTTGTTTAGGATTGCCAATTTTAATAACACCATTATTTTTTAAAGTTTTACCATTTATTTTTATGGGTCAATTTGCTAAAAATATTTTTATTTTAATTGGAGTTTTAATATTATTGCAGTTTTTAATTTCTAGTCCTGCTTTATTATTGTCATTAGTTTTTTCTTCAAAAGTTTTAATATTATTTGCTGCTTTATTTCTTGGTTTAATTCAAATTTTTGGTTTAGTTGATACATTTATAAGTCCGATGGCTGCTGGTTCAAATTTATTTCAAAGACAATCAGAATGAGATGAAGACTTTAAGTTAATTCCTGATTTTAGGAAATTACTTTTATTAAGTGATGTTGAATTAGAAAAATCAGGATTTAATGAATGAAAAAATGCAATTAATAAATATGCACAAGACAATGGTGGTGAAGTTGGATATAATTATTTTGATTATTCAATAGAACCGTGAAAAGAAACAAATTTTCAATTAGCAGTGGATAATACAAATAATATTAGTAACCCATATAACATTAATTATAAACAAATGTTTAATATCATTTTGAAATATAAAATATTTAATAAAATTACGAGAGTATGAGATGATAGTCAAGAATTTAATAAGGTTATGGGATATTGGTTTGCAATCAAATTTGATGAATGAAGAAAATTATTAGGTCAGAAGATACCACCATTTACTGTTACGATGGGGAAAATAGCTACTGCAATTTCATATTTAAATGTTGTTAAACATTGACAGTTATTAGTGTCACCAGCCTTGAATGATAATAATATAAATAAGATTAATACTAACAAGAATATTGGATTTGTAAAAAATGCTGATAGTTCATATTCATATCGCCCTGATATTACAAGAGAAATTATTAATATTCCTGGTGCTTATGTTTTCTATATTCTTTTAACTATTGGTGTCATTTTTGGAACCTGATGGGTGTTTAAAAATAAAGATTTTACTTAATTTATTACTTTTAAATTGATTAATATTAATAATAAAAATAGTTCTTATACAATATGTGTAAGAACTATTTTTTAAATTAAAATTATTATTATTTTTCTAGTAGTAATTAAATATTAAATTTGTTAATATTATTCATAAGAATGTTATGAAGTTAGACTAATAAATAGTTATTTTTTAAAAAAGGAGGTTGTAAGTATTATCTTTTACTATTAACTTATTATTTTAATTGTCAGGAGAGTTTTTGGTGAATAAACTATTTTCTAGTTTAGTATTAATTAGTATTTTTGCTACTAAGTAATATAGCATTGCTATTAGAAACGGATCAATTTGTTATCATTAATAATGATGAAGGAAAAATAATTGATTTATCAATTTTATCTAATCATTTTAATAATTTAGATAAATCATTATTCAGAATTAACTTAACTGAAAAAAATCCACGGTTAACAAATGAATTAATTTTTAAGGGGTTAAACGAATATTTAAAACATAAGCCAACTTTAGTGGGTTTTAATTCACCTGTTCCTGTTAATTTTTTTAATAACTCAAATTACATTAGACATTTAAATATTAAATTGTTTACTGCTGATGGTTTAAATATTCAACCTAATAAATTAAATACTGTAATAAATGAAGATATTTTTGTTAAAACTATTTTAACAGTAGTACCGAATCGTTTTATTAAAATGGATTCTCATAAAGAAATGCAATTTTTTATTAATATTAAAGATACTAGACACTATATTATTAAGCAAGAAACTAATGATATAAAATATATGTTTAGTAAATTACCGGATTTCAAAAATAGTGTTATTATTAATGATTTTACTAATGACTTTAAGAAATTATTAAAGAAAATCAATAATAAAGTAGTCTTGGGGAAAACTATTTTTGATGTCAAATTTACGAGCAATTTTTTAATTTTTTTTAATAATAGAAATGAAAAATCTTCGTTTGAAGATTTAATTTGTAATTATTTATTTAAAGATAGTAATAATTTGAAAGAAATAAAAAGTGAAATTTCATTTGTCCAACCTCATAAATATTACTTTGAATTTCATTTTGAAATTAAAATTGCATTTTTGGATAATAACAATTTAAGAAAAGAATCTTTTATTAGAAAGGTAATGCCGTTGGAACAAGATGCTGATTCGGAAGAAATGGTAGAATTAACACGGGCTTCTTTTTATAACCAATATGATAATAGTAAAATTAATAGTTTTTTAACTTATAAATTTGAACAATTAATTTGAGGCCAAGAACCTTTAATAATTTTATTATAGAAAATTAATATTTTGATAATTTATAGATAAATAGTGAGGTTTTCAATGTTAAAAAAAAATGTAATGGTTTTGATATTAATTTTTTTTACTTTAATTAATTTAGTAAATAATAATCTTAATAATGTTAGTAATAATGATTCTAATATCATTGGTAATACTCAAAAACTCAAAATGGAAAAAGATATTCTTATTGACATTAATGAGTTTTTTGATATTTTGAAAAATGATAATTTTATTATTTTTACTTCGGAAATTAATCTTGATGAACCGGAAAACATTAAAAGTTGATTTAAAAATTGATTGTTAGAAGTAGAAACATTATTATTTGTTAATCAAAATAAAAGAATAAATAATTTACAAAGCATTATTTTGAATGGTTTTAAACAAAATGATAATAATAAAAAAATGGAATTATTTTTAAAATATATTCAAAAAAAGGGATTGGAAGATATTTATGTTACGATATCATTTCAAATAGTTGATTCAACAATTGAAAAATTTCAAGAGTGGTTAGGTAAACATTTTAAAAATAAATATTTAACTTTGCGTGAGATGTATATTAATAACATAACTGATATTAGTCGTTCACAATTATTTTCTAGAATTCCATTTGTTCAAGAGAGTTTTAAAAAATCTGTTCCAATGGTAATTATTTTTAATAATAAAAAAATATTTATGACTCGAATATTTTTTATGCTGAATAGTTATAAACGCGATAGTAATGTTGATATGATAGCTGAATTTAATTATTGGCGAATAAACTTAAAAATTAAAATTAAAATGCTGAAATTTAAAAATTATAAAATGAAAATTTATAGTTATATGACATTTTTATTAGAAATAGAAGAAAAATTGTTGCTTTCTAATGATTCAAGAAATGAATATTGAACTATGAAATTAAAATTATCAAAAGCCGAATTAATACAAGCTAATTTTATTCGTCGACTACAGGTTTTTCATAGTAATTTAGGTTTTATTTATGGAGCATTATCTACTTTCTGAAATGAAACTTTTAATTATTTAAATATTTATCCCTTGTCATTTGAATTAGAAAATAATTTTAATCCAAATTGGCTTGAAAATGATAATTGGTTAAAAGCACAAGAAAATTTTAATGTAAGTTTTGTTTTTAAAATTAAGGAATATAAATTTGATAGTGGCGAAACTCATATAATTGAAAGGCTTAGATTTGATTTTGTTTTTGCCTATCCACAATAAAACTTATTAATTGTTAATAACAATTTTTTAAATAGGAGGTTTAATTAATGAATAAGTTAATGGTAAAAAGTTTAGCTGTATTTTTAATTTTAACTTGAAATAATTGTTTAATTATTAGTAACCAAATTATAAGTTATGTTAACACTGAAAATGGTTTAAAAAATCGTAATCAGGCTTATCTAAAGTTAACAGAAAGTTTAAGAAATCATAGTTGAAATCGTTTACGAATGTATTTTATTCGTTCTGAACAACATCGAGAATATTTGCTAGAATTAGAAGAAAAATTATTATTTCAAAATCCGTCTCTGCAAAGCATTTTAGAATTTAATACTTTAATAAGTACTAATAAGTATGTTCAAGATTTTAATGAATTAAGTAATTTTTTTTCAAAGAAAGAATATTTTAAAGACCAAGCAAAGTTTTTTTATCTTAAGGATTTTATTACTGTTAATTATGAAGAGATGGTTAAAAATATACCAGAAGGTAAAATGAAAACTACAGTTCAAGAAAATATTATTAATTTTTATAATATTTTTTTACAAAAAATACCGATTCAAGATATTGCTCGTTTAGTTTTTTCAGTGTTTGTTGATTCTCTTAATACAAAAGACATTGAATATGGAACAAGAGGATTAACTGGCTTTTTTCTTGCCGGATTTATGTGTATTTCATTAGCAAATAATTGATGGGAATTAGATGAAACCAGTCTTAGAATATCTTGAAATGCAGCTACATCCTATGGTCAAGTTATTATTCATGAATTCGCTCATACTTTAGATTATTATATTAGTTTGCCAAAACAACAAAGAACAATTTTGAATCTTTTTGATCCTATTGAGCAGTTTAATTTGCAACTTAAAAAATCTTTTCAAATTAATTGTGATACTATAAGTTTTGAAGCTACTAATTCCAATCCAAAAAAAAATCATAATAATTTAACTCCAAAATATATTGATGATTTAATAAACTTACAAAATGATGATGATTTAAGTTTAGATGATGATCGTTTTAATATTGTTCTTAAACCTAGTGATAATAAATTATCAGATATTTTTATGAATTATATTTATAAAAAAATTAAAGATGTACCTGTATCAAATCGTAGTCTTAACGATTATGAAATTAATGAAATTTTACTGCCACTGTTGATATTACCGAGCAATTATGCACGCTATGAAGCTTATAAGAGTGTTTTAGAAGGTTCTACTTTTATTAGTGCAGAATTTTTTGCTGAGGCAATTGCAATGTGAATTGCTGGTGATCCTAGTGAGCGAAACATTATGTGGCAATGAACTCATGAGTTTATGACTAAAGAATTTGTTAAATATATTTAAATGTTAGGTGGAAAATTATTGTGAGACGATATCGGTTAATATTAATACCATTAATAATTTTATCGTTATGCTGAAATTCATTTAATAATTGAAATAGTTTTAATTATCGTTCATCGTTAGCTACTGTTGATGAAACTAATTATCAAATTTTGGATTATATAATAGCAAAAATGCAAAAAGTAAAATTTAAAATTTCTAATTTTGATTCCTTAATTAATGAAAATTCTATTTATTATTGAAATTATATTAAAAGTTTACTTAAAGATGAGGTTATTAACTTATTAGAAAATAATCCTTATATTTTGATTAATGAGAAATGAGAGTTATTTAAAACTAAATGATGGTTTTAAAGTTTCTTGAGAATTAGAATTAATTGATATTAAAACATTAGATGAAAATAAAAAAATTTCACCTTGGGGTGATCCATACCCGTTACAAATTTTTTATTTAAATGAATATTTAATAAATTTTAATATTCAATTTATTAATCCAACGATGGAAAATAAAAGTTTAATTTTACAAGAAGCAATTATGAATAATGTTCAAGCTGATATTACTAAGTTAGATGTTGTTAACTTTAGTGGTATTCAAGGAAATTGATTAGCTAATGATATTGAAAATATGATTAAAGATTTATCAATAACCATTAGTGGTAATGAGTTTTTATATTCAGAATTATTTAATTTAAAAAATCTTTATATTGAAAATATTTTTTCATATGAGAAAAGAGGATTAGATCATATTTTATGAATTGCTATAAGTTATGAAGAATTAGATATTTTTATTCTTCCCATTAAAATTAAAATTTATCCAATTAAACAATCAACAATTATTTGAAGACAAATTTATAAATGGGCAATGCTTGATGAAAATAATAATCGACAGAAACCTCGCATCAAACAATTTTTACAAGCTAGTAGAATGAGACAATTATATGAATCAGATATCACATTAGAAAAGTTTAATTGACTGTATTTAGGATATATTTCATATCACTGAAAAAAAATTGTTACTCAATATGAAAGGGTTGTATTATATGAAAATGATATTATTTTATATGGTGCTGATTTTGAGGCGATAACTAGTAGACCAGTTTATATTGACCCGCAAGAAAATAATGCTTTGTTTAATAAGTATGCTTCTGGGTTAGAAGAATTTTTTATTACTAATGAACAAAAATTACCTAATGCTGTTCTTTTGGAATTACGATTAAAAGATAAAGGGGAAATTCAAAAAGATTTATTATTTGAAGAAATGCAGTATTTTTTTCTTATTCCCATTCATATTAATCTTTAAATTTTTGAAAGGTGTGTATTTGAATGAAAATAGTAAAATCAATGTTATTTTTAATGTTAGTTTTTAATTTCTTTACTTATCGATGAATTGTTTTTCATAACATTAACTATTCACAATCAATTGTAAACCTTAGAGACAATGATAATATTTACCAATTAATTAATAAAATATCACCAATATTAGCAACTATGATTAATGAAGATAATTTCACTTGAATATTACCAAATGTTAAAGAACAAAATATTTTAGATATTAAATCTAATTTAACTTATGAAGAACTAGATATAACACATACAGGAAAAGTTACAATTAATATACCTTCATTTAAAGCTTTATTATTCTATTACTTTTTTAAGGATGTTAAATATTTGTCATTACTTTTTAATAATTGAGTTTATAAACATAGTTTAAATTTAGAAGAAAATAAAGTCCTTTTAGTTACTGAATTTTTAAAATTGATGAAAGTTATTGATATTAATACTTTTGAAGTTTCAGAAGATAATGATGAAAATTTTTCATTAATGTTAGGTTTTTTAAATAACTTTTGTAGTGAAAATTGCTCGGAACATCTTATTAATTTAATTAATAGTTTTTTTATTAACAATATTATTAATGCTAAGATGGAGGGTTTTACTAGCTGAATTACTTTAGAAACAATATCTAATCCAGAACAGTTTACAGGAGGTTTAAATTTATTAATAGCAAAAAATATTATTGAAGCTCAAAAATTTTATGATTTATTGTCTGTTGTCGCTTTGGAAGCATTTTTTGAATCTAATGTTATTAGTTATCGTAATATTAATAATAATATTAAAATTATTTCTACTGAACATTATCAACGCTATACTAAAAGTTTGCATTTTGAATGTTATTTACCAACGGTTTTTTCAATTTGTACTCAATAAAATTAAATTTTAGTAGAGGAGATTAATTTCTTGAAATTATTATCATTAGTTTCAATAGTAACGACAATAAATTTTATTCAAGTTTCCATAAATCAAATTTCACTGTGCGTTCAACAAGATAATAAAATTTTCAATAATATACCTTGTCAACAACAAGATAATAATATTTTCTTTAATGAAGTAAAAATGGAGTATGCAAAAATGTTGCCAGCTATTTTTAAAGATGATATTTCTGATTATAAAAATTGAACCATAATGAGAAAAGCGATCGTTAATGAATTAATAGAAATTATTGAAAAAATTAATCAAGAATATTTAGTAAGTCATCTTAGTATTGAAGATTATGCTTTTCGTGGTTTTAAATTAGAACCAGTGATTCAAGGTTTTTTTAGGAAATTTGATGTTATGGATGTAATTATTGAATATAAATTTTTTAAAAATATAATAAAACACCAAGTTATTAAAGGAATGAAGGAAAAATTAGATGATAAATTTATTATTGAAACAAAAGAATCTTTAGCTAATATTAATCGCATAAAAATTGCTAGTTGGCGATTACAAATTTTTCATTGATTAGGAAATAATGTTGCAATTATTTCAGAATCTACTACTTCTACTCTTGTACCAATTACTAAGGCGCGATTACAATTTGTTAAGTTACAAACTGTTAGTGAAAATGAGGCTTATGCCATTTTTAATTATTTTAAAGACCAAGAACCAATTAAAGTAAAAATTAATATTATTGAATCAATCCGTACTCCAAGGGAAGATCCAGAAGGAGTCAAAATTGATGAGGAAAGTCTTGAAAGAATTGGTGATGAAGGTCAAAGATTGAGTTGAACAACAACATATTGAAAATGACTTGCGGGGGGATTGTCATTAGCAGGAATGGCATTATTAGCATATTATTTATGAAAAACTTCTAAGTTATGAGGAATAATATCTACTATTAGTGAAACAGTACCATTATTATCTTTTGGTAATGCAACGGAATTACTTGAAGGTGTTGCTGATATTACTACTGTTGAAAGTAATAAATTACTTGATTTTTTACGAAGAATTTTTAGTGACTTTTTGAGTAAAATGAAGCAATCAACAGTATCTAAAAATTCTGCTCCTAGGTTTCTAAGTGAGAATGAGGATATTTTTGGTGATTTAAAAATTAATTTTGATGATTGAAATCATGAATATGATGATATATTGTTAAATTTAAAAGTAGAAGATATTACTCATAATTTAAATTACTTAGAATGAGGAATATTTGATGTTACTCGTTATGGAATTATTAAAGTAAAAAATACTGATTTATCATTTAAATTGCATTTATTTAATTCAAAAATTAATAATCAATCATTTTCATTAATTACTAAATTTTTTAGTAATATTAGAAGTAAATTGGAAGGAGCATATATAAATCAGGAATTATTAGATAGTAGTAATCAAAAGTTTCAGATTTTTCAAATTATTTCGCAAATTTTACAAAAGGAATTAATGATTATTGATAATAAAACATATAAGTTTTCAATGGACTCATTTTGAATTTCATCTTACAAGATAATTGATGATAGAATTTATGTTGTTTTAAATCACGATTTATTAAAGGAAGGGTTAGAAATTACAATGCAGACATTTTTAAATTAGAAAAAATGAATGGTTATTTATTGATATTGAATAATAAGACTTGTTTTTTAAATTTTATTGTTTATTAAGAATATTTGATATAATTAATAAAAGAAATAATTGAATTTACTTTCTTTACAATTAACAAATTAATTTAAAATGTGTTTTTATGTTAAAATTAAACTGTTATTTACAAAAATAGAAACGAGGATTAAAATAAATGCTTTTTATAAATAAAAGAGTAAAAACCATTACGACAATTGGTCCGGCTAGTGAAACCAGAGATTTGATGCTTCGTTTAGCACAAAAGGGAGCAAATGTATATCGTTTAAACTTTTCTCACGGTGATTTTGAAGAACATGGTAAGCGTGTTGAGTTTGCTAAATCTATTATTCAACAAGTACAAAGACCACTATCACTAATATTAGACACTAAAGGTCCAGAAATTAGAACTCACTCTTTTAAAGATGGTGAGGCGTTAATAAGAAAAGATAGTAGGGTTATTGTTTATACGAATAAAGAAATTGAAGGTACGGAAACGGAATTTTCAATTAATTATGAAAATCTTGTTAATGATATTCAAGTTGAACAAAGATTATTAGTAGATGATGGTAAGTTACAGTTAATTGTTTTAGGAATTAATAATAAAGATGATGATAAGTCAATTATTTGTCGCGCTGTTAATACTCATCTTGTCAAAAATCATCGTGCGATTATTGTTTCGGGAATTAAACTGTCATTACCTTTTATTTCTGACAAAGATCGTGCCGATCTTATTTTTGGATGTGAGCAAAAAGTAGATTATGTAGCTGCTTCTTTTGTTCATGATGCTAAAGATTTACAAGAGATGCGTCAATTGTTAGATGAAAATGGTGGTGCTGATATTAAAATTATTGCCAAAATTGAATCACGATATGCTGTTGATAATATTGATGAAATTATTGCTAATAGTGATGGTATTATGATTGCTCGTGGTGATTTAGGTGTTGATGTGCCTTATGCTGAGGTGCCTTTAATTCAAAAACATGTTATTCGTAAATGTAATAAAGCAATGGTGCCAGTAATTGTCGCTACGCAAATGTTAGAATCAATGTTATCTAATCCTTTGCCAACAAGAGCTGAAGTATCAGATATTTATTGAGCAGTTGATTTAGGTGTGGATACAACAATGTTATCTGGCGAAACAGCTAATGGTGAGTATCCTGAAAAATCAATTGAAGCAATGACGAGAGTCGTTAGAAAAGCAGAAATTCATTTTTGATATGAAGGTTATTTAGAAAGATTTATTAAATGATCAACTTCACCTTTTAAAGATTTTGTTTATCAAGTTGGTAAAGAGGTTCTTGGTGAAAAAATTCAAAAGCAAAAACGAATTCATCAAGTAATTGTTTTAGATGATAGTGATCATCAATTATTAACTAAAACTTTATCTAATGCTCGTGTTCGCAGTACATTAATCCCATTAGTTACTGATGAAAGAATTAGAAATAGTTTTGGGATTTGGTATGGTGTTTATCCAGAATTAGTTATGGATATTAATAAAGTAATTAATGATGATAATTTATTAAATAATATTGCTAGAAAATATGGTGCTAAAACTAATGAACAAGTTTTAATTGTTAATGGTAATGAAATGAGAAAATTACAAATAAAATAATTGCATTAACAGAGTTAAAGACGTTCATTAGCAAATTGAACGTCTTTTTCGCTAGAAAGGATATGTCGGCAATGGAACAAATTGTTACTGTAAAAATTAATAATGAAAATAAATCGTATCCATTAGGAATAATGCTTAGTGATGTTTTAACAAGTATTGATGCTAATTGACAAGAAAATATTATTGCTGTTAAAGTTAATAATGAATGAAAAGATATTAAAACTTATGTTTTAGAAAATGATATTATATTAGAGATAATTACAAAAGATTTAGATGAGGCATTAAAAGTACTTAATTATTCAGCAGCTATTGTTTTAGCAAAAACATTACAAACTAATTGAAAGGGTTTATTAATTGCCAATATTAATGTTGGTGATGAAGGTTTTTTTGTTGATTTTGATTTTCAAACCCGCATTAAAGAACAAGATTTAGAGATTATTACTAAGCAAATGCAAGAATTTCTTAAAAAAGACTTAGAAATTAAATATGAGTTAAAATCACCGCACGATTTACAACGATTATATGAAAATAATCCTTATTTTTTAGAAAAACTTTTAACACTTAAAGATATTGTTGGTATATATACTGTTGATAACAGTTCTTTCATTAATAATTTTATTGCTTTAGATAATACTAAAATTGTTGAAAATTTTATGCTTTCATCACTTGCTGGAGTTTATTGAAATAATGATGCTAACAATAAGCAAATTCAAAGAATTTATGGTGTTTGTCATTTTTCACAAGAAAAATTAGCAACCTTGTTAGCATTAATTGCTTTAAGAAAAGAACGAGATCATCGAAAAATTGGCAAAGATTTAGAAATTTTTATGTTTGATTCATTAGCAGGTCAAGGATTACCAATTTGATTGCCTAATGGAATGATTCTTAAAAAACAATTACAAGAGTATTTGCGTTCACAAGAGTTCTTTTATGACTATTTAGAAGTCGCAACACCAGTAATGGGAGCAATAGAATTATATCGTACTAGTGGTCATTGAGATCATTATCAACAGAATATGTTTCCGGTTATGCCATTGAATAATGAGCAACTTGTGCTTCGTCCGATGTCGTGTCCACATCATTGTTTAATTTATTGTTATAAATTACGCTCTTATCGTGATTTGCCATTACGATTTGCTGAGCACGAATTATTATATCGTTATGAAGCTAGTGGCGCTTTAACTGGTTTAGAGCGCGTTCGAGCAATGGAATTGACTGATGCTCATATTTTTTGTCGTTTTGATCAAATAAAAACTGAATTTCAAACAACATTTAAATTAATTAGTGAAATATTGTTAGCATTAAATATTGAAGTTGATTACTATTCATTATCATTAAGAGATTTTCAAGATAAAAAAAATTATTATGATAATGATGAAATGTGAATTAAAGCTGAAAAAGTTTTAAAAGAAGCCTTAGATGAATTAAAAATTAAATATATTGTAATGATTGGCGAAGCAGCTTTTTATGGTCCGAAATTAGATATTCAAATTAAAACGGTGTTAGGACACGATATTACGGTTTCAACGATTCAGTTGGACTTTTTACTACCAGAAAAATTTGATTTATCTTATCAAGATGAGAATGGACAAGAAGTTCGCCCTGTTATTATTCATCGTGGTTTAATTGGCACTTATGAACGCTTTATAGCTGTCTTATTAGAACAAACAGGTGGAGTTTTACCACTATGATTAAGTCCTAAACAAATTACTTTAATTCCTATTAAAGAAGAGCATCAAGCATATTGTTATGAATTAGAAAAACTATTTAAAACCCATAATTTACGGTCATTTGTTGATGCTAGTAGTGAACGGTTAGGTTATAAAATTCGTATTGCGCAAACTAAAAAAATACCTTTCCAAATTGTTATCGGTCAAAAAGAAATTGCTACTAAAAAGATTACTTATCGTCAATATGGTAAAGAAGAACAAGTAACAGTTACGATTGATGAGTTTATTAATTTATGTAATGAATTAATAGTAAACAAAAAATAATTAATGAATGTTTGGCATCTTAAAATTGGTAATAATTCAAACAATAGTAAATTAACCGAAAAATTTTATTATTCATAATAATATTGGTAGATAAAAAGATGCTTGTAAATTTATTACAAGCATCTTTTTATCTGTTATAAGTTTAATAGTTTTTCTAAATATATGCCAACACCACCTTCATCATTAGTATGTTCAGTAATATCTTTAGAAAATACTTTTAAAGTTTCGATACCATTTTTCATTACAATACCATAACCAACTTTGGTAATCATCTCTAAATCATTAAATTCATCACCAAAGGCAATAACATCTCTAATATCTATATTGTAATATTGTGAAAGAATTTCAGCAGCCATTCCTTTATTAATAAATTTATTTGATAGGTCTAGAACAGGATGTTCTTTGTCATTATCATGCGTTCAAATATTAATTTTTAAAGTATTAGTATATTTTTCTAAACTACGAATAACTTTATCTAAATGTAGGGGACTTTTTAATTGTAAAACAATATTATTAGCAGAACCATTTCAGTTTTCTAAAAGATTGCCAATAATAAAATTGTCCGTTGGAATGTCTGTTAAATGAAAGTAGCGTTCAAAATTGTCCGTTTGCTTTAAGCATACTGCTTTGTTGTAGTATTCTACAAGACCATTATATAAAGAAGTTTTGACATCGTTTTCTTTTAAAACTGCTTTTACAGTATCATAAGAAATTGGAAATACTAAGCGTTTAAATTCTCTTAATAATGGATCATGAATGTGACCACCATTAAAATTGCAAAGTAATGTTTTTAATCCTAGGTCATTATAAAACGAAATACTTCCACGGTGGGGTCTTCCCGTAACAATACAAACAATATGACCTTGGGCAATAGTTTTTTGTAATCCTTGAATAGTTAATGGATGCATTGTTTTTCCGTCATTCATTAATGTAGTTCCATCAAGGTCAATAAGGATTAATCTTTTTTTATCAATATGATTAAGTTTAATCATTGTTTTTCTCCTTTATTTTTAGTAATTAATCCCAATTTTATCTTGGATTAATTGCAATTTTTCGTGAGCAATTTTTGTTGCTTTTTCTTTTCCTTGCAGTAATCAATGTTTTCATTCATCATTAGCAATAATTTCGTTATATTTTCTTTGAATAATTTCAAGTTGATGGCAAACAACTTTAGCGATTTTTTCTTTAAAAGCACCATAATTTTGGTCAGAAAACTCATTAGTTGCTTCTTCAATTGTAGTATTTGTAAAAGCACAGTAAATATTTAAAAGATTACTAATTCCTGGTTTATTAATTTCATCATAAAAAATTTTATTTTCACTATCAGTAATGGCACTTTTAATTTTTGTGGTAACATCATTTAAATTATCTAAAAGAGAAATATAAGTTTTAGGATTTTCATGTGATTTTGACATTTTTTTTAAGGGATTTTGTAGGTTCATTATTTTTTTACCATTAGGAGCAATATATGGTTCTGGAATTGTAAAGATATTACCATATTTATTATTCATTCTGATCGCAATATTTCTTGTTAATTCTAGATGTTGCTTTTGATCAATTCCCACAGGAACAATAGCAGCATCATATAGTAAAATATCAGCTGCCATTAATGCTGGATAAGTAAATAATCCTGTTGGTATCGTTTCAGTATTATTATGTTGTTTAAATGATTGTGTTTTATCTTTAAATTGTGTCATGCGATTTAGTTCTCCCATTGATGTATGACATAGCAGAATATGACCTAATTGGCAATGCTCTAAAATGTCAGATTGAGCAAAAATTGTAATCTTATTGGGATCTAAACCACAAGCAACATATAAGGCAACTAAATCACGAATATTATTTTTAAGAACATCGTGGTCATGATTTTTTATTGAGACAATAGCATGCAAATTGGCAACAAAGATAAAAACATCATATTCTTCTTGTAATTTAATAAAATTTTGAATAACACCAATATAATTACCAATAGTAATTTTTCCAGTATTAGTAATACCTGATAATAAGCGTGGTTTCAATAGTAATTCCTCCTAAAATAAATAAATCTCATTGGTAATGTATCAATTTTACTATAAATAATAATAAAAAAGAATATTTATATGGATTCTTAATTTATGATATTATTACCTTATTGATAGAATTATATTATGAGGTGTAATTAATGCAACAAAAGAAATTTACAATTGTTACTAATAAGGCCGATGAATCAATTGCTGTGGCTAAAAACTTATCTAGTAAATTATTAGCATTAAAGATGATATTTGATGAACAAAATCCAGAAATCGTATTTGCTATTGGTGGTGATGGCACTTTTTTATCAGCGGTTAATCGTTTTAATGAAAATATTGATAATATTCATTTTATAACTATTAATACGGGAAATATTGGTTTTAATGCTCTTTATCAAGTTAATGAAATTGATAAGTTAATTACTAATTTAAAAAATAATATTTTGAAAACAAAATCTCTTGATGCTTTAAAAATAACTATTAATAATAAAAATTTTTATAGTCTTAATGAGATTAAATTAATGAGTATTGCAAAAACAATATTTTTTACAGTTTATATTAATAATCAATTATTACAAAATTGTCAAAGTTCAGGATTTGTTTTAACTACTAAAACTGGTTCAACCGGCTATACTAAAAGTATTAATGGCGCAGTTATTTTAAGTGAAAAAAATTTAATGGAATTCTTAGAAATTGCTCCGGTTTTTCATAATAAACATAATTCTTTAAAGGCACCATTAATTTTAGATAATACCCACACAGTTACTATTAAAGGTAATATGAAAGATGCTTTTTTAGTAATTGATAGTCAAAAACATGACTTTAATAGTGATAATTTAATTATTAATTTAATTGCTAATAAAATTAAAATTTTAGTAACTGATGTTAATGATTTAATAATGATTAATCAAATTCAAAAAACATTTATTCATAATTAAACAAAAGGAAGAGAAGCGATGGAATTATGACAGATACTGTTGTTAGATTTAGGATTAATATTATTAGTTTTTATAATTGCTTGCTTAATAAATATGATATTTTTAAAAAATAAAAATTCAACAGAAAAACAATGGCAAAAATTAATTCCTTTTAAAGTAGATGTTTTTATTGATTATTTAGGAACAATTAGTAATATTATTGAGGCACAAGCAACAAATACAAAGATTAAAATTATCATTAAAGATATTAAACAAGTTAATATTGAAAAGATTCGGAAGTTAAAACAGCAAGGAATAATTAAACAAACTAATGCTATTAGTATTATTTTTGGTAACTATACTAAGGCATTATCAGAGATTATTAATGGTCGTTTAAAATAGCGGGACGCATAAAGTTTTGTTAGGTAGGTAAAGATTTGAATAAGTATTAAGACAATCAGCAATTGTCGGTCGCGTTTAGTTTTCTTAGGTATTTTTTAAAAAAGAAAAAATAGTCATTTACTATAAATTATTTCAATATGCAAATTAAGTATATATTTCTTATGTATGATTTTTGTTGTAAAAAATTATTTTAATGTTGTTTTTATAAGCATTTTACTTAGTTTTTATAACCTTTTATTAAGAATATGTTTGTTAATATTAAATATTTTGTTTTATTAATTATTTTTCAAGTAAAAAGGTAATAAATTTTTAGTTGCTTTTCTTTCAAAATTATTCAAATCTTTACCTACCTAACAAAACTTTATGCGCCCAAATAGCGATCATATTTTTTGTTGCTAAAACAATATGATAAAATAAGATGTGGGAAGATGAGAAGGGTAACAGCAAATGAATAAAGAACAAAGATTTACAAATAATTTTAATGGGAAGAAAATTGTTATTGAATATGGTAGTTTAGCATCACTAGCAACAAGTTCAATTTTAGTACGCTATGAGGAAAGTACGGTATTAAGTATTGTTAGTTTTAATGAAGAGCCATCAACATTAGATTTTTTTCCCTTAACAGTTGTATTTCAAGAGAAATTATATTCTGTTGGAAAAATTCCTGGAGGGTTTTTTAAGCGTGAAGGCAAACCTAGTGAATATGCAACATTAGCATCAAGGTTAATTGATCGTCCTTTGCGACCTTTATTTCCTAATAATTTTAATCATGAGATTCAAGTAATTAATAATGTATGAGCGGTTGATTCTAATGCTGATGTCAGAATGGCAGCATTATTAGGTTCTTCATTAGCATTATGTATTTCAAAAATTCCTTTTAATGGTCCCGTAGCAGGAGTTATTATTGGAAAAATAAATGGGGAATTAATTTGTAATCCTACAAGTCAACAATTGGAACAATCATCGTTAGAATTAATTGTTGCGGGAACAAAAGCATCAATTAATATGGTTGAAGCTAGTGGTCAAGAAATTAGTGAAGAAGAAATGTTAATAGCAATTGCGATGGCACATATAGAAATTAAAAAGTTAGTTGCCTTTCAAGAAGAAATTATTAATATTATTGGTCAAGAAAAATTACCTATTATTGAATTAGAATTTGATAATAAGTTAGTATCAACTATTACTAGTCAGTATGAACCACAAATTATTAGTGCTTTAAATATTAAAACGAAGCAAGAACAAAAAAAAGCTTTAAAAGATGTTTATAATGCTTTATTTGCTGTTTATGATAATCAACAATATGTTAATGAATTAGAAAAAAAAATGATTATTAAACAGATTAGAGCTATTTATCAAACTTTATTAAAGAAACTTGTTCGTGATTTTATTATTAATAAGAAAATTCGTTTAGATGGTCGTGTGAGCAATGAAATTCGACCGTTAACATCAATAATTGATGTTCTCCCAATTGTTCACGGTAGTGCTTTATTTACTCGTGGCGAAACGCAAGTATTATCAATTGTAACTTTAGGAGCTCTAGGCGAACATCAAATTATTGATGGTTTAACAGAAGAGGAAAGTAAACTCTTTATGCTTCATTATAATTTTCCATCATTTTCAGTTGGTGAAACTGGAAGATTTGGACCGCCGCCCAATAGAAGAGAAATTGGTCATGGAGCATTAGCAGAAAAAGCATTGTTACAAGTATTGCCTAGTATTGATGATTTTCCTTATACGATTAGAGTTGTGACGGAAGTATTGGCATCTAATGGTTCAACCTCCCAAGCAGCAATTTGTGCTTCTTCATTAGCTTTGATGGCTAGTGGAGTACCATTGAAATCTAGTGTTGCCGGGATTGCAATGGGATTAATTAAAGAAGGTAATGATTATGTTATTTTAAGTGATATTCAAGGTAGTGAAGATCACTTTGGCGATATGGATTTTAAAGTTTCGGGAACAAACCAAGGAATTTGTGCTTTACAAATGGACATTAAAATTGATGGCATTACAATGGAAATTTTTAAAGAAGCATTATTACAAGCTAAAATTGGGAGAAAGCATATTTTAGATAATATGAAGCAAACAATTAATATTTCGCGTAATAAAGTAAATAAAAATGCTCCTAAAATTAAGCAATTACAAATTCCGATTAATCGCATTCGTGATGTTATTGGTGCTGGTGGTAAAGTAATT
Organism: Spiroplasma endosymbiont of Dilophus febrilis; assembly: GCF_964030685.1. NCBI lineage: Bacteria > Bacillati > Mycoplasmatota > Mollicutes > Entomoplasmatales > Spiroplasmataceae > Spiroplasma > Spiroplasma endosymbiont of Dilophus febrilis. The sequence continues at coordinate 73,718 of NZ_OZ034912.1, forward strand.
ACTAATATTGTTGAGACTTCTGGCAATGTTAAAATTGATATTAATGACCAAGGGAAAGTGACTATTTATCACAAAGATGAAGCATCAATATTAATGGCAGAAAAATTAATTAAAGATATTATTGAACCAGTTATCATTGGAGAAATTATTATGGGAACTGTTGTTCGGATTGAAAAGTTTGGTTACTTCATTAATTTAAAAGAGAATATTGATGGATTATTACATAATTCAAAAATACCCAAAAATACGCCGTTATTAAAATTAAAACAAGAAGTAACAGTAAAAGTAATTAGTATTGATGAAAAAAATCGTGTTAATTTAGAATTAATTAATGAAACTAGAATTAAAATTGAATAGAAAAATAAAATGAACTCCTATTTTAAACTAATAAGAGTTCATTTTATTTTTTAAATTAATTTTCGTGCTCATTTTATTTTAATAACACAGATGGTAACAAGAGCAAATTGAATAATTTCACCAATAGTAGAAATAATAAAAATATATTTGTAATCAAAGTTAGGAAAATATTTAGTTACAATAATACTAACAATTAATGGTGTCATAACAATAATAATTCAAGTACAAAGAATATCTAAGGCAGTAGCTAACTTTACAAATCCGCCGGTGCGTAAAACACTAAAAAAGATAATTGAAAAAGATAAGAAGAAATAGGCTAGGGATTGTAATCCTAAATAAAATCTTGCCGTGCTAATGGCTTCATTACTAATTTTGTTAGTAAATAGAATATCAAAAATAAAAAATGAAAGACTGAAAATTATTATTGTGAAAGTAATCGCAATTAGAAATAGCAAACCAATAATTTTTTTAAGATTGGCAACTGCTTGTGACAGTTTACCAACACCTAATTGTTTACCAATAAAGATTGGTATAATGGCACTATAACTATTAAATACGGCATAAAAAATATTCATAATATTCATTACAACAACGGTTGCTGATAGGATATCGGCTCCACCATAATATGAATAAATAACTGTTTGTGCTGTTAATGATAATACAAAAAGAATGTTAGCTAAAAATATTGGCAAAAGCGATTTAAGAATTTTTAATAATAAATCTTTAGTAACATATCAAAATTTTTTCATTGGGCGAAACACGGGTTTAGTAATTAAAAGAAATGTAATAACAATAGTTATTTCTAAAATTCTTGCTATTACAGTAGGAATAGCAACTCCCATAACTCCCATTTTTAAATAAAATAAAAAGATGAAGTTGAGAATGCCATTAGTCAATACCGGAAAAATTGTAAAAAGAAACGGTAAATATGTTTTATTACATTCGTTCATATTTTGGTATAAGGTTGTTATAACGCTTAGAAGCGGATAAATTCAAATAACAGTTGCTAAATATAAACTGCCATTATCAATTGCGATTTGGGAATTAAAATTTAACATTGTTTTACTGCTTTCAGAAGCAATAATTAGTTTAATTAAATCATTTCTTAATGTGAAGATAAAGATGGTAAATATTATTGACATTGTGACATTAATCATAATTCTAATGTTATTTACCTCTTGCATTTTTTTGAGATTATTATTACCAATATATTGAGAAGCATAAATGCTTCCGGCCATATTCGTAGCAAAAAAACCGAACATTGCCAGTAACAGAATGGTATTAGCAGCACCAACGCCATTAAGAACTTCTTGACTTAAAAAAGAACCAATCATAAAGACATCAATAACATTCATTAATGCAATTAGTAATGATTGGCCGATTAGAGGAATCATAATGATAAGTGCTTGTTTCATAAACTTACTGTCAAAGTATGGTGATAATTTTCATTTTTGGTTGATATTAGTGAGTTTCATTATGTTAGTACCTCGGTTTCTTAAATATATAAGAACAATTATATTTTACTAATAAGATTAAGTCAATTGTGATTAAGTTAATTTAATAATAAACAGCATTTATCAAATTTTTGCATTTGCGAATAGTTATAGTATAATTAAAAGATAAAAATCAGAATGAATTTTAATTATTGAGGAAACAAATAAGATAAGAAATTATTCTCTGCTTAGCTGGATAATCAATGTGTTATAATAATAAAAGCAATATTTTAAAATAAAATTATATTAAATTAGAGGAGAAAAAATAGTTATGGCAACAATAAAAGTTTTTGCATTAGGGGGACTTGATGAACGCGGAAAAAATATGTATGTGGTGGAAGTTAACCGTGATATATTTATTTTTGATGCTGGTAGTAAAATCCCTGAACGAGAAGCATTAGGAATTGATACTGTTATTCCCGATTTTTCTTATTTAAAAGAAAATGTTAATCGGATTAAAGGATTATTTATTTCTAAACCATCAGACGAATGTTTTGGAGCAATAACATATCTTTTAAAGGATATTAAAATTCCTATTTATGGTAGTAAATTAACAATCTTTTTAATTAAACAAAAACTCTACAAGTTTAAGGTATGACATAGTGAAAATGAATTAATTGAAATTAAAGAAAAGGATATGTTATCTTTTGGTGATAATGAAATTGAAGTTTTTAATACGACAACTTGTATTCCGGGAAGTTTTGGTTTTGCTTTAAAGACTGTTGATGGAACTATTGTTTATACGAGTGATTATATTTTTGATAGTGAAGAACGAACTAATTTTGCTACAGATATGGCACACTTAGCAAAAATTGCTAATAATAAAATTTTATTATTGATGAGTGGTTCTGGTTATGCTAGTCGTAATGATTATACGGCTCCTAATCATAAATGTAAGAAGTTAGTGGAATCAACTTTTAAAGCAGCAAAGTCTAAAATTATTATTGCTTGTCATGAACAGGATTTATATAAAATAAGTGAAATTTTGGAGTTGGTTAGTGAAACTAATCGTGAGGCCATCGTTATGGGGGGCACATTAAAATCAATTTTAGAAGAATTTAAGTCAGGAACTTATTTGCAATTTAATAAAATTAAGTTTAGAAATTTAACTAGTGATGCTATTAATGACAATTCAGTAATTTTTGTTACAGGTAGTGGTGAGCGACTTTATACAAGATTATATAAAATTATTAGTGACGATGATGAGCATTTAGAAATAGAAAAGTCAGATACTGTGATTTTAGCAACGCTACCGATTCCTGGTTATGAATTAAAACATGCGAGAATATTGGATGAATTAGCAAGAACTGATGCTCGTTTTATGGCGTTATCCGATAAAAAAGTGTGAGATATGAATGCTTCATATGAAGATATTAAGATGATGATTGGAATTATGAAACCAAAATTTTTTATGCCAATTAAAGGATTACATAAAAATTTTGTTAGTGCGCAAAATAGTGCTCAAGAAGCAGGAATTCTAATTAATAATATTTTAATTAAGGATAATGGTCAAATTTTAGAGTTTATTAATGGTAAATTAGGACCATCACCATCTTCTTTAAAATATAATAATATTTATGTTGATGGTCTTGGGGTTGGCGATATTGGTGCTGTTGTTTTAAATGAAAGAAAGCAATTAGCTCGTGATGGAGTTTTAATTAGTGGCATTACATTAAATCGTCGTAGTAAAGAGATTGTTTCTTTAGTTGATGTGCAAATGCGTGGGGTTGTTTTTATTCAAGATGATGAGGAATTAACTAATAAAATGCAAGCGAAAGTTCGTACTATTGTTGAAGAACATCAAAAAAAATCAGAGTTTGATGGTACAACAGTTAAAAATCAAATCCGTAGTGAGTTGCAAGAGTTATGTCGTCAAGAAACGGGTAAAAATCCAATGGTTTTAGCAATAATTAATGAGATAAATTAACTATTACTTAAAAAATATGAGGAGATAAAAGGATGAATAGCGATAAAATAAGTAGTGATTTTGTCGAGTTTGAAAATAATCCTCGCAATACTACAAAATATGAACAAGAACAACAAGCGAAATCCAAAATTATTCAGTTAAAGAAGAAAATTCGGCGTAGTGATAAAATTGGTGGAAAAATATGAGCTTTGTTCATTATTTTTGCTAGTATTTTGGCTCTTGCTCGTTTAACGGTTATTGGTCAATTTTTAGATGATGTTCTTTTCAATTTTCTTTTTGGATGATTTAAATATATTATCTATTTTGTTATTTTAGTAGTGAGTTTTGCAATTTTTGGTGGTATTCAAATTAAAATTAAGAAACGAGTTCAAGTAATGATAATATTACTTGTTTTAGCTATTTGTTGATTTGTGAATGATATTGTATTATTGATTAGTTATCATCGTTCTTCTATTAATGCAGAACAAAATTGGTTTTCACAAGTTATTAGTTCTTATACGGATAATTGATTACAAAATTCTCTTTTTATGCAACGATTAGATATTAAGAAATTTTTTCATATTAATGGCTCATATTTTATTCCTTTTGCTGGTGGTGGATTTATTGGAATGTTGTTTTCAGCAGTATTTGGTTATTTAACAACAATTGTTTCTTTAATATGTAGTTTAGTTTTTTTAACGACAATTATTCTTTGAATTTTAACAGGAAATCCTTGATATCTTTATCAATGAAAAGTTAATAAGGAACATAATAGTTTACATATTGTTAGTTTTATGGCTAAAAAGAATGTTAAAAATAAGAAAAATGCTGAGAAGAAATATCAGCAATATTTTGAAACTGTTAATGTTAAAAATATTAATGGTAATGATCGGCAAGTTTTACATACAACAAAAAATTCTGATATTACAATTAAATTACCATCCGTTAATTTACATCATTCATTAATGAATGAAGATTTATTATTTGATGATATTTATAGTAATAAAAATTATCACCATATTGATAATTGAGATTCGAAGTTAACACCAAAAATTAATCTTAATGAGAAGGTAATTAAAGAACAAGAGTATCATCAACAAGCATTTTCTCGTGATGATTTTGGTTATGATCAAACATCATTAATGGAATTAGATGTGGTGCGTAAAGATTTTGCTGCTAATAGTTATTTAACACCTTTTAATAAAGAACAACCACCAATTCAAAAAGAACGGATAAAATCTTATCCAACTAGCTCATCAGCATTAGATGAGGTATTTTCAGTTATTGATCAATCCGATAATCAAGCAAAACAAGCAGTTGTTATTAGTGACAATTTGTCTCCAGAATTTATTGAAGAGATTAATCCTTTGGATAATAAAGTTTCTTCTTCAATAATACCAAGTAATTATTTTCCTTCAATAATTAATCCTAATTATCAATTGCCACCAGTTAGTCTTTTAACAAAACCAATAATTAGTGTTAATCGTGATTTAAATATTAAAACCGCAAAAAATAATGTTGAAAAAATTCATCGTCTTTTTAAACATTTTAATATTGAAGCGCGAGTTACTAATATTAATATTGGACCAGCAGTAACTAAGTTTGAAATTGAACTAGGAAGGGGCGTTAAGGTAAGTAAAATTACTTCGTTAGAAAATGATATTAAGTTAGCTTTAGCGTCAAAAGATATTCGTTTAGAAGCACCTATTCATGGTAAGTCAGCAGTGGGAATTGAAATTCCAAATATTTCACCAGCATTAGTTACGATTCGTGAAGTGATGGAAAATGTTCCCCTTAATAAGAAAGATAGTAAATTATTAATGGCCATTGGTAAAAATGTAATGGGAAAAATTTTATTTGCGGAATTAGATAAGATGCCACATTTATTAATTGCGGGTGCTACTGGTAGTGGAAAATCAATTTGTATTAATAGTATTATTGCTTCTTTAATTCTTCGGGTTAAACCGCATGAAGTAAAATTTTTGTTAATTGATCCAAAACGCGTTGAATTATCAGTATATAATAATTTGCCACATTTATTAGTACCAGTAATTACTGATTTAAGAAAAGCCAATCGTGCTTTAAAACAAATTATTAGTGAAATGGAACGAAGATATATTATTTTTTCTAATATTGGCGTGCGAAATATTGCTAGTTATAATCAAAAGGTGGCAATTGAAGAAATGTTACCATATATTGTGATAATTATTGACGAGCTTGCTGATTTAATGGTTGTTGCCGGAAAAGAAGTTGAAGAAAGCATTATGCGAATAACGCAAATGGCACGAGCTTCAGGAATTCATTTAATTATTGCAACCCAAAGACCATCAACAGATATTATTACTGGCGTTATAAAAAATAATATTCCATCAAGAATTGCTTTTGCTGTTAGTTCTTCAATTGATTCTAGAACAATTTTAGATAGTATGGGAGCTGAAAAGTTAATTGGTAGTGGTGATATGTTATTTGCTCCTTATGGTCAAATAACACAAACTAGAGCTCAAGGGGTATATATTAATGACGAAGACATTAGTGCGTTAATTAAATTTATTTCTCAGCAACAAAAACCGCAGTTTAATGAACAATTCCATGAATCTACACAAAGGATGAATACTAGTCATATTATTACAGGTGAAGATGATGAATTGTATGATGAGATTTGTGATTTTGTTATTGCCAATAAAAAGGCATCAGCTTCATTAATTCAACGAAGATTTGGTGTTGGTTATAATCGGGCAGCAAGATTAATTGATAGTTTAGAAGCTAATGGTATTGTTGGACCGCAAAATGGGTCCAAACCTCGTGAAGTTTTGATTATGAATAAAGAGTAGGAATTTTGATAATGATGTGAGTTAAACCCCTTGTTTTACAAGAAAAAATTAAAAATTTACCACAAAGTTCGGGATGTTATCAGTTTTATAATGAAGCGCGACAATTAATTTATGTTGGTAAAGCAAAAAATATTCAACAGCGGGTAAATAATTATTTTAATAAAGTACATAATTTTAAAACTACTAAATTAGTTCGTGAAATTGCTGATGTGGATTATATTTTAACAATTAATGAAAAAGAAGCATTATTGTTAGAACATAATTTAATTAAAGATAAGCGTCCCCGATATAATATTTTATTAAATGATGATAAAACCTATCCTTATATTAAAATTACTGATGAAAATAATCCTGAATATCGTTTTGTTCGTAAAGTTCAAAAAGATAATGGTAAGTATTATGGTCCTTTTCCTGATGGTACGGGAGCTAGAGAAGTTTTAAAGATATTGCAACAATTATTTCCTTTGCGAAGATGTAAAGAAAGTTTAGGAACGCCGTGCTTATATTATCATCTGCAATTATGTTCAGGTGCTTGTTTTAAAAAGGTTCCTGAGGAATATTATGCCTTGATGAAAAAGAAAATTAATGATTTTTTTCAAGGAAAAAATCAAGATATTAAAAATAAGATTGCTGAGCGAATGCAACAAGCAGCGATTAATTTACAATATGAAGAAGCACAAAGATTAAAAAATGTTTTAGATAAGTTACAATTATTTATTTCTCATCAGTTTGTTCAATTTCCTGATTTTCGTAATCGTGATTTTATTGGTTATGCTATTAAAGATCATAAATTGTCAATAACAGCATTATTTTATCGTAATGGACAATTGCTTTCCAAAGATGAACAAATTTTTACTTTATTTAATGATGATTTAACTGATGCAATGAGAAATTATTTGCAACAGTTATATACTAACAATACTGTTCCCCAAGAATTATATGTTGCAAATATTGTTTTAGATGATTTGGCAGAAGCATTAAATATTAAAATTATTACTAAGCTTACTAAAAAAATGCAAGAAATTATTTCTTTAGCTACTAAGAATGCTCAAGAATTATTAAAGCAACAACTTGTTGATTCCTATCAAATTAAGTATCGTTATTATGAGATTGTTGAACAATTAGGAAAGCTTTTAAAAATTGCGACACCACAATATATCGAAATTATGGATATTGCCAATTTAGGACATGATAATGTTATTGGTGGGGTTATTGTTTATCAAAATGGTCAAGCAATTAAAAAACTGTTTCGTCGTTATAAAATTCAAATTGAACAACAAGGAGATTATCATTATTTACAAAATTTAGTTTATCGTCGTTATTGAAAAAAATTAATGAATAAAGAACCAATGCCAGAGTTAATTATTGTTGATGGTGGTAAATTACAAATTGATAGTGTGCAGTTGCAATTAGAAAATTTAAATATTAGTTTACCAGTTGTCGGTCTTGTTAAGAATAGTCATCACAAAACTGATTGTTTATTAGATAATAAAGGTTATCGGTTGGATATTGCTAAAAAGAGTGCTTTATTTCATTGATTAACTAAAGTTCAAGAAGAGGTCCATAATTATACAGTTTCATTTCATCGTCAACAACGAACTAATTCTTTATTTGTTAATTCGTTAAAAAAAGTTAAAGGATTAGGTGAGTTAACTATTAAAAAGTTATATCAACAGTTTGAAACAATAACAAAAATGAAAGCAGTTTCATTTGCTGAATTAAATGCTATTATTAAAAATAAAACAACAACAAAGGAATTAATTGCTTATTTAAAAGATAATTAATTTAGAAAATTTATTCGTTAAATCGAAAAATTTATTACTAATTTGATGCTAAAATGCTTATATTTTTATATAAGCATTTTTATTTTTAATAAAATAGAAGGAGGATATTATTTATTGAAAATAAAATGCAATGATTAAATTTATAAACTAGATATAGGAGTATTAAATATGAAAAAAGTATTAAAAAATATGTTATTAACAATTGCCCCATTAACAATAAGTGCTAACTTTTTAGTATCTTGTAATCATACTAGTAAAGACAATTTGACTACTATTTTTAATGAATATGGAGCATTACAGTCGGTATTATGAGCAATTTCTGCTGAAAGAAAAGCACAATTATTAACACAATATCGCTTAAAAAAAGACTTATGTAGTCAAGTTATCGCAAAACAAAAGCAAGTTGATAAGGCATTAACTAAGGGTAAATTGAATAATAATCTTGTGAAATGAGAACATAATAAACTAACAATTAATCAAACCCAAGAAAATGAGTTTATTCCTGTTGTAGCTGTTGATTTAGATGAAACATTTATTGATAATACGCCATCATCAGCATACAATCTGTTAAATAACAAACCATTTCATCCTCTTGAATGAGATAAGTGGGTTAATTCGCAACAAGCAACAATTTTCCCAGGGGTTTTAGATTTTGTTCAACATGTTTATAAAAATGGGGGATTAGTAATGTTTGTTTCTAATCGTTTGCAAGATACTCATAAAGAAACAACAAGAAATAATTTAATTAAAGAAAATTATCCAAAAGAATTATTACAAGATTTTCATTGATGAATGTCAGGTGTCAAAGATAGTAAACAAAATATTATTAAAGAAAAAGAAGATCGTTATCATTACTTAAACAGTAATAAATTGCATATTAAAGAAGGAATTGCTGTTAATATTCGCATTATGATGGTATTAGGTGATGATATTAATGATTTTAATTCTAATTTTACTAATGCTAAGGATAATATTTATCGTAACTATTATTTAGAGGATAATTATGTCCAACAACTTTTTGGGCAAGTAGCACCAGCCGTTCGTTTTACTAGAAAAAATAACGAAATTACAAAATATTATGCTAATTGTGGGCAACAACCAGATAGGTTATTAAAAAATGAAAAATACCTTGATAATATTCAAGAAGAATTAACTTGTTGATATAGTACTTATGGTTTAATTGGTGGTAACGCGATGTATGGTGGCTGAGATAGTGCTTTTAAGAAGAAACATTTTGAGCAACATAAGACCTCTTATATGAAACAAGCAATTAGAGAATATTTACAAAAGTTTACTTCTTGGGATTAGGAATTAATTCCTTTAATAACTTTGAAAAATATTTAAATAATAGTAAAATGCTTATATAAAAATGTATAAGTATTTTTGCTTTTTACTTTAAAAATTTCACTTTTGAAAATGAATAGGGGAGATAAATATGAAACAGTTGCGTAGTTTTTTGATGTTAGTAATAGTTTTATTAATAAGTTTTAATTTTTTAATATCTTGTAAAAATAATAAAATAACTGATAATATTCAAGAAGAATTAACTTGTTGATATAGTACTTATGGTTTAATTGGTGGTAACGCGATGTATGGTGGCTGAGATAGTGCTTTTAAGAAGAAACATTTTGAGCAACATAAGACCTCTTATATGAAACAAGCAATTAGAGAATATTTACAAAAGTTTACTTCTTGGGATTAGGAATTAATTCCTTTAATAACTTTGAAAAATATTTAAATAATAGTAAAATGCTTATATAAAAATGTATAAGTATTTTTGCTTTTTACTTTAAAAATTTCACTTTTGAAAATGAATAGGGGAGATAAATATGAAACAGTTGCGTAGTTTTTTGATGTTAGTAATAGTTTTATTAATAAGTTTTAATTTTTTAATATCTTGTAAAAATAATAAAATAACTGATAATAAAATAATTGCTACGACTAATGAATATGGGGCATTATATTCAGTTTTATGAGCGATTTCTCCAGAAAGAAAGGCACAGTTGTTAACTCAATATAAATTAAACATTCATTTATATAATCAAATTATTGCAAAACAAAATCAATTTGCAGATAAAATTAATAAAGGTAAATTAAGTTTAAATCTTGTTAAATGAGAGAAAAATAATTTAATCATTAATGAAACTAGTAATGATGAGTTTATTCCGGCTGTAGCTGTTGATTTAGATGAAACATTTCTTGATAATTCACCTGTTTTAGCTGCATCGCTTTTGGATAAGAGGAAGTTTAATCATTTAAATTGAGATAAATGAGTTAAAACCCAACAAGCAAAAATTTTTGCTGGGGTTTTAAATTTTGTGAAGCATATTTATCATAATGGTGGAATGATTTTTTTTACTTCTAATCGTTTACAAAATAAGCATTTAGAAGATACAAAAAAGAATTTAATCAATGAAGGTTTTCCTGAAGAATTATTAAATGATGCTTTGTGATGAATGGATGGTAAGAAATTAAAAGCAGATAAGGTTCTTAAAGAAAAAGAAGACCGTTATGAATATATTAATAATAATAAAGTATCTATTTTAGGAAAAAAAGTTAATGTAAGAATAATGATGGTAATAGGTGATGATATTAATGACTTTAATTCTAATTTTACTAATAATAAAGGAATTACTTATCGTGAAAACTATATGGAAGATAATAATATTCAAAAACTTTTTGGTGAACCAGCGATGGCAATTCGTTTTAGTAAGGAAAATGATAAGATAATAAAATATTATGCTAATTGTGGTCAATCAGTTGATACCTTGCTTTTAGAAAAAAAACAGATTCAGGAAATTATTAAGGAAAATATTTGTTGGTATAAATCTTATTCACTTATTGGTGGTAACGCGATGTATGGTGGCTGAGATAGTGCTTTTAAGAAGAAATATTTTGAACAACATGGGACATCTTATATGAAACAAGCAATTAGAGAATATTTACAAAAGTTTACTTCTTGGGATTAGAAATTAAATAATAATTTTGGATTTTTGTTCATAAATTGGCAACTTTGCCAGCAATATTTTAAATATAATATCACTACGAAAGTGATACTACTTTCGTAGTGATATTAAAAGATAAGTATTTGGAAAGGAACAATAATAATGAAAAAAATATTTGTTTATAACGCGGGACCATTATTTAGTGAAGCAGAACAAAATCAGAGAAAAGCAGAAGGAATAAATTTAAGAAAGCAATTAGGTGATAATTTTGAAATTTTAAATCCGATTGAGTTTAGTTTTAATAGTGAAAATGCTACGCCAAAAAATAACGAGATATTTAAAAAAGATTATGAAGAGATTAAAAAGTCAAAATATGTAATATTTGATATTGATGGCCGTGATAGTGGAACATATATGGAATATGGTTTTGCCTTTGAACAGTGTTTGCAGGAAGAAAAATATTTAATATGTGTTTATAGTGATTTTAGGTTGTATCAATCAAATATTGATGTTGAGGAAATTCCTGGATATGGTATTAATGAGATGATATCAGGTAGTTTACAATACAATGATATTAGTAAAAAGAAAATTTTTAAGGTTAAAAATTTTCAAGAAGCAATTAATAAAATTAAAGAAATTGAAGGAATTTTAAAATAGTAAAAGGGAATAAATTTTTAATTCTTTTTACAAATGAAGAAGCAATGTTGATAGAATTTAAAAAATAATTTCTATCAACATTTTTGTAAAATTATTTATTAACATTTTTTTATATTTAAAGGATTTATTGACTATTAATTTTATTTAAAATAATTGCAGTTTAAAGCTAATAATGGGACGCATAAAGTTTTGTTAGGTAGATAAATATTTGAATAAGTATTAAGGCAGTCAGCAATGATTGTCTTTTTATTTTATAAGATGTTAAAAATTCGTTCTTTGAAAATTAAATACAAGTGAGTTAATAATGTTGGTATGTATTAATAAATTGTGGGTGGTCGCCATAACCAAAAGAAGTTTACCAGTTAATAGATAACATCCTATTAGCTATAGCAATTTGTTTCGTTTTGCAATAAAAAAATGAATGGGTGGATTTCCTAAAAATATACACGCTATTAAATTAGTTCCAAGGGTAGGATGCGGATGTTAAAGTGTAGAAATTTCTATATAGGGGTATGCTAAGTTTAAAATTATTAAAATATTTTTTTATCTAATTAAAAAAACAAAATTCACTAACAAAGCCTGTTAAACACTTAAATCTGCGATATATAAGTGTTTAAAAAACTAAGTTAATTAACTTAGTTAATATAACTTAGTTTATCTATAAGAAAGGTAATTTATTATGAAAAACATTGAAAACATTTTCTTAAATACTAAGAAATATCTTTTAAAAGAAACACAAAACGCAATGCTTATTAAAGCACCAGAAATTCCGTGATTTAATAAACAAATCGGTATTTGGTTTCCAAAGCGATTTGTTTATAAAGGAAAATATGAAAATTCGATTTGTGTCGGAATAATAAAAGATAGTAAATATCAAATAATTTCAATTAATCAAAAAGAAAATGAAACCAAATTAATTAAGGGACAAGAATTTATTAAGCTTCTTCATTGCGGAAAAAGAAAACAACAAAAAAGATATAAATTATAACTATTTTAAAGGAGTTTAAAAATGAATATCGCAATTGAATTAATATTTATTATTATCAGCATCATGCTATTGGCATATTTTGCTTATAAAATTTATGCCAAAATAAAAATGCGAATTAAATATAAAAATGCCATTAAAAATAATACTGGTAATTTCACGAAAGACGAAAAAGTATTTATTGCTCGCTTTGAGGAATGAGTTAAAGCTCCTAATTCAAAAGAAAATAACGCGAATAAAAAATAATGTTTTGAAAAATTATCATGGAATTCTTAGAACTGTTTATTCCGATAGAAAAAATGCCTGCACAAGTTGCATTTATTGCCGGATTAATTATTATCATTACTTTTCTTTTCGCATTAATTTCAATTATGTATTTACCAATAAAAATGATTTTTGGGAGATAAAAAATGACGGTAAATTTAAAAGAATTTAATTGAGAACAAATCAAACAAACTTTCTGAGATTTATTTATTCAAATTACAACGATTCCGGCTCATATTAGTGGTGGTAAAGAAATTGATTTAACTCAAGAAACACTTTGACTTTTAATAGCAAACATTGCTTTTTGATTATTAACAGCGATTATGGTGTGATTTATTCTAATGCTACTTTGAAAAACCATATCAGTATTTAGATAGGGAAAAAATTAATGTCAAGAAGTTACATTGTGATGCATTCCCAAAGAAATTCAAAATTAATTAGGAAAAAATATAATCGTGTTAAGGTTAATCGTGGCTTTAACAAATTTAAGAAAAACTTTGAATATAAATGATGAATGTTTTAAAAAGAAAGGGGGTGATTATATGTTTGGAACTTTCTTGGCTGATGCACCTGCAACAGTAGAAAAAATAACAGCTAGTGACGCGATGACTAAATTATGAAATGCAATTATAACGGCTTTTACTAAAATGTGAGAAATTATTGCTGTTAATATGCCACAAGTCGGTAACTTCTTTGCTGACTACTGAATATTCATTTTTCCATTTATTTTGGCAATATTCTTTATTTGCTTTAAAATGTTTGAAAAATTACTTGGAGCGGTACGCTAACAAAAAAATAAAGTGAGGTGCAAGATGAAATTTTGCAAATGAATAATTGAATTGAATCGCACCTCATTTTTAATTTTATGGCATTGCGGAGCAATTTGATATATTTACAACGGTTATTTTAAAAACATTGTAAGCTATTTATTTTTAGCAGGTTGTATTTTAATTTTTCTTTTTAAAATCGGTAATTTAACACAAATTAACAAAGTTATTAATTTCTTAAAAAATTCACCATTAAATATTGTGATTGGTTCATTAGGAACTGGAAAAACTGCTTTTCTAGTATACGCATCAAAATTACTAAAAAAGAAGAAATATCATATCGCCTCAACCTTTTCATTACTAGAAACCCAAAAATTAAGTTTAGGACATATGGGATTATTAGATTTTGATTATCCGGTATTGCCAGACAAAACCTTACTTTTATGAGATGAAACTAACTTATTTTTAGAAGGAACTGATTGAGAAAAAAATAATACCAAAAACGAAGAAACTGGTATTCAAGAATATTTCGCTCTGGCACGCCATTTCGGTCATATTGTGCTGGCTAGCGGTCAAAGAGATAAACATATTTGAGTTAAAGTTCGTGATATTGCCAATAATGTGATTGTGGGAATTCGCAAAAAACCCGTTAATATTTTTCGCCCCTACTTAAAAGTCATCTATGGCACCTTTACAAGCATTGAAGAATATGAACGCTGACGAAACACCTTAATTGATGCTAAAAATAGCAAAAAGGGTCGTCGCATTAAATATCGTGATATTCCTGAACTTGATATTTATTTTTTTAAACTAAAAATCCCGCTACCAATATTAAACACTTACAATTCTTTTTACCTAGCATTTTTAAGAGATTACTTAAATGCAAAAGTAAATCCTGATTATGAAGATAAATACTATACTGATACGGCAATTGATTTAGAAGACTTAGAATACTTAAAAATGAATAAATTTAGTAAATTTTTAAGAAAAATGAAAGAAAAGGAACAATAAAAAATGGAAAATCTTGCAAAAATGGCCGACTTTCTCGCCCAAATGCTTTATAAAGTTTTTGATTTAATTTGAAGTTTGGAAGTACCAGGAACGAATATTCAACTAATATTTCCTCTATTCTTAACGCTGGCTGTAGAATTTCTTATGGCAATTATTCTTGGATTTGGTAGTCAACAAGTTAATTTAGAAAAACAACGCCAATATGCCGTTAAAAATAAAGGGCGGTTAAGTGCATGAGGAAAAGCTAAAAAACAAATAAAACCAATAAAAACAAAACAAGGTAACTAACAATGTTTAAACTAATTATTATTTTTATCTTAATAACTGTTCTTGGATTATTAGCTGGTAGTCATTTTGAAACTTTAACGAACTATATTAGCGAAGGGCTTGCCAATTTCCAAAAGTTTATTACTAGCAATTTAACAATTTTAGATTTGTTTAAACCAATGGCACGAACATTTTCGCAACACCCAATTTTTACCATTCTTGGTGTAACTTGTGTGCTGATTGCTTTATTTATTGTGATTAAAGGACGATAAAAAATATGAAAGGAGAATTAAAATGAAAAAACTTTTAGGAAAATTATTTAAAAAAGATAATTCAAAAGAAAAAATGCCATTAAAATTAAAAATTAAAAATTCTTTTAAAAAGCAGTGGTTAAAAATCGTATTAAGTATCGTTTTCATCTTTATAAGCTTATTAATTTGTGCATTAACAGTAAGTGATGCTAAATGAATAACCGGAACAAGTGACGAATTTAATGACTTTATGAATAAAGAAATGGTTAATTTCTTTGGCAAGTTCAATAGTGGTATTATGCTAGCGGGAATATTTGTTTTTTGATGAGGCGGAGCAATATATTTTGCAATTAAATTTGAAAAATTCATCCGCTTGATTATTCAAAAAATTAAAAGAAAAAGAGCCTTGAAAAATGAAATCAAACAAACTCATTAATTCTTTAAAAAAATATTGATGGAGAATTTTACTTTACATTTTTATGATTATTATCTTTTTCATTTCATTTTTAAAATTGGAAATTAATGATTTGAAGTTATTATATGAAAAATTTTAATTATTAATTTCACTTATGAGATACTAGGATATTTAGATATATGCATTACAATAGTGGTAATTATAAACTGTGGTATTGAGTGACTTATTAAAAAAATTAAAGAAAAAAGAACAATGAAAAATAAAATATTTTAAAAAGGAGTGATAAAAATGTTTATGAAAATATTTACCGTGCTAACTATTAGTTTGAATAACATTTTTACCATTCCCCAAAACATTAACAATGATGAAATAACAACACAATCACTAATTAGAACTAAAAGACAAAATAATAAAATTTATAATTTTGAAATCAAAAACTTACAAAAGGTGAGGTTTCATTTTGGCGATCGCGAAACTTGGCCAACAACTAGACTTATAGAAGTTAACATAAAGAAAGAAGATAATATCAATCTAAATGAAAAATTACCAGAATTTAAAAACTTAAACGATTTTACTTTCAAATTTATACAATCAGAATTCTCTAATAATAAAAATAAACAAGATGAAATAAGACAATTAATAACTACATACGGAACCAAAGTAGGAAAGAAAGAATGAGTAATCAATAAAAAAATAACAATCAAAGCACAAGGCACAAATTTAAATGACTACAAACAAGATGATAATACAACAGATTATAGTTTAATATGTACAAATGATTTTGAAATTGAAATTAAAAAAGATAGCACCGATATTGATTTACCAGAAACAACTATTAACTTTGACGGTAATCACAAATACAGCGATGTTATTGATAACCTTGATTATTTAATGATTCACCGCGGTGATTTTGATAAATTTAATTACTCTTATCTTTATTGAACACCAGTATTTAATTTCATTAATACTTTAGAAAAAGAGTATTACAAAGAATTTACCATTAAAAATCACGGTTTTAAAAACGAAAGCTATTTTTATCACAAAACTTCTAGTAGTAAAGATGAAATTAATACAAATATTTTGAAAATTAAAGCTTTTAATAAAACCTTAATTGCGGGTAATAACTATTTACAATTATTACACAGTGAAAGTGAAATCTGAAAATATGACACTGCAAACGATAACGATTATTACTTAATTAAGTATCTTTTTGGTACCTTAAATTATCTTAATGTTAAATTTAGTTTTTTGAGATACGATCCTGAATTAAAAAATGACATTTACCTTTATTTTAAAAACAACATTCCTAGTATTAACAACAGCGAGTACAAAAATGTTTTTGACGAAATCTATGAAATTCTTGGCAATTTCTTTTCCAGTTTATTTTATGCGACTTTTGATATGGACGAAAAAACTCATACCGAAATTGATTTTAAAGGCGTAGATAATTATAACAAGAACTATTTTATTCAAATTGGATTTTTTTATCGCTGGTCGCGTTTAGTTTTCTTAGGTATTTTTTAAAAAAGAAAAAATAGTCATTTACTATAAATTATTTCAATATGCAAATTAAGTATATATTTCTTATGTATGATTTTTGTTGTAAAAAATTATTTTAATGTTGTTTTTATAAGCATTTTACTTAGTTTTTATAACCTTTTATTAAGAATATGTTTGTTAATATTAAATATTTTGTTTTATTAATTATTTTTCAAGTAAAAAGGTAATAAATTTTTAGTTGCTTTTCTTTCAAAATTATTCAAATCTTTACCCACCTAACAAAACTTTATGCGCCCTTTATCGCTCGTTAATTACTTTTTATCCCAAAAAATACTTAATAAATATTATAGGAGACTCAGAATTATTACTAAGAAGTTATTTTTTTACTTTTGATAAAAAAACGCACCAAGAAAATTTTAATGCTATTAAAAATAATAATAGTATCTATCAAATTGAATTTAATGTT
Source organism: Spiroplasma endosymbiont of Dilophus febrilis (assembly GCF_964030685.1). Classification (NCBI taxonomy): domain Bacteria; kingdom Bacillati; phylum Mycoplasmatota; class Mollicutes; order Entomoplasmatales; family Spiroplasmataceae; genus Spiroplasma; species Spiroplasma endosymbiont of Dilophus febrilis. Next base: position 91,617 of record NZ_OZ034912.1, read on the forward strand.
CTTAAATCTTACGACAATAAACTGATTACCTTGCCAACCAGTAAGACTGCTAACAGCATTAATTACTTCAATACGGACATTGATATTCGCTATGGCATTAATATTTTTACCTTAACTTTTCCTTTGTACCATAAAACAAATACCTCTAATTATAATTTTAAAATTTATGACTTTAATGTCCTTAATTCCACAGCGTTTATACCTGATGGTTCAACCAACTCGGAATGAGATGACATAATCCCGCCAGCAAATTGTAAATATTCTGGACGATGAATACCTACTTTTAATGACATTGGCTGTGCCATTCAAAATGCTGGTATCAAAATGATTAATTGAATGCTAACGGCCTCACAAATCATTACCATTTTACGACCATTAGCAATCATTGCAAAAGCAACAGTTAACTTTTCAACCGCAATTTTCCCGGTTTTTAAAACAGTACCAGCTTTTTACTATACCTTTCAATTTTTAATCGGTTTTGCCATCTTTCTAATGATATTAAGAATTTTTGTATAATATATATATATATATATTGAAAAAATAAAATAAAGGAGTTAATTTTATGAAATTTTTAAATATAACCGCTGTTTTAGGATTAATAACACTACCAATAATCGGCTGTTCCAAAAAAACAAATGAACCAGTAAAACAAAAAAATAAAGATAGTAATAAAGATGTTAATAAAATTTATAATTTTGAAATCAAAAACTTACAAAAGGTGAGGTTTCATTTTGGCGATCGCGAAACTTGGCCAACAACCAGACTTATAGAAGTTAACATAAAGAAAGAAGATAATATCAATCTAAATGAAAAATTACCAGAATTTAAAAAGTTAAACGATTTTACTTTCAAATTTATACAATCAGAATTCTCTAATAATAAAAATAAACAAGATGAAATAAGACAATTAATAACTACATACGGAACCAAAGTAGGAAAGAAAGAATGAGTAATCAATAAAAAAATAACAATCAAAGCACAAGGCACAAATTTAAATGACTACAAACAAGATGATAATACAACAGATTATAGTTTAATATGTACAAATGATTTTGAAATTGAAAATGAAAATCTCCCTAATAACTAAATTTAAAAACCGTTAAAATCATTACCAAGAAAGGCAGTTTTCTATAGTGACAATACTCTTAAACAACTTTTTCATTTTTTTATTTTGTCAAAATAGAAAAGCAGTATTTAAATTTAAATACTGCTTTAATAAAAATATTTTTAATCTTAATTTAAATTAGATAATTAACAAATATATTAAAATTAAAAATCGGGTTATTTCTACATAACACATATAAGAAATATTCTTCTCTTTTAATTAAAAATGGAAATAAATTATTGATTTATTTCCATAAATGTTTTTCTTTTTTTTTTAAATATTTAATTCGCTACTGCTGTTTCTATAAAATTACCATTAGATGCTCAACATGTAATTATTATACTATAATTACCTTTACCATTAGCAATAGAACCATTAATAAAAGTTGTTTTTATTGTTTCTCAATTATTTCAAATGCATTTAGCAAGAGCGGGTAGATAAGTATCTTTATTATTTTCAACCCTATGATCTTTTCAAATGCCAGTATACATTTCCACATCAAAAAGAGCTTTAAATTCATCAAAAGTATTAGCACATTCATAATGTCTTCTTATATCATTAAATACAGCAGGACTAAAAGTTGCTATCATTTTATTTCATGTTGAACCTCAATCATATTGTATATCTAATCGACTGGGATGAACTCTTCTTTTTGTTCTATTTAATTTTGTATGTTCTTTTTTTGATAAGGGGCTGCGGCAATGACCATCGGCATTGCTGTTCCTGTAATTGTCATAATACTTAATAAACTTAAAAGTTTTTTCATTTCGTTATTTCCTTTCAATTACAATTCATCTTTTTCACTATCATTACTAGAATTATATGATGATTCAGATGATGAACATTCTTGTAAATTTGGATTAACTCTAAAATATACATATGTTGATCCAAAATAATCATCTTCTCATTCATCTCTTATTCATATTGATGCATAAGAACTTGATTCAATCTTAATTTTTATTCTCTCAATCACAGAAAAAGGAATATTTCCATTATTGCAATGTATAGCTCTTCTAATTGTCTCTATATTTAAATCCTTAATTTCACCTAAATTAGTATAAGAAACAAGATTTCTAAGATTCCTTTTTTGATTTGCTCTTTTATTTCTACTTAAATTTTCTAAATTATTTGTTTGTTGATAATTAATTTCGTTATTTACTATTTTATTTTCTGGTATTTTTGCTGGGGCATTCGCCAAGATTATTGGTGTCATGCTTGATAGGCTCGTAATTGTTGTTAACATAGCGAGTAATTTTTTCATATTAATCAAATCCTTTTCGTAAATTTTATTAATTAATAAAATTTACAACACCCTTTCCTTTCTCCAAAAATTAATCTACAGTCTCTTTGCTTTGGAATTTAATTATACAGCATTAAATAAGAATTTATATTATTTTTTCAGAATATTGAATACTAATTCTAGAAAAACATTTATCTTTAAAAAAGAAAAATAAGTTAACTAAATTTAACTTTGTTAAAATTACTCTACCAAGAAAGGCTATTTTTTTATGTTAGAAATTAATAATAATGTAAAAACCGTAGAAAACAGGCATTGATTCGGTTTATTCGCAACCCATAAAAATATGTACACCAACAAATGTGAACAACTAGCTAATGAATATGAAAAATTAGATGAATACTTATATTTATATCATTTTCGCTTAAAACAAGGTTATAAAGTAGTTCATTTTGCACCAAGAACAATTATTACAATTTTTGGTGATGTTACTTTTAAACGACGCCGATATAAATATTGAAATCAAAAATCAGGTAAATTTGAATATGTATGTTTGTTAGATAAAGAAATTGGCTTATTGCCTAAACAACGCATTTATTTTGATGTCCAATTTAAAGTTTTAAGTCTTTTGGGAGATGGTAAACGGTATCGTGATGTTTTAGATGCTCTAAATCATTGTTATATTTCAAAAGCTAGTATTTCAAATATTTTAAATAAATACGATATTGCCGAATATTTTCAACTAGCAGAAAAAGAAACTAAAACTAGAATTGATGTCAAAAATAAGGATTTATATATTCAACTAGATGAGACATTTTTAGCAACATTAGATAATAAAGTTAAACAAGACCAAAGAATTCGTTTAGTTACTTTTCATACCGGACATAAAGAAAAAAATTACAAAAACGCTCGTAGAGAATTAGAAAACAAACGAGGTCATTTTCTAATGTTAAAAGTTGGTAAACGAATAAATACGATGGATTATCGTGATTTATTAATTAAAGAAGTACAAAAAAATTATGTAAATATTAATTATGACAGAGTAATTGTTTGTGGTGATGGTGATTCTTGAATTAGAGAAATTGCCAACAGTTTTGGTAATGTTAGATATATTTTAGATGGTTATCACGCTATTAAAAAATTAAAACAAACCGTATTTAATATTATTTTTGAAAATCGCAAAGTAACACTAAATAGTTGAATTAAATTATATAAGGATGGAAAATCATCAAGAATTAATCAAAAACATTCGTAATTTTGCTAAAAATGAATTAAATAAAGATATTAAAACAAATTTAAGAAAGGCGAGTAATTATTTCAGTAATAATAAGCAAGGTATTCATCATCAAAATTTAGAATGAAATATCGGTTGTAGCATTGAAAGTGATGTATCGCATTTAGTAAAACAACAATTAGGCTATGGGGCAAAAATATATAATCATAAGAATTTAAATAATCTATTACATTTAAGAATGGCAAATTTAAACAACTTAAATGTATTACATTACATTAATGAAAATATTAATTCAGAAATAGAAATCAGAAAAGAAATATATAAAAATTCATTATGAAATAAATATAATAATAAAAATGATGATAGTTGAATTAATTATAAAGGTAATGCTGTAACAAATAAATATAATAGATTTAAGTAAGTAAAAATATAAAATTAATATATATTAGTGAAAATTTAATAATATTAATAATTTTTAGTGTGTAAAAATTCAATAATATGGTAAAATAATCGTGAATAAAAATGACAATAACAAGAAAGGCGGGGTTAGTTTAGTAATTAAATAATATAATTAGCTGATTGTTTTACTTCTTCGAAGCAATACCTAAGAAAACTAAACGCGACCCTAATAATGTTATTATTTTTTATGTAGTATAAAATATGCCCATGTAGCTCAGTTGGATAGAGCATGCGCCTTCTAAGCGCAGGGTCAAGAGTTCAAGTCTCTTCATGGGCGCCATTTAAAATAAAAATGTTGGTGAATAATTTTAATGAATAATAAATATTATAGTTTTTTTATTAAGGAAATTGAACAGTTAATTGCTAATGAAAACTATGAGCAAGCAAAAGTTAAGTTAAAAATTGAATTAGATTTACCTTATATACCAAAAAAATATGAACAACAAATTATTAAATTTTATGATGAAATTCAACAGTTAACAAAAGAAAAACCAAATATTAAGCAATGAGATTTAGAGACAATTAAAGAAATTATTAATAATCCTTTTGATGAGGAAATTCATTTAGTAGCATTTAATTTTTTAGAACAGCAAAATGCTAGGAAAATATTATCAACATTACGAGATTATTTAAAAAATTCTTTGTTTAAAAATGAAAATAAAACGCATTTGTTAATAGCTTTAAAGAGACAAGATATTGATGGGGTGTTTATTGTTCAAAAAACACATGGTCAGTATTTTGTTAATCCGATATTGATTTCTGAATTTCATCTTGATGAATGTACTAAAAAAGTTAAAACTATTTTAAGTAATTTTGTTTATAATGATAATCCTAGTTTAGAACAGGTTTGTTGATACTTATGAGAAAATTATTGATATAGTCAGTATCCTAATTTGCCATTAATGGCGGATCTTTCTGCGGTAGTTAGTGCTATTATTTATAAAGCACAAATTATGCAAGGTGATGATGAATGTAAGTTAGAACAGATTTGTCAAAATTTAAAGACTGATGTTGTTCTTACCCAAAGATTTTTATTACAAATTGAGAAAGAACAAATTTTTTAAGATTTTATTGTTGAGATATTTGCTAAGGACGCATAAAGTTTTCTTAGGTAGGAAAATATTTGAATAAGTATTAAGGCAGTCAGTAATGATTGTCTTTTTATTTTATAAGGTGTTAAAAATTTGTTCTTTGAAAATTAAATACAAGTGAATTAATAATGTTGGTATGTATTAAAGCACGATAAATTGTGGGTGGTCGCCATAACCAAAAGAAGTTTACCAGTTAATAGATAACACCCTATTAGCTATAGCAATTTGTTTCGTTTTGCAATAAAAAAATGAATGGGTGGATTTCCTAAAAATATACACGCTATTAAATTAGTTCCAAGGGTAGGATGCGGATGTTAAAGTGTAGAAATTTCTAAATAGGGGTATGCTAAGTTTAAAATTATTAAAATATTTATCTAATTAAAAAAACAAAATTTAATAACAAAGCTTGTTAAACACTTAAATCTGCGATATATAAGTGTTTAAAAAACTAAGTTAGTTAACTTAGTTAATATAACTTAGTTTATCTATAAGAAAGGTAATTTATTATGAAAAACATTGAAAACATTTTCTTAAATACTAAAAAATATCTCTTAAAAGAAACGCAAAACGCAATGCTTATTAAAGCACCAAAAATACCGTGATTTAATGAACAAATCGGCATTTGGTTTCCAAAACGATTTGTTTATAAAGGAAAATACGAAAATTCAATTTGTATTGGAATAATAAAAGATAGTAAATATCAAGTAATCTCAATTAATCAAAAAGAAAAAGAAACCAAATTAATTAAGGGACAAGAATTATTAGGCTTCTTCATTGCCGAAAAAGAAAACAACAAAAAAGATATAAATTATAACTATTTTAAAGGAGATTAAAAATGAATATTGCGATTGGAATAATATTTATTATCATTTGCATAATGCTATTGGCATATTTTGCTTATAAAATTTATGCCAAAATAAAAATGCGAATTAAATATAAAAATGCCATTAAAAATAATACTGGTAATTTTACAAAAGACGAAAAAGTATTTATTGCCCGCTTTGAAGAATGAGTTAAAGCTCCTAATTCAAAAGAAAATAATGAGAATAAAAAATAATGTTTTGAAAAATTATTATGGAATTTTTAGAACTGTTTGTTCCGATAGAAAAAATGCCTGCACAAGTTGCTTTTATTGCCGGATTAATTATTATCATTACTTTTCTTTTCGCGTTAATTTCAATTATGTATTTACCAATAAAAATGATTTTTGGGAGATAAAAAATGACAGTAAATTTAAAAGAATTTAATTGAGAACAAATTAAACAAACTTTCTGAGATTTATTTATTCAAATTACAACTATTCCCGCTCATATTAGTGGTGGTAAAGAAATTGATTTAACCCAAGAAACACTTTGACTTTTAATAGCAAACATTGCTTTTTGATTATTAACAGCGATTATGGTGTGATTTATTCTAATGCTACTTTGGAAAACCATATCAGTATTTAGATAGAGACAAAAGTAATGTCGCGGAGTTACATTGTGATGCATTCACAAAGAAATTCAAAATTAATTAGGAAAAAATACAATCATGTTAAGGTTAACCGCGGTTTTAACAAATTTAAGAAAAACTTTAAATATAAATGTGAATGTTTTAAAAAGAAAGGGGGTGATTATATGATTGGAACTTTCTTGGCCGATACACCAGCAGTAACAAAAATAACAGCTAGTGACGCGATGACCAAATTGTGAAATGCGATTATAACAGCGTTTACTAAAATGTGAGAAATTATTGCTGTTAATATGCCACAAGTCGGTAACTTCTTTGCTGACTACTGAATCTTCATTTTTCCATTTATTTTGGCAATATTCTTTATTTGCTTTAAAATGTTTGAAAAACTACTTGGAGCAGTACGCTAATAAAAAAATAAAGTGAGGTGCAAGATGAAATTTTGCAAATGAATAATAGAAAAAAATAACCATTTTATTGAATTAAATCGCACCTCATTTTTAATTTTATGACATTGGGGAGCAATTTGATATATTTACAACGGTTATTTTAAAAACATTGTAAGCTATTTATTTTTAGCAGGTTGTATTTTAATTTTTCTTTTTAAAATAAGTAATTTAACACAAATTAACAAAGTTATTAATTTCTTAAAAAACTCACCATTAAATATTGTGATTGGTTCATTAGGAACTGGAAAAACCGCTTTTCTAGCGTACGCATCAAAATTACTAAAAAAGAAAAAATATCACATCGCCTCAACATTTCCATTACTAAAAACCCAAAAATTAAGTTTAGGACATATGGGATTATTAGACTTTGATTATCCGGTATTGCCAGACAAAACATTACTGCTATGAGATGAAACCAATTTATTTTTAGAAGGAACCGATTGAGAAAAAAATAATACCAAAAACGAAGAAACCGGTATTCAAGAATATTTCGCTCTGGCACGCCATTTTGGTCATATTGTGCTTGCTAGCGGTCAAAGAGATAAACATATTTGAGTTAAAGTTCGTGATATTGCCAATAATGTGATTGTGGGAATTCGTAAAAAACCAGTTAATATTTTTCGCCCCTACTTAAAAGTCATCTATGGTACCTTTACGAGCATTGAAGAATATGAACGCTGACGAAACACCTTAATTGATGCAAAAAATAGCAAAAAAGGTCGCCGTATTAAATATCGTGATATTCCTGAACTTGATATTTATTTTTTTAAATTAAAAATTCCTTTACCAATACTTAACACTTACAATTCTTTTTACCTAGCGTTTTTAAGAGATTACTTAAATTCAAAAGTAAATCCTGACTATGAAGACAAATACTATAATGACACAGCAATTGATTTAGAAGACTTAGAATACTTAAAAATGGATAAATTTAGCAAATTTTTAAGAAAAATGAAAGAAAAGGAATAATAAAAAATGGAAAATCTCGCAAAAATGGCCGACTTTCTCGCCCAAATGCTTTATAAAGTTTTTGATTTAATTTGAAGTCTTGAAGTGCCGGGAACAAATATTCAACTAATATTTCCTTTATTCTTAACACTGGCTGTAGAATTTCTTATGGCAATTATTCTTGGATTTGGTAGTCAACAAGTTAATTTAGAAAAACAACGCCAATATGCTGTTAAAAATAAGGGGCGTTTAAGTGTGTGAGGAAAAGCTAAAAAACAAATAAAACCAATAAAAACAAAACAAGGTAACTAAAAATGTTTAAACTAATTATTATTTTTATCTTAATAACTGTGCTTGGGTTATTAGCTGGTAGTCATTTTGAAACTTTAACGAACTATATTAGCGAAGGTCTTGCTAATTTCCAAAAATTTATTACCAGCAATTTAACAATTTTAGAACTGTTTAAACCAATGGCACGAACATTTTCGCAACACCCAATTTTTACTATTCTTGGCGTCACTTGTGTACTTGTTGCTTTATTTATTGTGATTAAAGGTAGGTAAAAAATGAAGAAATGAACTAAAAAACAAGAATTAAAAAAATAGAGAATGACAAATTAGAAAGACAAAGAAAGGAATTAATAGTTAATTATGTTAAATTCTAATTTATTAAATAAAATTAATGTTAATGATGAATGATATACACAGGAATATGCTGTTAAACCAATTTTAGAATTTTTAAAACCTAATAGTACTATTTTATGCCCTTTTGATAAAATTGATAGTAAATTTGTATGTGTTTTAGAAAGAAATGGGCATAAAGTTTGGAATAGTCATATTGATGATGGAATTGATTTCTTTAATTACATTAAAAGTGATGTGGATAGATATGATTATATTATTTCTAACCCTCCGTTTAGTAAAAGAAAGCAAGTAATAGAACATTTATTTAATTTGGGCAAACCGTTTGCGATGTTAATACCATTAGTAAGTATTGCATTAAAACCAATTAGAGAAAAAATAGATCAGTGTGAGTTATTAGTTTTTGATAAAAGAATAAAATTTATTACTTATAATGGTATAGTTTGCAAAAATCCACCAAGTGAAACTGCTTATATTTGTCATAATGTTTTGCCTAAGCAAATTGTTTGTAGAAAATTAAAGGAGTTTAAAAATGAAAGAAAAAATGCCATTAAAATTAAGAATTAAAAATTCTTTTAAAAAGCAGTGGTTAAAAATAGTGTTAAGTATCATTTTTATCTTTATAAGCTTATTAATTTGTGCATTAACAGTAAGCGATGCTAAATGAATAACTGGAACAAGTGACGAATTTAATAATTTTATGAGTGAAGAAATGGTTAAATTCTTTGGCAAGTTCAATAGTGGTATTATGCTCGCAGGAATATTTGTTTTTTGATGAGGCGGAGCAATATATTTTGCACTTAAATTTGAAAAATTAATTCGCTTGATTGTTCAGAAAATTAAAGCAAAAAGAGCCTTGAAAAATGAAATCAAACAAACTCATTAATTCTTTAAAAAAATATTGATGAATAATACTTAATTACATTATATTCATATCTTTAAATATAGTTTTATTATTACATACAGATATTGAAAATTTGCAACAATTTATTAAAAATTTTGGAGCAATTGGTAAGTTAATGATTATAGGTTATTCATTAGTATGAGTAACCATAACAGAAATAGCAAACTGCTTAATTCGTTTTATATTAAAAAAGATTAAAGCTAAAAGAATAATGAAAAATAAAATATTTTAAAAAGGAGCGATAAAAATGTTTATGAAAATATTTACCGTGTTAATTATTAGTTTCAATAACATTTTTACCATTCCACAAAACATTAATAATGACAAATCAACAGCACAATCACTAATTAGAAGTAAAAGGCAAAATAATGAATCATACGAATTAAACTTAAAAAAATCAAAATTAACACTTAAATCATCAAAAGATGATAACAGCAAGTGAAATCAAAAATGAGAAATAAAAGTTAATGTAGAAAATGAATTTATTCCCAAAAACTTGCCTCCACGAATGAAACTTAATGATTGAGAATTTTATGTTGACAAAAATGACAAGATCACACTGCCAATATTAAAATCATTAGAATATGATTTAAATTGAGAAAAAAACAGTGAACCAAGATATTGAGAAAATAAAGATTTTTTATCATATCAAAATAAAAAATTAAAAAACATAAAAATGAAAGTACAAGAATGAGATAAAAATGAAAGATATGCCAAATGAAAAATATTAGAATTTAACGCACAATCAGAAATTAAACTCTCGACTGATATTGATTTACCAGAAAAAACCACCAAATTTGATGGCAACTATAACTATAACGATGTTGTTGATAATCTTGATTACTTAATGATTCACCGTGGTGATTTTGATAAATTTAATTACTCGTATCTCTATTGAACGCCCGTATTTAATTTCATTGACACCCTAGAAAAAGGTTATTACAAAGAATTTACGATTAAAAATTATGGCTTTAAAAACGAGAGCTATTTTTATCATAAAACTTCTAGTGATAAAAATGTAGTAAATGAGAATGTTTTGAAAATTAAGGCATTTAACAAAACTCTAATTGCTGGAAATAAGTATTTACAATTGCTACACGGTGAAAATGAAATCTGAAAATATGGCACTACGAATTCTAACGATTATTACCTAATTAAATATCTTTTTGGTACCTTAAATTACCTCAATGTTAGATTTAGTTTTCTACGCTATGACCCCGATTTAAAAAATGATATTTACCTATATTTTAAAAACAACATTCCTAGTATTAACAATAGCGATTACAAAAATGTTTTTAACGAAATCTATGAAATTCTTGGCAATTTCTTTGCTAGTTTATTTTATGCGACTTTTGATATGGACGAAAAAACTCATACCGAAATTGATTTTAAGGGTGTAGAAAACTATAAGAAGGATTACTTTATTCAAATCGGTTTCTTTTATCGTTCATTAATTACCTTTTATCCCAAAAAATACTTAGTAAATATTATAGGAAACTCAGAATTATTACTAAGAAGTTATTTCTTTAGGTCGCGTTTAGTTTTCTTAGGTATTTTTTAAAAAAGAAAAAATAGTCATTTACTATAAATTATTTCAATATGCAAATTAAGTATATATTTCTTATGTATGATTTTTGTTGTAAAAAATTATTTTAATGTTGTTTTTATAAGCATTTTACTTAGTTTTTATAACCTTTTATTAAGAATATGTTTGTTAATATTAAATATTTTGTTTTATTAATTATTTTTCAAGTAAAAAGGTAATAAATTTTTAGTTGCTTTTCTTTCAAAATTATTCAAATCTTTACCCACCTAACAAAACTTTATGCGCCCCATTTTTATCTTTGTATTTATCTAACATTTGTGCTTCACCTAGGAAATAATATTATCAAAATAGTAGATAAAATTAAAGGTTATGTACCAAGTCTAATATATATATATATATATATATAATTATACAAAAATTCTTAATATCATTAGAAAAATGGCAAAACCGATTAAAAATTGAAAGGTATAGTAAAAAGCTGGTACCGTTTTAAAAACTGGAAAAATGGCGGTTGAAAAGTTAACTGTTGCTTTTGCAATAATTGCTAACGGTCGCAAAATCGTGATGATTTGTGAAGCTGTGAGTATTCAGTTTATCATTTTGATACCAGCATTTTGAATGGCACAACCAATATCATTAAAGGTTGGTATTCATCGTCCAGAATATTTGCAATTTGCTGGTGGAATTAAATCGTCTCATTCACTGTTATTTGAGCCATCAGGGATAAAGGCTGTTGAATTTAATACATTAAAGTCATAAATTTTAAAATTGTAGTTAGAGATATTCCCTTTGTGATAAAGTGGAAAAGTTAAGGTAAAAATGTTAATACCATAGCGAATATCAATATCGGTATTTAGATAATTAATACTGTTAGCGGTTTTGTTGGTTGGCAAGGCAATGAGTTTATTATCATAAGATTTAAGGACATTAAAATCAATTTGATAAATGCTATTGGTGTTGTTAATAGCATTGTAATTATCTTGGTGCATTTTTTTGTCAAAAGTAAAGAAATGGGTGCATAAAGTTTTGTTAGGTGGGTAAAGATTTGAATAATTTTGAAAGAAAAGCAACTAAAAATTTATTACCTTTTTACTTGAAAAATAATTAATAAAACAAAATATTTAATATTAACAAACATATTCTTAATAAAAGGTTATAAAAACTAAGTAAAATGCTTATAAAAACAACATTAAAATAATTTTTTACAACAAAAATCATACATAAGAAATATATACTTAATTTGCATATTGAAATAATTTATAGTAAATGACTATTTTTTCTTTTTTAAAAAATACCTAAGAAAACTAAACGCGACCTTTTGCTAAAGTTTAATTGCATTTAGTAATTAATCAAGGGTATAATTAAATAGTTGAAATATAGGAGGATATTTGATGAAATTTACAAGTAAAAAAAATATTGAAGAAAATAAAGGAAAGTATATTATTGAATTTGAATCAGAAGAATGACAAGATATTATTGAAAAGGTAACAAAGAAGTTGAAAGCCCGTTTACAAATACCAGGTTTTCGTAAAGGCAAAGTACCAGAAGCGATGGTAGAAAAATATTTAAGTGAAGCAGAAATTTTAAATAAAGCTCATAATATTGCAGCTGATAAAGCGTGACAATTTGCTTTATTACGAAATGATCCATTGCAACCTTTTAATCAGCCAAGTTGAAATATTGATACTTTGTCAATGGCAAAATATATTATTTCTTTTGAATTTGATTTAAAACCGGAAGTTAAAGTTGAAAAATATACAAATATAAAAATTGAGAAAATGGCAAATATTGTTAATGATGAGGATATTAATCAAGCACTTAGTCAGTTACAAGAAAAATCAGTTATTTTAGAAATTAAAGAAGATAAGATTACTAACGGTGATGTTGTTATTTTTGATTTTGAAGGGTTTAAAGATGGCGAACCTTTTGCTGGTGGAAAAGCTGAAAATTTTAGTTTAGAAATTGGTTCAAAAAAGTTTATTCCTGGTTTTGAAGAACAAATGATTGGATTGATGGCTGGTGAAGAAAAGGATTTACTTGTATCGTTTCCTAAAGATTATTTACAACCAGATTTAGCAGGAAAAGAAGTAACTTTTAAAGTTAAGATTAAAGAAGTTAAAAATAAGATTGTTCCAGAAATTAATGATGATTTGGCAAAAGATGCTAATATTGATGGTATTGAAGATTTAGCACAATTAAAAGATTATATTAAAGAAAATTTGATTAAGCAAAATGAAGAAAAAATTAAAGATGAGTTTATTAATAATTTATTATTAGAAATTTCTAAAACAGCAACGATTCATATTCCTCAATCAATTATTGATAAAGAAGTATTAAATCTTCAAGGTCAGTTTGAGGAGAAGTTAAAAGAACAAAATATTGATTTAAAACAATATTTAAAGTTAACTAAATTAACTGAATTAGATATTAAAAAAGAGTTCCGAGGCGAGGCTAAAGCAAAAATTAGTAATTATTTAATTATACAAGAAATTATGAAGCAAGAAAATATTCAAGTTAGTAATGATGAGGTAGAACAAGAAATTATTGAGTTGGCTAAGTTTTATAAGATGACACCAGAAGAAGCTAAAGAAAAAATTATGGATACTAGTATTGTTGAAGAAGGTTTAAAACATCGTAGGATATTAAATTTTCTTTATGAGAATAATGGATAAAATAGATTTAGCACTTTAATATTGCAAGTGCTAAATTTTTATTATATAATTAAGTAAATCTGTTTTATGGAGGTATCATAATGATAGATAAAGAACAAATAAAGTCTTTGGAAAATATTCCGGTTTTGGTTACACGAGGTAGTTATATTTATCCCGGATTTGAGCAGGTTTTAGAAATTGGTCGTAATAAATCATTAAAGACTATTGAAGTGGCTAAGGATAATTTTGATAATCAAGTTATTTTAGTATCACAAAAAAAACCTTTAGATGATGAACCAACAATTGATGAAATATTTGATGTTGGAGTTATTGCTAATTTAAAAATAAAAAAAGTTTGAGAAGAAGGTTCGTTTACGGTTAATTTTAAGTCACTTAATCGGGTTAAATTACTGAATTTAAAAGATAATGGTACTTATTATGAAAGTGATATTGAGGTTTTAGAATCAAATCATGAAGGTAGTGTTGAAGAATTAGTTCAAAAAATTACTAATAATTTAACAGGATTATTGGAAATGCAAGAAGGTCTTCCTGAAGATGTCTTACAAGAGATTAAGGTAAATATTAATAGTAGTCCTGGAGAAGTAATTGATACATTAGCACAGTTTTTACCTTTTTTACCGTTAGATAAAAAACAAGCTATTTTAGAAGAGTTGAATGTTGAACAACGCTTGAATCTTTTAGTTGATAATGTTAATAGTCGCAAGCAAACTGGTGAAATTGATCAAAATATTTCTGAAAGAATTAAAGTTAGAATTGATGAACAGCAAAAGAAATTTTATTTACGAGAAAAACTTGAAGCAATTAAAGAAGAATTAGGTGAAATTGATGACGATAGTAATGAGATGAAGAAATATTTAGATCGTCTTCAAAAAGAACCATTTCCTGAGAATATTAAAGTTCGTGTTAAGGAAGAAATTAATCGTTATGAAATGATGCCACAAGCATCAAGTGAAGCTAATATTATTAGAACATACATTGATTGGGTAATGGCGATTCCTTGACATGAAGAAAAGGAAGAAATTGAGGATTTACCATTTGCTTTACAAACTTTAGATAAATATCATTATGGTTTGGAAAAAGTTAAAGAACGAATTATTGAACATTTAGCTGTTAAACAAATGACTAAATCATTAAAAGGGCAAATTATTTGTTTAGTAGGTCCTCCCGGAGTAGGAAAAACTTCACTTGCTAAGTCAATTGCTGAAGCAACAGGAAGAAGTTTTGTGAAGTTATCATTAGGTGGTGTTCGTGATGAATCAGAAATTCGTGGTCATCGAAAAACATATATTGGTTCAATGCCAGGAAGAATAATCCAATCAATGAAACGAGCTAAAAGTATTAATCCTTTATTTTTGCTTGATGAAATTGATAAGATGGCTAATGATTATCGTGGTGACCCTGCTAGTGCGATGTTGGAAGTATTAGACCCAGAACAAAATTTTGAGTTTTCTGATCATTACTTAGAAGAAAATTATGATTTATCAAAAGTAATGTTTATTGCTACGGCTAACTATATGGAAGATATTCCCGAACCATTATTAGACCGAATGGAAATTATTCAATTATCATCTTACACAGAAATTGAAAAAATGGAAATTGCTAAAAATCATTTAATTGCTAAAGTATTGCAAGGTAATGGTTTAAATGAGCAGTTATTAAAATTTGAAGATGGTGCAATTAAAGAAATTATTAAATATTATACTCGTGAAGCTGGTGTACGACAGTTAGAGCGATATTTGCATCAAATTGCGAGAAAGTTTATTGTTCGTTATTTAGCTAAACATTTAAGTGATGAATTAGTGAATATTGAAAAGGTTAAGCAATATCTAGGTAAACATAAGTTTGAATATACTGAAAAAGAAGGAACAGCCCAAATTGGTGTTGCTACTGGTTTAGCATATACTGCTTTTGGTGGCGATATTCTTTCAATGGAAGTAAATTTCTTTTCAGGTAAAGGACAGTTAGTTTTAACAGGAACTTTAGGTGATGTTATGAAGGAATCAGCAAATATTGCTTTGGATTATTTAAAAGCTAATAGTAAGAAGTTTAATATTGATTCCAAGTTTTTTAGTAATAATGATATTCATATTCATGTTCCTGAAGGGGCAGTACCTAAAGATGGACCTTCAGCAGGGATTACAATAACAACAGCAATAATTTCTGCTTTAACTAAAAGACCTGTATCTAGTGATGTTGGAATGACTGGGGAAATAACTTTACGAGGGAATGTTTTACCGATTGGTGGTTTAAAAGAAAAATCAATTTCTGCTCATCGCAGTGGGATTAGTACAATTTTAATACCTGATAAAAATATGAAAGATTTAGATGATATTCCTAACGAGGTGTTAAATGAATTAAAAATTATTCCGATTAAACATTATGAAGAAGTATATGACTTTATTTTTAATTCTAATTCAACAATAACATCCACTGATGTTATTACTGATGCTGTAGCAGTTGCTGCTTAATTATGAAGATAATTAATACTATGAAGAAATTCTTTATAGTATTTTTTTATATTCTGATTATTTTTAAAAAATATTTTAAAAATAAATGTGAGTTAGTTATTTTTATTGTAAGATTACTTTATAAATAAATAAAAATATTTTTTATAAGGTTAATTGCATTTAATGTAATTATTAAAAGGGAATTTAGTGTGATTCTAAAACTGTCCCAGCAACTGTAATATTGACATTAATTATATAAGTCATTGAAAAGTTATTTTTGAGAAGGCATAATTAGTGGTTGAAATTAAGTCAGGAGACCTACCTTAGAAAAAATTATTTAATTCTCCTGGGGATGGGTTATTAAAAAATGATTTTAATTTAACTACTTTTAAAATTTATTTTTTAATCTTAAACCATCACCTAGTGGTGGTTTTTGTTTATAGTCAGGAGGCAATGATGAAATTAAATATTTTTAAATCAACAGTAGTTAGCATTGAAGAAGATAGTTATTGTGTTAAAAAACTGGTTTTATTATCATTTTTAACAGCAATGGTTATTTGTATAAAATTTTTATTAGGTAATATTGCGGGTGTAGAATTAGTATCATTTTTGCTGTGCTTGTATACCCTTTATTTTTCTTTACGAGATAGTATTTTTATTGTTACTATTTTTAACTTGTCAATAATGTTATTATATGGTTTTAGTGCTTGAAATTTAGTATATTGATTAATATTTCCTTTTGATATTTTAGTTATTAAAATTTTGAAAAAACAAATTAATAATCGTTATAGTTTTGGTGTTATTGTTGGAACATTAAGTTTTTTAATTATGTTCTGATATTTTCTTAGCGATTTGTTATTTTTTGATTTAACATATGCCGTTGTCGGTTTAATATCAGCATTACCTATGGCATTAATGGGATTTGTTACTAATTTCTTAGTGTCATTATGACTGTTTAATCCTTTAAATAAGTTATTTAATGTTAATATGCGTTTAATGTCGCAAAACTATTTATCAGTTAACATTAAAGATAATATTAATGTTATTAGTGCTTTTTTAACAGTAACATTTTCAGTAAGTATTTTTGTAATCATATCGTTAATAATGCTTAATAATCATCAATTTATAAAATGATCGCAAAATGTTAAGAATATTTTAACTAATGATAAATCGTTAAATAATAGTTATGACTATGCGTTTAAGCAAGGATTATTAACTAGTGAAGATTATTTTACTTTTTATCACAGTTTAGCATCTCATCAGTGTGGGATTGTTGCCATTTATGATAAAAATAATATTTTTAAGGCACGAATCAATAATTGTAGTGAAAATTATAAGACATTACAAAATATTATTTTTGATAAAAATATAATGACAACACCAAATCAGTTTTATTTTAATGATGTTAGTTCTAAATCCAATAAACATTATGGTCGTTTTGTTAGTGACTTATGAGCTTTAAAAGATGGAAAATGACAAAAAATTAATTCTGGGAATACTTGCCCTTTTATTTTTACTAAGGATATTAAAAGTGCCTATGGAGTTATGGATACTAAACTTAAAAATAAGGAAATTTATCAATTATCATATAACTATAATAACGAAGAAAAGTTTTTGGAAGGGAAATGTCATTACTAATGATTAATAGCATTAATTATTATCCAAAAAATTCTTTAATTCATAACTGAGATCCCCGAGTTAAATTAATTGCTATTTTACTTTTAATGATTATTTCGTTATTTAAAATTAAGTTTAGTGGGTTACTAGTATTAATGATAATATTTTTAATATTATTTATTAGTTCGCAATTACCATTATTTTTCTTAATTAAACCATTATGAAAAATGGCTTTACTTTTTTTATTAATATTAATCATTTCTAGTTTTGTTATTCAAATATCTTTACCGGATGCTAATGATGCTAATGAGCAGTTTAACTTATTAAAGTGAGGTCATCAAAATAATTATTTTTCAATAAAGTCCTTAAATATTATTAGTGAATATGACTTTTTAACGGAATTAAATAAAGAAGAACAATTACAATGAATTCAAGCAACATTACGAAGAGAACGAATTCATAGTGAAATGTTAGAAACAGTAAATGATATGCGATTAGGTTTAATATTTCGTTGAAACATTTTTGCTTTTTCTTATCAGACAATTTTTAAATCACTATATATTGTTAGTAAACTTTATTTAGTTATGAATTGGTCATTATTGTTAATCAGAGCGACTAAATTAGAAGTATTACTTAATAGTTTAGAAGACCTTTTAAAACCGTTAAAATATTGTAAAATTAAAGTTAATGCTCTCGCTATTGGCTTGACTATTACGCTTAATGCTTTACCATTGCTAATGAGAGAGGCTAAAACTAATTTATTAGCCCAAGCTTGTCGAGGCAGTGATATTAGCGGTTCTTGATGACAAAAGTTAACCATAATTAAAGCTTTTATTATTCCAATGTTTAATAGTAGTTTTATCCGTGCTGATAATTTAGGAACAGCAATGTATACTCGTGGGTATAAAACTACTATTAAAAGAACAAGATATTATCAATATAAAATTCGGTGATGAGATATAAGTTTATTTTTAATCGTGTTAACTTTAATTGTTATCTTAATAATATTTTTATTTTTCAAATCAACATTTATGTTAATGTTTAATATTACAACAATTACTTTTATATTTGATAAATATATTTAATAAGGAAATTCTAAATAATGAAAAAATTTTGTTTAATTAAAACTTTCTCGCTTTTGTTAATTTTAAATCCGCTATTTTTAGATGGATGTAATGCTTTACAAATGCCATTTAAAAATCAACAATATGATTTTTGCGTATTTTATCTTTATCAAGATAAATTGCTACCCGTTGGTGATAATTATGAACAAAATCATTGAATTAATTTAGAAAAAGGAAATAAAATTGTCATTAAGGTGGATAAGGATATTACTTTAGATGAATTTGTTAAAAATATTGAGATTAATGATAGTGCTAGGGTTTCTGGTTTTGAAGGAGCAATTGTTAATGAAGTTATTGAAAAAATATTATGGGAAAAATCTGGTGACCTTTATCAATCAGCATCATTTTTAACGCAGGATTCTTGAATTAATAATTATCCAACAACTAATAAGACAAGATGAGATGATATTTTATGTCATAGTAATGTTTTTAATCCTTTAGGAGAAATTTTATATCAAGAGTCAAAAAGCAAAGCAAGTTATGAGTTGTGAATTCAAGATTGAAAAGAACAGAACAAATGTGCTAACAATAAAGCATATAATAGTAAAATTTGATGGGACCCTACTAATGAATTTGGAAATATTTTAGATACTTCAAAGCAGAAAATCATTTTTGAAGCTTTTAATGAAAATTTATCACAAAGAAATGATTTTATGAAAATTCCGCTTTCTTTAGTTCTTTCGGGAGCATTTCAAATTAAGAAACAATTACCAAAGCAATTTGTTCTTGAAATTAATCCTCAAACATTGTGACGCGAAGAACAAAAAGCACCTTTAGTTCATTGAGGGTTTTATTTCATATTAAAGAATATTAAAACTGTAAATAATAAAAAAGTTACTAATTATGAGTTGCAAAATCTTATTCCTCATATTTCTAAACTAAAATATTATCATCAAACTTTAGAATATTTGCACAGTCGAAATTGAATTTCTTGAAATGAACAATTAGCGTTACGATAGGAAATATGTTCCCCGCTAGTGTTATTTGAATTTATACGCTAAGTAATTATTATCAGTTTTATCATCAGTTTTATATATAGAGTGGGCGCATAAAGTTTTGTTAGGTAGGTAAAGATTTGAATAATTTTGAAAGAAAAGCAACTAAAAATTTATTACCTTTTTACTTGAAAAATAATTAATAAAACAAAATATTTAATATTAACAAACATATTCTTAATAAAAGGTTATAAAAACTAAGTAAAATGCTTATAAAAACAACATTAAAATAATTTTTTACAACAAAAATCATACATAAGAAATATATACTTAATTTGCATATTGAAATAATTTATAGTAAATGACTATTTTTTCTTTTTTAAAAAATACCTAAGAAAACTAAA
The DNA here is from genome assembly GCF_964030685.1 of Spiroplasma endosymbiont of Dilophus febrilis. Taxonomy (NCBI): domain Bacteria; kingdom Bacillati; phylum Mycoplasmatota; class Mollicutes; order Entomoplasmatales; family Spiroplasmataceae; genus Spiroplasma; species Spiroplasma endosymbiont of Dilophus febrilis. Next base: position 111,879 of record NZ_OZ034912.1, read on the forward strand.
CGCGACCGACAATCATTGCTGATTGTCTTAATACTTATTCAAATCTTTACCTACCTAACAAAACTTTATGCGTCCTAACATAAAAGTCTTTTGTTATTTAACAATAAAATAAAAAGTAAACAATAAGTTTACTTTTTATTTTATATTTACATTTATGGTGGAGATGGTGGGAATTGAACCCACGTCCAAAAATAAGTCCCAATTAACATCTACAGTTTATTTTATTCAAGAAAAGTTCATTAAAGAAAAATATGAATAAACAAGTAATATCTCTAACTAGTTAATAGAATTTCAACATTGCTTATTAACATCACAATATCTAGTTTATCAAGTATCAACATTAAACTAGCCTAGATAAACTTACGCTAAAATAATGTGCTATTTATATCCTTTAAAAGGTTGAATTAAGCAACTAATGTTGCCCCAACAAAGTTATGATTTAACATATATGTTGGAATAGCTTGATGTTCTTTTTTATTTCCGGTTATAACACCTCGAAGTAGATAAGGTTTACCACACCACTGCAGTTAATTGTTTGTTATTTCTGTCGAATCCAGTGCACCCCCATAAGTATATTATATCAAATTTATGAAATCTTTTGAATTTTTCGTTCCATATCGCGTTTTTTAATAGTCTCTCTTTTATCATAAAGTTTCTTAGCTTTTGCTAACGCAATTTCAATTTTAACTAAACCCTTACTATTAAAATATATTTTAGTAGGAACTAATTGTAAATTTTGCAATTTTATTTTCGCTTCCAACTTTAAAATCTCTTTTTTGTGTAATAATAACTTTCTTGAACGATTAGGATCCAGTTTAGCACTTAATGCATAAGCATAAGTACTAATATGTAAATTTAAAATTAGTGCTTCTTGATTTCTAATCAAAACATAACTTTCTTGTAATGATACATTAGATTCCCTTAAAGATTTAACCTCAGAACCTTGCAATGCAATTCCAGCTTCATAACTATCTATTAATTCATAATTAAATCGTGCTTTACGATTTGAAGCAATTATTTTCATTGTTTAACCCTACCATTACCATTTTTAGGATCTTTAAGGATAAAATCAATTTTTCTTTCTAACTTACTAGCGTGCTTAACCTCAATATTAACAATTTGTCCAAGATAATATTCTTTTCTTGTTCTTTCACCAACTAAGCGCATTGTTTTTTCATTATAGTTATAATAATCATTTCGCATATCACTAACACGAACCAATCCTTCAATAGTATTTTCTAATTCTACAAAAATCCCAAAATTAGTAACTGAACTAACAATTCCCGAAAATCTTTTTCCAATTTGTGTTTCCATATACTCAGCTTTTTTCATTTGTTCTACTGCTCTTTCACACTCTAATGCTTTCATCTCAGAAATACTAGACTGTTCGGCTTGATTTTGTAAAATCGCTGTATACTTATCAACAATAACATTATTAATTTGTTTTTCAAAAAGATATTTTCTTAACATCCGATGAACAATTAAATCTGGATAGCGACGAATTGGTGATGTAAAATGAGTATAACAGTCACTTGCTAAACCAAAATGCCCAATATTATTAATATCATAACGCGCTTTTTCCATACTTCGTAAAAACAAAGTAGCAACAACTTGAAATCAAGGTTTATCTTTAATATTTTCCAAAGTTAATTGTAAATCTTTAGCATAAACATTCTCAACTTTACCCTTAATGTTATAACCCATTATTTTTAATACATTATACACTTCTCTTAATTTTTTAATTTTTGGTTTATCATGAATGCGATAAATAAATGGCAAATTCATTCAATAAATAGTGCTAGCAACAGTTTCATTAGCACGAATCATAAAATCTTCAATTAACATTTCTGCTGTTGCCCGATTTCTCAAAGTAATATCACTAATTTTACCATTTTGATTAATAATTAATTTAGCTTCATTTAAATTAAAATCAATAACCCCCGCTTGCTCTTTATATTTTCTTAAAATATGATGTAAATCACGAGCAATTAAAAGCATTTGATAAATTTCAGGATGAGTTTTAATAAAATCTGGATTTTGATTACTAAAAGCTAAATTTACTTCATCATACGACATTCTTCGCTTAGTTTTAATAACTGCTGAATATATTTCATTACTAATAGTTTCACCAACAGCATTAATTTCCATTTCACAAACTATCGTTAACCGCATCTCATTTTCATTTAAAGAACAAATACCATTTGATAATTGTGGTGGTAACATCGCAATAACACGATCAACTAAATAAACAGAAGTCCCACGAATAAAAGCTTCTTTATCTAAAGCACTATTCTCAGCAACATAATGTGCCACATCAGCAATCGCAACAAATAATTTATAATTTCCATTATCCAACTTAACAACACTAATAGCATCATCTAAATCTTTAGCATCACTACCATCAATAGTAATAAATAAATTATTTTGTAAATCTCTCCGACCAATTAATTCTACAGCCATTACCAATGGCGAGATTTTTTTTACTTCATTTAATGTCGCATCATCAAATTTTGTCTTAACAAAAAACTCGTGAACAACAGCGATGACATCAATTCCCGGAGTATTAATATTACCAATAATATCCTGAATTTCTAATGAGACCAATTGATTTTTACTAACAGACACTATTTTAGCAATAACAATTGTATCAATAATTGCCATATTTAAATTAGTAACTACAAGGACTAAATGTTGCAATTTAATATTATTAATTTTTAAAAATTTTGTTTTATTTACTTCATTAAAACAAACAGTAGCGACAACCGTCGTTAAAGGCCTTTTTAATACTTCAATTACTCGAGCCTCAAAATGTCGGGCATCATTTTGCTTAATATTTTTAGTAGCAAATAAAACCTCATCCATATCTAAACAACCATTTAAGTCTTGTGATTTAACAAAATACTCTTGATTATCTTTAGTTTTAATAAAACCAAAACCCTTAGAATGCAGTTGAATAATACCAGTAAGTAATTGATTTTGTAAATTTAAGGAATATTCATTATTACTATTAACTTTTAAAACATCATTAATTACTAATTCCTTAAGTTCCAACACCATTAATTCATATTGTTCTTTATTAGTAATTTCAAGATAATTACTAATTTCTAACTTTGAAAGGGTTCGCTTTTCATTTTTTAAAATATTTAAAATTTTTTGCTTCATATACTCTCCATCAGTCATTAAACTATTAGAACTTTCAAGAACTAATAGTTTAAATAAAAATTATAAAGAATTTTCTAAAATTCTAATAATCATTGAAAGAACAAATAAACAAGATCCACAACCTAACATCATAAATGATAAAGTTCGTGAAAGTCCTCGCTCTTTAGTTTGTGCAAAAAGCTCTTGATTACCACCACTTAATGCTCCTAACCCTGCTTGCGTTTTCTTTGGCTGTAATAGTCCAATAACAATCATTGCAAAACCAACAATTAAAAGAATAATCTCAAAGATTAATAAAATATTTTGTTTACTCATATATTAAACCTCTACTTTTATAAATTTTAATAATTACCTTGTAAATTATATCATAATCTATCATATATGTTTTATGACAATTATTTTACAACTTAAATTAGAAAAAATGATATTGACTTTGTAAAATTTGAAAAATAATATTAAAACCATAAAATATTATAATTACTCCAGAAGTTATTACTGTAAAAATTTTACTACTACTTCAACGCGAAATTGTTTTAACAGTAAAAATAATAATTGTTAACAATAGCAAAATCGCAATAACAAATAATGGCATTAAATTCATCATATTACCATTTGCTAAATATTCTAAACTTCCAACAGGATGATTAATAATATCAGCAACAAAGTAAATAATTGAATTAAAAAGATGGCTACCAACAATTCCAGCAATGGCAACATTACCATAACCAATCCTTGCTAAAGAAAATAGTGATACTACTTCTGGTAAGGCCGTTGTCATTCCTAAAAAAATTGCTCCTGCCGATTCTTTTTTAATCCCATAAACATTATCAAAGTTATCAATAACCGCAACTAATATTATTGAAGAAAGAACTAAACCAATAGCCGAAATAACAAAAAAAATTATAATCATCTTTAATGATAATTTTTTTAAACCAACATCTTTATTAGTTTTAGGTTCTTTTTCCTCATCATGAAATCCTTTAAACATCATTATTAAAAATCCCCCATAAACTAATAATAAAACTAAAAATGGTCAAGAAACATTGATATAAGGAATCGTTAACCGCATAAAATCAAATGCTTTAATTGACATTAAAGCTAATACTAAAATTATATTAATTCTGATCATTAAATAAATAATAAAGCGATTAGAGTTATTTATTTTTTTAAAAAATAAATAACGAATAAAAATAATATCAGCAACAGCTAACATCGCTCCTGAAAATAAATTTGCCCCCATAACATCACCCATACTAACTTCAGGACTCCCCAAAGCACCGGCTGTTATCGCTGATACAAGTTCTGGCAATGAAGTTATAATTGATAATAATAATGCTCCCGCAACCGCCGTTGACATTTTTGTTCGCATTTTTAATGCTGACAAATATTTAATCATCCGTCTAGAAGCAAAAAAATTAATACTCGCAAAAATAACAAAAAATACCCATAAATATTCCGGTTTTGTTCAACCAAATAATCACTGTGAAATAATTCCACCCCCTATTTAAAAATATCATAGTATTTAAATTTGATAGTCAAAATCAAATAATTCCGATAACGATACTTGCAAACCCTTAGCAAGTTTAGCAATACTTTGTAAAGAAATGTTTCTTTCACCGCGTTCAATATCAGAAACATAATTTTTATTTAAATCACATTCATATGCTAATTCTTCTTGTGACAAATGCAAATTTATTCGTAATCGTCTAATTTGTTGACCAAACTTAATTTTAACATTCATAACATCCTTAATCATTTTTAAACATCCCTTTATTTTATTGTTTTACTAAATTATTAGCTCAATTAACTTTTCGCACAGTAATAATTAATATTGAAAATTGAATAATTTCAGCTAAAGAAACAATTAAAAATACAATTATTGTCACCATTACTCAATTCTCAGAAAACACTTCATAATCATTGGATTTAAAAATTGTAAATGCAAATCAAGTTAACCCCACAATAAAAACCCAAGTGCAAAGAATATCAATTAAACTTGATAACAAATTTTTACCACCGATCCTTAAAATATTAAAGAAAATAATTGATGTTGATAAGAAAAAGAACGCTATCCCTTGAAAAGCTAAGTACCACTTAGCAACATAAATAACTGCTGGACTTCCCGTAAAGAAATTAAGAATAAATGGCGAACTAAATATGATTAATAAAGCAATTGTCGCATTTAAAATTAAACCAAAACCTAAAATTTTATAAAAATTAACTTTTGCTTTAACAATATGATTAGCTCCTAACTCCCGACCAACAAAATATGGAACAGCCACATAATAACCATTAAAAAATGAATAAAACACGCCAATAATGCTAAATGTTAAAATTGCCGCTTGATAAGAATTATCTAAAAATCCTTCTTTTAAAATAATCATCTTTTGCACAAACGATGAAAGCGCAAACAAGGCATTCGCCATAAAAATAAACACAAAGTTTTTCATAATTTTTTTTCATAAATCTAATGTTGTTTTTCAAATTTTTCATCCTGGATAATAAACTGGCTTCTTTCAAACTATAAAAGCAATGACAACAATAAATTCACAAACCCGAGCAATAAATGTTGACCACGCAGCACCAACAACACCTCAACCACAAAGTTTAATAAAAATTGGATTTAAAATCGCATTAATTGTTAAAGGCAAAAAGTTAATATACAACGGTGTTCAAGCATCGCCACACTCATACATTGTATTATAAAAAATTAACGAAATACCTAAAAACCAAGTTGTATAATTAATAATCTGCAAATAATCATTTGCAGATTGAGAAATCAAATTTTTCTTATCTTCCGGCAAATGATTATCTAAATTCACAATAATATTAAGGGCGCATAAAGTTTTGTTAGGTGGGTAAAGATTTGAATAATTTTGAAAGAAAAGCAACTAAAAATTTATTACCTTTTTACTTGAAAAATAATTAATAAAACAAAATATTTAATATTAACAAACATATTCTTAATAAAAGGTTATAAAAACTAAGTAAAATGCTTATAAAAACAACATTAAAATAATTTTTTACAACAAAAATCATACATAAGAAATATATACTTAATTTGCATATTGAAATAATTTATAGTAAATGACTATTTTTTCTTTTTTAAAAAATACCTAAGAAAACTAAACGCGACCTAATATTAATTAATGATGTTCTTAATGTCGATATTAAGGTAAAATAAACTACTGCCAAAATAAGTGCTAAAATTAATTTTATTCTTGTGGTTTCCGCAACTTTAGCATAATTCTTTTTCCCTAAATATTGTGTTGTATAAATACCCCCAGCACCCGAAATCGCTCAAAAACTATAAATTAATAAAATGAACATATCATTCGTTAAACCTAAACCAGTTAATTGTTCAGAATTAAAAATTGAAATAAAAATTGTATCTAAAACATTAATAAAAGCAACAATCAAACTTTGCAAAATCAAAGGTAACATCATCCGTAAAACTTTTTTATTAAATTCTCAATCTCAATATTGTTTTCAATTAATTTTTAATTTCATTAGTTCCACCCAATTACAATATTTTCTTAATTAACACTTAAAATATAAAAAATTAATAGCAAAACAAATTTTACTACTAAATTAATAACAATTTCTTTATATCACAAATTTATATATATTAATACAAAACATTTTATAAAATATTTAATTGTCATCAGAAGAAATACTTTTAAACAATAAATAACTATTTTTAATTTCGCGCATCATATGATTTATTCCTGATTTAGAAATCATACCATGATAAATATTTTCATATAAATTGCAAAGCTCACTCAACGAAGCTTCAGGATTATCTAACCGTAAATTAGCAATTTGTTGAGTTTTTAATGATAACTTTAAAAAATAATCATTCGCTTTTAAAAAATTAATCATCTTAATTTGTTCAATAGCCGCTTTATTAGTTTTTTGCTGATTAGAAATCTCAATATTTGTTAAACGATTAATACTATTATACATATCGCGTGAAATCCGTTCATTTTCAAACGATAATAGTGAAAGACTTGCATCAATTAATTTCAAAAAATCAGCAATTTCAGTTGATTTTTTTAAATAAATTAAAGGTTTTTTACGACGATAAATGCGTTTAAATTTAAAACCAAAACTATTTATTAGTAATTGTAACTTCCGAATAAATAAAATATCAATTCCTTGAATTTCTAAATGATAATTACTAATCCTTGGCGAATTAACACTACCAGTAGCAATAAATGCTCCCGCAATAAATGCTCTTTTTGATATTTCACTCGTTAATCTTTCAAAATTAACAACTAATTCATTTCGTTTAATATCATAACTAATATCTTTATCATTAATGATTAAAGAAACAATATGTGAAAGATCTAACTTATATACAATAGTTTTAATTCCCATTGTCAAAATTTCTGGATAATAATTATAAATTTCAGCAATTAATTTTTTAACAAAAATAGCAACAGTTTTATTAGAACATTCAAAAATTAATTGCTTACTATTAAATATTGCTAACGATTTTATTAATCCCAATAAAATAGCTTGCTTTGCTGGATGACTAAATTCCTTTTTCATAATTTCTTGCTTAACAATTTTAGAAAAAGACATCACTATTAATCACTCCATTCATAAAACTGCTATTAATTAAGCATCAATTACAATTTCAATTGATCTAAATATTTTATTGCTTCTTGAGCAGCAATCGCACCATCACCAACAGCAGTAGCAATTTGTCTTAAAACTGTCTGACGAACATCACCAATCGCAAATATTCCCAAAACACTAGTATGCATTATTTCATTAGTAATAATATAACCATTTTCATCACAAATTTTCAAGTCTTTAACAAAATTAGAAATTGGTGTTGAACCAATATAAGGAAAAATTGCACTAGCATCAATTACTTGTTGCTCTTTTGTCGCAGTATGTTCAATAACAACTTGTTCAAGAGAATTTTTACCAATAACTTCCTTAACAACATAATTTAACAGTCATTCAATTTTATTATTATTTTGAGCAATTGTTAATGCTCCTTTCGAAGCCCGAAATTCATTTCGGCGATGCACTAAATATAACTTTCTAGCAAACTTAGTTAAATATACCGCTTCTTCAATAGCAGAATCACCCCCACCAACAACAACAATACCCTTATTACGAAAAAATGCCCCATCACAAACCGCACAGTAAGAAACTCCGTGACCATATAATCTCTTAGCACCATCCACCAATAACTCATTTTCAACCGTTCCCGTAGCAATAATAACCGCTTTAGTAAGCCATATTTTACCATTTTCACCAGTAATAATCTTATTATTACCGTCGGTTGCAATTTCAATATTCATTACCTTAGTAGCTTCATATTCAGCGCCTAATTTTCTAACTTGCCCATCCATTGCTAATGACAAGTCAGGTCCTAATATTTTATCAAAACCCGGATAATTTTCAATATCATAAGTTTTTACCATTTTCCCTCCGGGAGGACCTTCGTTAATAAGAAGTACTTTCAACTCCGCCCGACACGCATAAATCGCACTAGTAAATCCACCCGGACCCGCACCAATAATAATTAAATCATAATCAGTATTAATATTGTTTTTCATATAATCACCTAATTTGTCTTCATTTACGAACGCTAATAACTTGTGCAAAAATTATCAAAATAATTCCAGTAATAACACCTAGCCCTAAAAATATATAAGTACCCACATAATCATAAGGAAATAAAATATCACTTTCATCACGAAACATTTCCAAAATAATTCGCACCATACTATACATAACTACATAACTTCCAGTTTGAACACCAACTCGCGTCATTCAATATTTATCCGGATTAGCATTTTTTTCTAAAGGTTTAGCATCTTGAGTTCATAATTGTTTAATTCTTATTCATTGATTTTTAAATCATCGTTCCATAAGTCTAAAAAATGGATTATTAGCTTTTAAATGCGGTTCTGGATATTTTCTTACTACCGTTAACTTTTTTGTTTTACTCGGAGTTTGTTCAAAATAAGCTTGATTTCAACAATTTAACTTTCAAAGACGACGATAATAAATTTTTTTAAACGGTGTTGCCCATTTTTTTTCACTTTCCAATAATTCCACATCTTTTTCTCAAAGCGGAATAAATTTTTTAGGATATTTCTTTCAAGGTTTAACACTATTTCACATACCAATTTTAGGAATAACAAAAGTAATTAGTACCCAAGAAAATAAATTAATTAATGATTCATACAAAAACAAAGGGTGACGAACAATCCCAATTCCTTCAGCTGGACTACCATCCGCATTAGCTTTTCTTAAATTTTCTAATAATCAATCAGATAATCAATCTAATGAAGTCGTTATCTGTCCTAAAAGTTCATGATTAAAAAAATTACCTCAACGACCAATAACTTGCCCTAATAAAATATTTGGAATAATGGCATCAGCAAATATTCATAACGATATTTCATATTTTTTAGAATAATGCCGAAATCAAAAATAACCAACAATAACACCAGCAATAACACCACCATGAACTGCTAATCCCGGTTCTCAAATCATAAAATAACCTCAAAACCCATACTGATCAATAATAGGACTATTAATTTTCCCAATAATTGAAGAACCAAAAATTGCACTCGGAACAGTTAAAAAAATACTTCATTCAAATGGTTCAGTTGGAATCTCGCGGCGTTTTAATTTAATCCAAGAAGCTAAAATCGAAACAATTATTCCTAAAAGAATAAAAAGCGGATAAAATCTTAAAATACCATTAGTCCCTGGAATTTCATTAGGTACTCAATTTGAATATATATTCATCATTTTTACTTTTACACTTAAACCTTTCTCTTATGTTTTAAGTTCACTATCAATTCGGTTAATAAATAACTCAGAACTATTTATACCTTCATTATGCAACTTAATATTAATAACAGCTGCTTCAATTAATTCCGAAATATTTCTTCCTAAAGTTACAGGAATCGTAATCGCTGGAATTTTAATACCAAAAATTTCTTCTCTATCAATTTCTGTTTGCACACGATTTAAATTAGCAAAATACTCACTATCAGCCAATTTTAAATTAACAATAATATCAATATCAGTAACTTCCAAAGTTGTTCTTGAACCATACATCTTCGTTAAATTTAAAATCCCAATGCCTCTAATTTCAATATGATGCTTTAACTTTTCATCACTACGACCAATAACTTTATTAACATATCTTTGCAAAACAATCCCATCATCACCAACAAACAAATGTCCTTTTTTAACTAATTCTAAAGTATTTTCTGATTTTCCAATTCCACTATCACCTTTAATTAAAACTCCCAAACCATAAATATTAATTAACGATGCATGAACCATTTCCATTGGTGCTAAACGATTATCAATGTAACTAACAATAATATTATAAAAATCATTAGAAGAATAATTAGCCTCAATAACAGGAAAATTTATCTCTTTAGCATATTCTACTAATACCGGTTCATTAAAACGAATACTAGTAAAAATCGCTGGAACATCTTGATTAATAAGTTTCTCATAACGAGCCTTGCGTTCTGTTGCTGGTAACTTATTAATGTATTCATTCTCTTTACCACCTAATAAAACAATCCGATGCTTACGACTAGTTTCATCAGAAATAAAACCTGCTAATTCTAATCCTGCACGATTAATGCCCCCAATTTCAATTTCTCGTTCCAGCACTTGTTCATCACCAGACAATAATGATAAATTAAATTTTTCCACAACTTCTCGTAAAGTTAATACTTTTTTATTCATAATAACATCACCTATCATTTCATATAATTTAATGTTTTCTATTAAATATAATATCACAAAATTGATAAAGAACACACCCAAATAACTACGACATCAAATTCTCCTAAATTAAAAAATGCATCTCTTTAAGATGCATTCATATTTTATATTTTATAAATTAAATTCATTAACGACATTTATTACAAGTTAAATAAAAATTTTGAGTTATTTAACAGTAAAATTAACAATAACTTTATCATCAATCGGCACGCGATTAACCGAACCATTTTTATTAGTAGCACTAATAATTACATCAATTTCCATACTATTACCAGTCAAAGGAATTTTTAAAACAATCGTCGCATCTTTCAAAGCAATTTGTAAATTAGCAATAACTTTTGAAGTCGCTGGATCATAAACATCTTTAATCGCATCATTTAAAATTTCTTTAATTTTTAAAGTAACATCTTCACCACGAACAACATTACCTGCTAAAGTAATTGCTTTTAAATTTAAAAATTGTAAAGCCAATTTAAGATACGAAATATTAAGTTCCTCTTGTGCAATAAAAATCGCCAAATCAACTTTAACAGTATATTTATCATTTGTTACTTCCATTTTATTTTTATCCTTAGCATGAGCCTTAACAATTACATCAACAGGAACACTCGTTCCCTCTGCGGGCGCATAAAGTTTTGTTAGGTGGGTAAAGATTTGAATAATTTTGAAAGAAAAGCAACTAAAAATTTATTACCTTTTTACTTGAAAAATAATTAATAAAACAAAATATTTAATATTAACAAACATATTCTTAATAAAAGGTTATAAAAACTAAGTAAAATGCTTATAAAAACAACATTAAAATAATTTTTTACAACAAAAATCATACATAAGAAATATATACTTAATTTGCATATTGAAATAATTTATAGTAAATGACTATTTTTTCTTTTTTAAAAAATACCTAAGAAAACTAAACGCGACCGTCCCGCATTTAATTCTTGACATAGATAGGAAAATCTAGTAATATTATTGTTAATATAAAAAGAATGACATCATTGGTTATTCATTTTATAAAGTGTGCTTTCTAAACAAATAATTGGCACACTTTTTTATAAAAAGTTTGAGGTTATAAGAAAAAATATGAAAAGAAACCTACTTAAAATAATTTTATCTAAAATAACAATAATAAATTCAGTATTATTTTTAGTGGCTTGTAATTCAATGTCGCTTAATTTTGTTATTGCTCAAGCGGATGCCATTAAATCATTGAATTATTTAAAATATGATAAACATAGTTATAATTCGCAATATTTATTTGCTTTTATTGAAGGATTATTTCATAATGCCCCGGCTGATCAAAAATCAAGTAATGAAGTGTTAGAAATGACAAAAGTAAATGGCAATCAGGGTGTTGTTATTAAGGAAATGGATATTAATAATGAAAATTTAGATTTAGATAAGGTTTTAACAAATCCTAGTCAATTAAATCAGCAATTAAATGCTATTGCTAATGAAAGTACAAGAGTAATTTCTAGTACAACTGAATTTTGGTATGGCGTTGCGAAAGATATTTTTGTTGTTAATTATGGTGATAAAGTAAATAATAATGAATCACGAAAATTTAAAGAATTTATTATCAAACTAAGATATGCACCATTTGCTAATAAAGATTTACCTTATCGCGAAAATGGTCAAGAGTTTTTTCAGGAGCGACCAGCATTGTGACATGATGGCAAAAATGTTTTGGCATCTGATTTTGTTAATAGTGTTCGTTATGTTTTGGATGCTAGTAATGGTTCTGCTAATGTTGATGATTTAACGGATACTAGTAAAGTGGGAATTAATAATGCTAAAGCATATTTAGACAAAAAAGTTAGTGAAGATAATTTGGGGATTAAAGCAATTGGTAATGACTTATTATATATTAATTTTGCAACTGGTTTTAATCCGACAGCAGTTGCAAAGTTAACGGCAGATTTTATTAAAAAGTTGTTTTCTCCGGCGTTACTTCCTTCAAGAAAAGATGTTATTGCAAAATATGGTAATCTTTGAGGTACTTCTAAAGATACGGTTTTAGGTAATGGTGCTTTTAAAATTTATCGTACTGATTTTGATAATGATACGGTTTTTCTGAAAAATGAAGATTATTGAGATCGTGAAAGAATTTCGGCTAATGCTTGAAAGTATAAAGTAGTCCAAGATACCGTAACATCATCAATTTTATTTGAATCGGGTGTTGTTGGAAAATCAGATATTCCCAAAGAATTATTACCACGATTTTTAAATAATCCCGTCTTACGCCGGTTTTTATTTCAAGGAATGTCCACAAGAGATTCAGAATATTTAGCTTTTAATAATGCAAGTAATAAATTTGATAATGAAAAAGGACGGTATTTACGAAATGCGATTCAATATGGAATTGATCGCCATGAGTTTTTGCTTAGTCAAAATGATAATGGGGGTATTCCGGCTGATACTTTAACAACTTTATTAAGTCGTAATGATGGTAATGATATGGCTTTTAGAGAAACTTTAGTAACTGATAATGGACAACCAAAGTATGAAGTGGATGTTGTCGGTGATAATGCAAAACAAGATCGAGTACCGTTAGCGTATTATCGTTTTGATCAACGAGTGTTTTATGATAAAGTGCAAGCAAATATTGATCGTACTGATCGTTTACATAATAAAGCAATTGCCCAAAAATTTTATAATAAATATCGGTTAATGAGTAGTGGTAAAGAGACATTAACATTATTATATGATTTATCAGCATCAACAACTGCTAGTGATGCGATGTTGCTTTTAAAACAAAAAATTGAACGCAATTTTCCAGAAATTAACATTAAATTGGAAGGGCAGGCGCGGTCAATCTTTTTAAGCAAATTAGGCGTTGGTGAATATGATTTATTATACAGTAGTGTGAAAGGTAAAAAAATTAATGCTTTTGATTATTTAGAAATTCTTGCTAAGGTTTATTGAGATCAGGGTGATTTACGATATGTACAAAATCCAACCGGAACATGAAATTTTTATGAAAATTTTATTAAAAAATTTAATTCTGTAACAGAACTTAGAAATTCTAATTCATTTTTTAAAGACTTTGAAGTTACCCCATCTGAATTTTTGTGGTTAAATGCTTTATTTACACCGTATGATACTAATGGTAATAACTTTGCTGTTAATGGTTTAGTGAAAAATAGGGAAAATAATATTGATAATTTTCAGCAATTAAATGCTATTTTACAAAATAAGTTTGGTGATGGCTTAGCGAGTTTATTTGATAAAGAAACTGGTTTTAAAATGCCCCAAGATAAAGATTATGCTATTAGTGGTTTAGCAACTTTTGCCCCTCATATTGCTTTTCGCATTTATGCGATTTTAGAAGCGATAATTAAATTAGAATCACCAGTTATTATGCTAAGTAATTCTAGTGCTGGATGGGCGGGAGAAAGAATTTTGGGTTATTCACAAGCAGCAGGGACAAATATGCCTGAGGTGCAATGAGGATATAATTGTCAAAATAAACCAAATAATTCAATCTTTCCTTTAAAAGGATGTGAGGCATTTAATAAAGATGATTTAAGTATCTAGAAATTAGTAAGGAGAAAATAAAATGTTATTAAGTTATAATTTGCAACAGTCTATAAAGAAATATGTGTTTTTGATTGTTGAATTTATTGTTATTGCTTGAATCGTGTTAACAATTGTTTTCTTTTTAATGAATGCGATTCGTGGTAATGAAGCAGCTGTTGATCCTAGTTTATCTAAAGATGCTCAAAAAATAATTCGTGACCAGTTAGGTTTAGATCTTAGTATTTGAGTAAGATATGGGAAATATTTTGCTAATTTAGTTACTAAAGGGCAATTAGGAATTTCAACATTTTTGTATCCCCAGCAATTAGTAGAACAATTTTTATTTCAAAAGTTATTGGTTTCCTTTCGCGTTGGTTTTCTTGGTTTAGTTATTGTTTTATGTATTGGTATTCCTTTAGGGATTTTTGTTGGTAGAAGACCAGGGACATTAATTGATAGTTTAGCAACAGTGTTTATTGCTGCCGGTTTTGCAATCCCTTCGTTTGTTTTTGCGATTTTGCTATTATTATTTGCTTTTAAAGTTCATATTCCATATATTTATGACCCCTTAAATCCGATAACTTTAATATTACCTTCATTAGCAATTGCGCTTCCTAGTGTTGCTGGGTATGTGCGTTATTTACGAACATCAATTCAACAAGAGTTTAGTTCGCAGTATGTTCAATTTGCAAAAATTAAAGGTTGTAAAAATCGGCGAATAACTTGAAGACATGTTTTAAAACCAGCATTTTTTCCCATTGCCACTTTTTTACCGTTAGCAGTTTTAGCATCAATGATTGGTTCAATTATTATTGAAACAGTGTTTGCGATTCCGGGAAGTGGACAAATTCTAATTAGAGCGATTCAAGCTAAGGATTATGATGTTGTTATGGGTGTGGTTTTAGTTTTAAGTTTTATTACGGTTATTGGTTTCTTTATTCGTGATATCTTATATACGATATTAGATCCACGGACAAGAATTGGATAGGGGTTATTATTAATGAAAAAAACAAATTCTGAAGATTTTAAAAACTTTAAATTAGTTCGTCAAAATTTTCTGACAACAGAAAAATTGGCAACAAAACCGATTAATCGTTCGCGAGAGTTTTATTTAGCAATTATTGCTAATCGTTTTGCTTTAGCAGGAATAATTATTTTTGGTTTGTTAATTTTACTTTCTTTAATTTTTCCACTAATATGAACTGATGCTAATCTTTTAAAACCTGAACAACAACATTATGGGTTTTTTAAAAACGGATATATTTTTGGTACTGATGGACAAGGAAGAGATGTTTGAGCGATGTTATGGCATGCTACCAGATATTCTTTAGGTTTGGCATTTGTTGTTGTTATTGTTGATTTAATTGTTGGGGTTACTTTAGGTCTATTAATGGGTTATTATCGTAAAGTTGATAAAATTTTGCAGTTTATTATTAAAATTTTAACAAATATTCCCAGCATTTTAATTTTAATAATTGTGGCAACAGCGTTGCAACCAGCTTTTTGAACGATGGCATTAGGGTTAACATTAACGGGATGAATTAATATGAGTTTGCAAGTAAGAGCACAAGTATTAAAAAATAAGCAGTTAGATTATTTTGTTGCTTCAAAAATTTTAGGAACGCCGTGATATCAACAATTAATTAATTTTATTCCGGTGGCCTTGCCAATTATTATTACTGGTTTAGTCGCAACAATTCCGATTGCAATTATTAGTGAAGCTTCATTAGGTTTTATTGGTTTATCAGTGCCGGATGCGATTACTTTAGGTAATATGATTAATAAAGCACGATTAACGGCATTAGTATATCCGCGACAAATTATTGTTCCTGTAATAACTTTAATGGTTATTACGATTGCAATTCAATTAATTGGTAATGGCATTCAAGATATTATAAGGAAGTCACAATAATGAGTAAAAAAGAGAAAATTATGGTTAAAATTGAAGATTTAAAGGTAACTTTTTACAATAAAGCTAAAAAAACTCATAATACAGTTATTCGTAATACGGGATTTGAACTTTATGAAAAAGAAGTTTTAGCAATTATTGGTGAATCTGGTAGTGGTAAGTCAGTTATTACTTCAACATTAATTGGATTATTATCAAATGCTGCTGTTATTGAAGAGGGCAGGGTAATTGTTGATGGGATTGATGTTACTAAATTTGATGAGTCAGATTGAGAAGAATCAGAATTACGAGGCAGAGTTATTTCACAAGTATTTCAAAATCCAATGACTGCTTTAAATCCGACAATGAAAATTGGTTTACAGTTAATTGAGGGGGCATTAATAAATTTTCGTTCCGCAAGTAAAAAAGATGCTAAACAAGATGCAATTAATTTAATGTTAAGAGTGGGTATTACTAATGCTAATCAAGTAATGAAGTTATATCCTCATCAATTATCGGGGGGAATGCGACAACGAGTGTGTATTGCCGCAGCTCTGTTATGTCAACCAAAGATTATTATTTTTGATGAACCAACAACAGCGTTAGATCCAACAATTCAAGCAGAAATTTTGGAATTAATTCGTGAAATTAAAGATGTTTTTAATGTTTCAATTATTTTTATTTCCCATGATTTAGGGGTTGTTGGTTCAATTGCTGACCGGATTGCTATAATGTATGCTGGAAAGATTATTGAGTATGGAAAAAGTAAAGAAGTATTATATAACAGTAAACATCCATATACTTGAGGGTTAATTCAGTCAATGCCAGATGTTAATTTAGGGCAAAAGTTATATTCAATTCCGGGAAGTGTTCCTTCTAATTTTAATAATATTATCGGTGATGCTTTTGTTACTAGAAATGAGTATGCTTTGGATATTGATTTTGTTGCTCATCCACCATTTTTTAAAATTAGTAATACGCATTTTGTCGCATCTTGATTGTATGATTCGCGGGCAATAAAAATTAATGTTCCCGATATAATTAAAAAACGCCATCACCAGTTTAAAAAACAACATTAGATAATAAACTAAAGGAGTAAAATAATGTCAAATTCTACGGATACAATTTTAAAAGTTGATAAGTTAGCTGTGATTTATAGTCAACAAGGTAAACCTTTTATTGCTGTTAATAAGGTAAGTTTTGACATTAATAAAGGTGAAATTTTTGGTTTAGTTGGTGAATCTGGTAGTGGGAAGACAACAATTGGACGAACTATATTAGGTTTAAATAAGCATGCTTTAGGACATATTAAAATAAAAGATAAACGATTACCACATAATCCTGCCGATATTAAAAAAACAACTAATGAGTGGTTATCGAAAAATGTGCAAATGATTTTTCAAGATCCAGCAACGAGTTTAAATCCTTCTAAGCGGGTGTTGGATATTGTTTTGGAAGGATTTAATAACTATAATTCATATTCTGCGGAAGCAAAATGGTTTAAAAAAGAACGCAAAATTGCTTTGATGTGATATCGGAAATTAACTTCTTGTGATGAGGAAATTATTAAGCAATATGATTTATTAGTTGCCCAATTAATAAATATTTATCAGCAGTGGTATCGTACTAAAGAGAATATGATTAAAAGTATTAGTTATGAATCACAAGATATTGTTTCATCTTATCGTTATTCTTTAAAAGGTGCTAAAACTAAGCACCGCTTATTAATTGCTACCAGAAATGATGTGTTAAAGAAAGAACAGTTATCTTATAAAAATGATTTACAAAATTTATCAGGAATAAAAAAATGAAATCGGAAATGAGATAAGATTTTTAATAAGAAAATTACTCCTTTAAAAGATAAAAAGGAACTTATTGAAAAAGAAATTTATCAAGTTGAAACAATTTATAAAGAAAAATTAAATGAAGCTTTAATTCATTTGAATGATATTCAAGAGCGCTTAACTTATGAAAATGATAATAATTTAATGCGAATTACTAATTTAATTAATTTTCATCAAGAAACTATTAATAGTAATTTACAACAATTACAAGTAAGAAAACAAGAGATTGATAGTTTTTATACTAAAGATATTCGGATTGCGGAAAAGAAAAATAATCTTAAAGAAGTTAAGAAATTAAGAAATATTTGAAAAAGTGATTGAAAAGTTACTAAATTAGAAATTGATTTACAAAATCGCGAAGAAAAAAATAAAATTAATCTTTTACAAAAAGAAGGAACACGATATAAGTATCAGTTATTGTATGATACAAGAAATGATGTTTATGAGGCAAAACAAGAATTAAAACAAATTAGAAAACAAGAGCGCATTAAATTAATAAAAATTTCGCAAGATTTACAATCATTAATGAGTAAATTAAATAAGCAAAAACAAACTGATCGCAAAAATTTTATTAGCGAAGCAGAACAGGAAATTATTTTTAAAAACTATTATAATTGGGTTAAAGATATTAATGTTAATTTTAATGCTAAAATTGAATTTGATAAAAAGCAAATTGATGTTTTAAAAACCCAAGCTTGACAGCGAAAACTAGCTCGGAAAAGGGCTTTAAAAAATATGCGTAATGATTTCAAACTTTTAAAAATAAAATTTGGTGCTGATATTAATACCGTGACAACTAAATTACAGCATCTTTTGAAATTACCAACTAAAACAATTAATAAAGAAAAAACTCAGCAAATTATTAAGAAATATAAAAGTAAGTTAAGAGTTTTAAAAAAAGGATATGTTTTTAAAAATCAAGATATTAAAAAAATATTATTACAGGAGCGAAATAAAATTAATTCTCGTGATAATAATTATGAAAAAATTAATGAAAAATATCAAGGGATAGTTGCTAATAAAAAAACATTTGTTAGTCAATTAAAGGAATTAGTTACAACTTATGAAGCCAAGTTATATGGTGTTAACTTGTATAAAAGTAAAAAACTTTTTTTAGATTTTCAGTTAGCGAATGAATATAGTCGTGGTGCTGTTAAAGCTAAAACTCATCAATTAGCTTATGACACCTTACAATCAGTTGGTTTACTGCCAGAACATGGTAGTAGATTTTCCGGTGAGTTTTCTGGAGGTCAAAAACAAAGAATTGGTATTGCAAGAGCATTAGTAATGAAACCAGCATTATTAGTTGCTGATGAACCGATATCAGCTTTGGATGTTTCCATTCAATCACAAGTAATTAATATTTTAAAAGATTTACGAGAAAAATATCAACTTTCAATTTTATTAATTGCCCATGATTTAAGAATGGTGCATTATATTTGTGATCGGATTGCTGTTATTAAAAATGGTAAAATTTTAGAAATTGGTCTTGCTGATGAAATATTTTATCATCCCGTACATCCATATACTAAGTCATTAATTTCAGCAATTCCTTCAATCAATAGGGTAGGTGAAGTCATTAGTACAACTAGTTATAATCCGTTAATGCATAACTATAATGAGAAAATAATACCAATGTGACATAATATTACTAATACTCATCAAGTATTAGCAACAGTTAAAGAATTTAAGAAATGAAGTAAGTAAGAGAAAAGGATAAATACTATGAAGTGAAATGTTACAATTTGAAAATATAGGTTTCTTGAATGATGAAATGGTGCTTATCGCAATCGTGTTATTTTAGCATTATTGTCGCTAATATTTTTCTTTTCGCTAATTATTCCCTTTATTATTACTTTAAGTCGCAGTACAACTATTAACTATGAGGGTCAAACAACACTTAACTTACAAACACGATTTAATGCTGAAACTATTAAATGTGAAGAAAATATTACCGAAAAAGGGACGGTTAGTTGTCGTCGTGGTCCTGTTGTTATTGCGGCGACTGATAATTTTGTTCGTAAATTATTAGAATATGATGCTAATAAGTTTACTAATGATGCTAGGTCCTCATTAAATGTTCCCATTAAAGTTAGTGATTTAAAACAAAATACGCATTTAGCTAATGTTTATCGAAGTGGCTGAGGACTATTACCAGATTTGGTAAATTGATTCTATAATAATGTTCCTTGAGGAATAGAAATTTTAACTTTTGAAAAAATTTCAATTGTTGGTGATAGTCCGCCCCCTTGGGTACCAGATTATAGTTTACGAGGTATGCCAATGGGTCGTTTATGAGGTAAAAACTTAATGAGTGTTAAAGTTTTATTACAAACTATTTTAAGTGGTGTAGAAAATGAAATTGCTGACTTTTTTGCGAGAAAAGGCAATAATCCTTTAAGAAATAAACTTGATTCATTAAAAAATTATTTGTTTACTACTTATACTACTTACAAAATGGCTTGATATGCTAATGATGAATCTACTAGTTATCATTATGGTGGTTGAGTTGAAAGTCGGAGATTTCGCGAAAGAATTAATAAAACTGTTACTTGAAATTATTTAACTAATCGTTTTGGTAACATTAATAAAAAAGAAATTACGATTCCTAAGGTTTACAATCGTGAAGTTGCTTATAGTTATTTGGATGAAATATACGAAAAACAATTAGCATTGGTAGGAAAAACAACGCTTGATAAAAATGAAGATAAAACAAAATTATCGTATTTAGATTTATTTGTGTTAGCAAATGATATTAAAAAATTAAGTACTACCAGTTCATTTGCGATTAAAAATGAAAATAATAATTGAATTTTTGATGGGATTGATACTTATAGTAATGTTGAGAAGGAGTTAACGCTATTTCAATTAAAAAATTCTGATTTGTTTACGCAATTTAAAACGATTGAAATTTTTTTACCACAAAGTAATCAGAAAAAAGCAATTGGACAATTAACAAGGAATGATGTTAATGAGGCAATGCGTGTTGCTAATGGGAGAATTAATCGTTTAATTGATTCAACAATTAGTTTTAATGGTTATTTAACAAGTTGAATTCAACAATACTTTTTAAAGTTTATTATTCCAATTTTGTGAACGAATGATGAAAATTTTAAAGTTGCGGATTTTGATTTTTCAAAAATTAATTATGATGAGTTAATTGCAACTTATAATGAAGAAAAAGTCAAAAAACCACTGTGGGCGTCGTTAGCAATTAAATATTCTGAATTTGAGGATGATAATTTTGAAACATCAAAAAAAGTTACTATTGGTTTACAAGGCAAACTTTCTCATTTGGATTATTTTAATCAAATGCGAATGTTTCTAACTCGTGATTGATTACCGTTAACACTTAATAACAGTTTATTTACGCAATCTTTTCATGGAAAACAACAAACTAGTTTTAATAACCATAATCTAATTTTTAAAGAATTGGCGCTTTTAAATGCGATGGGTGCTAATCCTTATGTCTTAGATGAAGATAAACAAATAAGTAATCATATTAAAGTTGATACTGGTTTAGTAAATGCTTTGCAAAAAGTTTTAAGAATGGATGAAGATGTTGTCATGGGACATTTGTCATCATATAGTGAACGAAGTATTATTTGAGGATATATGGATGCTAATGCTGATTATGATTATTTAAAACTAACTAATCGTGATGGTACTTCACGATTAGTTAAGATTACAACTCAAGATGATTTGGATAAAAATTATAATTGCATTGTCACTGATGAGTCGTGTAATGAACAAGATCGGCATTCACTAATGAGTAATGAATATATTAATAATGAACAAATTAATGAGCAGAATATTGATGGTGTGCCATCACGAACATTGTTAAGTAAAATTACGAGTAGTGATAATAAAAATATTGCTTTAAAAAAGTCCCGTAAATTATGAATGACTGATTATGCATTAATCGCTGATTATGCTAATGCTGTTGTTGGGGTTGGTGATTATGCGGTAGCGTTTTTTAATAGTCATTCGCAAAAAGAAAAACCTCTTGTTGTTAGTGAACAAAGAAAACACGATGCTGAAATTAAAAATAATGAATGACATATTTTAAATAGTAATGGTGATATTATTGCTTATGCGGGATGATGATTTTATTCTCGTAATAATGATAATAAACTATACTTTAAGGTTTTAGAACAGTCGTGAATTAATAAATAAGTTAGCACCAAAAAGTGAGGTTATTCAACCTCACTTTTTAAATGGTACTAAATATAATACTAATACTAATTGCAAATGCTAAATTTAGTATCGCAATAAAGAAAGTTAGATTTAATAGTTTTTTTACTTGTTGTAAATATTTTTCGGATTTGTCTTCATTATGGTGATAACCAAGATAATCTTTAGCAATTTCTTGGTCAGTTAATACTAAATTAACCGTTTGTGTTTTGTGATGTAAACGAGATTTGTTTACTTTAAATATTAAATAGAAAATTATTTTTATTGTTAAAAGGCTAATAGCAATTAAAAAATATATGTTACTTATTTTTTGAAAATTAGTTTTTTGTCAATATAGTCATAAAAATCCCATAATTTGTGCTGTCAAACCGATAAAAGCTATCGTTATTATACTTCAAACATGTTTTTTCATATGGTAATCTTACCATAATATTTTAAGTATGTTATAATATTTTTTAGATTATATAGGTGAATTTAATGCAAATATGAGATAGTAAACAACAACAAAAAATTAAAATCAATGACTTGATAGTTACAATGTATGTTTGTGGGCCGACAGTTTATGGTGATATTCATATTGGGAATATGCGACCAATTGTTATTTTTGATATCTTGCAGCGATTATTTATGGTTACTAAACAGAAAGTTTTTTATGTGCAAAATATTACTGATATTGATGATAAAATTATTCATCAAGCTCATTTAGAAAAAATAACGGAAAAGGAATTAACAGAAAAGTATACTAAAAGTTATTTTGAGGTTTTAAAACAGTTAAATGTTTATGAACCAAATTTATTTGTCAAAGTAAGTGATAATATTGCTGATATTATTAAATTTATTGAACGGTTAGTTAAAATTGAAGCTGCTTATGTTAAGAATGGTAATGTTTATTTAGCAATAGAAAAATATTTTCAATCTTATGGACAATTATCAAAGAAAAATTTAAAGGATTTGCAAGTAGGAATTAGAGTTGCAATTGATAGTAATAAAAATTATGTTAATGATTTTGTTTTATGGAAAAAAACCGATCAGGGACAAAAATGAACTTCGCCTTGAAGTGAAGGCAGACCGGGGTGACATACTGAATGTGCGTTATTTATTAATAAATATTTTAAACACCCGATTAATATTCACGGTGGCGGTATTGATTTAATATTTCCTCATCATGAAAATGAAAGAATTCAATTGTTGGCATTAAATAAGCAAGAACCTGTTAAAATATGGCTTCATAATGGCCATCTATTTTATGATGATGTCAAAATGTCAAAATCTCTTAAAAATACTATTGTTGTTAAAGAATTTTTGCACCATTATGATGCTAATGTTTTACGATATTTATTAACGCTAACCCATTATTCTAAACCATTAAATATTACTAAAAATTTTATTATGCAAGGAAAAGAAAAAGTTGCAAAAATTCATCAAATATTAAAAGAAAGTTTAGTAATCGCATTTTTAAATGGCGAGGTTAATACTAATGAAAAAAATGAACAACTTGTGATGCAAGTGGTAAATTATTTACAAGATGACCTTAACTTTGCTAATGCTTGAGTAATAATTGAACAAATTATTAAGGAAATTAATAATATTTTAAAAGGAAAATTGGGAGCAATTTTGCCATTGTTTAATACCCTGCAACAATGTTTATTTCTTTTAGGTTTACAATTTTCATTAGTTTCGTTTGATGATGATGTGAAACAATTATTATTATCTTGACAAAATGCGCGTAAACAAAAAAAATATAATTTAGCAGATAAAATTAGAGAACAATTACAAGCGAAAAATATTTTATAAAATATGTTCAAAAATAATTTTCTTTATTAAGGAGTAACAAAAATGGCAAATTATATTTATGGTAAAAATCCTTTAAAACAATTGTTAGCTGATGACCGTCAACGAATTGAAAAAGTTTTTATTTTACCACAAGAAAAAGTTATTATTGAACAATTAAAGCAGGCGAATATTTCTTATGTTATTAGTAATAAAAAACAATTATTATTATTAGTTAAACATTCAAAACATCAAGGAATTGTCTGTTTAATTAAGGAATATGTGTATTCTTCTTTAGAAGGAGTTTTACAAAAAATAAAAACTAAGAAATACCCTTTAATTTTAATTTTAGATCAAATTGAAGATCCAAGAAATTTTGGAGCAATTTTGCGAAGTTGTGATGCAGTTAATGTTGATGCGGTTATTATTTTGAAGCAAAGACAAGTAGAATTAAATGCTACGGTTGCAAAAACTTCTGTTGGTGCGATTAACTATGTGCCGGTTGTGAAAGTAACTAATCTTAGTAATACTTTAACGACATTAAAAGAAAATGGTTTTTGGATTGTTGCTAGTGCTTTAAATACCGAAATTAATTATTATAATGTTGACTATAAAAAACCGATTGCTTTAATTGTTGGTAATGAGGGTAAAGGTGTTAGTCAGAAACTTTTAAATAATTCTGATTATATTGTTAAAGTACCAATGCAAGGTCATATTAATTCTTTAAATGTTGCTGTTGCTAGTGCTTTGCTATTATATCAAGTTCGGAATAATCAAAATAATTAAGGAGTTTAAATGGAAGATAATGAATTAATATATCAATACCAAATTGCCTATCAACAACCAGCGTTTATATTTTTATGAAAAAAATATTTTAATTTAATTGAAAAAATTACTTTTATAACTTTTCGAAAATTTTCAGCAATTCCTCTAGAGTTAAGTGATTTTAGTTCTTTACAATATTTTTCATTTTATAACAGTATGAAAACTTATCGGGAGACAGCAAATAAAAGTTTTTCTAAATTATATGCAACAAAGATTAAAATGAGATTTATTACAATATATTAGAAAATACATTAATAAGAAGCATGCTGTAATGAATTATGCCATTAGTTATGATACGCAATATGAGAGAACAACGGTTGAACAATCATATTTAGTAGCTGAACCTAAATGGATTAATTATGGTTTGTCATTTTTAACTAAATTAGAAAATGAAGTTATTTTATTAAAGTCACAAGATTATTCTAATGAAGAAATATCCCATAAATTAAATATTAGTTATAAAAGTGTTGATAATGCTTATCAACGAGCAAAAGTTAAATTACAAAAAAATCGTGATTGTATGTAAGGCAAGGTTAAAAATATGAAACAAGGATATTATCAAAGTCCGGTGGGATTAGTAATGGTTACTAGTCAAAATAATAAAATTACTAATATTAGTTTTATTTTAGCTTGTCCTTTGTTTTCATCATTATCAAAAGAAATAAAACAATGTTTACAAGAAATTGCTGAATATTTTATTAAACAAAGAAAAGCATTTTCGTTTGATTATATGTTAAATACAACTAAGTTTAGTCAAAAGGTATTAGAAGCAACAAAGCAAATCCCTTATGGTGAGACAAGAACTTATAGTGACATTGCTAAAATGATTAATCATCCATTAGCAGTCCGAGCAGTGGGGTCGGCATTAAAAAGAAATCCGTTAGCAATTAGTATTCCGTGTCATCGGGTTATTAATAAAAATAGTAAGCGGATTAATTATCTTTATGGGGTAGAAATTAAATTAGCATTGTTAGCATGAGAAGGTGTGATATAAGTGTTGTTTGTTTAAGAATATATCGCTAATAACTTTACACCACCCTAATATAATTGTTATTTGACAGCATATTTTTGTTATTATATAATGTATATGGATAAAAGGGAGAAAGATAATGCAACAAAAAATTATTTTAGTTTGCGATCAATGTCTGTCAAGAAACTATAATACTTTTACTAATAGTTCTAATCAAACTGTTAGATTATCTTTAAAAAAGTTTTGTAAGCACTGTAATCAACATACAATTCATAAGGAAACAAGATAATATTTAGAGAGGAAATAAATATTGATGGCTAAAGAAAAGCACAAAGTAAAAAAGGTAAAATCGGAACATAAGGCATTAAAAGTTAAAAAAACTAAACCGATTTTAGGACAAAGAAAAGTTAGTTCACAAACTAAAGAGGCGATTATTAAAAAAAGTATTTTAGATTCAAAAATAAATGGAAATCGTGGTCAGAGATTTAAAAAATCTTTACTGGATTTACCATTATTAATGACTAGAGAAATGCGTCGTGTTCGTTGAGCAAAAAGTTTGCAGTTAAATAAAAAATTTTGATTAACTGTTGGATTTATTACTTTCTTTGCAATTTTTTTTGCAATTGTTCAAACATTATTACAATTAATTTTAGAAGTTAGTAAAATTTTAGTTATTTAATAAGGAGTAGAAAAAGATGATAAAAGAAGATATTAAACAAGAAAAGGATTCTAGTGATTTATTAGGTAAGTGATATACAATTAATTGCTATAGTGGTCATGAAGAAAAAGTTAAAGAAGATTTATTACAACGAGTTGAAACTTTAAATATGAAAGACTTTATTTTTGATGTGCGGATTGTGAAACAGCAAGAAATGTCAAAAAAAACAAAATCAATGATTGGCAAAAATCCATATCCGGGTTATTTGTTTGTTAATATGATTATGAATGATGATGCTTGATTTATTGTTAGAAATACTCCTGGTGTTACTGGGTTTATTGGGTCTAGTGGAAATTGATCCAAACCGTTTCCATTATCGCGTACTGAAGCTAGAGATATGTTAAGACGCAGTGAAGAAAAAAGTAATATTAGTAGTAAAAAAGTTCAACAAGTATTTGTTGCTGATTTTAAAGAAGGAGACCTAGTTAAAATATTATCAGGAGCTTTTGAGAATAAAGAAGGTGAAGTTATTGGTATGGATTATAGTAAAGGCGTAGCAACAATTAATATTGAAGTTTTTGGGGGAAGATATGTTCCTGTGGAAGCTGAATTTAGTTATTGTGAGAAAGTTAATTAGTTTTGTAAGTAAGTAGTTAGTATTTAAAATACTAACTACTTTTTTTATTTTAAATTTAAAAAATTATAGTGTTTCTTGGCAAATATTTGATACAATGTAATTAATCAAAGGTATTACTAAATACTATACTTATTTATTAAAAAATAGAGAAAAAATTTATTAGTAATTTAATTAACTTAGATTTAAAATAATTAAATAATTTTTTGTAATATTGTTAATTTAATAGTCATTGGATAAATGATAAATCCTATATAGGAGGTGATTGATATAATAATTTGTGTATTTATTTCCCAATTTTTTATATTTAAAATTAGTTTTAATAAAATTTTAGGAGGCATTAAGTAAATGGCAAAAGATAATAATAAAAAGGGACAAGAAGCTCTTATAAAAGAACAATTAGAAGCTTTAACACGATTACAAAATAATTTACAACAAATTTTTACATCAGATGTACTTACTATGAATGAAGAACCTGCAAATCCAACTTTAGAACAGTTAAAAGCCGACTTGCTTGCAAAACAACAAGAAATGATGGCATTAAATAACCAAATTAATAGTTTAGAGGCTGATAATGATGGTGGTAAGAATGATGCTACTATTGCTGCATTGCGAGTACAAGTTGCTACTAAACAACAAGAAATAAATGATTTAAATGACAAAATTGCTGCCTTAGAAGGTAAAGAACCGACTTTAGAACAATTAAAGGTGCAATTAGAAGAAAAAAATCAGGAAATTATTGCGTTGCAAGCAAAAATTAAGGAATTAGAAGGCAATGTGGGAACTGATTGTCAAGAATTTAAAGATGAAATTGTGAAGTTGCAAGCAAGAATTAAAGAGTTAGAAGATGGTAATATTGGTACTGATTGTAAAAAATTTGAGGATGAGATTATTGTATTGAAGGCAAGAATTAAAGAGTTAGAAGGTAATGTGGGCGGTGATTGTACAAAGTTAGAGGAAGAGGTAAAAGCTTTGAAAACACAATTAGAAGATAAAAGTAAAGAAATTCTTGGATTGCAAGCGAGAATTAAAGAATTAGAAACTGGTAATGATGTTGATTGTCAAGAATTTAAAGATAAAATCGTTGAATTAGAAGCTAAAATCAAAGAGTTAGAAGAAGACAATGATGATATTGACTGTAAAAATTTAGAAAAAGAAATTTTAATTAATCAAGAAATTTTAAATAAATTGCAAAAAGAATTAATTGGTAAAGATAATCCTGAAGTGATAGCAGAAATTGAAGAATTAGAAAATGATATCATTTTATTAGAACAAGAAAATTGTCAATTATTTAAAAAAATTCGTGAATTAAAATGTGAACCTAAAAAAAATGAAAGCGAAATAGCTATTCTTACAGATACTATTCGGAGCAACGAAAGTAAAATTATGATGCAAAAGAAAAGAATTGAATTATTAAAAAGAAAAGATAAAACAATAAGTAATCTTTATGAAAATTTAAAAGATAAATTATGTGATTTAGGTAATGAAATTCAAATTAATAATGAATTAATTTGTAAATCTCGGGAAGATAATTTTGATAGTAAGCGTTGCATTATTAAGTTATTAGAAGAAATAATGGCTAAAGATAATTATAATAATTGTAACTTAAAAGGAATTTTAGGTAGTTTAAGTAATAAAATTGAAACAAATAATTGCTTAATTGATAAAATAGGCGATGATAGTGAATGTTTGAGGGAGTTAATTGATAAAATGGGACACGATTTAAATAGAAAATTGGAAAGACATAGTTGTTTAGTTGAAAAGCAAGATGCTTGTTTGAAAAAAGTTTTACAAGAAATGATGATGAAGAGAAATGATTATTTTCAAGTAAAAGAATCGTTATGTCATTTAAATAAAAATTTGGAAGTTAATAATGATTTAATTAACAAAATATGCTGTGATTCAAGAGTAAATAGAAGACATAATCAAAATTTTAATCATTTACGAGATGAAAATTTAATTATTGAGCAACCTAATTTTTGTAAAGATAAGGTGGTAACTTGTGATTCAAGATATAAGCAATTAATATGCAATTGTAAATTTAATAAAAAAGAAGAATGTAGAAATGAATGTCTTATAACTTCTAAACAAATAGAATGCGATTAATTGCTATAGTTAATAGGATGTTATCTATTAACTGGTAAACTTCTTTTGGTTATGGCGACCACCCACAATTTATCGTGCCTTAATACATACCAACATTATTAATTCACTTGTATTTAATTTTCAAAGAACAAATTTTTAACACCTTATAAAATAAAAAGACAATCATTGCTGATTGTCTTAATACTTATTCAAATCTTTACCTACCTAACAAAACTTTATGCGTCCATGCGGGACGGTCGCGTTTAGTTTTCTTAGGTATTTTTTAAAAAAGAAAAAATAGTCATTTACTATAAATTATTTCAATATGCAAATTAAGTATATATTTCTTATGTATGATTTTTGTTGTAAAAAATTATTTTAATGTTGTTTTTATAAGCATTTTACTTAGTTTTTATAACCTTTTATTAAGAATATGTTTGTTAATATTAAATATTTTGTTTTATTAATTATTTTTCAAGTAAAAAGGTAATAAATTTTTAGTTGCTTTTCTTTCAAAATTATTCAAATCTTTACCCACCTAACAAAACTTTATGCGCCCAAGTGCAAATATATATGTTAAAAATAAATAAATTTTTAATTTCTATTTTTTTAATTTTTATTACTACAACACCATTAATAAGTTGTAGCAGTTATTCTGTATCAGAAGAATACTTACAAATAGATAATAAAGATATTTTTGTTAAAGTTGGTGACTTTAGTAAGTTACAGGATATTGTTGATGAATATTTATATTTTCTTGTCCCAAGACCTGGATGTAATCCTGCGTATTCTCATAGATGAAATTGAAATATAGAAAATAGATTTGAATTAAAAGGCACAACAACTTGTGGAAATTTAGAAGTTGGTAGTTGAGATTGAACTATTTTTATTAGAAAGAATAAAGAACAAAAGCTATTTGTTTATAAATTTGATGAATATTTTATTGAAGATCATAAAGGTTTTTAATTTAAGAATCTTTTTATAATAATCTAGTCACTTTCATAAATATTATTAATATAAATATATTAATTATCGTATTGTATAGCATTGGGCTGAATTTTCACATTTCAAAAATACCAGTAAATAGTTCTTTAGTTACATAAAGAATTTTTCCAATACCACTAGCTAATTCAGTTGTTTGTTTAACGCCTGGAATATTATTGATAATCCATACAACGCCATTTTTTATATGACAAGCTACATTATATCAGCTACAACTTTCTGGTTTATATTCTCATCATTGTTTGTCTGGGTTTATTCCGTCTTTTGTTATTTCTTGTCAATTATAAATGCCAAAATTAAAATCATAATATTTATACTTGCTATCAATTTTTTGAGCTTGTAATTCAAAAATATTGTAACCAACTTTTTTATTTTCAATCCGATTTGACTGTTTCAAAGCATATATATCTTTTTTATTTGGTAATACATATTCTTCGTTACCATTAATTTTAAAGCTATTTTTTACTGAAAAATCATAGTTGAAATTCTTACCATATTTTGTTTTGTAGAATCGATTTTGGTAAGCAGAATATAAGTGAAAATCTAAGTATTGATATTGATCTGAAAAATAAAAATAGCGGGGATAAATTGGACTGATAAAGTTGTTATCGCCATATCTTTAAAATTATTATCTGATGATTTGTTTAATCAACTTACTTTTTACTTATATGTTTTGTCTTCTTATAAATTAAATTATTAATAACAATCAAAATAACATTTATCCCTACTAAAAATGATATTCCCAATCCTACTAACAAAATATTATTTCAAACTACTGGTAAAGGAAATATCGGATGATAAAAATCAACAAACTCATAAGGAAATAAAAAAATCCTAATACCATCATCATATAATAACTTAGCCCTTAAATTAATAAATATGAGATAACCAATCGGATATCCTAGCATTCAAAATATTTGGCGAGTAAAATATTTTTTATATAAAATCTGAGTTTTCCCTAACGATAATAATAAGTAAATTAATGTTAATAATGGTGTTATGGCATGCATTGTAATGCCAATAACCCGATCAGCATTGGAAGCAAATTCATACGATAACCCTGTTCCCACACCATAAAATACTAACAACCAAAATAAAACCATTGTTACTGTAATATATATTGTAATACTAGTTTGGGTTGTCAAATTAGTAAACTTATTAGTTGCCGTTTTATTATGATAAAGTAAAGCATAAAAGAAATATAAACAAGCTAATATATTAGTTTGCACCGACCAAAAACTAACTAAAACATTAAAATTATATAACCGTGGCATATCAAGTTGTGAAGTTTTAGGATTAATATATCAATATTCAACAAATACCCCATAAACGACACCAGCTAAAAAGAAACTAAATAAAATTAAAAATGTCATTAACTTATAAACAAATTTTCAATCTTTTAGCAAAACTAAGGCATTAGCAACACTAGTAAAAAACAATATTTTACTTTTACTAAAAAATCGTTTAAAAAAATTCTTCATTATATCCCTACTCTACATTTTCTTGATGAGAATTAAGTTCTTTTTGCAAAAAATATTTATCATAATAAATTTTTAAAATTGTTTTAAAAATTATAAAATATATTGCAATTCGTAATGGCATTAATAATAATTCTTTAACTAATCGTGGTAATAAAGAAACTAAATAATCAATATCATAAAATACTAAAAAATGTAATGGCGATAAAATTCACGAATTAATTAATGTTAAAAATAATTGTAAAATAATAATAATAATGAAAATCAATGCATTATTAAATTTCTCAGTAACACTATTTTGTTTTTGATTATTTCAAGTTATTCACAAAATTAAAATTAAAACTAATTCCACAGCCATAAATAAAGTAGAAATAAAAATCCCAGAAATTACCATATAAAGTAAATCTCATTTAACACTAAAAACTTTATTATTTTTCAATGAAAAAGAGTAAACAAAATCAGAGAAAAATATTAAATAAAAACTTAAAATTAATAAAGCAACCAAAATAAATTGCATTACAGTAAAAAATAACAAATACTTCTTAAAATTAAATTGACAATTACGAAGTTTACTATAAACAATTCCCGCAATTCCTGCAAGAACCCCAACAATGGGTTCTTGAATTGCCATAATTGGACTATAAAATGTAGGTTTTAAGATAAACAATGTTGTATCGGAAATAAAACCAAAAATAAAACCAAAAAATGGTCCATGTAAAAAACTAAAAAGCACATTAGGGATAAAACCAAAACCAATTACCATTGTTCCTTTACCACCAACACCCAATTTTAAACTAAAACCTAAAAATTTAACAATAACTATTGTTAATGCTAACATTACAGCTGCTAAGGCAATACTACGAGTATTGAAATTTTTATTAAAATCCAATTTTAAATATTTTAAAATTGAATAAAAATTTTTACGAAAATAATACTTTGTAATTTGTAACCAAACATTTAGCCTTTTCATCTAAATAACACTCCTTATAAATGCTAACGATCTTCATTAATTAATGGTCTAATAGTTTTTCAAGTAACATAAATAATTACCGTATTAAAAAATATTTTAATCGGGGCCATCGCCAATCGTGGAATCATTGCTAAACCATAATCCTCAGTACGATTAGTTAACAGACTGACATCCCCCCAAGATGCAATTAACACCGTAACAATATATTCATTAATAACTGCTAACAAAATAATCGGAACTAAATCATTAAAACCTTTTGTATCCTTTTTTATAAAACGAAAATACATTCAAGTTGCCCAAACAACAACTAAAATTAAAACTGTCCCAATACTAATAATTAGCATCATAATTCATTTCTTAATCGGAACATTTTTTGTAAAAGGAACTTCATCAACAGCAAAATCAGCAAATTGCGGAGCATAATAAGTCATTACTAAAGCAGCGGTTCCAAAACCAATAATAAAAATATTAGTTATTAAAATTAAAATTCATGACTTTTGATGAAACATTAGCCGCAAATCACCAGCAATACCAGAAATAAAACCAAAACCAATAACCGTCACAATATACGCAGGATGAATATATGACGGAACAAACATCATTACTAAAATATCAGTAATCAAAGCACACAAAATACCAATTACGGGACCAAAAATATAACCCGTAATCTTAATCATCAAACCTTCAATAGCTATTCTAATCGGCGGTAAAACCGCTGCTGGCATATACAATGCAATAACAACAGTTGTTACTACCGATACCGTTGATAACATCGCAATATAAGCAATATTTTTCGTTGTTAAACGAAGTCCACGATATCGTTCTTTTTTTATAAACATTGAAAGCCCTGTCATTAAAATATAAGACAATGCTGCTAAAACTAATGCTCCCGCAACAATATACGCTGTTCTAATATCAAATAACGACAAACCATTTTTATTACTATTAAAGAAAATCATTAATCTAGTTTCCTTTCTAAAGAAAAACTATAACTGCCAATCAATCGGCTTCTTATTATGCTTTATCAAGTATTCATTAATCTTACTAAAATACTTTTGATTAAAAAACCCATAATGTGCTCCCAACGGTGAGGGATGTGCTCCCATAAGAATAAGATGCTTTTGGTCATTAATTAAATTAATCTTTGCTTGTGCTTTTTTACCTCATAAAACAAAAATAACATTATTATGATAATTGTCAATATATTTTATGAGATTATCAGTAAATTGTTGCCAATTAAAATTAGCATGTGAAAATGGTTGATCTTTTTGTACTGTTAAAACAGTATTTAAAAGAAAAACACCACTTCGGACTCATTTAGTTAAATCACCATTTTGTACAATAATTCCTAAATCATTTTCCAATTCTACAAAAATATTTTTTAAACTTGGTGGCAACTTAACACCTTGATTAACACCAAAAGCCAAACCATTAGCTTGGTTTGGTTGATGATACGGATCTTGTCCTAAAATAACTACTTTAATATCATTAAAACTAACAATTTTTAATAACCTTAAAATATCTTGTGGCTGTGGATAACATTGATTATTTTTATATGCTAATGATACTTTGCTAACTAATTCAATAAAATAAGGTTGAGTAGTTTGACTAATAAGAAAATCTTTCCAACTAGGATGAATATTTTGGAACATATTTTTAATTAATCACTAAATAATTCTTTAATTTTATCACTAATACCACCAACATTTATTCCGACTAAAACCCCTAAAATACCAAAACCAACAATGACCACTGCCAAAATAATAAGCACAACCCACACTCAAGTTTTAATCTTTTTATTATTATCTATAAAACCTTCTTCATTACCTTGTTGTAAAGCATCCATATTACTAATAGTAAAACCACTTTTCAATTTTTGTTCAACATCAGCTTTTTCTAAATCAATAGTTCCTGATGAATTAATCTTTGACTGCTTAGCGTTATTAAATACAAAACTACTTGGTTTACTATTTACCCCCAACTTATTTTCGGTTCCATTACTCTGTGATTGCTTTTTTTTAACGACATCATCCAAATGTTGACGAAACTTATCAAGTTTAAGTTTTCGCTCATCAACTTTTTGTTCTGATTGTTGTAAACTATGACCATTCAATTGTGATCGATATTCTTGTTCATTAAATAACTGCTCATTTAACATACTATTAGTCATATTAATTGTTGGTTCAAATTTTTCTCTAACAACTAGATTAGGATTAGGTCCTTGCTGTGGTTGTAGGTGGGGGTCATTAACAACAAAATTGCTATTATTTGGATACATATTACCATTTACCATTGATGTTCCATATGGATATGGATGTTGTCTACCGATTGGTGGTTGATGATACGGATTTTGTAATATTAGTGCATTTTGATTTGGACAATAATTATTTATTATTGGTAAAGCAGGATAATGTTGTTTATGTGATATTGTTATTTGTTGTGGCATATGATATTGTCTTTTAATAAATGCAATAGCTTCTGGCATTAGCATAAAAATTGCTACTTCTTGATCATATAGGTTATAAACTACATAACCTCGTTGTTCCACTAAAATATACATTACAACGCTGTCCTTTCCGTAAAAAATTAATATAAATATATTTTGAATTATATCACAAATTTAAAAAAAGCAAAAGCACACCATTCTTATAGGTCGCGTTTAGTTTTCTTAGGTATTTTTTAAAAAAGAAAAAATGGTCATTTACTATAAATTATTTCAATATGCAAATTAAGTATATATTTCTTATGTATGATTTTTGTTGTAAAAAATTATTTTAATGTTGTTTTTATAAGCATTTTACTTAGTTTTTATAACCTTTTATTAAGAATATGTTTGTTAATATTAAATATTTTGTTTTATTAATTATTTTTCAAGTAAAAAGGTAATAAATTTTTAGTTGCTTTTCTTTCAAAATTATTCAAATCTTTACCCACCTAACAAAACTTTATGCGCCCATTCTTTCTTATATTTAAGAATGGTGTAAAATTTAATTATAACAAATATTTAAATATATAATTAAGAAAATTTAATATTAATTTTAAAAATAACTAATAAAAAAAATATTAACAAAACTTCATCAAGTTTTATTAATATAATTTTTTATTATTTTATTCAATATTTTTAAAATACACTTCAACTGTTCCCTTTTCAATACCAATATTAAATCTAATCCACGCAGCACTTTCACCATCTTCTAATGACCCATCATCAATTTCTGCCGATGAATCATCAATTGTGAAATTAATTCCACGAATTTCATTACCAAATTCGTTATCTAATGTTTCTTTTACTTTAACAAGCACTTTACTTCAAGAATCAGTTGATTTAATACCTTTTAAATCAAATCGATTTTTTTCATTAAATTTCTTTAAAAATTCTTTAACTTCGTTAATTAAATCCATATTAGTTTTCTTAATATCTTTAAAATAAATTCGGATATTTTGTAAACCTTTGCTTCCAATTTTAAAACTAACATTATTATTATTTTTACCATCTTTTAAACCATTACTTACAACATCATAAAGCTTATCAATTGTTAATTCAATTCTCTTAGCATCAACACCAAATTTTTCAGTTAAATTATTCTTTAATCTTTTCAACACATCAGTTCATTTACTAGTTGATTCCACACCTTGTAAAGCAAAAGGATTTTCCATATTAAATTGTTCTAAATATTTTTTAACCTCATTAAACAAATCATCATCAGATTTTTCAATATTTTTAAAATACACGCGTATTCAATCAGACTCTTTATTACCAATTTTAAAACTAATATTTAATCCGATCTGACCATCTTGAAATTTATCAAAACCTTTATCTTTTAAAAATTTATTTTCGTCTCAAACACGAAGATTTTCAATATGTTTAAAAATCTTGGGAAACTTCACTTTTAAAGCTTCTTCTACTTTATTAAGAGCATCAGTTCTTTTATGTAAAGTATTTAATCCCCTTAAATCAAAACGATTATTGTCATTAAATTGTTCTAAATATGTAGAAACAATTTTTACTTTTAAAGCATCATTTTTACCAATTAATCCCTCTTTATTTAATAATCTTGCCATTTCTGTTCTAATATGATGCAGTTTATCTTCCAAAGTTACATTATCTTTAAGCAACTTAGCAATATCTGCTAATTCACCACTACCAAAACTATTTACTAACTTTAGTTTTCTTAGGTATTGCTTCGAAGAAGTAAAACAATCAGCTAATTATATTATTTAATTACTAAACTAACCCCACCTTTCTTGTTATTGTCATTTTTATTCACGATTATTTTACCATATTATTGAATTTTTACACACTAAAAATTATTAATATTATTAAATTTTCACTAATATATAGGTCGCGTTTAGTTTTCTTAGGTATTTTTTAAAAAAGAAAAAATAGTCATTTACTATAAATTATTTCAATATGCAAATTAAGTATATATTTCTTATGTATGATTTTTGTTGTAAAAAATTATTTTAATGTTGTTTTTATAAGCATTTTACTTAGTTTTTATAACCTTTTATTAAGAATATGTTTGTTAATATTAAATATTTTGTTTTATTAATTATTTTTCAAGTAAAAAGGTAATAAATTTTTAGTTGCTTTTCTTTCAAAATTATTCAAATCTTTACCCACCTAACAAAACTTTATGCGCCCAATATATATTAATTTTATATTTTTACTTACTTAAATCTATTATATTTATTTGTTACAGCATTACCTTTATAATTAATTCAACTATCATCATTTTTATTATTATATTTATTTCATAATGAATTTTTATATATTTCTTTTCTGATTTCTATTTCTGAATTAATATTTTCATTAATGTACAAACAAATAATTTAGAAAATTTAAGTAGAAATAAAAGAGCAAATCAAAAAAGGAATTTTAGAAATCTTGTTTCTTATACTAATTTAGGTGAAATTAAGGATTTAAATATAGAGACAATTAGAAGAGCTATACATTGCAATAATGGAAATATTCCTTTTTCTGTGATTGAGAGAATAAAAATTAAGATTGAATCAAGTTCTTATGCATCAATATGAATAAGAGATGAATGAGAAGATGATTATTTTGGATCAACATATGTATATTTTAGAGTTAATCCAAATTTACAAGAATGTTCATCATCTGAATCATCATATAATTCTAGTAATGGTAGTGAAAAAGATGAATTGTAATTGAAAGGAAATAACGAAATGAAAAAACTTTTAAGTTTATTAAGTATTATGACAATTACAGGAACAGCAATGCCGATGGTCATTGCCGCAGCCCCTTATCAAAAAAAAGAACATACAAAATTAAATAGAACAAAAAGAAGAGTTCATCCCAGTCGATTAGATATACAATATGATTGAGGTTCAACATGAAATAAAATGATAGCAACTTTTAGTCCTGCTGTATTTAATGATATAAGAAGACATTATGAATGTGCTAATACTTTTGATGAATTTAAAGCTCTTTTTGGTGTGGAAATGTATACTGGCATTTGAAAAGATCATAGGGTTGAAAATAATAAAGATATTTATCTACCCGCTCTTGCTAAATGCATTTGAAATAATTGAGAAACAATAAAAACAACTTTTATTAATGGTTCTATTGCTAATGGTAAAGGTAATTATAGTATAATAATTACATGTTGAGCATCTAATGGTAATTTTATAGAAACAGCAGTAGCGAATTAAATATTTAAAAAAAAAGAAAAACATTTATGGAAATAAATCAATAATTTATTTCCATTTTTAATTAAAAGAGAAGAATATTTCTTATATGTGTTATGTAGAAATAACCCGATTTTTAATTTTAATATATTTGTTAATTATCTAATTTAAATTAAGATTAAAAATATTTTTATTAAAGCAGTATTTAAATTTAAATACTGCTTTTCTATTTTGACAAAATAAAAAAATGAAAAAGTTGTTTAAGAGTATTGTCACTATAGAAAACTGCCTTTCTTGGTAATGATTTTAACGGTTTTTAAATTTAGTTATTAGGGAGATTTTCATTTTCATTTTCAAAATCATTTGTACATATTAAACTATAATCTGTTGTATTATCATCTTGTTTGTAGTCATTTAAATTTGTGCCTTGTGCTTTGATTGTTATTTTTTTATTGATTACTCATTCTTTCTTTCCTACTTTGGTTCCGTATGTAGTTATTAATTGTCTTATTTCATCTTGTTTATTTTTATTATTAGAGAATTCTGATTGTATAAATTTGAAAGTAAAATCGTTTAAGTTTTTAAATTCTGATAATTTTTCATTTAGATTGATATTATCTTCTTTCTTTATGTTAACTTCTATAAGTCTGGTTGTTGGCCAAGTTTCGCGATCGCCAAAATGAAACCTCACCTTTTGTAAGTTTTTGATTTCAAAATTATAAATTTTATTAATATCTTTATTACTATCTTTATTTTTTTGTTTTACTGGTTCATTTGTTTTTTTGGAACAGCCGATTATTGGTAGTGTTATTAATCCTAAAACAGCGGTTATATTTAAAAATTTCATAAAATTAACTCCTTTATTTTATTTTTTCAATATATATATATATATATTATACAAAAATTCTTAATATCATTAGAAAGATGGCAAAACCGATTAAAAATTGAAAGGTATAGTAAAAAGCTGGTACTGTTTTAAAAACCGGGAAAATTGCGGTTGAAAAGTTAACTGTTGCTTTTGCAATGATTGCTAATGGTCGTAAAATGGTAATGATTTGTGAGGCCGTTAGCATTCAATTAATCATTTTGATACCAGCATTTTGAATGGCACAGCCAATGTCATTAAAAGTAGGTATTCATCGTCCAGAATATTTACAATTTGCTGGCGGGATTATGTCATCTCATTCCGAGTTGGTTGAACCATCAGGTATAAACGCTGTGGAATTAAGGACATTAAAGTCATAAATTTTAAAATTATAATTAGAGGTATTTGTTTTATGGTACAAAGGAAAAGTTAAGGTAAAAATATTAATGCCATAGCGAATATCAATGTCCGTATTGAAGTAATTAATGCTGTTAGCAGTCTTACTGGTTGGCAAGGTAATCAGTTTATTGTCGTAAGATTTAAGAACATTAAATTCAATTTGATAGATACTATTATTATTTTTAATAGCATTAAAATTTTCTTGGTGCGTTTTTTTATCAAAAGTAAAAAAATAACTTCTTAGTAATAATTCTGAGTCTCCTATAATATTTATTAAGTATTTTTTGGGATAAAAAGTAATTAACGAGCGATAAAAAAATCCAATTTGAATAAAATAGTTCTTGTTATAATTATCTACGCCTTTAAAATCAATTTCGGTATGAGTTTTTTCGTCCATATCAAAAGTCGCATAAAATAAACTGGAAAAGAAATTGCCAAGAATTTCATAGATTTCGTCAAAAACATTTTTGTACTCGCTGTTGTTAATACTAGGAATGTTGTTTTTAAAATAAAGGTAAATGTCATTTTTTAATTCAGGATCGTATCTCAAAAAACTAAATTTAACATTAAGATAATTTAAGGTACCAAAAAGATACTTAATTAAGTAATAATCGTTATCGTTTGCAGTGTCATATTTTCAGATTTCACTTTCACTGTGTAATAATTGTAAATAGTTATTACCCGCAATTAAGGTTTTATTAAAAGCTTTAATTTTCAAAATATTTGTATTAATTTCATCTTTACTACTAGAAGTTTTGTGATAAAAATAGCTTTCGTTTTTAAAACCGTGATTTTTAATGGTAAATTCTTTGTAATACCCTTTTTCTAAAGTATTAATGAAATTAAATACTGGTGTTCAATAAAGATAAGAGTAATTAAATTTATCAAAATCACCGCGGTGAATCATTAAATAATCAAGGTTAGGTCGCGTTTAGTTTTCTTAGGTATTTTTTAAAAAAGAAAAAATAGTCATTTACTATAAATTATTTCAATATGCAAATTAAGTATATATTTCTTATGTATGATTTTTGTTGTAAAAAATTATTTTAATGTTGTTTTTATAAGCATTTTACTTAGTTTTTATAACCTTTTATTAAGAATATGTTTGTTAATATTAAATATTTTGTTTTATTAATTATTTTTCAAGTAAAAAGGTAATAAATTTTTAGTTGCTTTTCTTTCAAAATTATTCAAATCTTTACCCACCTAACAAAACTTTATGCGCCCGAAACTAAACGCGACCAATAAAATAAAATATTTGTCTAAAATAATAAAATCATATATAATGAGTTATATTAAGAATACTAATTAGTAAGGAGAATAAAATGAAATATTTTACAAAAATTATCACCATCGGTTGCTTTTCTTTGTTATCAGTTTTATCAGTAGTTGGATGTAACTATTTTGATAAGAATGATAAAATTGATAATAAGATTAAAAATAAAATCTTGGAAGAAGATATGGCAACGATGCGAGATATTCGCTTAAATTTTAGCAGTAATTTAAGAAAATTTGCCAGAAGTGATTATGATACTAAAAGCGAAAAAGACCTTAGTGATGTTTTAGACTTTGGAATGAACCAACCACTGCCAAGGCAAGTTCTTAAACATACTGACGCAAAAAAATCTCTTGATTTTATTAAAAATTCGTTTGAAAATAATTTCAATAAAGCCAATAGTGAGTTACAAATAAAATACAGTAATTATTATAAGTTATTGCCACCTTTTAAACTTTCTATTAATGATACGAAGTTTACAGTATTTAAAATTGCTTTAGATAAAGTCGCTGATTTAGCGGGACTAGATGTAACTAAAGATAGCGCGATTAGACTAGATATAGTTTATGAATATAGTTTTAGTTTTAAAGAATATAGTCCTACAAATCAAAA
Source organism: Spiroplasma endosymbiont of Dilophus febrilis (assembly GCF_964030685.1). Lineage (NCBI taxonomy): Bacteria > Bacillati > Mycoplasmatota > Mollicutes > Entomoplasmatales > Spiroplasmataceae > Spiroplasma > Spiroplasma endosymbiont of Dilophus febrilis. The sequence continues at coordinate 153,467 of NZ_OZ034912.1, forward strand.
CTTTATTGCAAGTCATATTATTACTAATAATCTTGAATTAACAAAGAAAATTATTACTAATTTGGAAGTTAAAATTGGTGAAGCTACATATGATCAGCTGAAAGCAGAATATGAACGCATTGAAATTAACGAAGATAATAATCAATATCCGAAAATTACTAATGATTTTTCAATATATAATATTTGGTCTCATTATAATAATAAAATTTTTGGTCGTTTTAAAGAACTTATTGCTTCTTCTAATCGCTTTAAAAAAGCTAGTGATGATAATGATATTAAGTATAATTCTTATTTTGATTTCTTAGGCTCAATAAGTATAAAAATCGAACCATTAACTAATCGTTTTAATAATGATGAATATAATAAATTTTATGATGAGCAAGGGAGTTTATCAACTCACAAGGAACTTTTTAACCATCTTGTAAATAAATATCCAAGTGATTATGATTTTTCTAACAATGAATGATTTACTTTTAGTACTAATAATTTAAGATTGGTACCAATGACGATTTATGGTTTACCAATGACTGGTGAGGTACAAAAAAATCAGCAAAAATTAACAGTGACAATGGTTTTGCCAACAAAAATTTTAAATGCTCATTTAGAACAAATAACTAAAATGGTATTTGGTTTCTTTAAAGAATATGAAATTAAATGAGCAAAGGATCAGATTACACTTTTTGTAAATAATGATATTTTTGCAAAACTACTAGATAATGAAACAAGTAAAGATGGTAAACCTAATAATCTTGATGGAATTTACAAGATTTTAGAAAACCATTTTAAGAAATCAGATTTTATGATTAAAGATGATATTTTAAAACATAAAGATTTTACTGTTGGTGCTGGTAATATTTCTAATATATATAATGAAGATATCGTTTATGATAAAAATAATAATATTATTTCCTTAGCAAGTAATCAAGAAATTAATTGAGATTTAGTTTTTGGTCATAAGGGGCAATATTTTAAAGTTAATAATGTATATAAAACAAAATCTTTAAAGATTATTAATAAGGATCAGCAAAAATAAAAGTATGAAATTAGGAAGTAAAAACAATTCATATTTATCAGTTTGTTTATTTGCAATTTTTAAAATTAGAAAAATGATGGCAGTTTGATTTTTATTATTTATTTCTTTAGTTATATTTGCCACCTTAACGCTTTTTATTTTTTTTAAATCTGATAATCTTAACAGTGTTATTAGCAATTTTCAATATGGTGTTTTAATTTTTACAAATATTATTTTATTATTATTTATTTTATTAATAATAATAAAAATTTTTGGTCGTGAATTTACTGATGGTACATACTTATTGTTAATTTCGCGTCCATATTCACGATTACAAATATTTATTTTAAAATTAATAACAATTTGATTTTTAATTTTAATTTTTATTGTTATTAATCTAGGATTTACTTTAATATTAGTTCATATTATGGGCATAATTAGTAATAAAAATGATTTTGTATCAGCTTTTCAGGAATTAATATTAAAACTCTTTGTATTTTCAGTTTTTGTTTCTTATTTAGCATCCAGTGGTATTATTTTTATTTCAACATTTTTTAGTGTGCAAACGGTATTATTAATTGGTTTTATTTTTTGTAGTTTATTTTTATTAGGGGGAATGCCTTATTCTTTAATAACAACAATTGCTAATAATCTTGAAATTAAATTTAAAAATGAAACGCAAAAATATACAATTTCTCAAATTAAGGAAACCTTCTTATTTAAAGAAAAATTAGACAAAAAAGAAGTTAAATATTATAATTTAACAAAAAAAATCTATGATTTTTATAATCAAGAAAGTCTCCAAGGGTTACAAAATATTATTTTTGATCGTTATGAAGATAATGTTAAAGAAAAATGATTGAAATTTTATGAACAAGAATTAGGTTTAACCAAACCCATAGATTTTGAAATTACTGGTAATAATGTTGAACAGTGAAGAGGACAATATCAAACAAATGAAGTTAATGAATTGATTACAAAAAATAAAGAAAAAGGTCAAAATACAAAAATTTTTCTGCAATTAAAAATGCCATATTTTTTTAAAACTAGTGCAGAACTTGAAAATAGTCGGATTGAACATCAAGAATTAGCAAATATGGTAAAAGATTATCTTGATAGTGCTTCAATAAAAGATTTGATGTTTTTTAATTTAAGTCGAATTTCTTCTTTAATATTATTTGATAAAGCAAATACTTATTTTAAAATTGATAATGATTCTTATATGGAAAAAACCTTTGATCCGTTTCTAATATTTAAACAATTATATGATGATAAGATGAATAGCGATATGGGATATCCTAATGCTAATAGTAATTATAAAGTTAAAGATAGTAATTTTTATGAAAGTTATGAAAAAGTTTTTAATAATCCACTGTTATATGTTTTCAAAGATTTTGAATATAATATTATTAAAAAAGTTATTGATTTTAAAATAATTACTACTAATCAAGTTGATGATAATCACTTTTTCTTTAAATTTTATTTATCAGCAAGTCAACTATATGGGATTTTTTCTAAAATTAATATTATTGAACATATAAATCAAATATGAACAAGTAGTGTGCGATATAATCTTTATTCGTTTGAAAAGTTCCAACAAGGTTTTATTGATTTTAATAATCAGAGGAATTATTTAATGAGTTATGATGATTTTCCATTAGTTAAAGATGAAAACGGTATTTTTGTTCGGCAAGAAAATTTTATTAATACTAATAATTTATTTATTTTTTATCTTACTTTAAGTTCTTGCTTTTTATTAGTAGCTTACTTAATATTAAATCGCAAGACAATTATCTAGTAAGATTTAAGGAGAAAAGTTATGAAATATAAAATTGAAGCTAAAAACTTTATTAAAAGTTTTAAAAAAAATATTGTTGGTCCTTTTAATTTGCAAGTAAACCCCGGAAAAATTCATGCAATTATTGGACTTTCTGGTAGTGGTAAAACAGTATTTATTAAATCATTAATTCGCGGAATTAATTCTTTTAAGGGCACGATATCCATTAATGGTAAAAATAACAAAAATATTAAAGTAAAACATAGTATTGGTTATGTTCCTGAGTTTATTACTTTTCCTGAGAATATAAAAGCATATCAATTTTTACGATATATGGGAAAATTAAGTGGTGTTAAAGGTAAGAAATTAAAAAATCGGATTGAAGACTTAATGACTAAATTAGGAATTTGAGAACATCGTAATAAGAATGTTAATGCTTTTTCTTCGGGAATGAAAAAACGGGTAATGATTATTCAAGGGTTATTGCATGATCCAGATATTGTTATTTTAGATGAACCAGAAGCAGGATTGGATATTACCAATCGTCGGATAATTATGGAATATTTAAAATTTTTAGCATCGCAAAAGAAAACAATTTTTTTGTCTTCCCATTTATTAAATGAAGTTAAATATTATCTTGATGAGTTTACATTAGTACTTAATGGTAAACAGTTTTATTCTGGTTCAATTGCACCATTTGGTGTTGATTCTTCTTATTTTTTAATGTCAGATAATGATTGAAAAATCATTGATTTTTTTATTAAATATAATATTCCTTACTGATATGAAGAGGCTAGTCAAGAATTAAATTTTGTTTTAAATAATCCGTTATCATTTTTAGATGTTATGCAATATGCTGAACAAATGGAAGTTACAATTTATAAGATTAGTGAATCTAATTTTTCCATTGATTTTTTACTGCAAAAGTTAAATAAGGGCGCATAAAGTTTTGTTAGGTGGGTAAAGATTTGAATAATTTTGAAAGAAAAGCAACTAAAAATTTATTACCTTTTTACTTGAAAAATAATTAATAAAACAAAATATTTAATATTAACAAACATATTCTTAATAAAAGGTTGTAAAAACTAAGTAAAATGCTTATAAAAACAACATTAAAATAATTTTTTACAACAAAAATCATACATAAGAAATATATACTTAATTTGCATGTTGAAATAATTTATAGTAAATGACTATTTTTTCTTTTTTAAAAAATACCTAAGAAAACTAAACGCGACCCCTCATTTTTAATTTTATGACATTGGGGAGCAATTTGATATATTTACAACGGTTATTTTAAAAACATTGTAAGCTATTTATTTTTAGCAGGTTGTATTTTAATTTTTCTTTTTAAAATAAGTAATTTAACACAAATTAACAAAGTTATTAATTTCTTAAAAAACTCACCATTAAATATTGTGATTGGTTCATTAGGAACTGGAAAAACCGCTTTTCTAGCGTACGCATCAAAATTACTAAAAAAGAAAAAATATCACATCGCCTCAACATTTCCATTACTAAAAACCCAAAAATTAAGTTTAGGACATATGGGATTATTAGACTTTGATTATCCGGTATTGCCAGACAAAACATTACTGCTATGAGATGAAACCAATTTATTTTTAGAAGGAACCGATTGAGAAAAAAATAATACCAAAAACGAAGAAACCGGTATTCAAGAATATTTCGCTCTGGCACGCCATTTTGGTCATATTGTGCTTGCTAGCGGTCAAAGAGATAAACATATTTGAGTTAAAGTTCGTGATATTGCCAATAATGTGATTGTGGGAATTCGTAAAAAACCAGTTAATATTTTTCGCCCCTACTTAAAAGTCATCTATGGTACCTTTACGAGCATTGAAGAATATGAACGCTGACGAAACACCTTAATTGATGCAAAAAATAGCAAAAAAGGTCGCCGTATTAAATATCGTGATATTCCTGAACTTGATATTTATTTTTTTAAATTAAAAATTCCTTTACCAATACTTAACACTTACAATTCTTTTTACCTAGCGTTTTTAAGAGATTACTTAAATTCAAAAGTAAATCCTGACTATGAAGACAAATACTATAATGACACAGCAATTGATTTAGAAGACTTAGAATACTTAAAAATGGATAAATTTAGCAAATTTTTAAGAAAAATGAAAGAAAAGGAATAATAAAAAATGGAAAATCTCGCAAAAATGGCCGACTTTCTCGCCCAAATGCTTTATAAAGTTTTTGATTTAATTTGAAGTCTTGAAGTGCCGGGAACAAATATTCAACTAATATTTCCTTTATTCTTAACACTGGCTGTAGAATTTCTTATGGCAATTATTCTTGGATTTGGTAGTCAACAAGTTAATTTAGAAAAACAACGCCAATATGCTGTTAAAAATAAGGGGCGTTTAAGTGTGTGAGGAAAAGCTAAAAAACAAATAAAACCAATAAAAACAAAACAAGGTAACTAAAAATGTTTAAACTAATTATTATTTTTATCTTAATAACTGTGCTTGGGTTATTAGCTGGTAGTCATTTTGAAACTTTAACGAACTATATTAGCGAAGGTCTTGCTAATTTCCAAAAATTTATTACCAGCAATTTAACAATTTTAGAACTGTTTAAACCAATGGCACGAACATTTTCGCAACACCCAATTTTTACTATTCTTGGCGTCACTTGTGTACTTGTTGCTTTATTTATTGTGATTAAAGGTAGGTAAAAAATGAAGAAATGAACTAAAAAACAAGAATTAAAAAAATAGAGAATGACAAATTAGAAAGACAAAGAAAGGAATTAATAGTTAATTATGTTAAATTCTAATTTATTAAATAAAATTAATGTTAATGATGAATGATATACACAGGAATATGCTGTTAAACCAATTTTAGAATTTTTAAAACCTAATAGTACTATTTTATGCCCTTTTGATAAAATTGATAGTAAATTTGTATGTGTTTTAGAAAGAAATGGGCATAAAGTTTGGAATAGTCATATTGATGATGGAATTGATTTCTTTAATTACATTAAAAGTGATGTGGATAGATATGATTATATTATTTCTAACCCTCCGTTTAGTAAAAGAAAGCAAGTAATAGAACATTTATTTAATTTGGGCAAACCGTTTGCGATGTTAATACCATTAGTAAGTATTGCATTAAAACCAATTAGAGAAAAAATAGATCAGTGTGAGTTATTAGTTTTTGATAAAAGAATAAAATTTATTACTTATAATGGTATAGTTTGCAAAAATCCACCAAGTGAAACTGCTTATATTTGTCATAATGTTTTGCCTAAGCAAATTGTTTGTAGAAAATTAAAGGAGTTTAAAAATGAAAGAAAAAATGCCATTAAAATTAAGAATTAAAAATTCTTTTAAAAAGCAGTGGTTAAAAATAGTGTTAAGTATCATTTTTATCTTTATAAGCTTATTAATTTGTGCATTAACAGTAAGCGATGCTAAATGAATAACTGGAACAAGTGACGAATTTAATAATTTTATGAGTGAAGAAATGGTTAAATTCTTTGGCAAGTTCAATAGTGGTATTATGCTCGCAGGAATATTTGTTTTTTGATGAGGCGGAGCAATATATTTTGCACTTAAATTTGAAAAATTAATTCGCTTGATTGTTCAGAAAATTAAAGCAAAAAGAGCCTTGAAAAATGAAATCAAACAAACTCATTAATTCTTTAAAAAAATATTGATGAATAATACTTAATTACATTATATTCATATCTTTAAATATAGTTTTATTATTACATACAGATATTGAAAATTTGCAACAATTTATTAAAAATTTTGGAGCAATTGGTAAGTTAATGATTATAGGTTATTCATTAGTATGAGTAACCATAACAGAAATAGCAAACTGCTTAATTCGTTTTATATTAAAAAAGATTAAAGCTAAAAGAATAATGAAAAATAAAATATTTTAAAAAGGAGCGATAAAAATGTTTATGAAAATATTTACCGTGTTAATTATTAGTTTCAATAACATTTTTACCATTCCACAAAACATTAATAATGACAAATCAACAGCACAATCACTAATTAGAAGTAAAAGGCAAAATAATGAATCATACGAATTAAACTTAAAAAAATCAAAATTAACACTTAAATCATCAAAAGATGATAACAGCAAGTGAAATCAAAAATGAGAAATAAAAGTTAATGTAGAAAATGAATTTATTCCCAAAAACTTGCCTCCACGAATGAAACTTAATGATTGAGAATTTTATGTTGACAAAAATGACAAGATCACACTGCCAATATTAAAATCATTAGAATATGATTTAAATTGAGAAAAAAACAGTGAACCAAGATATTGAGAAAATAAAGATTTTTTATCATATCAAAATAAAAAATTAAAAAACATAAAAATGAAAGTACAAGAATGAGATAAAAATGAAAGATATGCCAAATGAAAAATATTAGAATTTAACGCACAATCAGAAATTAAACCCTCGACTGATATTGATTTACCAGAAAAAACCACCAAATTTGATGGCAACTATAACTATAACGATGTTGTTGATAATCTTGATTACTTAATGATTCACCGTGGTGATTTTGATAAATTTAATTACTCGTATCTCTATTGAACGCCCGTATTTAATTTCATTGACACCCTAGAAAAAGGTTATTACAAAGAATTTACGATTAAAAATTATGGCTTTAAAAACGAGAGCTATTTTTATCATAAAACTTCTAGTGATAAAAATGTAGTAAATGAGAATGTTTTGAAAATTAAGGCATTTAACAAAACTCTAATTGCTGGAAATAAGTATTTACAATTGCTACACGGTGAAAATGAAATCTGAAAATATGGCACTACGAATTCTAACGATTATTACCTAATTAAATATCTTTTTGGTACCTTAAATTACCTCAATGTTAGATTTAGTTTTCTACGCTATGACCCCGATTTAAAAAATGATATTTACCTATATTTTAAAAACAACATTCCTAGTATTAACAATAGCGATTACAAAAATGTTTTTAACGAAATCTATGAAATTCTTGGCAATTTCTTTGCTAGTTTATTTTATGCGACTTTTGATATGGACGAAAAAACTCATACCGAAATTGATTTTAAGGGTGTAGAAAACTATAAGAAGGATTACTTTATTCAAATCGGTTTCTTTTATCGTTCATTAATTACCTTTTATCCCAAAAAATACTTAGTAAATATTATAGGAAACTCAGAATTATTACTAAGAAGTTATTTCTTTACTTTTGACAAAAAAATGCACCAAGATAATTACAATGCTATTAACAACACCAATAGCATTTATCAAATTGATTTTAATGTCCTTAAATCTTATGATAATAAACTCATTGCCTTGCCAACCAACAAAACCGCTAACAGTATTAATTATCTAAATACCGATATTGATATTCGCTATGGTATTAACATTTTTACCTTAACTTTTCCACTTTATCACAAAGGGAATATCTCTAACTACAATTTTAAAATTTATGACTTTAATGTATTAAATTCAACAGCCTTTATCCCTGATGGCTCAAATAACAGTGAATGAGACGATTTAATTCCACCAGCAAATTGCAAATATTCTGGACGATGAATACCAACCTTTAATGATATTGGTTGTGCCATTCAAAATGCTGGTATCAAAATGATAAACTGAATACTCACAGCTTCACAAATCATCACGATTTTGCGACCGTTAGCAATTATTGCAAAAGCAACAGTTAACTTTTCAACCGCCATTTTTCCAGTTTTTAAAACGGTACCAGCTTTTTACTATACCTTTCAATTTTTAATCGGTTTTGCCATTTTTCTAATGATATTAAGAATTTTTGTATAATTATATATATATATATTAGACTTGGTACATAACCTTTAATTTTATCTACTATTTTGATAATATTATTTCCTAGGTGAAGCACAAATGTTAGATAAATACAAAGATAAAAATGAATTTTATAGTCTAATATACATAAAATGTTATAGTTATGTACCAAGTCTATTGAAAAAATAAAATGAAGGAGTTAAATTTATGAAAATTTTAAATATAATAGCTCTTTTGGGGCTGACAACATTGCCAATAGTCGGGTGTTCTAAAAAAGAAAATAAACCAATATTACAAATTAAGAATGAGTCATACGACTTAAACTTAAAAAAATCAAAATTAACACTTAAATCATCAAAAGATGACAACAGCAAGTGAAATCAAAAATGAGAAATAAAAGTTAATGTAGAAAATGAATTTATGCCCAAAAACTTGCCTCCGCGAATGAAACTTAATGATTGAGAATTTTATGTTGATAAAAATGACAAGATTACAATACCGATATTAAAATCATTAGAATATGATTTAAATTGAGAAAAAAACAGTGAACCAAGATATTGAGAAAATAAAAATTTTTTATCATATCAAAATAAAAAATTAAAAAACATAAAAATGAAAGTACAAGAATGAGATAAAAATGAAAGATATGCCAAATGAAAAATATTAGAATTTAAAACTGAATTTAATTAAAATAATTAAACTGTTAAAATCGCTACCCCAAAATGTAGCTTTATATGACGATACTGCTCTTAAACAATTTTTTCATTTTTTCTATTTTGACAAAATAAAAAAGCAGTATTTAAATTTAAATACTGCTTTAGTAAAAATATTTTTAATCTTAATTTAAATAATTAACAAATATATTAAAATTAAAATTTGAAGTTAGGTTATTCTACATAACACATATAAGAAATATTTTTCTCTTTTAATTAATAATGTTAAATTTTATTCTATTCCTAGTCAATCACCTTCAGTGTTGGTTATAATGACAAAACCATCATTTTCATTATCTAATATTTCAAAATAACCATTTATTTGTTCAAAATGAAGCAGTATTACTTTTACGAGAGTATTGAAATCTTCATTTGTGACACTTTCGCCTCAGCCAGAATGGTCATTTATAATAAATTTATTTTTAATAATTTTAGTAATGGTTGCTTGTGAATTTTTATTTTGTTTAATTTCATTTCATGTATTTTTGTTAATTTTAATTTTTAATTGATCATGGGCTAGAAATTTATATCATTTTTCAATGTTATCATAAACATTATGATGAATTGAAGTTGGCAACGCAATATCAGGTGTTGCATGATGATGAAAAGTCAAATACATTCATGTTCCGGCAATTGCCAATCCTCCAATCACTAAGGATAGGCCTAGGGTTTCCGGAGCCAGAGCGGCAGCAGTACCAGCTTCTCCGGCTATAACTCCGCCTTCAACCGCCGCTGTTTCGGCAACAGTAATTGTTTCTGCGGCGGCCAAGCTTTCTGTTGTGCTTGTTGATAAGAGCGGGGCCATTTCCATTGCTTCTGCATTTGTAACACCAGTAGCGGCGGCGGTGCCACTAACAGTTATTTTGGTTCCATAAGCTGTTAATGCACCCCCACTTAAAGCTGCTAATCCAGTATTTGTTAATTTTTCTTTAAAAGTTTTTTTATCGTTTTCCGGTAATGTTTGATAATAACGATTAATTTCATTTAATTTTTTTAATTTTTCTTCTTTTGAAAGAGCGTTGTATTGATTTATTGCCTCAGCAGTTGTTGTTTGTAAATTCTCAATATTTGTACTGATGGATTGATTTCCTGCCGAGGCATTTTGTTTTATTTCGTCTTTATTGTTTTTAATTAAGTTAATTTCTAAATTTTCATCATTTTTTAAACTATCATCTTCTGTTTTTTTATCTACAAAATGATATTCATCTTTTTGCAATGGGGTTGTTGCTGGTTCTGGTGCTTTGGCAATATTATTACCTTGATTAGCATCATCATCATTATTGTTGTTGGCCAAATTGGCGTGGTATTGACCATGATCATCAACTGCTAATTTAATTGCGTTCGCCTCTGGTTTTGGCGTGATTGGTAGTAAATTATCTGGTCTCTTGGTTATATCAACGACCGGGGCATTTCCCTGATTGTCATTAATAACAATAGGGTGATTTGTTTGATCTTCTTCTGGTGTTAAAGCAAAATTATAATGATTGTTAATACCCGAACCTTTTTCAAGCTCAACATAAGATATCGCGATGTTATTATTATTTGCATTTTGATGCACGGGTTGATAAGATCCGTCATTATTTACACTAATGTTAGAATTTAAAATATTACTCATTGCTATTATTTCTGGCACCCCACCCCACGATGAAGATTGTCGCATTCTTTCTAAGTAGTTAGAAGCAACTTCATTATTTTCTTGAATAAGATTTCTAAAAGTTGGTGCTTGGCTTCTATTAGAATTGTTTTGAATAGGATTATCTAAATTTTTTTCAATATAATCCTCAACACTATTACGAAAAACATTTGTGACTAAATTATTTACTATTACATCTTTATATCATAATTGATTTAAATTTCTATTATTTATTAAATCATATTGTTGTAGTAATTTTTGAAGATGTAATATATTTTTTAAATTTTCTTCACCAAATAATTGAATGAATCTTGCTCTAAATTCTTCATAATTATTTCGGACCGGCAATAAATAAGCTGTTGCCACAGACCAAAATAAACAACTATTATCTGCAGGAACATCATATAGATTATTTTGATGTGTTGGTGCATTTAAATTATTTTGTCCTATACCAGCATTATATTCATATTCTGTAATTGTTTTTTGTGTATAAATTGGCGTATATATTTTTTTATCAAGTGTAACATACAATAATTTTTTTAATTTATCCTCAGATTTTTTTAAATTGTTATTAATTTTTGTTTTTTGTTCATTAATTTTTATCTTTTTTAATTGTTCATTTAATGATTCTATTTTATTTTTTAAATTTTTAAAATTTTTAAAAAGATTCTCAATTTTTATATATTTGTTATATTTTGAATAAAGTAAAGGAGTTAAACCATTTTTATTTTGAAGATTAACATCCGCATCATTGGCAAGCAATAATTTAACGATTTCAATGTTCTCTTCATTTATTGCATAGTATAAAGGAGAAAAATCATTTTCATCTTGCATATTAACATTAGCTCCTTTATTAATTAATAATTGAACCATTTCTTTATTGTTGGTACTTATTGCATAGTATAAAGGAATTAAACCATTTACACCTTTATTAACATTAGCACCTTTTTTAATCAATAACTTTACCATTTCTTTTTTATTGTTTAGAATTGCATAATGTAAAATAGTTGCACCATCTGATGTTATTTTAATGTTAACATCAGCATTATTATTAATTAATAATTGAACCATTTCTTGATTATTTTCTTCTATTGCAAAATGTAAAGGAGTTAAACCGTTTTCATCTTGCATATTAACATTAGCACCTTTTTCAATTAATAATTGAACCATTTCTTTATTGTCTAAAATTATTGCGTAATATAGTGGGGTTAAACCATTCTTAGTTATATTTTTAATATTAGCTCCTTTATTAATTAATAATTGAACCATTTCTTTATTGTTGGTACTTATTGCATAGTATAAAGGAGTTGCATCGTTTTCATCTTGAAGATTAACATCAGCACCATTATCAATCAATAATTCTGCTATTTCTAAATTATTTATATTTTTTAAATTTAAACTTATTCAATGTAAACATCCTATATTTAGATAACTTTTATTATTAATTTTATTTTTAATGTTTTTTGATTTTAAAAGCACTTCCACCACTTCTTTTTTGTTTTTTATAATTGCATAATGTAAAGGTGAAATAAAATCATTATTACAATCTAAAGCATTAGGATCAGCACCATTATCAATCAATAATTTTACTATTTGAATGTCGCCTGTATCTATTGCATAATATAAAAGACTTAAGCTATTTTTATATTGAGGATTAATATCAGTAGTACCAGCATCAATATTAATCAGTAATTTAGTTAAATCAAGGTTGCGTTGTAAAATTGTTACATGTAAAAATTTAAAACAACCAAATTCTATTTCTTTTCAGTTTTTTAATGGAAATAATTTATCTAATCTTTTTTTTCAAGTAATAATATCTTTTTTTATACTAAGCAAAAAAATAATAGCTTGTTTATTATCTAAATCATATTTATTTATTTTTTGAATTAAATTAGTTTCTTGTGCAATTTTTAAAATTTGTTTTATTTTCTCTACATTATTATCTAATATTTTTGTTAGAAATTCGTTTACTTCATATTTTGAATCATTAATAAAATTAAAAATTTTTTTAAATTCATTTAATTCATTTCAAATTTTTATTCTAAATTTATTGAATTGTTCTGAATATTTTTTTCAATCACCCCTTAATTGTGATGTATAATCTTTTCAATTTATTTTTTGATTTTTAATAAATATTTTTTCTTGAATATTTATTAATATATTTTGACTCTCAGCTATGATTTTTTTTAATTCATTGGTATTTTTAATTTCTGCAAAAATTTCTAAAGTTTTTTCATCACATTGAAATCTCATAGCTTCACTTGTAATAAAAATCATTCTTACTAAATCATCTTTTATTGATTGATTTTGTTGTTTATTATGATAATTTGTTAAATTTGTAATTGCATTATTTAAAGTATCTTTTGAAATAATAATATCTTTTCCTTTATCGAGTTTTCCATTTTCTTTTATTACAACATTTAAACCGTCACTTGTATATGCTCCTGTATAATTTAAATTAATATTTTGACAATTATATTTTTTAATTACTGATTCATTTAAAGCTTTAATTTTTTTTTCTTCATCTTTTAAATTTTCACCTTGTAAATTATTAATTTTTTTATTTAAAGAATTTAATTCATTATTATAATTTAATTTTTTAATTTTTTTTTCTTTTTCTTTAAGTGGAATAAGTTCATTTTTTTGTTGTAAATATTCTTTTACTTTTTCTTCATTAAATAAAAGTTTGTTTTCTTTTAAATTATTTAATTTTTCCTTTAAATTATTAAGTTTTTTGATTTCTTCTTGATTATGTTGTTTTATTTTTTCTAAAAGTTCATCATCAAAATAAAAATATTGATTTTGATTATTAATAAATCCCAGTAAATAAAGATTATTTAAATTAATTACTAATTTTATCCTTTTATTATTACTATTTTTTAATGTTAATATTAGTATTTTTTCTTTGTTATTTTGTTGTTTTTTAATTCAATTAATCATTTTAGGATCTAATTCTTCTAATTTAGAAATAATTGTTTTATTATCAAGTTCTTTGCTTATAAGTCCGCCCATATTGATACTTCTTAATGGATCAATATATTTTTCATCAATCAGTTCTTGTAATATTTTTTTAATACCTTCGGAATAATTTTTATCCAGAGTAACTTCTTTTTCAATAATATCAATTTGATTATCTGAATTTGATGAAAATTGAGATTGTTGTTCATCTTGTATTTTTGGAGTATTTGAAATATCTTCGTTGTTTTGTCTTTTACTTCTTTGGAGATTTTCTAAATTATTTGTTTGTGAATAATTAAGCTTACTATTTAATAATTTAGTTTTTGTTCTTTGTTTTCGATTAGGAGCAGCTGCAATCACGGTCGGCAAGGCGTTGCCAGTTATTAAAATTGTTCCTAATAATCCTAAAAGTTTTTTCATTTATTAAATCCTTTACCTTTATGTCAATTTTTACTAAATTAATAAATTTTTATAGTAATCATCCCGTAAACCTTTTCTTAAATTTATAAAATTTAATTAATACAAATTAATTATAAATCATTAAAATAAGAATTTATATCATTTTTTCAGGATATTGAATACTAGTTCTAAAAAAATATTTATCATTAAAGCAGAAAAATAAGCTAACTAAACTTTATTAAAATTACTATCAAGAAAGGTAACTTATTATGTTAGAAATTAATAATAATGTAAAAACCTTAGAAAATAAGCATTGATTAAACTTATTTACAACGCATAAAAATATGTACACCAATAAATGCAAACAATTAACTAATGAATACGGAAAATTAGATGAATATTTATATAAATATCATTATCGGTTAAAACAAGGTTATAAAGTAGTTCATTTTGCATCAAGAACAATTATTACAATTTTTGGTGATGTTACTTTTAAACGACGCCGATATAAATATTGAAATCAAAAATCAGGTAAATTCGAATATGTATGTTTACTAGATAAAGAAATTGGTTTATTGCCCAAACAACGCATTTATTTTGATGTCCAATTTAAAGTTTTAAGTCTTTTGGGCGATGGTAAACGGTATCGCGATGTTTTAGATGCTCTAAATCATTGTTATATTTCAAAAAGTAGTATTTCAAATATTTTAAATAAATACAATATTGCCGAATATTTTCAATTAGCAGAAAAAGAAACTAAAACTAGAATTGATATCAAAAATAAGAATTTATATATTCAACTAGATGAAACATTTTTAGCGACATTAGATCAGAAAGTTAAACAAGACCAAAGAATTCGTTTAGTTACTTTTCATACCGGACATAAAGAAAAAAAATACAAAAATGCTCGTAGAGAGTTAGAAAATAAACGAGGTCATTTTCTAATGTTAAAAGTTGGTAAACAAATAAATACGATGGATTATCGTGATTTATTAATTAAAGAATTGCAAAAACATTATGTTAATATTAATTATGACAAAATAATTGTTTGTGGTGATGGTGCTACTTGAATTAGAGAAATTGCCAATAGTTTTGGTAATGTTAGATATATTTTAGATGGTTATCATGCTATTAAAAAATTAAAACAAACTGCATTTAATATTATTTTTGAAAATCGTAAAGTAACACTAAATAGTTGAATTAAATTATATAAGGATGGAAATCATCAAGAATTAATCAAAAACATTCGTAATGTTGCTAAAAATGAATTAAATAAAGATATTAAAATAAATTTAAGAAAGGCGAGTAATTATTTCAGTAATAATAAGCAAGGTATTCATAATCAAAATTTAGAATGAAATATTGGTTGTAGCATTGAAAGTGATGTGTCACATTTGGTAAAACAACAATTAGGATATGGGGCGAAAATATATAATCATAAAAATTTAAATAACTTATTACATTTAAGAATGGCAAATTTAAACAAATTAAATGTATTACATTACATTAATGAAAATATTAATTCAGAAATAGAAATCAGAAAAGAAATATATAAAAATTCATTATGAAATAAATATAATAATAAAAATGATGATAGTTGAATTAACTATAAAGGTAATGCTGTAACAAATAAATATAATAGATTTAAGTAAGTAAAAATATTAGTTAAAATTTAATAAAATTAATAATTTTTGTTGTGTAAAAATTCAATAATATGATAAAATGAAAAAGAATAAAAATGATAATAACAAGAAAGGCAGGGTTAGTTTAATAATTAAATAATATAATTAGCTGATTGTTTTACTTCTTCAAAGCAATACCTAAGAAAACTAAACGCGACCTTAAATAAAACTGGTGTAATTGATTTAATGTAAATGTGTTATAATTTATTTGCTAATATTTTAAAAGCAACACATATGTGGATTCATTAGTCTAGTGCTTATTAATTAAGTGATTAATGTTAGAAGGATATGGAAGAAAAACGAAAGGAAATAAATATGGCAAGTGTTACTAAGGAACAGTTATTAGAAGCGGGGACTCATTTTGGTCATCAAGCTAAAAGATGAAATCCCAAGATGAAAAAGTATATTTTCACTGAAAAAAGTGGAGTTTATATTATTGATTTACATAAAACAATAATTATGTTGGAAGAAGCTTTAGAGTTTATTAAATCAATAACTAAAACTGGTGGAAAAATTATTTTTGTTGGTACTAAGAAACAAGCTCAAAATATTGTTAAAGAACAAGCAGTAAGAAGTAATTCTTTTTATGTTAATAAGCGATGACTTGGAGGAACTTTAACTAATTTAAGAACAATTCAAAAAAGTGTTAAAAAATTATGAAATATTGAACGACGGGAAAAAACTGGTGAATTATCTGTTTTACCAAAAAAAGAGCAAATTTTAATTCAAAAAGATAAAGAGAAATTAGATAAGTTTTTAAGTGGAATTCGCCATATGCGTTCGTTACCACAAGCAATATTTGTTATTGATACTAATGTTGAACACAATGCAATTAAAGAAGCATTGAAGTTAAATATTCCTATTATTGCTATTTGTGATACTAATAGTGATCCTGATGGTATTAGTTATCCCATTCCTGGAAATGATGATGCCGCTAAAACAATTGCTTTAATTTCAACATTAGTTGCAGATGCTATCATTGAAGCTACTGATTTAACTATTGTTAAAGAAGAAAAACTACAAACTAATGTTAGTGCTGATTCAGCGCCAGCAGTTATTTCTCCAAGTAAAAAGGAAGCAGAAATTATTGAAAAAAATGACGATGCGAAAGGAACTAAAGAATAATGCCAATAACAATGGAAATGATTAAAAATTTGCGTGACCGTACTAGGGTTGGCCTTATGGATTGCAAAAAAGCATTAGAGGCAAGTAATGGTAATATTGAAGCAGCGATTCAATGATTAAGAACCAATGGTATTGCAAAGGCACAAGCTAAACAAGCGCGGATTAATACTGAGGGATTATCAAAAGTTTTAGTTGTTGATGATATAGCAATTATTTTAGAATTAAATTGTGAAACTGATTTTGTTGCTAAAAATAAATTATTTCTTGAATTATTAGACAATATTTTAACTTTATTTTTGAAACATCAACCGCTTACTTTAGAAGCAGGATTATTGTTAAAAAATGAAGAAAATATTGTTGTTAATGATTTATTAAATGAAGCAACATATAAATTAGGTGAAAAGATTAGTATTCGTCGTTTTATGATTATTACTAAAAGTGATCAAGACACATTAGTGGGATATAATTATGGTAATTATCGTATTGCTAGTTTAGTTAAGTTGCAAGGTCAAGTTGATAGTGATATTGCTAAAAAACTTGCGATGCATGTTGTGGCTTCAAAACCTGCTTTTATTAGTCGTGAAGATATTCCTCAAGATTTTATTAATAAGGAAATGGATATTATTAATAGTCAAATGGCAACAGAAAATAAACCACCAGAAATTTTGGAAAAAATTAAGCAAGGTCGTTTAGATAAGCAGTTAGCGGAATATTCTTTATTAGATCAACCTTTTATGTTTGATGAAAAGAAAAAAGTTCAAGAAATTCTTACAATGCATAATACAAAAGTTTTAGTAATGTATCGTTATGAAGTTGGTGAAGGAATTACTAAAACTGATTAATTTTTATTAATTAGCGTTACATTAGCATTGAAATAAAGATAAAATAAAGGAGGCATAATTAAGTGTATTTATCAGTAATAGTTTATTTCTTATTTGCATTTTATTTTGGTTTGATAGCAATAATTATTGGTAGTTTTACAATGTTTAACAAAGTTGCATCAAAAGTAGGATTTTGAAATAAGAAACAATCATTGATTTTATTAACAATTATTGTAATGAATTTACCGTTACAGTTAACAACATTAATATTAGCAATTACTAGTAAAACATATAATTTTTCCATTAGTGATACTTTATCCTCTGATGATAAATTTGCTATTAGTTTATTAACAATAAATTTTGCTTTACTTATTTTTACTGTTGTTTATTGTATTTTAGTTTCTGATTATTTAGCTGTTAAGTTTACAAAACAATTTGTTTTTCTTTTTGGACGAAAGATTCGGATTGAAAAAATTTATGAAATAAATGAAAATGAAAATGATTATTTAACAGTTCGGTTTATTGAAGGTTCTAGAGCAAAAAGAAAAATTAGTTGAAATAAAAAAAGTTTAACAACAAAATTTATTTTGGAAAATTATCAAGATTATATTCATAAGCTAATGAATTTAGAAGCAAATAATTTGACTAGCAAAAAGCCACTTAAAACGGTGCGTTCAAAAAAAGAAAAGTAGTAATATTTTAAAAGAAAAACTTTAAAATTTTAATTAAAGTTTTTCTTTTTATTTAAAAAAATCTCGTATAAAATATATATGGGAAAAAGAAGTAGGTGTGAATAATGGAATTTAAATATAAGCGATGTTTATTAAAAATTAGTGGTGAAGCTTTAGGCGGTGTTAGCATTTATGATCCACAACGAATGAAAAATATTGTTAAACAAATTATTACTTTATCGCAAGAAGGAATTGAAATTGCTGTTGTTGTTGGTGGTGGTAACATTTGAAGAGGAGTTAATGCTAAAATCGCTGGTTTGGATAAGGTTAATGCTGATTATATGGGGATGTTAGCTACGGTAATGAATGCTTTAGCTTTAGAAGCTGAATTTAAAAATCAAAACTTTGATAAAGTAATTATTCAATCATCAATTGAAATGAATAAAATTTGTGAACCTTATTATTTTAAAAAATGTCTATCACGATTATCTAAGGGTTATGTTGTTATTTTAGCAGCTGGAACGGGATATCCTTATTTTACAACTGATACCGCAGCAGCATTACGAGCGGCGGAAATTAAAGCTGATGTCTTATTAATGGCTAAAAATGGTGTTGATGGTGTTTATAGTGCTGACCCAAAAATAGATAACACTGCTACTCATTATAAGTTTTTAACTTATGAGGATATAACGCAAAAGCAATTACGGGTAATGGATTTAACAGCAATTACAATGAGTATGGAAGCTAATTTAAAGATTATTGTGTTTGATATTAATGAACCAGATAATATTGTTAAAGCTTTACAGGAAAATACTAAAATTACAATTATTAGTAGTAGCAATAAATAGTTAAAGTTTTTAAGAAATAAGATTAAATTACAGTAATAAAAGTAAGGAGAATAATTAATGTTAATTGAGGCATTACAATTAGAAATTGAACAAATAAAAGAAGAAATGGAAAAGGTTTTAGAAAGTTTACGATATGAATTAAGTAAGATTCGTACAGGAAGAGCTAATCCTTTAATTCTTGATTCTGTTTTGGTAGATTATTATGGTAGTTTAATGCCAGTTAATCAAGTTGCTGCAATTACGGTTGTTGAAGGGCGACAACTTGTTATTAAACCTTATGATCGAAGTATTATTAAGCAAGTTATTGCTGCGATTACTAAAGCTAATTTGCAAGTTTCATTGCAAGACCAAGGTGATTATATTAGAATGAATGTCCCGCAGTTAACTGAAGAAAAACGCAAAGAATTTGTTCGGCAAGTAAAAAAGATTACTGAAGAAATGCGAGTTCGGATTCGTAATTTAAGACGAGATATTAATGAAATTATTAAAAAATCTAAATTGCCTTTAGATGATGTTAAATCTTATCAAGAAGATATTCAAAAATTAACTGATGAATATATTGCTAAGGCTGATGCTATTGCGTTAGAAAAAGAAAAAGAATTAATGACAGTTTAATGGAAATAAAACTCTCCTTTATTTAGGAGAGTTTTATTTTTTAAAGTTATTTACGAGCATATTTTTTACAGTAATATAAATTTCAATATAATGCGGGACAAAATAGGAAAATCAGAATTAGAGCAGAGACAGCAATCTCGCGATAACTGCATCACATTGTTCCACCAAAATCTTCAATTCTAATAAGCGACATTGTTGCTACTAAAGTTAAGAGAATTAAGGCAAGCAATGAAATGCTAAAAAGCACAATTGCTATTTTTGCTTTTATTTGACTGAAATAAGAAAAAATTTGTAAACTGATAAAGATAATACTAAAAGTAACAAAGGTTATAAAATAATGAAATGGAAAAAAGTAACATTATTTGGGATAAGACATTTTTCAAGAATAATTTTAATTTCATCATAGGCATTGGCACGATTACTTCCAGTTAAACTATTAGGATAAAGAAACATCATTGTTATTCAAAAAATAATGTTGAGGATTAGTCACACTGTTGTGACTGTAAAAACTATGTTGCGATTTGTCATATGTTTTTCTCAATCAGTTCTGTTCAGCGGTCTTTTCAGTGAATGGCACAATCTGGATAAGGCCCTCCTCAGCAATCTGTTCAAGTGTGGTATCTAATTCTATCAATATCACTAACATAGTGAAATTTAATTTCATCACCATTATCTAGTTTATCTTGTGAAAATAGTCCAATTCAATCATAACTAAATCGTTTTCATCAATTTAATCCGTTGTTGATAATGCATAAGGCACTAAAATATCTAGCTAGTACTTTTGTATTCATTATTTTTACCTCTTTCTTAAAAGATCTTATTTTATTTTTTAAAAAGCAAAAATATTTTTTAATTTGGTCAAAACCCCTCCTTATTAAATTTTATTATAGCATTGATTGTCTGAATATATTTTCACAATTAGATGCGATTTTATTCTTTCAATTTAATTATCAGTTATAATTAGTTAATATTGATAGAAGGAGTGCTTAAATGAAAAAGCGAATTATTACTAGTATCTTTTTAATTTCTTTTGCAATTTTATATTTATTTGTTGGGGCGATATATCAAGAGTGAAAAGGTTTTAATGTTTGATATATGCCATATGCATTTTTAACAGTTAATAGTATTTTATTAGGGATTACAATTTTTGAGGTGATGAATTTAAGTAAAGGAGAAAGTTTTAATTTAATTATTAAAGCTATTATTTTTGTTTTTGCAATTATATTATTATGGTTTCCCATAGCAGAGAATATTAAGTATGAACCGTATTGAAATAAGTACGATGGTCCAAGTCGTATTGAATGATGACAATCATGAATGGTATTGTTAATTTATATGATATTTTTATTAGTTATTTTACTAATGGTGAAAGTTTTTAAGAAATTTAGTGCTAATGATGCGCTATTTATATTTTGTATGACACTTTATTTAGTATTTGCTTTTAAAGCAATGAATTATATTATGCTCCAACCAGGGTTTGGTTGACCAGCAGTTAGTGTAGTTTTATTAATTACTATTAGTAATGATACATTTGCTTATATTGGCGGAACATTAGTTGGCAAAAATGCTCTTGCTCCAAAAATTAGTCCTAGTAAAACATGAGAAGGGGCGATTATTGGTATTTCAGTAACCTTGGTGCTTATTTTAGGATATATTGTGTTATTAACGGAATTTACGAAGTATCAGCCATTTGTTAACTTTTTTACAACGAAAACAGATGATTATAAATATGTAATTTATTTCTTGTTAATTTTATTTTTATCATTAATAAGTCATATTGGTGATTTACTTTTTTCATTTATTAAACGGAATCATAATGTAAAAGATTTTTCTAAGGTTTTACCAGGTCATGGCGGATTTTTGGATCGGATTGATAGTTTGTCGTTAGTATTAATATTTACTGGATTTTTTATGTTAATCCAGAGTTTTTCAACAATTTAAGTCAGGGGTGAAAGTATGGAAAAGAATTTACAGCAATTGTGAAAAATAATGAAGTTTTCTTTAAAAAATGACATTTTACAACAAGCAAAATTATTGAAAATAGAATTTAAGAAAAAGAATGATACGCTGTATTTTACATTGCAAATTAACAAAATTTTACCAATTGAAATTATTAGAGAACTTGAACAATGTTTATTGAAACTTGATTTTCGTAGTAAAATAACTTTTTTATGTGTTGATGCTAATTATGTAATAGAACAAATTGTTGATTATTGAGAATATATTAAGCAAACTAAGACAAAACAAAAAGAGTACATTAATAGTAATATTTCTTGTGATAATTTAGTGTTGGAAAATAATGATTTACTTATTAAAGTTCATAATGAATCACAAGGGGCATTGACTAATCGGCATTTAAAATATTATCAGGAGCGAATGCGTCGGTATGGTTTTCAAAACTTGTCTTTAAAAATAAAAATTGAACAATATGATGTTTCTGTTGATCCAGCAATGATACAAATTGAAGATGAAGAACGAATGAAAGTCCAACAAAGAGAACAACAACAAGTAAAGGCTTTGCCTGCAAAAAAACGGGCGTTTAAAGGCAATTTGTCTAGTAGTGACAATTTATTGTCGCAAGTATCGTGTAAAATTTCAGAATTGGAAGAAGATGTGCGGGGGGTTTCTATTCAAGGACAAATTTTTCGTAAAGATTGTAAATTAACAAAAACTAAACGATGAATTTATTCAATATTAATTAGTGATTTTAGTGATGCGATTGCTTTACGATATTTTACAAGTGATGATATGAAAGACAAGCTTTTGGAAGAACTACAAGAAAAGGATTGAGTTGTTGTTAAAGGTGATGTGCGGTTTGATAATTTTTCTCGTGAACAAGTTTTGTGAGTAAATAAAATTCAAAAGATTGCTGATCCGCATTTACGAACTGATGATATGGTAGAAAAGCGGATTGAATTTCATTTACATACAAAAATGAGTGCGATGGATGGGGTTACAAGTATTGGTGAATATATTAAACAAGCAAGTCTTTGAAAACATTCAGCAATTGCGATTACTGATCATTTAAATGTTCAATCATTTCCTGATGCGCAAATCGCCCAAAAGAAATATCCTACTGTTAAGGTTATTTATGGTGTGGAAATGCAAATGATTGATAGTAGTGTTAAAGCAATTACTAATGCTACTAGTGATGCGATTAATGCTTGTAAGTTTGTTATTTTTGATATTGAAACAACAGGATTATCTAGTCGTTATGATGAAATTATTGAATTTGGAGCGGTAGTTATTGAGGGTCGAGGATTAAGCAATAAAAAATATGATTTTTTAATTAAACCCAAAAGTAATGTTAGTGCTTTTAGTGAATCATTAACTGGGATTAGTAACGAAATGTTACAAGATAAGCCCCCAATTGAAATTGTGGCTGCTGAGATTAAAGAAGTTTTACAAGATGCTGTCCTTGTGGCTCATAATGCATCGTTTGATGTTGGTTTTATTCAAGAACTGTGAAATCAAATGGGTTATGGAAAACTTACTAATCCGATTATTGATACCTTGCAATTATCACGGTTATTACAGCAACAGTTACGCTATCATCGTTTAGGAACGGTTGCTAGAAAATATAATATTAAGTATAATGAAGAAATTGCTCATCGTGCTGATTATGATGCTGAAATATTAGCTGATGTGTTTGCTGTGATGTTAACGGATTTAGAAGATAATTATCAAGTAAAAACATTATTAGATATTGAAAAAATTAATTATGAACCAATTTTTGCCAAGTTATTTGGTAATCATACGACAGTAATTGCTAAAAATGAGCAAGGATTGAAAGATTTATTTTCGTTAGTTTCGCTATCGCATACTAAGTACTTTTATAGTAGTCCTAAAATTACGATTGCGGCATTGCAAGAAATGCGTGCTAATGTTTTTATTGGTTCTGGTTGTGTTAATGGTCAGGTTTTTGAGTTTGCTCGTAATCGGAGTCAACAAGAATTGGAAGCAATAATGCAATTTTATGATTATATTGAAGTACAACCGCTAAGTGTTTACAATCATTTAGTTGAAAGTGGTGAGATGACAGTTGAACATTTAATGCGGATTGTAAAAAATATTGTTCATACTGCAAAGAAACTTAATAAAGTGGTTATTGCTTCTTCTGATGTTCATTATTTAAATCCGCAAGATAAGATTTTTCGTGATGTATATATTAATACTAAGGGTTTAGGAGGAAGAATGCATCCTTTATTTGACCGTAAAGGTCGTGTTAAAAATAATCCTGAGCAACATTTAAGAACGACTGCTGAGATGTTAAATGAGTTTAGTTTTTTAGAAGATGAAGTTTTAATTAAAGAGTTGGTTGTTATTAGTCCTAATTATTTAAATGAGCAAATTTCGTGGTTGCGACCGATTAAAGATGATTTGTATACCCCAGTAATTGATAATGGTGATGTTGATAGCAATTTGAAAAGATTATGTTATGATAACGCGAAAAAAATTTATGGTGCAGTATTGCCAATAATGGTAGAAGAAAGGTTAACGCGGGAGTTAGACGCGATTTTAAAGCATGGTTTTGGGGTTGTTTATTGAATTGCTCATTTGTTAGTTACAAGGTCATTAAATGATGGTTATTTGGTTGGTTCTCGTGGTTCTGTAGGGTCATCATTAGTTGCGACAATGGCGAAGATTACCGAAGTAAATCCATTAGTGCCACATTATGTGTGTTCGCAATGTCAATATAGTGAATTTGTTAGTGATGAAAATATTCGTAGTGGTTATGATCTACCACCAAAAAATTGTCCGCAATGTCGGCATCTTTTAACTGGTGATGGTCATGATATTCCGTTTGAAACCTTTTTAGGTTTTGATGGTGATAAAGTACCAGATATTGATTTGAATTTTTCTGGTGAGTATCAAATGATTGCTCATAATTTTACTAAAGAGATGTTTGGTGCGGATAATGTGTTTCGGGCGGGAACAATTTCTACCGTGGCACAGAAAACAGCATTTGGTTATGCTCGTGGTTATTTGGAAGATGTGAAAGGTAATCATTTTGTTAAAAAGGCGTATTTGGAATGATTAGCACAAGGTTGTGAGGGTGTTAAACGAACAACCGGACAACATCCGGGGGGAATTATTGTTGTTCCTAAGAACTATGATGTTAATGATTTTACGCCAGTAAATTTCCCAGCTGATGATATTACTTCGCAGTGAAAAACAACGCATTTTGATTTTCATGCTATTCATGATAACTTGTTAAAGTTAGATATTTTGGGACATGTTGATCCCACAGCTTTAAAAATGTTACACGACCTTACTGGATATGATCCGCAAAATATTTTGTGTAATGATGCCGAAGTGCTTTCATTATTTAGTTCCCCAGAAATTATGAAGATTACTAGTAGTGATATTAATAATGAAAAAACTGGAGCGGTGGGCTTACCTGAGTTTGGCACTCAATTTGTTCGTAAAATGTTAGAAGAAACAAATCCGACGAGTTTTGCTGATTTAGTGCAAATTTCTGGATTATCGCATGGTACTGATGTGTGAGTAAATAATGCCCAAACATTAATTACCCATCAAGATTTAAAATTAAAAGATGTTATTGGTTGTCGTGATGATATTATGACTTATTTAATTCATCGTGAAATTCCGTCAGATATTGCTTTTAACATTATGGAAACCGTTCGTAAAGGAAAAGGTGTCACTGATGAGCAACAAAAAATTATGATTAGTCATAATGTTCCCCAATGATATATTGCATCGTGTCAAAAAATTAAGTATATGTTCCCTAAGGCACACGCGACAGCTTATGTTCTAATGGCTTTGCGAATTGCTTGATATAAAATTAATTATCCGCACGAATATTATGCGACTTATTTTTCAACACGATGTGATGTTTTTGATATTAAAACGATTGCTAAGGGAAGGAACGCTGTTTTAACAAAATTAACCGATATCTTATCACGAATGGATAATGGTTATAATGCTGTTAATAAGTTAACTCAAAAGGAGAAGGATTTAGTACCAGTGTTGGAAGTAGCATTAGAAATGTATGCTCGCAAAATTGAATTTATTGGTATTAATTTAGAATATTCTTTAGCAACAAATTTTGTTGTTCAAGAGTTTGCTGGTTTTAAAAAGATTGTTCCGCCATTATCAGCATTAGATGGTTTGGGTAGTACTGTTGCTAATTCAATTGTTGAAGCTAGAACTGAAAGAGCGATTGCTTCTTTGGAAGATTTGCAAAAAAGAACTAGTATTACTAAAACTCATTTAAAGGAATTTGAGGAGATGGGTATTTTATCAGGTTTAGATAAATTTGATCAAATATCTTTGAACTTTTTTGAATAGTTAAAAGTGAAAAAATGCATTAGTTAAGAGTTAAATAAAACCTATTAAGGTTTTACTTTTTCTGTAAGATGCTAAACAAAAATTTTTGTTGTTGCTTTTCTTTTATTAAAATGATACCTAAAATATGTAGTTTAGTTTTTTAAAAATATTTAATTTATATCGTTAAATAGTTAAAATTTGTGGTAATATATATTTACGGTTTTGAAATACTCCGAGGATATATATTGAATTTAATTGATTAAATATTGGTTTAAAAGATAATTAGAATTATTTTAAAAAAAGTTTAAATTTATGTTGACATTTATTTCCAAATTCAGTATTATCTTAAATGTACTAGTAATTAAGTCGTTAAACTTCTTACTATTACAAAATGATCTTTGAAAACTAAACAGAACAATCTGTCAATCTGATGAGTTATGAAACAAACAATAAAAATTGAAAACATTACTATAAAATGTTTTTTTATTTTCACTTTTTAATGAGAGTTTGATCCTGGCTCAGGATTAACGCTGGCGGCATGCCTAATACATGCAAGTCGAACGAGAGTGCTTGCACTCTAGTGGCGAACGGGTGAGTAACACGTATCTAATTTGCCTTTTTGAGGGGAATAACCGTTGGAAACGACGGCTAATACCGCATAGGTTATCGTTAGGCATCTAATGATAATTAAAGGTGCATTTGCACTACAAAAAGATAAGGATGCGTTGCATTAGTTAGTTGGTAAGGTAATGGCTTACCAAGACGATGATGCATAGCCGACCTGAGAGGGTGAACGGCCACACTGGGACTGAGACACGGCCCAGACTCCTACGGGAGGCAGCAGTAGGGAATTTTTCACAATGGGCGAAAGCCTGATGGAGCAATGCCGCGTGACTGATGAAGGCCTTCGGGTTGTAAAGGTCTGTTGTAAGGAAAGAATAGTAAGAATAGGAAATGATTCTTATTTGACGGTACCTTACCAGAAAGCCACGGCAAACTATGTGCCAGCAGCCGCGGTAATACATAGGTGGCAAGCGTTATCCGGATTTATTGGGCG
The DNA here is from genome assembly GCF_964030685.1 of Spiroplasma endosymbiont of Dilophus febrilis. NCBI lineage: Bacteria > Bacillati > Mycoplasmatota > Mollicutes > Entomoplasmatales > Spiroplasmataceae > Spiroplasma > Spiroplasma endosymbiont of Dilophus febrilis. The sequence continues at coordinate 180,868 of NZ_OZ034912.1, forward strand.
TAAAGGGTGCGTAGGCGGTAATATAAGTCTAAGGTTAAAGATCGAAGCTCAACTTCGATTCGCCTTGGAAACTGTATAACTAGAGTACAGGAGAGGTTAGTGGAATTCCATGTGTAGCGGTGAAATGCGTAGATATATGGAGGAACACCAGTGGCGAAGGCGACTAACTGGCCTGTAACTGACGCTGAGGCACGAAAGCAGGAGTATCAAATAGGATTAGATACCCTAGTAGTTCCTGCCGTAAACGATGAGTACTAAGTGTCGGCTTTAATGTCGGTGCTGCAGCTAACGCATTAAGTACTCCGCCTGAGTAGTATGCTCGCAAGAGTGAAACTCAAAGGAATTGACGGGGACCCGCACAAGCGGTGGATCATGTGGTTTAATTCGAAGCAACGCGAAGAACCTTACCCAGACTTGACATCCAGTGCAATGCTATAGAAATATAGTGGAGGTTAACACTGAGACAGGTGGTGCATGGTTGTCGTCAGCTCGTGTCGTGAGATGTTGGGTTAAGTCCCGCAACGAGCGCAACCCTTATCATTAGTTGCTAACATTTAGTTGAGGACTCTAATGAGACTGCTAGTGCAAGCTAGAGGAAGGTGGGGATGACGTCAAATCATCATGCCCCTTATGTCTGGGGCTACACACGTGATACAATGGTCGGTACAAAGAGTCGCAAACTCGCAAGGGCAAGCTAATCTCAAAAAGCCGATCTCAGTTCGGATTGAAGTCTGCAACTCGACTCCATGAAGTTGAAATCGCTAGTAATCGCGGATCAGCAATGCCGCGGTGAATACGTTCTCGGGTCTTGTACACACCGCCCGTCACACCACGAGAGTTGGTAATGCCAGAAGTTCGTATCTTAACAGTTTACTGAGAGAGCGACCCAAGGTAGGATTGACGATTGGGGTGAAGTCGTAACAAGGTATCCGTACCGGAAGGTGCGGATGGATCACCTCCTTTCTATGGAGTTTATATTTATAAACTAATTACATTAGATTTTAACAAATAACTTTGGTTGAGGATGTTCTGTTTAGTTTTGAGAGATTATTTATCTCTCAAACGCAATATGAGAAATTACACTGTAATTTCTATGAGCATTGTTCTTTGAAAACTGGATATAAACATTTATTTTTATAATTGCAATAGGTTTTTCTTTTGACAAAGAAAAATTAGTAAGTTAATAAGAGCATATAGTGGATGCCTTGGGATTAGGAGCCGATGAAAGACGTGACTACCTGCGATAAGCCTTGGGGAGCTGGAAGTAAGCTTTGAGCCAGGGATTTCTGAATGGGGCAACCTACTATTCTTAATCGAATAGTGTCATATGATGAATACATAGTCATATTGATGGGATACCTAGGGAAATGAAACATCTTAGTACCTAGAGGAAAAGAAAGCGAATGCGATTCCCTTAGTAGCGGCGAGCGAACAGGGAACAGGACAAACCACTCTTCGGAGTGGGGTTTGGACCATCTATATAGAGTTTTAGAAAATTTTTTGATAGTAGAAATCGCTGGGATGCGATGCCATAGAGAGTGAAAGCCTCGTATACGAAATTGAAAAGTCTCTTGATGGGATCCAGAGTACGGCGAGACACGAGAAATCTTGTCGGAAGACGCGCAGACCACTGCGTAATCCTAAATACTACCTAATCACCGATAGTGAACCAGTACCGTGAGGGAAAGGTGAAAAGTACCCCGAGAGGGGAGTGAAATAGTATCTGAAACTATATGCTTACAAGAAGTCGGAGCTCGTTAATGAGTGACGGCGTGCCTTTTGTAGAATGAGCCGGCGAGTTACGATTATATGCAAGGTTAAGTGGAAAACATGGAGCCGTAGTGAAAGCGAGCCTTAATAGGGCGTTTAGTATGTAGTCGTAGACCCGAAACCAGGCGATCTAGCCATGAGCAGGTTGAAGTTAAGGTAATACTTAATGGAGGACCGAACCAACGTTCGTGAAAAGACCGTGGATGACTTGTGGCTAGTGGTGAAATTCCAATCGAGCCTGGAGATAGCTGGTTCTCCCCGAAATAGTTTTAGGACTAGCGTCAAAATTAGCGTAACGGAGGTAAAGCACTGAATGTATGATGGCCCCACCTCGGGGTACTGAATGCAATCAAACTCTGAATGCCGTTTTTGTATGTTTGGCAGTCAGTCTGTGGGTGATAAGGTCCATGGACGAGAGGGAAACAGCCCAGATCATCAGTTAAGGTCCCAAAATCAATGCTAAGTGTAAAAGGATGTGGAATGACTTAAACAGCTTGTAGGTTGGCTTAGAAGCAGCCATCCTTTAAAGAGTGCGTAACAGCTCACAAGTCGAGTTATTTTGCGCCGAAGATGTACCGGGGCTAAGCATTGTACCGAAACTATGGATTTTAAATTATTTTAAAGTGGTAGGGGAGCGTTCTAAACGGGACGAAGGTAGATCGTAAGGACTACTGGACTGTTTAGAAGTGAGAATGCCGGCATGAGTAACGATTGAAAGTGAGAATCTTTCATGCCGTTTGACTAAGGTTTCCTGGGCAAGGTTCGTCCACCCAGGGTTAGTCGGGACCTAAGGCGAGGCCGAAAGGCGTAGTCGATGGACAACAGGTTGATATTCCTGTACCACCATGGTATGGAATGGAGTGACGGAGAAGGCTAGGATATCCCGGTTAATGGATTCCGGGCTAAGCGCAAAGAGGGTCATTTAGTAAATTTTATGGCATAACCTTGAAGCGTTATGGGGAGTGAAAGCTTCGGCAAGTAGCGAAGAGTCTGACGCCACGCTTCCAAGAAAAACTTCTACTATTAACTATCATGGTGCTCGTACCGAGAACGAACACACGTGGTCAAGGAGAAAATCCTAAGGCAAGCGAGATAACTATAGCTAAGGAACTCTGCAAAATCATCCCGTAAGTTAGCAAGAAGGGATGCTCATATAAGTAATTATGTGAGCCGCAGTGAAGAGGCCGGGGCGACTGTTTAGCAAAAACACAGCTCTCTGCTAAGTCGTAAGACGATGTATAGGGGGTGACGCCTGCCCAGTGCTGGAAGGTTAAGAGGATGGGTTAATAATTTATTATGAAGCTCAGAATTGAAGCCCCAGTGAACGGCGGCCGTAACTATAACGGTCCTAAGGTAGCGAAATTCCTTGTCAGGTAAGTTCTGACCCGCACGAAAGGCGTAACGATCCCGGCGCTGTCTCGGCTATAGACTCGGTGAAATTTTAGTACCTGTGAAGATGCAGGTTACCCGCAACTAGACGGAAAGACCCCGTAGAGCTTTACTATAACTTGATATTGATTTTTGATCTAATATGTACAGGATAGGTGGGAGACTTTGAAGTAGATACGCTAGTATCTATGGAGTTAACCTTGGGATACCACCCTTATTATTTTGAAAATCTAACCTTATTCAGTTATCCTGAATAGGAACAGTGTCAGGTGGGTAGTTTGACTGGGGCGGTCGCCTCCTAAAGAGTAACGGAGGCGCCCAAAGGTACCCTCAGTATGTATGGAAATCATACGCAGAGCGCAAAAGTAGAAGGGTGCTTGACTGTGAGACTTACAAGTCGAACAGGAACGAAAGTTGGGTTTAGTGATCCGGCGGTCCTGAGTGGAAAGGCCGTCGCTCAACGGATAAAAGTTACCTCGGGGATAACAGGCTTATCTCCCCCAAGAGTTCACATCGACGGGGAGGTTTGGCACCTCGATGTCGGCTCATCACATCCTGGAGCTGAAGTTGGTTCCAAGGGTCGGGCTGTTCGCCCAATAAAGTGGTACGTGAGCTGGGTTTAGAACGTCGTGAGACAGTTTGGTCCCTATCTGTTGTGGGCGTAGGAAGTTTGAGGAGATCTGTTCTTAGTACGAGAGGACCGGAATGGACCTACCTCTGGTGCTCCAGTTGTCATGCCAATGGCACAGCTGGGTAGCTATGTAGGGAATTGATAAGTGCTGAAAGCATCTAAGCACGAAGCAAACTTCAAGATGAGACTTCCCATCCAGAAATGGAATAAGACCCCTTAAAGATTATGAGGTTGATAGGTTGGGTGTGTAAGTATGGTGACATATTTAGCTGACCAATACTAATAGGTCGAGGACTTACTTTATTTTAAAAGTAATTCCTATTGTTGAAAGTCTAAAATAATGTTTATGTCTAGTTTTGAGAGAGCAATCTCTCTATCTGGTGCCTATAGCGGCGTGGCCACACCTGTTCCCATTCCGAACACAGAAGTTAAGCATGCCAGCGCTGACGATACCTTCACGGGGAAAATAAGACGGTGCCAGATTTTTTAATTTATTAATTCACTTTTTTTATTAAAAATATAATACAATTATTATTAACTATTGAATAATATTTTTAATAAAAAAATGTTAATAAGGTGTTGAGATTAATGAGTCGCAAAGTATCTAATACATTAATAGTCATTATTATTGGCTTTGTTATGTTTTCAGTTACTTTGGGACTTTTATTAAGTTATGTTAATTTTAATCCTATGACTTATAACATTAAAACTGATAATGTTAGTTGTAATATTAAAGGATTAGAAATTTCCGAACAAATTGTTAATGATTCAATTCGTAAAGAAAATTCTTTATTAAATTCTGATGTTTTTCAAGAATTGAAAATTGCTCAACAAGAACGAGGCGCAAAAGGTGAAACTAATTTTGTAATTCGTAATTTAACAAAGTATGATGTCAAATTTTTACGAAATTGTGAGGCAGTACTTTTTAAAAAAGCTTCTTTAAAAAGTACTGAAGAGTTTAATAAAGTTAATAAAAGTTTAACTAATTTTAAAAGTTTTGATGCATTACAAAATGATTTTAATAATACAAAATTGAAATCATCTATTAATGTTGATATTAGATGAAATGAATTATTGGATAATCTTAATAATAGTGATAAAATAATGATGAAAGCTGAGTTACTAAAGTTTTATAATACATTTGCCCATTATTATGATAAAGATAGTATTTTAAAATTATTATTTATTATTATTTAAAATTAATAATTTTAATAATAATACTGTTGCGGTTACAAGAGCAAATATTGCTCGTTTATGACAATATATGGTTTTTTCTAATAATTTTAATAATTATGAAAATATTAGAGATCAATTTGAAAATGGATATTGGTCAGCAAATAATATTACAACCGTTATTGTTCATGAATATGGTCATGCGATTGAAAACTTTTTAAATTCATTATTCCATACTAGAAGTAGATTTAATAGTAATTATTATCCTTGTGAAGATAAAAATTTAAACCCTTCAATAGGAATGTGTTGAAAATATTATGCTAATGCTTGTCCTAATAATAGTACTGTTTCATCTTTAAAATCCTTTAAAAATCGTAGTGATGAAAAAAGAATTCAAACAGCTAGTGATTATTTAGTAGAATGACTTGCCCATCAAATTGGTATTGAAGAAATTATGCAAAACAGATTATTTGCGTGGTCTATTATTAGAAGTAATTATGGTCGAACTAATAGTTTGCGAGAACTTTTTGCTGAAGCTTTTTCACAATGATTATTAACAGAAGAAGAATATAAAACGGTAATGTGAGAATTACTAAATAAGTTTTTTACCCAATTTTTACCTAAATATGATCCGCTTGAGTCGCCTTCTTATTAAATTTGTTTGGTAACTGTGATATAAGAAATTATGAAATTAATTACACTTTTTGATTTTTAGTTTCATTTTTAGTTAGAAATATTTATAAAATTTTATGAATGTTTATAATGACATTATTACTAATTTGCAAAGGAAGGTGATAAATGAAATAATAGTAATTTTTTAATTCTTAATATTTTTAAATATTAATAAAATTGAAAGGAATATTAATGATGAGAGGTCATTTTTTAGGATTTGCTAGCATATTTATAATGGGTTCATCTATTAATATGCTATATCCAATTATTAATAATGAAATAACAGAAAAATTATGTAAAGTAATAGGATTATCAAAATACAAAGAAGTTATTAAGAAACAAATTGTTGATGAAATTAATTATCTACCAACTTCATCGCAAATTGATGCTGTTATTAAATTTTATAATAAATTGTATGTTCAAGGAATTATTAATATTATTGAGGATAATAAGAAATTAAAAATTGTTCATAATATTTCATTTAGTGAGGAATTTAAATCTTCTTATATTGGGGTTAATAAAATTGATTTTTTTTGGTGAGGATTTAATTTTTATCTTGATGAGTCAATTGTTAAAGGTATTTCTATTGGTGGCATAATAAATGGTGGTTTTCAAACGATTGTTGCTGCTCTTAGTAAAAGTATTATTAGGAAGTGCAGCAGTTGCCCCTGCATTGCCGATAATTGCTGCGACCTTATTAATTCAAGGTAGTATTATGGCGGAAGTTAGTAATGGATGTGGCACAGGTGCTACAATGTCATATTTTTTGCCAGGTATTTTAGTAAATTATTGAGCTCAACCATGTTAAGGAGTAATTAATGGATGCAAAATTAAAACAAGAATTAATGACTCAATATACTAGTAAAAATAAGTTATTAGTTTATAAAATGATTTTATTTTTTATTCTTTTTCTTCAAGGATTGTTTTTAATTTTAGCGATAATTTTCTTGGTATATAATTGAATTTCCATTGCTACGATTTTTGGAATTGGTCTTTTAATGTTACCATATGCTTATTATTTATTTAATCGTTTATATAATCAATATTTTTATGGTTATCGATGCTATTTACAATTAGAAAATAATTCTCAAGTTAATGTTGAAGATTTAGTTTTTTTTAAACATTATCGTTTTAGAAAATGAAAAAAGAAAATTTTATAGATAATAATATATTATAATAATGCTAGAAGTTTCTAGCATTATTATTTTGTTTAAAGAATTAAATCATAAAATTCATAAATTTTGATTTTATTTTACTTTTTCCAAAATTTTATAGATTTATCATTGAGAATTATATTTTTTTATTATATAATTAAAAAATAAGTTAATACCATTTATTTATTAGAATAATGCATAACTAATAAATAAAATAACTTAGGATGACTTACCTATTAGCATTGAAAAATAGTCAGTTTTTAAATATTTTTAGAAACTATAGCAGTTTGGGAATGTGTTCTGCAATAAAAAAATGATTAAGGTTTAAACTTTGTAAAGTTTAAACCTTTTTACTTTACTTTATTAATAAAACAAAAATGAGGATTTAAATCATTTGAATAAGAATGATAAAAAATAACTTCAATAAAGAGTGTGAAACTAACAAATTTTTATGTTTTAATCTTAAAAAATAAAAAAATGCTCTGCTAAAATTTATTGGCAGAGCATTTTTTGTGTTATTTTTTATTACTAAATTGTTTTTCTTGTCCAGTAAAAATTCGATAAATATTTTGATAGTGTCGTAAAATAACAATTAAAACAATCAAACCAACAATTAATTGCGTTCAATAATTAGGCAATAAGTATGAAAAAAATAACTCGGAGTGATTAATTCACATATTTACAGGCAAATTGTTTATTTGCGTAATTCAAGAGCAACAAAAAATAGATATAGCACATATTAATGAGGCAATAGAAACAATGCGAATAGTTAGAAATATTGTTCATCATACAATAGTTGCAATAATGAAATAAATTGGATTAAGAAAAAGTGTAAAGCCTAAAAAGGGTCCAACACCTTTACCACCTTTAAATTTATGATAAATTGGCAAGCAATGTCCGAAAACAGCAAAAACAGCACTAATATAAACTGAGCTTTCACTAAGAGTAAAGCTTGGTGAATTAATTAGTGATAGTAATTTTACAATTGCTAAAACAAGACCAATTTTTAAACCATCTAAAATAAGAATAATTAAACCAAATTTGGTTCCCATAATTCTGGCAGCATTAGTAGCACCGGCATTTTTGGAATAATGGTTACGGACATCAGTTTTAAAATAATATTTACTAATAAGAATTGCTGGTGATAGTGAACCAACTAAATAACCAATAACACATCCCAAGGTTGTCATAATGATTGATGCAGTACTCATATAATCATCTCTTTTCTAATATTAATTATTTAATATTATATTACTATTATAAGGTATATAAGGTAATTTTATTATATTATTGTTTAATTTAAAATTTATTGCTTAATTTATAATATAATCATTATATATGGCATAATTCTTATAATAGTTTTAGTCATCAGATATTCAAAGTAACATTATAGAAATTAAGTTTTGTACTTAAAGTAGTAATTTTAGAAAAGGAAGATGGAAAAAATGCAAGAATTAAAAATTTTATCGTTTGATAATAATGAACTTCATTTATATATATGAGATCAAGTCATTAAACCTAAAGGGGTTATGCAATTAGTGCATGGGTCAAGTGAATATGCTTTTCGTTATGATGAATTTGCTAAGTATTTAAATGCTAATGGTTGAATCGTTATTGGTAATGATCTTCGGGGACATGGAAAAACGGTTACTGATAAAGACCACTTAGGATTTTTTAGTGTTAAGGATGGTTGAGATAAGCTGGTATTAGATTTAAAAGTAGTGAATGATTATATTGTTCATAATTATCCCAAATTAGGAATTACAATGTTAGGGCAATCAATGGGTTCATTTTTAGCGCGACATTATGCAACATTATACTCTTATACTATTGAATCATTAGTTATTTGTGCCACAACTTGAAAATCAAAAATGCAATTATGAACTGGTAAATTTATTGCTAAATATTTACAAAAACGACAACCATTACATTCTCCTAGTAATTTTATTAATAATTTAACTTATAAAAAATTTAGTAAGAAAATTATTTAAAAAAGATAATGATTTAGCTTGACTAACTCGTGATAAAAATATTCAAGAAAAATTTAGAAATGATCCCTTAACGGGACAAATATTTACTGCTAGTGCTTTTAAAGATATGTTTACAGGTTTATTGTATATTATGAAAAAGAAAAATATTATTAAAACTCGGAAAACTTTACCAATATTTTTTATTTGGGGAATGAGTGATCCGGTTGGTAATTTTGGTAAAGATGTTGAAAAAACTGCAAGAAAATATCGTCAATATGGTTTTAAAAAAACAAGCATTTTATTATATTCAGGAATGCGTCATGAAATTTTAAATGAAATTGGTAAAGAACAAGTATATCAAGATATTTTAAATTTTATTAATAAGTATAATAGTAAATAATAATTAACAACAATAAAGGGGTGAATTAAAATGCTAAATACCTATGATGAATCTTCAATTCAAGTTCTTGAGGGATTAGATGGTGTTCGTAAACGACCGTCAATGTACATTGGGTCAAAAGATAGGAAAGGGTGGCATCATCTCGCATGAGAGATTTTTGATAATTCGATTGATGAAGCATTAGCTGGATATTGTAATGAAATTAAGATTACTATTAAAAAAGATGATTCAATTATTATTGCAGACAATGGTCGGGGGATTCCTACGGGAATGCATAAAAAAGGAAAATCAACACCAGAAGTTATTTTTACAATGTTACATTCTGGTGGTAAATTTGATGGTAATAGTTATAAAACATCAGGTGGTTTACACGGTGTGGGGGCATCGGTTGTTAATGCGTTAAGTGAATTTTGTTATGTAACAATTTATCGTGATAAAAAAATTTACGAAATTGGTTTTAAAAATGGGGGTCATTTAGCACGACATTTAAAATTAATTGGTAAAACAGTAAAAACTGGTACTGTAGTTCATTTTCGCCCTGATAGTACGATATTTAATAATTTTAAGTTTTCATATTCAATGATTTGTGAGCGAGCTCGCGAGTCAGCATTATTAATTAGTGGTTTAAAAATTATTGTTGTTGATGAACATAGTAAAAAAGAAGAACAATTTTGTTTTACTAATGGCTTAGAAGAATTTGTTAAATATTTAATCGCTGATGAAAAAATTATTAGTCCAATTATGCTTTTAAAAGGTGAAATGGATAATGTTCAATTAGAAGTGGGGATGCAATATAGTAATGCTTATAGTGAAAATATTATTAGTTTTGCTAATAATGTTAAAACTATTGATGGGGGAACCCATGTTGTTGGTTTTCGTACTGCCATAACGAAAGTTATTAATGATTATGCTAGAACAGAAAATCTTTTAAAAGAAAAAGAAAAAAACTTTGAAGGTAGTGATGTTCGTGAAGGATTAACAGCAGTTATTTCGGTACGGATTCCTGAAAATATGATTCAATATGAAGGACAAACTAAAAGTAAATTAGGAACTAATGAAATTAAAAATATTGTTGATAATATTGTCACTAAACAATTTTCTTTTTGATTACAAGAAAATAAGACTGTTGCTTATGAAATTTTAACAAAGATTATTAAAACTAGAGAAGTAAGAGAAGCTACAAGAAAAGCTCGCGAACAAGCAAGAGGACAACGACAATCAAAAGGTTTAAAAGACCGAATGTTAATTGGCAAGTTAGCGCCAGCGCAAAACCGGAATCGTAATAAAAATGAATTATTTCTTGTTGAAGGTGATTCGGCTGGTGGTACTGCGAAAATGGGGCGAGCGCGAAGTTTTCAAGCCATTTTATCTTTAAAAGGGAAGATAATTAATGCTGAAAAATCTAATTTAGCAACATTATTAAAAAATCCTGAAATTAATATGATTACTAATGCTATTGGTGGTGGCATTGGTGAGCATTTTGATTTAGATGATGTTAATTATGATAAAATTATTATTATGACCGATGCTGATGTTGATGGCGCTCACATTCAAATTTTATTATTAACTTTTTTTTATCGTTATATGAAGCCTTTAATGGCTGCGCAAAAGATTTATTTAGCATTACCACCGTTATATAAAATTAGTAACAAAAAATCTAATGAAATTAGTTATGCTTGAAATCAAAAAGATTTATATAAGCAATTAGAAAAACATACTAAAAGTGAAATTCAACGCTATAAAGGACTTGGAGAAATGAATGCCGATCAATTATGAACAACAACAATGAATCCAGAAACTAGACAACTAGTGCAAGTTACTATTGGTGATCGTCATAAAGCTGAAAAAAAGATTATTACTTTAATGGGTGATGATAGTGATAAACGCAAAAAATGAATTGAAGCTAACATTAATTTTACATTAGAAGATAATTTTGTTATTGCTTCATAAAATGAAAGGAGGAATGAAATGAAAAGTAACAGAAATAGTGTGGTTCATGAATTAGATGAAATTGTTGCTGAACGGTTTGGTTTATATGCGAAATATATTATTCAAGAACGAGCATTGCCTGATGTTCGTGATGGCTTAAAGCCAGTGCAAAGAAGAATTTTATATGCAATGAATAATTTAGGGTTATTTTTTGATCGGCCTCACAAAAAATCAGTTCGGGTTGTTGGTGAAGTAATTGGTAAATATCATCCGCATGGTGATGTTCCCATTTATGAAGCAATGGTGCGAATGGCGCAACCTTGAAAGTTAAGAGTACCACTAATTGATGGTCATGGTAATTTTGGTTCCATTGATGGTGATTCAGCAGCGGCAATGCGATATACCGAAACGCGTTTAAATGCAATTTCTAAGTATTTATTACAAGACTTAGATAAAAAAACTGTTGGTTGAACCCCTAACTTTGATGATTCAGAAACTGAACCGACAGTATTACCAGCGTACTTTCCTAATTTGCTTTTAAATGGTTGTATGGGTATTGCTGCTGGTTATGCAACCAATATTCCGCCTCACAACTTATCGGAATTAATTGTTGCCTTAGTTTATCGTCTTAATAATCCTGAATGTTCATTAAAAGAAATTATGAAAATTATTAAAGGGCCTGATTTACCTACGGGTGGTATTATTCAAGGACGGGATGGAATATTAAATGCTTATAAAACTGGTCGTGGTAAGATTATTATTCGTAGTAAAATGGAATTACAAGGGACACCGCGTCATCGAAAATGAGTTATTAAGGAGTTACCTTATGAAGTTGTTAAAAGTGATTTAGTAACGCGAATTGCGGATATTAAAGAAGAACAAAAACTTAGTGGTATTAAGGATATTATTGATTTAAGTGATATGTCAGGAGTTCATATTGAAATTAATTTACAACAGGATGCTGATGCCGAGACAATTCGGAAATATTTATTAAAACATAGTAATTTACAAGTATCTTATAATCTTAATATGGTTGTTCTTGAAGATAACAAACCAATTTGTGCGGGGATATTAAACTTATTAGATGCTTATTTAAAACATCAATTTGATATTGTTCAAAAAAGAACTAAATACGATTTAGAAAAAGCGATTGTTCGTTTAGAAATTGTTAGTGGTTTAATTAAAGTTACAACAATTTTGGATAAGGTTATTGCTACGATTCGTAAATCAACTGATAAGGCTAATGCTAAGAAAAATTTAATTAAAACTTATCATTTTACGGAATTACAATCAGAAGCTATTGTTTCGTTACGATTGTATCGTTTAACATCAACTGATGTTAATGCTTTAAAAGAAGAGGAAAAATCTTTACAAAAAGAAATTAGAACTTGACAAGAAATTATTAAGAAAAAAGAAAAACAAAAAGCTTTGATTATTCAACAATTACAAACTATTTCGCAAGAATTTAATTCGCCACGAAAAACAGTTATTGAGAATATGGTGGAAGAAATTATTATTGAAAAAACAGAAATAATTAATGAAGAAAATATTTTTGTTACGATATCGCGTGATGGTTATATTAAAGTTATTAATGAAAAAGTAGTTGCTAAACAAGATATGAAAGATTATGGCCGAAAACCTTTAGATATTAATGTTGCTTCATTATCAACTACTTCATTAAGTACTTTATTACTGTTTACTAGTCAAGGTAATTATTGTATTGTTCCTTTACATAAAGTAAAAGAAAGTCGTTGAAAGGATATCGGACAGCATGTTAATAACTTTTCAACAATGACGGGTGACGAAAGAGTTCTTGGTGCGATATTAATTAATGATTTTGATATTCAAGACCAATTTGTTATTTTAGCAACTAAGTTAGGATTTATTAAAAGAACTGTTATTAGTGATTTTAAAGCAACAAGAATATCTAAAGCTTTAAAAGCGATTAATTTACAACCCAATGATGAGGTTGTTGGTTTTGATTTAAGTAATGGTAAAAAACAAGTTATTTTAACAACTAAAAAAGGTTTTGTTGTTAGATATGATGAAAATGATATTGCAATTATTAGTGCCAAAGCTAAAGGTGTTAAAGCGATTAATTTAAAAGATGATGATAAAGTTGTATCATTAAATGTTGTTAATGATGAGCATGATAGTTATGTTTCTTTTACTACAGCGGGGGTTAAAAAAATTAAAATTAATAATATTCCTTTACTACATCGTCCAGCGAAAGGGGTTCATTCTTTTAAAATAACTAAAACTATTATTCCCTATGTAATTACATCGTTTGTAATTCCTAATAATAGTAAAGTTCACATTTTAACTAAAAATAATACGATTGAAAATTTTGCCATTAATAAAGTTCATTATGGTCGTTTATTAGAAAGTGTTAGTTATTTTTTAGAGGATGTTAATGTAGAATGAATTCAAGATGACCGTTATTATGATTTAAGAAAGCATAATTTACAATCAGCATCATTAATTTCTTCTTTAAAAAAGGATAAAAAAATATCTAATGCTAATGATCAAATATCATTATCAATGGACGATATTTTAAATGATTAATAAATGAAAGGAAACTTATGATTCAAAAAAGTTTTTTAGAAAAAATAAAACTATATGAATGATTAGTAGAAAGGTCACACAGTTCTAATGATTTAAATAAAAAAGGTATTTATGCTTTATATATTCAGTTGCCAACAGTTAAACTTAATAAACTAATTCCTGTTTATATTGGTCAATCAAAAAATAAAAATGGGATTGGTGAGAGATTTAAGCAACATAAAATTCAGTTAAGCAAACTATTAAAAATGTCACCTCTTGATTATGAAGAGCATATTGAGTCTGGAAAACAAGATGGTAAACATTTTTATAGTAAACTCCATGATTTTGTTAGAAATATTAATGGTAGTATTAATGATATTAAAATTAAATTATTAGAAGAATTTGTTGAACATCCTAATTGTAATGTCAAAAAATGTCAGTGTTTAGATGAAAAAGAACAATGATGAATTAATGAATTTAAAGTCGAATATTTTGGTTTTAATCAATTAGCTTTTGTTATTAATTGACATAAATTAGTAAATTCTTTAAGAAATAATTATTATGATAAATTAGTTAGCAAAAAATTTATTAATGACACGAAAGCGTTAGGGCAAAAAGTTATCGCTAATCATAATGACGAGTATTTACAATATGGTTATTATGATTTTAATTTTACTAATTTTAAAAAATTTTATGTTTGTTTTGAACGATATGTTCAAAATGACAATTGAAAATGAATAACAACATTTGAACAGTTGAATGAGGCACTTAAACAGGAATAAAAAATTGACCATAAAAAAAGGAAATCATAAATGAAATTAATTAAAGAAGGAAAAGAATGCAATTAATTTGTCAAATAATAATTTTATCTCGTAAATAGAACAGTGAAAATATTTTCATTTTGTGAAAATTATATCGTATTTGTATATTTTGGTTGTATGAATTTTTACTTTGTTATAATACTTTTGCTGGAGGTTTTGACAAAGAATGAAAATACAATATAACTGATTAGTACTAACTTCATTAACTTATGACTAATATTATTTTGGTTGTTCAACAATATTCACAAGAGAATGAGCAAAGTATTGATCAGTTAATTTCTCAAACAATTTTAAATAACATTAATGATTTTGCTAATATTAATTTAACATTATTGGCAAAGCAAGCTTATACTTCAACAGCATCAATTATTCGTTTTTGTAAAAAATTAGGTTATAGTGGTTATTCAGAGTTTAAATTTGCTTTTTTACAAGCATATAAAAAGAAAAATCCGACTGAGGATGCTAGTTTAAAAAATTGTTTTTCTTGTAATAATTTTTGAAAGGGTATTAAACATAATAACTTTTTAATTAGTGAATTGAACCAAGAAATAGTTGCCAATTATTTATTAAAGCAACATAAAGTTTATTTGTTAGTTGATAAAGTTATTAGTACTAATTTAAAACCATTTATTAAAAAATTGAATCGTTTATTTTATAAAATTGATTTTTGTTTATTTAATGCTAATGATTATTTTGCTGTTAATAAAGAAAAGTCTTTAGTTTTAGTTTTTGCTAATAATTTACCTAATTGATTTAGCAAAACAGAACACTTATTTGTGCAATTTTTTAGTCCAATATTTGATTTGAAAAATGCTTCGTTACAAGCAAAAAATGAATATGTCCTTTTAGTATTAATTAAATTGTTTGCGATTATTTATTCTAAGTAAGTTGAGAAAAATAACGGTGTTACATATAAATAAGAGTAACACCGCTATTCATTTAAGATAAATTTATTTTTGCTTTTTCTTAATTTGTTTATCTTGTTCATAATGTCTAGTAATAATTTCTTCAATTTTGTGATAGGAGGTAGTTTTAGGATGCTTTTTGTATTTTGTGGACATAATTTTACGATAGGGACTTATTTCTTCTTTTAATTCATTATATAGTGATTTATAAACTTTATCATTAAAGTCATAATTTTTGAATTTTTTTTCACCTATCTTTTTAAGTGTGGTAGCAATTTCATTGTTAATAGCATTTTTTAGTTTATTGTAATCAATAATAATAAAAATAATAAAAGCAGTTATTAAAGCAATTGCTAATGCTATTAGTAAATAAGTCATATGGTTTTGCTCCTCTTTATTAAAATATCTTATTTTATTAAAATAATTTATCAAGCCGTGTAAGTCATATATCGTTTCCTTTCAAATGATTATATTAATTACTAATTATTATATCAATCATTCTAATATTTTATTGGTGGGAATAATAAAATATGCTATTATTTATATAGTTTAAAAAAATATTAATATTTTTTATAGGAGGAATGATGGTGAGTCGCAAGGTTAAAAAGTTATCACCAAAAATTCAGTTATCACAAGAGCGCTTATCTAAGTTTTTAGGTAAACAATATGTATTGTTAACGATTTTTTGAATGATTTTTACAGCGATGTTAATTTATGTACTAATTTTATTTATTCAAGAAAGAGGGGTGGTAAATAATACACCAGAAATTAGTAAACTTTTAAATCAACTTAAAGAGGCAACGCTTACAAATGTTGAGAAACAAGAAATTTATAAGCAATTAATTAAGTTAACTGTTTATCCAATTATTGATTTTTCATTAATGAAATTTGATTTTTTTGGGACAAAAACTGATGTTGTTGATTGAGAAGCGGCTTGGAATGACCGAATCAAAAATATTAATCTTGCTTATTCTTATGTTTTTATTAGTGCGACGATTGCTCTTATTGCTTTATTTTTTTATATATTAATTAATATTAAAAATCTTCGTAGAAGACTTTTTGAAAAAAAAATATCAATTATCAACGGTATATCCCAATAACTACTTTATTTTTAATACTAAAATTTATTTAGATTTTATTACTAGTTTAACAATTGTTTTTTGCTTTTTTAACTTTATTACGACAATAATTGCTATTATTTATGGTATTTTTAATGTTGTGATTTCTACTTTAAATCGCTGAATTTTTAAGGTTGATAGTCCTGCTTTTTTACCACGAAAATGATGGCGCGGTGGTAATTTTGGTTTTTTTGTAATGGTATTAGTTATTCAAAACTCATATACAATTGCTAAATCATATTTTGCAACTCAATTTGATGTTGATATTGATATTATTGTTTCCATAATTATTCCTATTGGAACCATAACTGTGATTGTGGCAATATTTATTCGTAATATGATGGCTGCTAAAGTTACAGCTGTTAAAACAGCTGTTAAAACGATTATGGTAAGAGTAATGGCATTTAAAATTTATGTTCATTCACAAGATGATAAAGTTTTTAGTGATTATAGTTTTATGCGTGATATGCCAATAATAATTAAAGAAAGATTTTTGAGCAAGACAATTAATAATAAACAGGGATTAGAATTATTAGGTATTATTGATGAAACTGTTGAATTTTTTCGTCTTAACATTAAAAAGCCTGATGAGTTAAATTATATGTTATTTCATCTTTTTAATGATGTTCATGAAATCGCAGAAATTGAGGAGATGAGACATAATATTCTAAAAGTAAAATCTAAGAAATAAAAAATAATGAAAATGGAAAGAGATAATAATGAAAAATATATTTAAACCACCGGCTGCTAAAGAGCCGTTTAGTAGTGATTTAAAAACTGTTAATAAAAAGTTTAATTTTTTAAGAAATCAAGTATTTATTGTATCAATTTTAGGTTATATGATGTATTACTTTACTCGAAAATCAGTTGATATAACTGGTAGTCATTTAATGGAAACTGGAGGGTTAAGTACATATAATTATGCATTAATGGGAATGTTTTTTTCAATTACTTATGGATGTAGTAAGTTTATTATTGGTGGTTTTGCTGATCGTAGTTCAGGAAGAATTGTGATGACGATGGGATTACTAGTTTCAGCCATCTTAAATATTGCTTTAGGTGGTGTTATTCAAATTGGTAATGGTCAAATTACGGTTGCTCCATTAGTGGTAATGATTATTATTTTAACAGCATTAGGAATATTTCAAGGTATGGGCTGACCAGCTACTGCGAGAATGATGGCACATTGATTTACTGATAAAGAACGATCACCACGACTTGCGATTTGAAATTCCGGACAAGGATTAGGAGCCGCTTTTGCTCCACTAATTATTATTCCTTTAATTGAATTAATTGACCCAGGTGGTACAATTTATGGGTTATATTACTGAGTACCTAGTATTATTGCTTTAATTTTTTTACCTTTGGTTTTTTGAGGTTTGCGAGACCGACCTGAGGCCGAAGGATTACCAACTGTTGAAAAATGAAAAGGAATAACTGAACATGCTAAAGAAAAAACAGAATTAAAAATCAAAGAAATTTTTGTTAAATATATTTTAAAAAATAAATATGTTTGAATTTTAGCATTTGCAAATATTTGAGTTTATGTTTTACGACAAGGAATGTCTTCGTGAGCAATAAAAATTGCCGATGAAATGCATGGTATTAAGTTAAAAGATAGTAAATGATTGTGGTCATTTTTTGAATGGTCAGGAATTGCTGGTGGAATATTTGCAGCCTATGGTGCTAGATATTTATTTCAAAATCGGAAAGCACCATTAATGATTTTTGGATTAATTATTGGTATCGGTGGTCTAGTTATCTTTCAAAATGCTCCTAGAGGTAATATCGCCGTATTAATTACTGCTATAATTGTTGCTGGTTTTGGTGTCTATATGCCACAGGCAATGATTGGAGCAACAGCAATTGAATTAACGAATAAAAAAGCCGCGGCCACAGCTTCAGGACTTACAGGATTATTTGGATATTTTGGAGATGCTGTGATGTCAAAACCAGTTGTTGCGGGAATTGCTGGTAATGGTAATTGAGACAATGTCTTTTATTATTTCTATGCTTGTGCGATTATTGCGATTATTGCTCTTGCGTTCTTATGAACTAAAAATCAAGATAACAAAGTTATTTAATAAATTTTTGTGTAATAAAATTGTATGAACGAGGGATATAAATGATTAGAAAAGCAAAGAAAAATGAGAGTTTAGAAAATTTACAGCAAATTGCAACATTAATTTATAATGTATTTGCTAGTAAAGATACCTTGTTATTTTTACCACAAAATAAAGTTAGCGATATTCTTTTCTTTCAAGAACAATATTTATTAGATAATCATTATTACAGTTATGAAAACTATCTTGTAAAAGAAGAAAACAATAATATAATTGCGATTGCTTTAATTGTTAGAGATGATGCAATTAATCAATTGAATGCTAATACTTTAAAGATTTGAAAAGATAAGTTTGGCATTACAAATATCAAACTAGAAAAATTAAGTCAGACAGGAGAATTGTATTTAGAAGTAATTGCTGTTCATCAAGCATATCAAGGAAAAGGTATTGGTACCGATATTATTAATTATATTTGAAATCATCATCACGATAATGATTTAACAAGTTTATCTTTAAATGTTTATTTTGGTAATCATCGGGCTAAAGTTTTATATGAAAAATTAGGTTTTAAACAACATTCAATAATAACTATTTATGGTAAGCAATATTATCATATGGTAAAACCTTTTTAACTAGTTTATAATGACAACATAATAATACACAAGGAGGAATAAATATGGCAAAAGATTTAACCAACCTTAAAGAAGTATTAGATGGCCAATTAGAAACAATAAAACAATATCTTAATCAAGGATATACTGTTTTAGTAGCAATTGAAAAGGGTACTAAAGCCAAAATAGCATTGCAAACAGGATATTCCTATTTATTTAAAGCTAATGTGGAGTTAAAAGAAAGCAAAGCAGATGCCGGAACTTGCCCTTGCGGTGAACCAGCCGATACCTTGATTTATATGTGAAGAGAGTAATGCTAGAAATTTAGTAAGTAGATAATTTAAAATTGTTGTGTGAAGCAACAATTTTTTATTAAAAATTTAAAAGATATGAAAAAATATTTTATAATAGATAAGAATTAGGAAAGGTGTGTTGAATCAGATGTTAAAACCTTTTGTTAAGTGAGTTGGTGGTAAAAAACAATTATTAGATGAATTAACAAAAATTGTTAATGAGAATTTTAAAAATTATGAAACTTATATTGAACCTTTTGTTGGTGGTGGTGCTTTGTTGTTTAAACTTTCACCGCCTAGTTTTATTATTAATGATCAAAATTCTGAATTGATAAATTTATATAAAGTTGTTAAAGAAAATCCTCAAGAATTATTGAATTCGCTTCGTATGTATGAAAAAAATAATTCACAAGATTATTATTATAATGTGAGACAATCAGATCGTGAAGCATTTTACAAATTACGAAGTAGTGTTTCCTTGAAAGAAAAAGTTGAACAAAGTGCAAGATTTATTTATTTAAATAAAACTTGTTTTAATGGAATGTATCGTGTAAATTCTAATGGTTATTTTAATGTTCCTTTTGGCAATTATAAAAATCCAAATATTGTTAATGAAAATAATATTTTAATTGTTTCAAAGTTTTTAAATAATTCAAAAAATAAAATTTTAAATGCTGATTTTGAATTTGTTTTAAAATTTGCTAAAAAAAATGATTTGGTATATTTTGACCCTCCCTATATACCATTAGAAAATACAAAAAGTTTTACTAGTTATACAAGTAATGGGTTTACATTAGAAGACCAAATAAGATTACGAGATTGTGCATTGAAATTAATTAATAAAAAAGTTAATGTAATTTTGAGCAATTCATATACAGAAAAAACATTTGAAATATATGATTTATTAAGTTTAAACTCTAAATTTAATTATTTAGTAGTAAATGTGAATCGTAGTATTAATTCTAATGGTAAAAAAAGAACAGGTGCTAAAGAAATTATAATATGGAATAAAAAGGAGGAAAGTTAGTGATAAGAAATGGTAGGGGTGGAGCAAATACTAATAAAACAGGTTTAAGTTTTGAAAATTATTTTCAATTTAAAGAAACTTTAGAAAATGTTGGTTTTATTCTTAAAATTACAACATTTAAAAATATTTTTAAAATTGTAGATAAGTATGACAAAGAATTAGGATATATGGGTGAACAGCCAAATAGCAAGTTTTATGATTTCTTTGATGATTATTTATCAATAAAGTTAGATGAGAAAATTGATTTACAGGCAGATATTGATGTTCGCTTATTTCCAGATAAGTTTTATTTTGATACAGTTGAACAAATATTATATATAATTGAGTGTAAAACACAAACTGTTAGTGGTTCAACTGATGAAAAGATTCAAACAGCCCCATTTAAAAAATATTTTTATTCACAATTGTTATTAAAATACAATATTAAAATAGAGTTTATTTATGTTTGAAATGAGTGGTTTAATCACAAAAGGTATGGTCTTGTTAAAGAATTTTTAAATCAAAATAATGTAAAATATTTTTTAGATGAAATACCTTTAGCAGATTTAGGCCTTGTCATAAGTAATAATGAAGATTAGGACATAAAAAAATTTACATGGACGCATAAAGTTTTGTTAGGTAGATAAATATTTGAATAAGTATTAAGGCAGTCAGCAATGATTGTCTTTTTATTTTATAAGATGTTAAAAATTCGTTCTTTGAAAATTAAATACAAGTGAGTTGGGCGCATAAAGTTTTGTTAGGTGGGTAAAGATTTGAATAATTTTGAAAGAAAAGCAACTAAAAATTTATTACCTTTTTACTTGAAAAATAATTAATAAAACAAAATATTTAATATTAACAAACATATTCTTAATAAAAGGTTATAAAAACTAAGTAAAATGCTTATAAAAACAACATTAAAATAATTTTTTACAACAAAAATCATACATAAGAAATATATACTTAATTTGCATATTGAAATAATTTATAGTAAATGACTATTTTTTCTTTTTTAAAAAATACCTAAGAAAACTAAACGCGACCCAATTTCATATTTTGCTACCGAAAATATTTATTTTAGGTTATAATTATTAATGTTGTAAGTATTGCAATATTAATTTGTGATAACTTTAAACGGTTTCAACCGCACGAAATAGGTTATAAGTAGTTTAATCTCACCTAAATTGGCGAGTCTAAGCTGGAGGGTATGTATATATGTCTGCTATTATTTTAACTGGTGGCAAGCAACTAAGTGTTGAAAAGGAACAAGTAATTTGAATTGAAAAAATCGTTGGTGATGCTGGCGATGTTGTTGAGTTTGATAAGGTTTTAATGATTGATGGTAACATTGGTCGACCGCTTGTACCAAATGCTAAGGTTGTTGGTCAAATAATTAAACAAGGTAAAGAAAAAAAGATTGTGGTTTTTACTTATAAACCGAAAAAAAATAGTAAAACTAAGTATGGTCATCGTCAACCATATACACAAGTAAAAATTATTGATATTTTATTAGATGGAGCAAAAAAGGTTTCTAAAGTTGTTGAAACTAAGTCAAAAGCGGTGCCGACAGCAGAAATTAGTGATAGTAATAATGGTTCGGGTTCAGATTCAAAGACAGCAAAATAATTATTATCAAGTAATTGTTAGTGGTCATTCTGGTTTTAAAGCAAAGGGTCAAGATATTGTTTGTAGTGCGATTAGTGCTGTTGTTTTTGGAACTTTAAATGCATTAGATCGGCAGTGTCAAGATAGTATTAGTATTTCGGTTAAGGATGATATTATTATTAAGGTTTTAGAAGTGGAAGCTGTTAATCAAATTGTGTTGAATACAATGGTTTATCAGTTACAAACTATTGCTGAGCAATATCCACAAAATATAGAAATTAAGGAGATATAATTATTATGATGAGATTTAAGTTAGATATTCAATTCTTTGCTTCTAAAAAAGGTGTTGGTTCTAGTCGTAATGGTCGTGAATCACATTCTAAACGATTAGGTACTAAGTTAAGTGATGGACAATTAGCGAAGACGGGGATGATTATTTATCGTCAACGGGGAACTAAGATTCATCCTGGAAATAGTGTTGGTCGTGGTGGCGATGATACTTTGTTTTCTTTAATTAACGGTGTTGTTAAATATGAACGCTATGGTAAAAAGAGAACGAAAGTTTCAGTTTATAAAAAATAGTCTTTTTCTTTGTTAAATTAAATATTATGAGAAGCAACAAGTTAATTCTTGTTGTTTTTTTGTGCTAAAATATATGCAAATATGTGAAATTAGAAAGGGATACAAATTATGAAGGATAGTAAATATCAATTTAGCTTTGAACTGGGAAAATTCTTAGAAATTAATATTATTAGATGAGTTTTGTTAGTGGCAATGGTTGATTAGCGATATGAAAAAGTGATTTAAATTTAAAATGCCAACGGCATTTACCATTTTATTTTTAATTATTATTATTTTAGTTTTTTTATCTTGAATTCCGGCGGTTGCTAAAACGCCAGCAGGAATTATTGATATTTTTTGAGTTCCGATGGAAAGTTTTACTAATAAAGGTCGGGCATCAATTATTATCTTTGTATTAATTTTAGGGGCTTTTGTTAATGTGATGATGAAAACTCAAGCTTTAGATGCTTTGATTGGCAAGTTAATTTCTAATTTAAAAAATAAGGAGTTGTGGTTAATTCCTATTTTAATGATTTTCTTTTCCGTTTCAGGAACAACATATGGGATGGCAGAAGAGACATTAGGATTTTATGCTTTAATTTTACCAATTATTTTAGCTGCGGGATTTGATGCTTTTACGGGATTATTAATTATTTTGTTAGGAGCTGGGATTGGTGTTTTAGGTTCAATTATTAATCCATTTTTAATTGGTACTGCTGTTCAGGCTGCAATAGATGGTGGAATTGTTGGTAAGTTAGCAGTAACTACAGGAATAGTTTGAAGAGTTATAATTTGAATTGTGATGACAACGGTGGCGATTGGTTTTGTAATGCTTTATGCTTATCGTGTTAAAAAAGATAACCGTAATTCAGTTGTTTTTTCAATGCATAGTGAACATCAAAAAATTTTTAAAAAATCAATTTTAGAAGTGCCATTAACAAAGCGAAGAATTGTTTCATTAATCCTGCTTGCTTTAGCATTTGTAGTAATGATTTTTTATTTAATTGCTTGAAGTGAATTTGGTATTAGTATTTTTAAAGAATTTGGGAAAACAATTAATACTGAAGTGCCATATATAACCAAATTTATTCCGGGAGTTGGTGTAGGTGGTTTATTAGAAGTTTCTTCGTTCTTTTTAATTGCGACAATTATTATTGGTTTTGTTAATTGAAAATCAGAACAAATGTTAGTTAATGATATTTTACAAGGAAGCTCTGCTATTTTATCTGTTTGTTTAGTAATTGCATTAGCTGGTGGAATTACAGTAATTTTACAACGCACAGGAATGCAAGAAATTATGATTGCGGGAATTAAAAATAGTATTGTTAATTTACCACAATGAGCTATTCCTTTAATTTTATATTTTTTATTTGTTCCCTTATCATTTTTAATTCCTTCTGCTAGTGGTTTTGCAACAGCAGTTTTTAGTATTATTGCTCCTGCATTAGGTGTCGGTTTAACATCAGGAGCAATTACTAGTTTTAGTTTAGCATCAGGAATTGTTAATTTAGTAACCCCAACTTCTGGTGTTGTTATGGGAGCTATTGCTCTCTCACATATTTCATATGGTTCATTATTAAAAGGACTTTGACCTTTGTTAATAGTTATTATGGTATTATCAATAGTATTTTTAGTAATTGGTTCATTAATTGGACAACCAACATTTTAATGCCAGAAAGTTGGGTATATTAAAACTTAAAAGAATAATTATTTAATTATTCTGGACGCATAAAGTTTTGTTAGGTAGGTAAAGATTTGAATAAGTATTAAGACAATCAGCAATGATTGTCTTTTTATTTTATAAGATGTTAAAAGTTTGTTCTTTGAAAATTAAATACAAGTGAATTAATAATGTTGGTATGTATTAAGGCACGATAAATTGTGGGTGGTCGCCATAACCAAAAGAAGTTTACCAGTTAATAGATAACATCCTATTAACTATAGCAATTTGTTTCGTTTTGCAATAAAAAAATAAAATGAATTAGTTCATTTTTTAAATTCACTTATTTTTTAATAAGTGAATTTTTATTTTAAGTTTGAAAGGAAAAATTAATGTTACCAACAGTAATTGAAAAAAAATTTAATGCAAGTGTTGAACAATTTAAAAATTATTATAAATATGATATCGGCAATTTACAAAGATTAAAGATGGATTTTATTTTACTTCAAAAAGAAATTGATATTTATCGTCAATTAGAAACTGTTTTATTTGCTAATGAAACTTTAAAAGGTAAATTTGATTTTTTTAATTATCAAAAAATTGATAGCATTAGTATGAAAATTCAAAATTTTATTAGTCAAAAAATCCAAATAAAAGAATATATTGATCGCATTGATTATCGGATTAAAGCTTTGTCAATGAATTATACTAATGATGAAAAAATGGAATTTTTTTCATCATTAAATAATAGCATTTTAAATAATAATTTCATATCTTTTGAAAATATAGGTCGCGTTTAGTTTTCTTAGGTATTTTTTAAAAAAGAAAAAATAGTCATTTACTATAAATTATTTCAATATGCAAATTAAGTATATATTTCTTATGTATGATTTTTGTTGTAAAAAATTATTTTAATGTTGTTTTTATAAGCATTTTACTTAGTTTTTATAACCTTTTATTAAGAATATGTTTGTTAATATTAAATATTTTGTTTTATTAATTATTTTTCAAGTAAAAAGGTAATAAATTTTTAGTTGCTTTTCTTTCAAAATTATTCAAATCTTTACCCACCTAACAAAACTTTATGCGCCCTGTTAAAGAGATACCGATTGCAGATTTTATGTCAAATGAATATTTTGAGAATTTATTACCAAAAATGAAAATAGCACATACATTTTGATTACAAAATAATTTTAAGCTTAACATTGATAGTAATGAATATTTTTTATGAATGGCGCATATTAAAAAGTCAGACATATTGGAAAATCAAACCTTACTAAAAACTCAATCAAAAAAACTAATGGAGTGAGAATTAATAAAATTTAAAAATAATGAATTAATTGAGGAATTTAAAAACAAATTGTTGAATGGCGAAGTTTTACCAATTCTTAAAAAATATTTAAGTCTTGATAATATTTATATGGTACAACAAAAAATGAATCATAAATATAGTAAAAATGAAAAGAATTTTTCCAACTATACACCAATTGATTTTAATGACAAAGATTTCATTTTAACTGAAGATAAATTAATTTGAAATATTATTTGTATTAAAGAAAATAATATAAAAGGTTATTGGCACCTTAAAGAACAAAGTTTAAAAGAACAAAAAATATCTTCTGATGATATTAAGAAATTAAAAGAACAATGGGAAAATAGTTTATGTAGTAATTTTAATGATGAGATTTATAAAATATTTACTACAAAAAATAATAAGAAAACTAATTCAAAACAAGTAGAAATAGCTCAAGCAGAGCAAAAATTTTTTCAATTTTTAGAGCAAAATTTTAATAGGTTAAAATTTAATGCTAATGAAGAAGAAAATTTAACTATATGAAATGCAATGATGACTAATCCAGTTGTTAAAAACCTCATTAATAATAAGATTTTTAAAAATATTGATAAAGAATTTTTAAAAGTTAAATTTTTAGGTTTTTGTAATACTGAACTTAATAAGCATAAAAATTTTAAATTAACTTTAGAACAACAAGTTAATGCCATTAACAATTTTTTATTAGAAGGTGCAGTAAATAAATTTATTCAAGAAAATAATGAAAATATTACTAAATTGTTATTAGATACTGTTGAAGAAAGTGAAATTGAATTATTAATTAATTCATTTAAAGATGAAATTCTAAGTGCTGATTTAAAAATTGCTGAAATAGTAGGAACTGATGGTACTGGTGTTCACTTTAATAGTATAGAATTTATTTTTAATAATTTGAGCTCTAATTTTAATGTTTTTTTAAAAGAGATTAGAACTAAATATGAAACAAAAACCAAAGTTATTTTGAATAAAAATTTTCAAATCAATGATACCAATGATAAATCTTTTATTAGAAACAAAATTACAGAAATTCTTTTTTCAATTGGTAAAAAAGAATTAAATAATACTACTTCTAAAATTATTGATTATTATGTCCATAATGTTTTAGCAACAAATAATGAATCAAAATATGTCAATTTAGTTATGAATGGTCTTAAACTATGCTCAAAATATCCAGTTTATACTAATTCACAAATTAATGCTATTGAAAAAACTAATCAATTTAGTAATCCAAGTTTTGATTCAAAGAATGAAGAATTAACGAAAAAAGTATTGCAATATTTACATAGTAGAGATAGTTTTAAAGAAATGTATAGTGATTATAATATAAAAGGAAGTAGTGACTATGAATATAAGAAGATTCTAAAAGAAGTTAATGATTTTTTAGAAGCATCTGGTTTAAATGAAGCAATTAGAAAAAATGTTGTCAGAAAAGATAGTACGCCACATAGTAATATTGAAAGTATTTCTGGTCCTTTAATTCCTTCTAATAATGAAATTAAAAGTTTAGTTAAAAATTATTTAGTAAGCAAAGAAGTAGCAGTTATTAATAAAGAAATAAAAGAAGAATCATTAACAACATCATATTCTAATATTAAAAAGTATTGAAAAGAATTAAAAAAATGAATAACTGATTACTATTTACCACCACAAATTTATTTACAATTTATTAATGAAAGTATTTATGAACCAATTGCTTGTATTACACAAAAGGCAATATTGAATGGGAATATTAGTAATGATGAGATAAAAACATTAACTAAAAATATTGAAGATTTAAGTTTAGATATTGCTAAAACCATTGTTAATGAATTCGTTAGTGATAATGGTGAAGCAATTAATAAACTTAAAAAATCAATGAATATTGATATTCATTTTAGTAATAATTCAACAGTTGATACTAATCCATATTTTGATTCTAAGACCTTATACAATCGAAGTACAAAACTTAATTTTTTGTATGACCACTTATTAAGGAATATTTATATTACAACTGGTCATTGTTTAGAAAAATCAAAATATTTAGATTTGTTAAATTTTTCAAGTAAAACGATAAAACAGGTAAAAAATTGTAGATTTTCTCTTCTTCAATTCAGTAAACCAAGTCCGATAGCCTGCCTTGGTGATGGTGAATGGAGAAAAACTCGAATTGATTACCCAATTTCAAAAGATCTTGAATGCTTAGACTTACAAAGATTAAATAAATCTAACTGAAAACATACTCAGCATGGTTGTTTTCTATCAAGAAATATTACCGAGAATGATAAATTTATTTGTAGAAATACTAGTGAACTCTTAGCAGTTAATATTAAATTAAAAGACAAGTTATCTATTATTGCAAAAGAAAATACTAGTCAATTTAATATTAAATTACCGCTATCAGATAGTCATATTAAAGAAGACACTGCTTCATTATTAGAACAATCTACTGATAGTTATATTGATGAAGACACTGTTTCAATGTCATATTCAACATATAATCCCTAAACCGATAAAGTTTTACAAGGTAAGGAAAACCGAGCAAAATTTTATCAAGAGTTTCAAGAAGAAGGAAAATTAATAGCTTCTAGCAAAGAAAGTTTTCAAACTAAAAATGATAGTTTTAATGTTAATCAAGAAGAAGAGAACAAAGATATTAAATATTTACAAGAACTAGAAGAGATATTTATACAACAAAAAAATAAGAAAGAAGATGAACAATCATTAATAAATAGTAGATTAGAAAAGAGGCAAGAACAAATAGCAGAATCACAAATTAGTAATTGTGTAAATTTACAACAAAATCTTGCTGAACAAACTGCTAAGATCGCACAAAGTAAAAATCAAAAACTTCGTGAAGAAGAAAAATTAAAACAAGAGCAAGAAATTCGAAGACAGCTAAATAACCAAGCACGATTAAAAAAACTACAGGAAGAAAATAAGCAAAA
This sequence comes from Spiroplasma endosymbiont of Dilophus febrilis, assembly GCF_964030685.1. NCBI lineage: Bacteria > Bacillati > Mycoplasmatota > Mollicutes > Entomoplasmatales > Spiroplasmataceae > Spiroplasma > Spiroplasma endosymbiont of Dilophus febrilis. Next base: position 209,400 of record NZ_OZ034912.1, read on the forward strand.
AGCAATAACAAAGCGAAAAACAAGACAATTGGAACCTGCTTAAAATATTTAGTAAATATTATCCTTTAAAAAGAAAACATTTTTTTATGTTAAAATATTATTGATTTGATTTTTTTTAAAAGACTAGGATGATATGAATGAAATTTATTGATAAGATTACAATTAAAGTTAAAGCTGGCAAAGGTGGTGATGGTGCTGTTGCTTTTCGTCGTGAATTATATGTTCCAAAAGGTGGGCCGGCTGGTGGTGATGGCGGTAATGGTGGTAACATTATTTTTATTGGCGATGAAGGAATAAATACATTATTAGAATTAAACTATCAAAAAGAAATTAAAGGTGTTGATGGTGAAAATGGGCAACATAAAAATATGCACGGTAAAAATGCTAAAAATACTTATATTAGTGTTCCCTTAGGTACTATTATTTATGATGCTTTAAATAAAGAAGAAATTGGTGATATTGTTACTAACAAACAAGAAGTTATTGTTGCGGATGGTGGTCGTGGAGGTAAAGGAAATAGTCGGTTTGCTAATTCCAGAAATCGTGCTCCGACAATATTTACTCGTGGTGATTTAGGCGATGAAAAAGAAATTACTTGTGAATTAAAATTATTAGCAGATGTCGGGATTGTTGGTATGCCTAATGCTGGGAAGTCTACTTTATTAGGAACTATTTCTCACGCTAAACCACAAATTGGTGATTTTCCTTTTACAACTTTAACCCCGCAATTAGGTGTAGTTAAACATCAAAACTTTTCTTTTGTAGTTGCTGATTTACCAGGATTAATTGCAGGTGCTAGTTTAGGAAAAGGTTTAGGATATGAATTTTTACGGCATATTGAACGATGCCGGTTATTAGTTCATCTTATTGATATTAGTTTACCCAATGCTTATGATAATTATTCAGTGATTCAAAAAGAACTTAAAGATTATAATTTACAATTAGAAAATAAGCAACAAATAGTTGTTGCTAGTAAAATGGATCAAGTTGATGCTTCTCGTAATTTAGAACTTTTTAGTAAGCAAATTAAACAAAAAGTTTACTCAATTTCTGCTTGAACTAGAGAAGGAATTGAATCATTAGTTCATATTATTCATAGGCAATTGCAAACTATTAAAAAAATACCAGAATTAAAGCAAGAAATGGCACCAACAATCTATCGTTTTACACCAACAAACGAAGAAGTCATTGTTGAAAATTTAGGAAATGGTCATTGAAAAGTAATTGGTGCTAGTGTGCATCGCATTTATCACAAATTTCCATTAACAACACATGATAATTTATTATTATTTAATCAGAAGTTACGAGATTTAGGAGTTTTTAAAATTCTCGTTAAAAAAGGCATTCAAAAAGGGGATACAATTAAAATTTTTGATTATGAGTTGCAATGACTTGACGAAAATTTTTAAGTGAAAGGATATTAATTAATGGAATTACAGAAATATTTAGATTATTTAGTTCAATGATTACAAGAACAAGTAAAATTAGCTAATGCTAAAGGATTAATTGTTGGTGTATCTGGTGGTATTGATTCAGCCGTTACTGTTGCTTTGATTAAAAAAGCAATGCCAGATAACCATTTAGCTGTTTTTATGCCTTGCTATTCATCAAGTAATGATGAAATTTTAGTAAAAAAATTAGTAGCGACATTAGATTTAAAATTACAAATTATTAATTTAGAGTCAGCTTATAATGAATTACAAAATAACTTTAATTGACACGATGGTTTATCATCATTGCAACAAAAAGCATTAGTTAATTGTAAACCTCGTCTCCGAATGACTTCTTTATATGCCTTAGCACAAGCAAATGAATATTTAGTTGTCGGCACTAGTAACTTTGATGAATGATATACAGGTTATTTTACTAAACATGGTGATAGTGCTTGTGATATTTTACCATTAATTCATTTATTAAAAAGTCAAATAAATACGGCTGCTAAGTTATTAAATATTCCGCAAGAAATTATTAATCAGCCTCCATCAGCAGGTTTATGAGCAGGGCAAACTGATGAAAAAGAGATGGGAATAACTTATGCTGAGTTAGATAACTTTTTAAACGGTCAAGAGAAATTGTTAGATAATAATATTGTTAATAAAATTAAGATGATGCACAAAAATACTGAACATAAGCGAAAATCAGCAATTATTCCTAAAAAATTTATTTTTAAAAATTAGTCAAATATTAGTAAATAAAAATAATATGTGCTATACTGAAAAAAATGTAAATTAAAAAATATTGACTAAATTTACATTTCGATGAGGTGAAATATATGAAATTAATGAATATGCAAAAGTTATTAAAGTTAATGGCGACAATAACAATTATTAGTGGGCCATTATTACCAGCAATAGCTTGTAGTAATAATGCTAATGATTACATTATTACCACAAATGGGATTAATGTTAGTACTTTAGATGTTAATAAATCAAAATTAATTGCTAAGTCGCTAATTTTGGCACGAACTAAACAATGAAATCCAAATGAGATTTTAAAAAGGGCGTTACAAAATAATTTTAAAGATTTAAATGACTACTTTGTTGATGATACAATTAAAAATTTAGTATTAACAAAAGAACATCATAATTTTTCAAAACCGGACTATCAAGTACCTAAAACTTTAGAAGTTGCTGGTTTTAATATTTTAGAAAAAATAAAAGCAGTTTTACAAGAGTTTATTAAAAATAATGATTTTGAAATTAAGAATTTTATGGAAAAATTATTAGAACAGTTATTAGGTTTATTAAATAGTGAGCAAATTGCTATTCATATTCCAGATATTAAAGCAATTCTAACAACACAATATCAAGATATCGTTGTTGCTATTAAGAGTGGTATTGATACTAATAAAAAATTCATTACTGATAAAAAAACATTTGGTGAAATTTTTGCGGATATAAAACATAATAAAATTATAGAAGATAATATTATTAGTAAATTTTTAAAAATTCAGAATAAATCAATAGAAATTAAAGATATTGCGATTTTAATAAAAACAATAATTACTTATGTGCCAATATTAATAACTTTTATGATTAATTTTGCTGAAAAATTAGAAAATGGTTTTAATGAAGGAATAATTAATGATTTAAAAGCAAAACCATATCAAGGTTTATTAGATAATAAAGACCAACCGTTTACTTTACAAAATATCAAGAATACTTTTAAAAATATTTTTGGAGTTAATAAGAAAAAAGTCGATTTTTTAATAAAATTAATATCTGATTCAAGTTTACCATTTAATTCTATATTTATGGCTTTACAAGGTGTTGTTGGTGAAAAAGAGTTCAATAATTTTTATCAAAATTTGAATGGTGATGAGCTTGATAATGATTTTATCGCAATAATTGATCAATTGCTTTTAAAATTACCTAAAGTGGATGAGGGCGCATAAAGTTTTGTTAGGTGGGTAAAGATTTGAATAATTTTGAAAGAAAAGCAACTAAAAATTTATTACCTTTTTACTTGAAAAATAATTAATAAAACAAAATATTTAATATTAACAAACATATTCTTAATAAAAGGTTATAAAAACTAAGTAAAATGCTTATAAAAACAACATTAAAATAATTTTTTACAACAAAAATCATACATAAGAAATATATGGGCGCATAAAGTTTTGTTAGGTGGGTAAAGATTTGAATAATTTTGAAAGAAAAGCAACTAAAAATTTATTACCTTTTTACTTGAAAAATAATTAATAAAACAAAATATTTAATATTAACAAACATATTCTTAATAAAAGGTTATAAAAACTAAGTAAAATGCTTATAAAAACAACATTAAAATAATTTTTTACAACAAAAATCATACATAAGAAATATATACTTAATTTGCATATTGAAATAATTTATAGTAAATGACTATTTTTTCTTTTTTAAAAAATACCTAAGAAAACTAAACGCGACCGAAATATATACTTAATTTGCATATTGAAATAATTTATAGTAAATGACTATTTTTTCTTTTTTAAAAAATACCTAAGAAAACTAAACGCGACCTTAACTTCTTTCATTTTAGTTAAATGTAAAGTATTTTGATAAAATTCTAAGCGTTGTTTTTTAAGTTCCTTATTATCATTGCCAGAAATAATTGCATTTAAATCGCGAATGTTTTCTTTACTATAAAAGTCATATATTGCCTTAGTTATATGATAATAATCAATTTGTTGCTGTGCTAATTTTTCTTTAAATAATAATGTTTCCTTAATTTTAGCAATTGAATACCGTTGTTGACTATCTTTAAATTTAATTTCAATGCTATTAGCAATAGTAGAAATTAAAGAATAGGGCATTCCCCCTAATAAAAATAAACTACAGAAAATAAAACCAATTAATAATACCGTTTGCACAGTCAAAAATGTGGCAATAAAAATAATACCACTAGATGCCAAAAAAGATACAAAGATTGAAAAAAGAAAAAGTTCTAATATTAATTTTTCAAAAGATAACTTAAAATCATTTTTATTACCAATTAATGCCATAATCTGAATTAAAATTCAAACAAATCCCAGATTAATAATGATAAAAACTAAAATTAAAAATCAAATTGTTAATACTTTCAAAATAAATATTTGTAATCGTGAATAAGGACGCGAAATTAATAATAAATATGTCCCATCACTAAACTCGCGACCAAAAATCTTTATTATTAGCAAAATAAATAGTAATAAAATAATGTTTGTAAAAATTAAAACGCCATATTGAAAATTAATAATAACAGCATTAACATTATTAGCACTAAAAAAGACAAACGCTATTAATACGGTAAATATTATTAATGAAACGCTTAATAAAAATCATACTGCTAACATTTTTCTAACTTTAAAAATCGCAAATAAACAAATTGATAAATATGAACTATTTTTATTATTTATTGTTGTCATTAAATAAACTTATTTTTCCTTTTTAATAATTTTTAAAGATTTATTTTTAAAAATACCTTTAACATAAAAATAAGATTTGTCAGGATACATAAAATTAAAATCTCATCTGTTATCTTTATCAATTGCTAAAAAAATCATATTATTCTCAGAATCATAAATAATATCATCATTATTTACATTAGAAGCACATTTTTCACATTCAGCACTTTGAAGAGTAAACTTTTTATTTTTTAAATTACTATCATTTGTGACAAAATCTGTATTTTTGAAATCATTTATTAAAATATCATAAATTCCTTGGATATTTTTCCCCATATTTTTTAATAATTTTTGAAAAGTCTCATCATTAACATAAACTGTAATATTATCTTTTTCTCATTTAATTTGATATTCAAAAAAGAATCCCGCAATAATTTTTGTCATTTGTTCTAAATGCTGTTTAAAAATTAATTTTGGTAGTGTCATTGTAACTGTTAAAATAGCATTATTTTCAGGTTTTTTTACTAAACCTTTTAAAGGCAAACCAGCAATAATCATTGGAACTAACGCTACTTGATCAATACTAAAAGTATGTAAAGGATTACTAGTATCTTGATATTTAATAGTTGTATCATTTTCTAACAAATCATCAAACAATATCTTTGATGTCGTACCAGTTTCGTTATAAAGTTGATTATATTTGTTTTCAGCACTATGAGTGCTTAATGGATAACGCATTCACTGATTTTCTTTTCAAAAACTATCAATACTCTCATATTCAATTTTATTATCCATATAAAAATCTTTAAATAATGCTGATTTATTAATTAAATCTTTAAATTCAGTAAACATTTTACTTCTAAAATAATTCCAAATATTTCACAGTGCAAATGATGCTTTATCAATTCTCGGATATTGTTGATTATTTTCATCAATATTAATAACTTCATAACGCGTTTTCAGCGATTCATATGTAAGTTTACTAATTTCAGTTTCTAAACTATTAATGATTTCATTTATTGCTTGAAGATCATCAGAAAGAATATAACGAGCAAAATGATTTTTTTTGGATGCATCATAATTTTTAAAGTTAATATTATAACGATAAGTTACATCTAATCTTGTAGCCCGAAATTTTAATTTTGGATCTTTTTTAGTTAAACTTGTTAAATCACTTAAATTAATTTCATTTAAAGAAAACTTTATTGTCTCCTTAATAAGTTCTAAGGGCTTATCCTCAGGATTAGGATAGTAATTGGAATATGTTACAGCGACTTTATCATTAATATTATTAAATTTTTTCTCAAAATCACTAACAATAAAATTAAGCGCCTCTGAGGCTTCTTCATTAGTAATAAGTTTACTACCATTTAATTGAGTTCCCATAACTAATAATTGTTCAATTTTCTGATTTTTTTTGGTTTCATATTCAAAGACTTTATGATTCATTAACTGATAATAAGCTGTGCTATTAATACTTTCCATTGTTTTTAAATCTTCTTCAATAATGGTCATAGCAATTTTTTTATTATTTTTTTCTTCGGCAATATTATATTCAGAATTACAACCAACAATAACTAAAAGTGGTAGGGTTAAAAACAAAAGTGGTGTAAAAACTTTTAATAATTGATAAATATTTTTCATATTTTTAAAGTATCCTTTCTGATGTTAACTGTTAATAAAATACAATATAACTATCTGTTATTAAATTATGAAATATTTTACTATCAATAAGCAAGAGTTTTATCTAATTTTTATAATTTAAAAATCCAAAAAAAAGTTAAGTAAATACTTAACTTTAAAAACAATATCATTATTAAATTTCTTGTTATTATTTGTCTGCCTTTCAATTAAAAACAATACCTTTATGTCGGGTCATTGATAATAATGCTTCGCGAATCCCTTGTACGCCCATCCCTGAATCTTTAATTCCTAAAAAAGGTAAATAATCTGGTCCGCGTTGGGGAGCATCATTAATGTTAATGGAACCAACATCTAATTGATTAGCAATTTTAACCGCCGTATCAATATCATTAGTAAAAATTGATGCTTGTAAACCATATTTAGAACTATTTGCAAGCGTAATCGCTTCACCAATTGATGTTACTCTGATAATTGGCAACACCGGTCCAAATGGTTCAATCCAAGCAATATCCATATCTTTAGTAACATTATCAATAATTGTTGGATATCACAAATTATTTTTTCTAGTATTTCCTAAAACTAACAATGCCTTTTTTTCTAACGCGTCATCAACTAATTTTTGAAGAATATCGCTGGTTTTCATATCAATAATTGGCGTAATATCAGCATTATCATTCGGACTTCCAACTGTTAATTTTTCTGTTTCAACTTTAATTAAAGATACCAATTCATCAGCAATCGTATTATCAACTAAAACTCTTTTAATAGCAGTACATCTTTGACCTGAATAACTAAATGCTCCTTTAACAATTTTTTTCGCCGTCATTGCGAGATTACAGTCTTTAAGAACAATGGCTGGATCTTTACCACCTAATTCCAAAATAATATCCACTTTATTAGTAATCTTTGTAATATGTTTTCCTGTAACATCAGAACCAGTAAAAGAAATAACATTAATTGCTGGATGGGTTACTAAACTATCACCAATAACACTGCCCTTACCAGTAACCGCATTAATGACACCAGCAGGAAAATTAGCATCAAATGCTAACTTAGCTAAAAATAATCCTGTTAAAGAACTTTGTGAAGCTGGTTTAAAAACCACTGTATTCCCCATAATTAATGCTGGAATTATTTTTGCTAACGATAAATTAACAGGATAATTAAAAGGTGAAATTGCTAAAACAACTCCTTTAGCAACTCGCGAAAAAATTGCCAACTTATTTTTCACATTAAAAGCATCACCTGTATATGATTCAGGATAAATACGATATGCTTCATTAACAGTAAAATCAATATATTCAATTGTGCGATTAATTTCAGAAATAGCTGCTTTTTTACCTTTAGCAATTTCTAAGACCATCAAATTAGCAAGCGCATCAGTATTTTCAATTATTAACTGCTTTCATTGTTCAATAAACTTAATTCTTTCATTAATTAATAATCCCTCTCATTGCTTTTGGACATCCTTAGCTGCCAAAAACGCATCATTAATATTTTCTAACGAAAGAGCAGGAACACTACCAATTACTTCTAATGTGTTTGGACTCGTAATTTCAATAACATTTGTTGAAGAAAGCAACTTACCATTAATTAATGCTTGACCTTTTTCCATTTTATCACCTCTAAATATAATTATATCGTTTTTAGTTTTAAAAACAGAAAAATTAATTATTCTATGTTGCTTTTTCTGTTTCATCTTTGGATTGTTCATAAGATTCAACAAAATCACATTCAGGATAATTGCTACAAGCAATAAATTTTTGATTACGACGATTAACTTTAATAACTTTTTCGCCTTCAATACATTGTGGACAAAATCCTAAATTAACTGGATTTAATGATGAAATATAACGACATTTTGGAAATGTTGAACAACCAATAAATTTACCATACTTTCCAAATCGATAAACTAAATCACTATCACATCTTGGACATTTAGTACCCGTCTTTTCAATTTCAACTTCCGTCATTTTTTCAAAAGCTTCTTCAACACGAGGTTCAAATTTTTCTCAAAAAGAACCAACTAGCTCTTGATAATCTTTTTCACCGTGACTAATTAAATCTAATTGCGATTCTACTTGTGAAGTATATGATTCACTAATAATATCTTGAAAAAACTCTTGCAGTTTATCACTAGTTAAAATTCCCTTTTCACTAGCTTTTAAAGCCTTATTCTCAAATAAAACATATCCTCGCTCGCGCAAAGTTCTCATAATCGGAGCATAAGTACTAGGCCGCCCTACTCCTAATTCTTCCAATGTTTTAATTAATCGTGCTTCACTATATCGTGGTTTTGGTTTAGTTCAATGTTGCAATGCCTTAATATCTTTAATATTTACCACATCGCCAATTTTTCAAGCTGGTAATTTAATACTAATATTATCTTCCTCATCACTTTGATAATATTTTAAAAATCCTAAAAATAAAATTGTTTGTCCTGTCAACCGAAATTCATAATCATTATTATCCAAAATAATAGTTTTCCCCGTAATTTTTGCTGGAGCCATTAATGATGCCATCGCCCGATTATAAATTAGTTTATAAAGTCGTAATTGATCTTTACCTAAATAATTTTTTGCCTTCTCAGGAGTCATTAAAATATCTGTTGGCCGAATTGCTTCATGCGCATCTTGAACATTGTTTTTCTTTTTAGTAATTTTTACTTGTCCTAAATAATCTTTACCTAATGATTCCGTAATGAAAGCAAAAGTATCACTAACAAATTTATCACTTAAACGAATTGAATCAGTTCTTGGATAAGTAATAAATCCTGTTAGCAATCCATCAATATCAATTCCTTCATATAATTGTTGTGCTAATAAAGATGTTTTATTAGCAGCAAAATTTAATCGTGATGACCCATCCTGTAACATTGTTGAAGTAGTATAAGGATTATTTGCTTGTCTAATTCGAGGTTTTTCTTGAATATCAATAACTTTATATTTACTACTTAAATTTTTAATAATATTTTGAGAATCTGCTTCAGTTTTAATCTCAATATTTTTATTTAAATATTTTGTTAATTTTAAAATATGTTGCTTTCAATAAGCTTCAATTGTTCAATATTGTTCGGGAATAAAAATTTGATGTTCTTTTTCTCGCAACACAAGAAGTTTTAAAGCTACTGACTGAACTCTTCCTGCTGATTTTGAACGAATTTTCTTTTGCAATAACTTACTTAACCGAAAACCAATCATCCGATCAATCATTCTTCTTGCTTCTTGTGAATGAACTAAATTCATATCTAACTCTCTTGGTACTTTAAATGCTTCAATAACAATATCTTTAGTAATTTCATTAAAACTCACCCGAACGGATTTACTTTGAATTTTTAAAACTTCATTTAAATGATATGAAATTGCTTCTCCTTCACGATCGGGATCAGTTGCCAGAAAAATTTTATCGGCATCTTTTACTAAACCTTGTAATTTCTTAACAAGTGGCTTTTTCTTAGTTTCAATTCGATAATATGGAGTAAATGTTTCTAAGTCAATCCCTAAATAATATTCACCTTTATTCGCTAAATTGGTAATATGTCCCTCGGAAGAAACAACAGTATAATCATCTCCAAGATACTTTTGTACCGCTTTAGTTTTCGTTGGCGACTCCATAATAACAACATTTTTACTCATAACACTTTACTCCTTAAAAGAATCTTTTGATTCTCAACATTTTTATAAATACGGCAATATTTTAGTACATTTTAAAGACTTTATCAAGTTTATAAAATATCAGGTCGCGTTTAGTTTTCTTAGGTATTTTTTAAAAAAGAAAAAATAGTCATTTACTATAAATTATTTCAATATGCAAATTAAGTATATATTTCTTATGTATGATTTTTGTTGTAAAAAATTATTTTAATGTTGTTTTTATAAGCATTTTACTTAGTTTTTATAACCTTTTATTAAGAATATGTTTGTTAATATTAAATATTTTGTTTTATTAATTATTTTTCAAGTAAAAAGGTAATAAATTTTTAGTTGCTTTTCTTTCAAAATTATTCAAATCTTTACCCACCTAACAAAACTTTATGCGCCCAAATAATCAATAGTTTGCACTAATTTAGCACTATTTTTAATAAGATTATTAGTAGCAAAGTTCTCATAAATTTGATTAGGAACTGCAAAAACATCTTTATTTTCATTAAAAGCACTATCTACTAATGAATGAATAATTTTTTCATCAGCAAACGGTAATACCAATAATGCTTTTGATAATCCTAATAAGATTCTTTGAACATTACTATCAATTGGACTAATATTTTCTCTTGTCATATGAAGCGGATATTCACTAATTACTAAATGATATCTTTTAAGATACAAAAGCAATTCTTGTTGGTTTGCATCATAATTATTACTATCATTAATAATAACCACACTATTTCCAGAAATACTATTTTCTTTAATTAATTGATGAACTAATATTTCAACCCCAGCATTAAATGAAGTCATTAAAATTTTTTGATGATTAACTAATTGCTGAACCATATCGTTAGCAACTTTTTTAATATAAACATTAGGATAATGTGAACCTGTAATAGCAATAATTTTTTGAGAATATTTTAATAAATCAATATTTCCTTCATAAAAAATTACAAACGGTGGTTTGTAAATTGTTTTTAAACCAGCCGGATATTGTGAACTTAAAATTGTTAAATATTGGCAAGTAATTTTATCTTCAATATTTTGTAATTCTTCCAACGCAATTTTTTCCTTTTTATCCAATGCTTCATATACTTTATCTCAATTACCATCGTATTTGATAGCAAAATATAATAATACTTTTTCCATAATTATTATGAACCTCCTGTTATTATATTTTGTTATTAAATAAGTAATTTCCTTTAACAAAATATTTATTTTTATTAACATATATAATATGATATCTCTCCTTTTTTACTATAATTTCCACACTAAATTCCAGCAATTGAATAATAAAAATATTTCTAAACAATGCAACCCCTTTTTTATTATTTATTTCTATTTTGACAAATAAAAAATAGTACTTTAAAGGACTATTTTAAATATTTATTCTATTTTAATTTTATCATTACTATAAATTAAAAATTAATATTTTTAAAATTACTTTATTATTTAATTTTGTTTTTAATTCAAATTTACAACGAATTTTTTCATATTTTTAATTAATAAATGAACATCGCTATTAAATTTTTCTTTTCATTTAGTTTCTGTTTCATCTCTAAAAATTAAAATATCAAAAATAGCTACTTCTATAATTTAAATAAAAAATACTAGCGGCACAATACTGTGTTATATATTTAATATTCTTACGGGCGCATAAAGTTTTGTTAGGTGGGTAAAGATTTGAATAATTTTGAAAGAAAAGCAACTAAAAATTTATTACCTTTTTACTTGAAAAATAATTAATAAAACAAAATATTTAATATTAACAAACATATTCTTAATAAAAGGTTATAAAAACTAAGTAAAATGCTTATAAAAACAACATTAAAATAATTTTTTACAACAAAAATCATACATAAGAAATATATACTTAATTTGCATATTGAAATAATTTATAGTAAATGACTATTTTTTCTTTTTTAAAAAATACCTAAGAAAACTAAACGCGACCATTCTTACTTACATATTTGCAAAAATCCAAAAACAAAATTATAATATCAATATTTATTTAATACGCCCCCATTATTATTTCGGTCTTTCTCAGGAAATATTTTTAATTGTTCCTTTTGTAAAAGCATAATAAAAATTTGTCATCATTTGAATAATTTGTTGTTCAGAAGAACCTAATACATTATTTGCTTTCGCCATTTGCAAAAAATAATAATCCATTTCTTTAGTTTGCATATCTTGTTTTCACTGAATAATAAGCGCATAATGTTCCTTTAAAATATGAGGATAATGCTTTGCTAAAAAATTAAACGCATAATAACTAATATCAATAAATGGTAATAATTGCTCTTTAATAGCTCCAATTAATGACAAATGCATTGCCACTAGTGGATCATCAAGTTTAGGTCATAAAATTCCCGGCGTGTCTAGTAAATGAATATTTTGCGCTAACTTGACTCATTGAATCCCTCTCGTAACTCCTGGTTGATTAGCAACATTACTTACTTTTCTTTTAACTAAATTATTAATTAACCGTGATTTGCCGACATTAGGAATCCCAATAATCATCACCTTAATTTGTCAATTTGGAATGCCACGAGATTTTTGATGATTAATTTTATCTTTCAATAATTGATTAATTAATAAAATAATTTCATTTTTGGGTTGATCAACTAATAAATTAGTTAATACTACTTTAACTAACGGGTCTTTTTTTAAAAATGCCATTCATTCTTGATTTACTTTCATATCACTTAAATCTTTTTTATTCAAAATAATAATTCGTGGTTTATTTTTAAATAATTCTTGAATAATTGGATTAATACTAGAGTTAATGGCTCGCGCATCGCGAAGTTCAATTACTAAATCAACTAATGCTAATTTTTCTTTCATCAAGCGAATAGCTTTTGCCATATGACCTGGAAATCAATTAATATTTAACTTTTCCATTAATATGTCTCCTTAATTGAAAAATAAAGGCAAATTCTACCTTTACCTTTATTAATTATTATCCCTTATTTCTCTTATTAGAACTAACTACTTCTTTAATTCTTGCAGCTTTACCAATAAGATCACGCATATAGTATAACTTCGCTCTTCTAACACGACCAATTTTTAAAACTTCAATTTTATTTATTAGCGGTGAATGTAAAGGGAAAGTTCTTTCAACACTAGTACTACCAGTAAGTTTTCTTACAGTAAAACTAGAACTAATACCTGACCCTTGACGCTTTAAAACTAAACCAGTAAAAACTTGTGTTCGTTTTTTGTTACCTTCATTAATTTCAACAGCAACACTTACTGTATCGCCAGATTTAAATTTTGGAATATCAGTACGAAGTTGTTGTTCAGTAATTTGTCGATCTAATTGCATATTCATAACAATTGCTCCTTCCGTTATTATTTATTTTTTATCTTTTTCTAATTCAGCAATTCAAATTTGCTCTTGTGGTGTTAATTGATTTAAGTCAATCAAATCTGGTCGCTTTTTATATGTATTATAAAACGCTTGTTCTTTTCTTCAAATATCAATATTTTTATGATGACCTGATAATAAGACATCAGGAACTTGCTGATTATTAAAAACTAATGGTTTAGTAAATACAGGATAATCTAAATACTTATTAGTAAATGAATCATTTTGATGTGATGCTTCTTGAATAACACCTGGTAATAAGCGAATAACAGCATCACTTATAACCATACTGGCAATTTCACCAGCACTAAGAACATAATCACCAATAGATATTTCCATATCAACAAAATCTCTAATTCTTTCATCAAAACCTTCGTAATGACCACAAACTAAAATTAATGAATTATTACTACTAGCCATTGCACTAGCAATATCCTGTTTAAATGTTTTTCCTTGTGGCGATAATAAAATCACTTGACTATTAGGGATTTGCTCGCGAGCATAATTTATCGCTGCAACTACAATCGGTGCCATTAATACCATCCCATTACCACCACCATATTGATAATCATCAACTTGTTGATGATTATCAATAGCAAAATCACGAAGATTAATGATATTAAACTTTACTTTTTCTTTCTTAACAGCATTCTTAATAATTGATGTATTAATAAAACTAACAAAGAGTTCGGGAAATAAAGTGATAATTTGAATTGTTGTCATTAATTTCTTGCCTCCTTTATAATTTATCAATTATTAATTAACTTAACATAAACAGTATTTTGTTCTCAAAGAATATTCATAATAAACTGTGAAACATCGGCCAACATTTTTTGTTCACCAATAACTGTTTGAATAACAAAAACACCGTGCGCTTTAGTAATAAAGTAATCAATCACTTCACCAATAAGTGAATTATCATCAACATTGATAACTTGTAATCCAATATAGTTTTCAACTTCATCATCATTTACTAAATGAGGATTATTACTAAGTTGAAATAAATCTTGAGTCTTTAAAAATAAAATGTCATTAATATAATCATAATTTTTAAATTTAACTAAAAGATCACCTTTATGACTTCTAGAACTAACAACCGTTAATATTTCATAAGTATAATTATTAGAATCATAAAAATATATATCATGATTAGCATCAAAGAATCGCTCATATTTAGGCATTAAACATCTAATCTTTACTTCGCCCTTTAAAGCATGAGTATTAATAACCTTACCAATTTTAACAAACTTCATTATTCGTTAAAAGCCTCTAAAGATACTTTAATTCTTTTTTGCTCTCTTGATGCCTTAACATTAACTAAACGACGAATCGAATCAATAATTAATCCTTTTTTACCGATTAATCTTGCCAAATCACTATCACTAGTCATAATAAGAATTTCTAATTCATTGTCATTTTCATTTAACATTCTAATTTGAATATTATTAATATCTTTAACAATTGGACTAATTAATATTTTAACAGTATTAATGTAATTCATCATTAGCTAACTCCATTTATTCTCTCGAATTTTTTTCATCAATAACCTTTGCTTCTTTTGAAACTTTAACTGTTGATTTAGAATTACTACTTTTATCATCATTTACTTTGTTTTTAACTTCCTTAGCTAAAACTTCTTTTTTAATCACTTTTTTCTCTGCTGTTGATTTCTTTGCTTTATTTTTTTGTCGTAATTCATGAAATGCCTGCATAATTTTTTCTTTTGCAAATAAACTACGAACTGTTTCAGTTGGTTGAGCACCAACGGTTAATCACTTTAAAGCTAATTCTTTATTAATTTTTAACGAATCATTTAAAGAATCATATGTTCCAATTAATTCAATATATTCACCGTCTCTTTTAATACGAGAATCAATAGCAACAATACGATAAAAAGGTTGTTTAGTTTTTCCCATCCTTTTCAGTCTTAATTTAACCATAAAATATAAGTACTCCTCTCACTATTATTGGTTTAGTTATCTTTTTAAACCATAATTAATAATATCGTTAATCGATATATATGTCAAGTAAGTTTACTTAACAGGTCGCGTTTAGTTTTCTTAGGTATTTTTTAAAAAAGAAAAAATAGTCATTTACTATAAATTATTTCAATATGCAAATTAAGTATATATTTCTTATGTATGATTTTTGTTGTAAAAAATTATTTTAATGTTGTTTTTATAAGCATTTTACTTAGTTTTTATAACCTTTTATTAAGAATATGTTTGTTAATATTAAATATTTTGTTTTATTAATTATTTTTCAAGTAAAAAGGTAATAAATTTTTAGTTGCTTTTCTTTCAAAATTATTCAAATCTTTACCCACCTAACAAAACTTTATGCGCCCATATACGTCAAACAAAAAATTCTACTTTTATTATAGACTTCTTACAACACTATGATAGTAACTGAAAATTGTATTAGCTGAAGCAATTAAATTAAACTTTATTAAAATTACTATCAAGAAAGGTAATTTATTATGTTAAAAATTAATAATAATTTAAAAACCCCAGAAAATAAACATTGATTCAGTTTATTTGCAACCCACAAAAATATGTACACCAACAAATGCGAACAATTAGCTAACGAATATGAAAAATTAGATGAATACTTATATAAATATCATTTTCGATTTAAACAAGGTTATAAAGTAGTTCATTTTGCATCAAGAACAATTATTACAATTTTTGGTGATATTACTTTTAAACGACGCCGATATAAATATTGAAATCAAAAATCAGGTAAATTTGAATATGTATGTTTGTTAGATAAAGAAATTGGTTTATTACCTAAACAACGCATTTATTTTGATGTCCAATTTAAAGTTTTAAGTCTTTTGGGTGATGGTAAACGGTATCGCGATGTTTTAGATGCTCTAAATCATTGTTATATTTCAAAAGCTAGTATTTCAAATATTTTAAATAAATACGATATTGCCGAATATTTTCAATTAGCAGAAAAAGAAACTAAAACTAGAATTGATGTCAAAAATCAGGATTTATACATACAACTAGATGAGACATTTTTAGCGACATTAGATCATAAAGTTAAACAAGACCAAAGAATTCGTTTAGTTACTTTTCATACCGGACATAAAGAAAAAAATTACAAAAATGCTCGTAGAGCGTTAGAAAATAAACGGGGTCATTTTCTAATGTTAAAAGTTGGTAAAAGAATAAATACGATGGATTATCGTGATTTATTAATTAGAGAATTACAAAAATATTATGTGAATATTAATTATGACAGAATAATTGTTTGTGGTGATGGGGATACTTGAATTAGAGAAATTGCCAATAGTTTTGGTAATGTTAGATATATTTTAGATGGTTATCACGCTATTAAAAAATTAAAACAAACTGCGTTTAATATTATTTTTAAAAATCGCAAAGTAACACTAAATAGTTGAATTGAATTATATAAAAATGGAAATCATCAAGAATTGATAAAAAACATTCGTAATGTTGCTAAAAATGAATTAAATAAAGATATTAAAACAAATTTAAGGAGAAATAGTAATTATTTTAAAAACAATAAGCATGGTATTCATAACCAAAATTTAGAATGAAATATCGGTTGTAGCATTGAAAGTGATGTATCGCATTTAGTAAAACAACAATTAGGATATGGGGCAAAAATATATAATCATAAGAATTTAAATAACTTATTACATTTAAGAATGGCAAATTTAAACAAATTAAATGTATTACATTTCATTAATGAAAATATTAATTTAGAAATAGAAATCAGAAAAGAAATATATAAAAATTCATTATGAAATAAATATAATAATAAAAATGATGATAGTTGAATTAATAAGGGCAGTATTGTATATACGAATAAATATAGAAAACATAAATTTAGATAATTAGTGAAAATTTAATAAAATTAATAATTTTTCATTGTGTAAAAATTCAATAATATGATAAAATGATAATGAATAAAAATGACAATAACAAGAAAGGTAGGGTTAGTTTAGTAATTAAATAGTATAATTAGCTGATTGTTTTACTTCTTCAAAGCAATACCTAAGAAAACTAAACGCGACCTTATTGTTAAACAAGATATAATTAATATTACATAAATAGTAAAATAACATTGTTGTGAGGTAAAATGCTAGTGTCTATTAATAATAAGTCGTTATTGCAAATAAATATTAGCAATTTGCAAAAATTAGTTAATATTAATGATAAGAAAAGCTTAGAAAAAATTTTAAAAAATTTGCATAGTGCTGATTTAGCTGATGTAATTAATAAAATGGAAAATCTTAGTGAAGTTTTATATTTAGTACGGTTGTTAGATTCAAAAATAGCTAGTGAAGTTTTTATTAATCTTGATACGGAAATAAAAATAATGTTATTAAATGAGTTAAATAATACGGAAATAACGCAAATTGTTAATCAATTATATGCTGATGATATTGTTGAATTATTGGAACAAATACCTGAAGAAGTTGTGAAAAAGCTTATTATCAATGCATCGCGTGATAAAAGAAAAGAAATTAATATTTTATTAAATTATGAAGAAAATAGTGCTGGTTCAATTATGTCAGTTGATTTTGTGCAGTTGCTTCAACATGAGAAAGTTGGTCAAGCATTGGAAAAAGTGAAACAACTGGGTGAAAGAGCAGAAAATAGTGATAAGTATTATGTTACTGATAGTAAGAATAAGTTATTAGGAGTTATTAGTTTAAGAAATTTAGTTTTTGCTAATAGCAAAGAAGAAGTTAATAGTGTAATGGAAACTAATGTTGTTAGTGTTGATGCTCATAGTGATCAAGAATTAGTTGCTAATATTGTTCAAAAATATGATTTAAATGAAGTTGCTGTTGTTAATAAGCAAAATGTGTTAATTGGAATTATTACTGTTGATGATATTTTAGATGTTATGGAAGAAGAAGCAACAGAAGATATTGAAAAGTTAGCTGCGATTAAACCAACTGAGATGTTATATTTAAAAACTCCAGTTTGAAGAATTGTTCGTTCGCGAATATTTTGATTGTTATTTTTATTAGTATCAGCTACTTTTTCGGAATTAGTTATTGATGCTTTTTTACCTTTATTTGGTGCTAATAAAAATAGTAGTGATTTATCTAATAAGTTTTTAACTTTATTAGTACCGTTATTGCCAATTATTGCTGATACGGGAGGAAATTCTGGAAGTCAAGCATCAACGACTATTGTGCGTGCATTATCATTAGGTGATGTTACAGTTAAAGATTATGGGCAAGTTGTTTGGAAAGAATTAAGAATATCTTTTTTTGTTGGTTTAATTTTAATTTGCTTTAACTTTATTAGAATGATTATTATTAATCTTATTAAATATGATGGTGTTTTACATTGAGATCAGTGAGCTTCAATGATTACAATTTCATTATCTTTATGAATCGTTATTATTATTTCTAAAGTAGCGGGAGGAATTTTACCAATTGTTGCAAAATTATTAAGAATGGATCCAGCTGTTATGGCTGCTCCTTTGGTAACAACAATTATTGACTGTGTATCAACAACAATCTTTTTTTCTATCGCTTTACTATTTTTTGTTACTTAATAGATAGGAGAATAATATGAGATTACGAAATAATCCGCAAGCAAAAATATTTTTAAAAAATAATTATCAAATTGTTATTCAAGAGCCCCAAACTTATCAAGGTAATTGAGCATCAAAAATTTTTAATAATACTCAACCTTGTCATTTAGAAATTGGATGTGGTAAAGGAGACTTTATTATTGCTATGGCACATAAATATCCAATGATAAATTTTATTGCCATTGAAAAATCGGAAGTAGTATTAATGGTAGCAGTAAAGAAAGTGGTAGCATTAGAAAAAATTCCTAATAACTTAAAATTTGTTCAAATTGATGCTAATAATATTTTAAATATATTTGCTATTAATGAAATTACCGAAATATATCTTAATTTTTCTGATCCATGACCAAAGAAAAAACATTATAAAAGAAGGTTAACGCATCCTAAATTTTTATTAGCATATAAAAATATCCTTGTTGATGCTGGTAAAATTTTAATTCGTACTGATAATGCGATATTATTTGACTTTACTATTAATAGTTTGAGGAGTGATTCTCATTGAAAATTATTAGTTCAAGAGCAAGATAGTTTATCTAGTATGTTTTTAACAGAGTATGAGAAGAAATTTATTAAACAAAATAAAGTAATATATTATTTAAAAGTAGTAAAAAATTCGTTTTAATAAAATTATTTGATATAATAAATAATAATAAATGTTAAAATAAGATAAAAGTTAAGAGGTGGCTTTAATGATTAAAATTAAGTTAAATGATTTACCAAGTAAATATGGTACTATTAAGCAAATTTTAGTTGAACAAGGGAGTCATGTTAAAGCCTTTCAAAATATTTTGCTTGTTAACTGTGAGGGTCAAGAGATTCCCGTTAGTACTTTATTTGATGGTGATATTGAAAAATTATTTGTTGCTGAGGGTGATAGTGTTAAACGCGGTGATGTTGTTGTTAAAATGAAGATTATGTTGAAAGAAATTGTCTCTGAAAAATCAGTAAAACCAATAAAATCGTCATCAAAAAAGCTGTTTTCTAATTGAGAAGAACTAGAAGAACTAGAAGAACGAGAGCAAGAATTAAAATTTAATTTATCAGAAAATCAATCACATTTAGAAAATGGTTTTACAGCAGAATTTGAAAAAAAAGTTATTAATGAAAAATTATCGCCAACGCCAACGCCAAAACCTAAATCGTTAAATCAAGTAATTGAAAAAAAACAAAGTATTATTAATTCTAATAGTGTTATTAGTGATATGCAAGAAAAAAATGAATCTGGTATTTCTAAATTTCGTCAAAGAATTTTAAATAAATTAAGTGATATTCAAGAAAAAACTCCATTGCCTGAAAATAATTTAAGTTCAAAAACAACTTCAGAAGAGTTAATAAAGAAAAATGAAAAACCGTTATCATTTCGGGAAATAATTATGAAGCGAATGAATAATTTGCAAGAACAAGTTGCTACAGTTAAAGAAAGTAAAACGCAATCAAGTGATGCAAATGCTTCTTTTGTTGATAATGCTCGAAATACTATTTATAAAAAAATTGATTTAATTCAAAAAGGTAAAATTAATAACGATAGTAATATTGAAGAAATTAATAAAATAATTTCTGAAGAAGTAGATGATAAACTAGAAACTAATGAAATTAAAGAAACTATTAAAAGTCAATATCAACCATTAGGGTATCAAGAAAAGAATACTGAGCAAGACAAAGTTGCTGTTTCTCAGTCAGAAGTAAATTTAAAAGAATTAATTGATGAAGTAACTGATGAAAATATAAATACTCAACAAAGTAATCAACAAAGTAATCAAGGAATAAATAATATGTTGGAAAATTCAGGTCATCAATATTTACCTAGTTATTTTCAGCAACCAGTATTTATTCCACCAAAATATGTTCCAATTGTTAATCCACAATTAATGGTTTTTTATCATACTGATATGCAACAATCTTTTAATTCATTATCTCAAGAACAGTTAGAAAAGATTGCTAAACAAAATTTAATTACCCCATTAGAAAATAATTTAAGGAATGAAAATTTAACTAATGATAATGGTGTTAATATTGAAATTAATCATTCTGCTGAACAAAAGAGTGGTCATTTAGAAACTAGAAAAATGCTTTCAAAAGCAAGAAATAGTGCTGTGGAAGCGTTGATATTAAGTAATAAATATGTTCCACATTTAACATTAAATTGTGAAGTTGATATGAATAATGTTATTGCTCTTTGTGAAAGGATGTCTTTGCATAGTAATAATAGTAAGACACGGTTGAATTCAATGGTATTTATAATTAAAGCAATATCTTTAAGTTTAGAAGAATATCCAAAACTTAATGCTAGCTATGATGCTGATACTAATGAATTAGTTATTAAGAGATATCATAATATTGCTATTGCTCGACAATATGCTGATGGTTTACAAACTCCAGTTATTAGATTAGTTGATAAGTTATCAATAGCACAGTTAGCAACTGATATGGAGCAATCTGATCAAAGGATTCGGGCAAGGAAAACAAATGACCTTGAACTTGTTGGTAGTAGTAGTACCATTACTATTACTAATTTTGGAATGGTTGGTGCAAATTCAGGTATTTCACCAATTTTTTATCCTAATGTTGCGGTTATGGGGATTGGTAAGATTTTAAGAAAACCTGTTGTTTATGGTCAAAGTGTGACTATTAGGCATATGATGAATATAACATTAACAGTTGATCAACGAGCTATTGATATTTATGATGCGGGACAATTTTTAGAAACTTTAAAAAATAATTTAGAAAAACCATATATTTTATCACTAAGTTAATCTTAGCGATTTTTTTTACGGGCGCATAAAGTTTTGTTAGGTGGGTAAAGATTTGAATAATTTTGAAAGAAAAGCAACTAAAAATTTATTACCTTTTTACTTGAAAAATAATTAATAAAACAAAATATTTAATATTAACAAACATATTCTTAATAAAAGGTTATAAAAACTAAGTAAAATGCTTATAAAAACAACATTAAAATAATTTTTTACAACAAAAATCATACATAAGAAATATATACTTAATTTGCATATTGAAATAATTTATAGTAAATGACTATTTTTTCTTTTTTAAAAAATACCTAAGAAAACTAAACGCGACCTTTTTTTACGGGCGCATAAAGTTTTGTTAGGTGGGTAAAGATTTGAATAATTTTGAAAGAAAAGCAACTAAAAATTTATTACCTTTTTACTTGAAAAATAATTAATAAAACAAAATATTTAATATTAACAAACATATTCTTAATAAAAGGTTATAAAAACTAAGTAAAATGCTTATAAAAACAACATTAAAATAATTTTTTACAACAAAAATCATACATAAGAAATATATACTTAATTTGCATATTGAAATAATTTATAGTAAATGACTATTTTTTCTTTTTTAAAAAATACCTAAGAAAACTAAACGCGACCTTTTTTTACGAATAAGTTTACATTCTTTTAAAATAGTTATATAATTTTATCGGTTAATAAAAACCATTATATATGGCGACTGTGGCGTAATGGTTATCGCATTGGTTTGTGGAACCAACATTCGTGGGTTCAATTCCCATCAGTCGCCCCATTTTTATTTAAATTAAAATATTCTCATAAATGTACTTTCCTTTATAGGTCGTATAAAGTTTTCAGGGGTCTAGATATAATCTAGATCTCTTTTTTCTTTAACTAAAAATATGTTTCTAAAAGTATCTTTCATTAGAAATTCTTAATGAAATTTAATTAAATAGCAGTCTTGTTATTAGAAAGGAGCATAGCTAGTAGAGGAGGATGTATAAAGTAAATTTATAAAATAATGCATTAAATAACAGTTAGTTTTAAGACTATTTTTAGAAATATAATATTTTAAGAATAGGCTTGCAATAAATTTTTTCTTATGAAAGAGGAATAAAATATGAGTTTAAAAGAGAGAATTAAAATAATATTAAATACTAAACAAAATAAACTAATTCAAATTCCTCGTGTTGGTCAAACTTGCCAATATAGTGTTTTGGTTGAAGAGACTGACCCTACACGAAGAAAAATGAATTGAAAATCACAATTCAATATGAAAACTTGTAATAAGAAAATTCACATTAATAACATTAATTTTAAAGATCAACAAATATTTTTAAAAGGTGGTTGTGTTCATAATCATTTAGTTATTAGAAAAATTTGGAAAGAATATAAATATTGGAATGTGATTAATATTAAAAATTAAGAAATAAAAAATTTGAAAGAAAAAGAGGAGCAAGTATGGGTGATAAAGTTAGTGAATTTATCACTAAACAATCGCAACAAGTTTTTAATATTTTATATACATTGTTAGGTATTACAGCAATAATCGCTGCTATAATTTGTGGTATTATGATTGCTTGGGCTAAGGATAAACCAGAGAAACGGCGTACTTGATTAAAAGGTCTATTATGAGTGTTTATTGGTGTAGTTGTGGCATATGCTTCTGTTGGTTTAATTAATGTAATTATTGAATTTAGTAAAAATAATGAGGATTTTAAACCAAAAACTCAAGTTGTGGATTTAGTACTCACTAGATGGAAATATATTCTTTGAAATAGTCACTTAATATATTATGGATAGTATTTCTGTTTTAACATTAATTCTATCAATTAACTGTTATATGATAATGTTTTCGCTGTATAAATTAATAAAAAATAAAAATCATAATAAGAAAAATAAAAAACTATATTATCAAAATCACTGATTTTGAATTTGTATTACTTCGTTTCTTTCTTTTACTGTTTCCTTAATGTGAATGGTTGTTATCATTATTAATCTTAAAAAGTAGTTTTAAGATTGAATATAAATAATTATCAATTTGAAAGGAGAGAAAAATAATTAATATATCAGAATTACTAAAACCAATTACTGATGCCTTTAAAGAAGTAACTAAGTTTCTTCTGGAAAATATCGGTGAATCAATAAATAAAGCTTTAATGTATCTTATTTATATTGTCTTTGTTCAATGACCTAAAGTTATTATGGGAGCTTTAGAAAAATTAGTAATGAGTTTTGTCGATCAAAGTTTATTGGATCATGTTTTTTCTGTTGGTGTAGCAAAAGAAACTGCTAGTTTTAAAATGGCACCGCTATTATTATTTTTTGCTATTGTTGCTGGTGTTGTTATTATTGTTTCATTAATTAGTAACTTTATTACTGCTCAATTATCTGTTGAACCAATTACAATGAAACAAAAAGTAGTTGATAGTATTAAAAATTCAGCAAAAGCAGCAGCGGTAATTGTAGCGATTCCGATTTTATTTTTTATCTTTAAATTTATTGTTAATATGTTTCAAGAAATATTAAATTTTGGTTTTAAAAATATTCAAGAGGATAGTTTATATCAAAACACAATGATAAATATAATTCATGATATGGGATGAATCAAAAATAAGATAACTGGTGAACCAGGGATTTTGGATGTTGGTGGTAATTATAATGTTATTTTGCCAATTGTTGGTTTTGTTGGTTTTGCTGTTTGTATGGGAAAATTAGGCTTATTATTAATTACTCGTGTTTTTAGACTAGTTTTTCTTTATATGTTAGCACCATTTGCTGCTTCTAAAATGACAACTGATGGTGGTAGAACTTTTCATCTTTGAAAAGAAGAAGTAATTAATAATTTTATTCTTGTTTTAGGAATGTTTTTAGCAATAACAATTACAAGGTCAGGAATATTTCTTTTAATTGATTTTGTTGATGGTGGCAAGATGAAGTTTGGTGATGAAGAGGGTATTTATATTGCTAAGGCGGTAATTAAATTAATTATTATTATTGCGGGATTATCATTTATGTTATCATCACAAAAGTTAATTAATATTATTACTAAGGGAACAAAATCAAGTGATATTGGTAGTGTCATAAAAAATTTCCGTAATAAAGTAAAAGTTTTACGAAACGATGTTGTTGTTGATACGATGTTTAAAAAAGCTATGTTTGTTGTCAAAGCTAGTAATCCTGCTAATCATCCGAAAATGGCCATTGATATTGCTATGAAGTTAGAAAAAAAACGGAAACTAGAAAAAAATAAGAAATTACAAATAAATAAAAATATTAAAAAAAATGAATAAAAAATTATAAGGAGGAAAAATAGGATGCTATCTCAGGAATTTTTAGGAAGCAAAGTAAAGCTAATAAAGAAACCGGCGTTTGTTAAAGTTATTGTTGCTAAACAATCAGGAAATTTACAAACTAGTTACGGATCTGATTTACAATATCAAGTAAATGATTTAATTATTAGTGATGTAACAGGAGAAATATGACCAGTTTCTCGTACTGTTTATGACAAGACATATATTGATGGTAGCAACTTTGATATTATTGGTTGCAAATTCATCCATAATTTAGCAAATGAAATTGAAGAGTTAAAAATTGATCAATTAATTGCAAAACAACTATTTTTAGCAATGAAAGATAATTGTAAAATGGAGTATCCTAATGGTTGCTTAATTGGTATAAAAAAGTTTATTATTAGTGATGCTATTGTTGCTAGTGAAGATGGGACTGTTATTACCAAAGAGGGCGAAGTAATATTTAAAAAAGGTGATTTTATTGTAACTGGTATTGAGGGTGAGCAATGACCAGTTAAAAGAGAAAAAATTGAACGGGAATACATTTATGATAATGATAGTTATCAAGCTATTGAAAAATTAATTAATAGTTATTTAAGAATGCCGTAAACTAACAATTTAACGAAAAAATTAACAAATTAAAATTTAATAATTAAGAGAAAATGAGGATATATGATGACTAATGAGCAACAGAGAATTGTTGAAGAAGATAAAATTAGATTAGAAGAAGATACAATCCGATTAGAAGAAGATACAATCCGATTAGAAGAAGATAAACGAAGATTACAAGAATATGAACGAAAAATTCAAGAAGATGAGTTACGAAGTAAAGAATATCAATGATGACAAGAAGTTTCTAATCGTTGAGTTAGAGAGGATCAACGCCGAAATCAAGAAATTGCAAGAATTCAAGAAGAAAATATTAGAAGAGAAATTGAAAATAAACGCCGTTGAGAAGAAGACCAATGAAGAAAGTCTGCTTTTGAAGCGATAAAAGCATCACCGATTGATGAAACTGATAATTCTGAATCAATTTATGAAAATTAGGTTAGTGATGATAGTTCTGGATTTAGTAGTGAGTATGAAGATTATGATGTCAATATTGAATTGTAAACTAAAAAAATTGAAATTAGTTATTAAATAATAAGCAAATATTCCAAAATTAATTTAATATTTAGTCAGTTTTGCTTATTTTTTAGAAAATAGAAAAAGGAGATATAAAATGTCAAAAACTATTTTTATTGTTATTGGAATATTCATTTTATTATCAATATTTGGTACTTTTTTTGTTAATTGATTGTGAATAAAATTACGAAAATTAAAAAGTACTAACAATGAAAATTATTTGAAATTAAAAAAATGCTGATTTGCATTAGTAGTATTACAAATTTCATTTATAGTAACGCTAGCAATAGTAACAATTTTAAAAACGCAGTAATAAAGTTAGAAAAGGAGGTAATGATATGACAACAAGTTTATTTATAATATTTGCTACATATAGTAGTACCTTAATAGTGGTATTTACATTTTTAATGTTTGCATATGGTGCGAAAACAGGAAAAATAAAAAAATTATTAATAACTGATGACAGTTTAATTGGAAAATATGAACGATATAAAATAGTATTTGTGTCTAGTTTAATATTAGTAGTAGTTTTTAGTTCCATATTAGCACCATTAATTGTTTTAAATCTTCGTAATTAAGATTAATAGTTAAGTATTTTATTAAGTTAATACTGAATTAGAAATGATTTTATTTGTACTAATTTTTAAATTTTTTTAGTAAAAATATTAAGATAATGAGATTGAGAGGAATTTTTTAAAATATGGATGTGAATATAAATAATAATATTTCTTTTATAGCGAAGAGAGAAAACTCAGAATATTATCAAAAAAGTCAATATAAAGTATTTTTAAGAAAATATATTAGTGATTCAAAATATGATGGCTCAGTTTTAGGAGTTTTTTCCCCAATGGGAACCGGCAAAACTTCTTTACTAAAATCTGTTCAAGAAAGTTTTATTGAAGATAAAGTTAATCAACCTTATTTTATTAATGTGAATGTCTGAAATATTATTGAAGATGAGGATAATAAGCAATTTTCTTTAAGGAAAAAAATTATTAAAGAAATGCATCGCTTAACTTTTAATAATTTTAAAGAAAAAATTAATTATGGTAGAAGAATAGATTATAGTATTAATAATGAACCTAGTGATGTTCACAAAAAACATTTTTTTAAAAAAAGAACTTGAATGGTTTTTGGAACATTAGCAATTTTAATAAGTTTTGCGATATTATTTATTTTAAATTTACATTATAAATGGTTACTTGTTTCTGATAGTTCATTTCTTCCTGTTGCTTGGATTTTTGCTTCAGTATTTCCATTTATGTGAAGTCAATATTTTTCTGGAAAAATAACAACTAAAAAATCTGATCAAGATTTATTAACATCAAATTATGATTATGAAGAACATTTAGAAGCCTTATTAAATAGAATGAATAAAATAACTTTATTAAATAAGATTAAAATCTTTTTTTTAAATAAAGCTAAAATAGATAAAAAAATTGTTTTTATTTTTGATGGTTTAGATCAAATTGCGGCTAATGAAATTTATGAAGTTTTAAGAACAATTCGGATATTTTTAAATAAAAATAATGTTAAATATCTAATATTATTAGATGAGCAAAAAATGTTATCGGGTTTTAAAAACTTTATTTTAGAAAAAAATCAATCAGATGATCAATTAATAAAATGTGTTAAAGAATATTTTCAATATTTTTTAAGATTAAGACCTATTAATAAGATAGATTTGAGTAATGCTTTTAATAAATATTATAAAAATAATATTCATTTAGTAGCATTAACGAACCAGCACTGGAATGAAATATTACAAATTCAAAGTGAAGAAGAAAACTATTAGATTTAAGAATTTTGAATTTAAGAAAGCATTAATTAAGAAATTTTGTTTGTGAAACGATAACTTTGTTTATTCTGATATTATTGATTTTTTAAATACATTCATTATGAATGTTAATGATGAAATAGAATATTTAAATAATTATGAAGATTTAATTGCTTTATTAATTTTAACTGTTTTTAAAAATAGTTTTGCAAATATCTATTTAGAAATATGTAAATATAAATCT
Source organism: Spiroplasma endosymbiont of Dilophus febrilis (assembly GCF_964030685.1). Taxonomy (NCBI): domain Bacteria; kingdom Bacillati; phylum Mycoplasmatota; class Mollicutes; order Entomoplasmatales; family Spiroplasmataceae; genus Spiroplasma; species Spiroplasma endosymbiont of Dilophus febrilis. Next base: position 237,694 of record NZ_OZ034912.1, read on the forward strand.
TTAAATTTTAAAAATATTTTTTTAAAAATAAAACAAAATTATGATAACTCTATAAATGGTCAAAATTTAATAACTAATAAAGTGGAATTTGAAACTTTTCTCATTTATTTTGAAGAATATTTTAATAATCAAAAGTGTATGGAACAATTAACAAAAATAATATTTGGTAATAATAGTTTTCCAATAGTTAGTGAAAATTTATTGTCTTTAAAACAACAAAAAGCTAAAAATTTACTAATTGACTCAGGAAATCTATAAATAATGAGCGTTCAAATGTATAAATTGAAATCTTGCTGAACTTATAATTATAAAATAATTATAAAACAAAAAAATAATAAAAATTACATAAAATTAGAAAGTAACAAATAAGAAATATGAATAAAAATAATAATAGTACTTCATTACTACTAGACGATAGTAGTAGGAAAAAACCCAAAATATTAAATGATTGCGATTTGCCTCATTTTATAAAGAGTAAAGAGAATGCTGAAGAATTTAATAAAATTAAAGATAAAATTTATTTAGAAGAATTTATTTTTTTAAAGCAATATATTAATAATAATGAATATGATAGTTCAGTTTTAGGAATTTTTGGCAAATGAGGAATTGGTAAAAGTTCTTTAGTAAAATTAGTACAGAATAATGAAGAAAAAAAGATTACTAGTAGTGATATTCAAAATAGAAAAAGTTTATTTATTTGGATTAATGTTTGAAATCTTAGTGATAAAAGTGATAATAAACAAATATCTTTGAAAAAGAAAGTTATTAAAGAAATGGGTCGCGTTTAGTTTTCTTAGGTATTTTTTAAAAAAGAAAAAATAGTCATTTACTATAAATTATTTCAATATGCAAATTAAGTATATATTTCTTATGTATGATTTTTGTTGTAAAAAATTATTTTAATGTTGTTTTTATAAGCATTTTACTTAGTTTTTATAACCTTTTATTAAGAATATGTTTGTTAATATTAAATATTTTGTTTTATTAATTATTTTTCAAGTAAAAAGGTAATAAATTTTTAGTTGCTTTTCTTTCAAAATTATTCAAATCTTTACCCACCTAACAAAACTTTAAGCGCCCAAGAAATGCATAATTTTCTTTTTGAAAAGGCTAATGAAAGATTGGCACATGGTAAGAGAATTGATTTTACATCTGATGATATTGAGTATAAACAGAAGAAGCGTCTTAAAAACGTAAGAATAGGTTTATTCTTGTTTACTGTTTTCTGAGCTTTTATCTTAGTTACAATGCTATCATTAATTCTTGTTTTTAAAGAATATAGTATTGTTTCCGGACTAGGATTATTTACAATTGCTTTTACTTCAATTTGAGGGCAATATTATAATGAACAAAGAAGTGCTAAAATAATGAAGATGAGTGTTTTAGATACAAATTATGATTATGAAAATCATATGTTGTTGCTATTACAAAAATTAGAAAAAAGTGACAAAGTTAAAAGAATAATTTTTGTTTTTCATGGTTTAGATCAATTAATATCTAGTGAGCTTTATGATGTATTAAACTCTATTAGAGTATTTTTAAATAAGAAAAATATTAAATATATTATTCTAATTGATGAAAGAAAGTTGTTATCTAGTGTTGGCGATGCAATAGAAAATAATAAGATTAGTAGTGATAACTCGGCAAGTTATATTAGTGAATACTTCAATTATACATTGCGATTACGACCGTTAACTTCTTTACAATTAAATATTGCTTTTGATGAATATTATGAAAAAATTGCTGATTTTGTTAGTGAAAAATGACAAACTGTATTAGGAAGATCTAAAAATATTCTTGTTAGTAATGAAACTAAAAAACGAGTAATCAAAGATTTTATATTATGAAAAAATGATTTATCGTTTCGTGAAATAGTAAAAGGATTAAATATCTTTATTGCAAATTTTAGAACGCGGCGAAATTCTTTAACATATTATGAGCAATTAATACGAATTTTAATTATTAGTTGTATTGAATATAATTTTTCAGATATTTTTATTGAGTTAGTTAAAGACCGTGATAGCTTTATTCGTACAAAAATATTACAATTAGTAAAAAATAAATCTGAATATGCAATTTTAAAATTAATTGATGATATTGAAAAGAATGCTAGTAGTAATGATACTAATTGAATTATTGAAAGTTATAATGTTAGTTCAGATATTAAAAGTAGTAGTAAAACGGAAATTAAAACTGAGAATAAAATTGAGAATAAAATTGAGGATAATACTGCTAATAGTGCTAATGTTAAAAAAACTGCAACAAGAATAGAAACGATAACAGAAGTTATGGCTCAGGCTAAAAATAAAATTGAAGAAGATAATGATAAGCAAAAGAAATTGATAATTAATCAGTTTAAACTTTCACAAATTAAAATTGGTGTTTTTAATAATGTTCAGTTTATTAAGTTTTTATTTCATATTAAGAAATATCTTGTTATTATTAAAAAAGCATATTTTCATTGTCAAAATGAAGACTCTAAAACTCTTGGATTTATTAAAGATGTTATTAATTATAAAGAACCTAATTGTTCAGTTACGCCATTAGAATTGTTAACTAAAATTAAAACTTATTGTCAAACAAATAAAATTATTTATTTAAAAGAATCATTTTCTGAACGGTTAATAACTAATTGAATGGGAAAAATCTTAAGTGATTATTCAATTAATGATTCAATTATTTCAGCAAATGATTTAGAGTTTATTTTAAAAAATTTAGGATTAAATTTTTTATCTCAAGAACATAAAGTTAGACTTATTGACTGAGCAATATTTTTTGCTAAAAATGATAATTATGATGAGTATCGGAAAGTTTTGATTTTAACAATGGAGAAATTACAAACGCTTAATGATAGTAGTAACTTGATTATTGAAAAAGATGAAAAAGAAAAAATTAGTGAGTTATTCGTTCTTATTAATAATGATCCTAAAAAATATCATAATCTTAAAAGATTTCGCAATTTTTTAGAGACTTTGGTTACAACTACTATAAAAAAACACTTAGATACTGATAAAGGTGTGGAAAATAATTTATTAGAATTTAGTAAAAATCCTTGTTTATCAACTACTAGTATTGATAGTGGCATATATACAGTACCTACTAGTCCTGTGGAGTTTACCAATAGTGAAACAGAAGAACAACAGCAAAATAAATTTATTTTTTCAACTGGTAGCAAAACAGACACAAATAATAATACAAAACTTTAGATGAATGATATAAAGATTTATTAACAAAAAGTATTAATTTATTAATACTTTTAAAGTTAGCAATTCACTACAACTCCTTATTAATGCAGTGCAGTTTAGAAAGGAGAAGATAATGAATTTAGTTTTAAAAAATTTAAAACGAATTAAATTAGTAATTTATAAATGAGTAACATTAATTGATTTCGTAGTATTATTATTTTATTGTGGTTTTATTACTTTGGTTTACTATACAATGAATTCGTTACCATTGTGAGTAAAGATTATTGTTATTATTATTTTAGGAATTTTTGGTTTATTGCTAGTACTTGAAGTTAAATATCGGCGTAAGGGTTATCAATTTTTATGACTAATTTTTAAATATTGGTTTTCTAATAAATCCTATAATAGTAAAGGAAAAAATAATCCTAAATTATTAGTTCCGTATCAAAAAATTAAGGGGCGGTATGTAACTGTTTCTAATAGTTTTAAAAGAGATAAAAAAGTTGTAAATCAAGTAGTTTTAGGGATTAAACTTGAAGGTTTTAATATTTCTTTATTAGAGGACCACATCCAATCAAAACATATGGAGGCATTCGCTAATGCTTTAAGAACATTAGAAAAAGATTGTTCATTAGTTAAGTTAGAAAAATCACTTAATTTAAAAAATCAACAAGTAGCACTTTTAAATTATGGCGAGAATGCTAAACAATTATATGAAAAAAAACTAATGACTTTTAAGGCATATAATGCTCGGGTACAACAGTTAGCAGATTATTATCAAACTAATAATTTATTAGAAACATTGCCAGAATTAAGTGAATCTAACTGATATTTACTTATTTATGGTTATGATGATGAGAATTTGATTAATCAAGCAAAATTGTTTATTAATCAAATTAATATTGCCAATATTAATTGTGAAATTCTTACAGGTATTGAATCAACTAAAGTACTTTATAACATTTACTATCCACAAGTGGATTTAGATGTTGCTAATATTAAAGAACATCAACAAATTTTATCAAAATTATTTGCTTATCATAAAGCAAAGTTTAATCGTAATAATTTACAAGTTAATGATAATGTCTTTTTGCATATTCATAATATTTTTGAATATCCTTTAGTAGTTAGTAATCGCTGGTTAGAACAGTTATCAATGTTAAAGAATAGTACTATTGTTTTAAATATTAATCGTATTGGTAAGTATAAACAAAAGAAACAATTAGAAAAGGCCCGAAATATTTTAGAAACTAATTTATTAGGAACTAGTAAGCAAATTTCCCAAAAAGAAATTTTAATTAATATTGATCAAATTAATAATTTGATGGATGCTGTTGCTAGTGGTGTGGAAGAGTTAATTGATACTAATCTATTAATTATGACTTATGGCAATAGTTATGAGCAATTAATTTCGGTTGACTATAATTTGCGAGACTTGTGTAAAGTTTTAGATTTTAAACTTGATAGTTTAATATATCAGCAGTTTGATGGTTTAGGAGCAATTGTTTTAAAACAACAAGACCCATTATTTAAAACTAATGGTGTGGAAATGCCAATATCAACATTAGGAGCATCATATCCTTTTGTAACTAATAATTTGAATGATAGTACAGGATTGTTTTTAGGAACAGGGGGATATGATAATCCCATATTTTTTGACCAATCAGTTCGTGATAAAAAACGGAAAAATTCTAATCAGTTAATTATTGGGACAAGTGGTAGTGGAAAATCATTTTTAGCTAAAAAAGAATTAAATTGACAAATTTCAACTGGTAAAAAAGTTATTATTATTGATCCCGAACGCGAATATCAACAATTAGCTAAATATCATGATGGTGTATGAATTGATGTTGGTAAATCAACAAAGGGAAAAATTAATCCCCTGCGAATATTTAATAATCTTGAAGATGATAATGAAGATCCTTTAACGGCTCACTTGCAATTTTTAGAAGAATTTTTAGAGTTAGCTTGTGGAGGTTTAAATCGTAATGAAAAAGTTCAATTAATGAAACTTATTTTTCAACTATATGAGAATGCTTGTATTACAAGAAGAACTGATTTTAATAGTTTAAAAGCAAATATGTTTCCAATAATGAATGACTTATATAATTTAGCACAAAAGGAATATGAGAAAACGCAACAATTAATATTTAAGGATTTATCATTAATCTTATCTCGTTTTGCAACAGGAGGAATTGATGCTAAATTATGGAATGGTTATTCAACGATTGAACATAATAATAATTTTTTACTAGTATTTGATTTATATACTTTAACAGAAACTGGTAATAAACGGATTATTAATGCCCAAATATTTTTAATTTTAAAATATATTGAGTCACAAGTGCGAAAAAATAAAAACTGAAATGAAGCGCATCCTAATGAAAGTCCGCGATGAATTTCAGTTACTGTTGATGAAGCTCATTTACTAATTGATAAAAAATATCCTAGTGCTTTATACTTTATGTTTTCAATGATAAAGCGAATTCGTAAATATAATGGCATGATGAATATTATTACGCAAAATATTAATGATTTTGTTGGTGATGATGAAATTAAAAGAGAAACTACAGCTATTATCAATGGGGTTCAATATTTAAAATGTTTGCAGTTATCACCGCATGATTTAACAGCATTAGAACAATTGTATAGTTCGTATGGTGGGATTTCTGAAATTGAGAAAAATAGTATTTCTCGTTTTAATGTTGGTGAATTATTGTTTTCTTTAGGTGGACATCACCGTATGGAATTAACAATTAATGTCTCAGAAGTAGAAAAGGAGGCGATTGTTGGTATTAAGAAATCTTAATAATTTATTAAAAGGAAAGGAATTTTGTATGCAAAAATATAATAAAAAATTAAATAATAGTGGTCAGAAAAAATGTTTATCAAGTTAAAGACAGGTTGAGGAGTAATTAAAAATTCTTTAAACAAAACTTCTAAATGTTTTCTTTTACCAATAGCACTTTTACCGGTAGCAGGATTGCTTCGGGCTCTGGGAGCCATTATTTCTAATGCGGGTGGTAACTTAGAAGTTAGTAATATTTTTGATGGTTTGGGTAAAGTAGTATTTGATAATTTGTCACTTTTATTTGCTTTTTCAGTAGCGATTATTTTTACTAAAAGAAAAAATAAAGTTGAAACATCAATAACTGTCTTTATTGCTTATTTTACTTTTATTGTCTTACAAGGATTAATTATTAAAGAAACTAATAGTAAACAACATGCTCTTTGATTTCATGATATTTTGGATGCTGGTTTAGTAGTTTCCAATTTAGGATTTAAGCAATTAAATACAAGTATTATTTCTAGTCTTATTATTGGTGCCATTGTTGCTGTTATTCACAATAAATTAGGTGAAATCGAGATAAGTAGTAAATTTAAATTATTTAATGAAACTCGTTTAGTAAATGTAATAATTATTCCGCTAATCATCTTATTATCGTTAGGATTTCTATTATTATGACCGTATGTTTATAAAGGATTAATGGCATTGGGTAGTGGCATTGGGTAATGGCATTGGGTAATGGCATTGGGTAATGGCATTGGTAATGCTCCTTCTGGATTGGATTCTTTTAGTTATGGTTTTGTTGAAAAAGCAACAATGCCATTTGGATTCCATAATTTACTTAATGCTTTATTTTTTTGAACACCAGTTGGGGGTACTTTAAGTCCTGATTCAGTAATTACTTATATTTTTAAAGATCAACAATTTACGGGAACTTTAAAGGAATATTTTATAGCAACTGGTGGTAATATGGATTTTTTTAATACTATTTTTAAAGGTATTGAAACAATAACTGGTGACAGTAATATTGCAATAGCGCTCCAAAAATTAAACCTTGCTGAGAATATAACAAATAAGTATATTAATAATGAAATTTTGAGTTCTCATTTAAAGGCTACATTTACCATTTCGGGAGAAACATTTACGGGAACTTTAAAAGAATATTTTAAAAAGACTGCAAATATGGGACTTTTTAATAGTGTTTTTAAAGATGGTGAATCTGTTTTTGGAGATCAAAATATTTGATTAGCAATTCAAAAATTAAAATTACCGTTTAATGTTTTTAGTAATTTGGGAATTAATGCTGGAAAATATATGTTTGGTAGATTTCCCATTATGATGTTTTGTTTACCAGCTATTGCTGGTGCAATTATCTTAGCAACTAAAAGAGGTAATCGTTTAGGGAGTTTTTATAAGTTTGGCATTCCAGCAATCATCGCAGCGACTACTGGTGTAACCGAAGCGATTGAGTTACCAATTTTCTTTGCTGCTCCAGGATTATATTTTATTATTTATGTACCACTAACAGCTCTTGTTTGATTGGCAACTAACCTTTTAGGTGCTAATTTAGGTTCAACCTTTTCAGGTGGTTTTGTTGACTTTTTAATGTATGGTATTATTCCTGATGCCTTTGGAATGGGTACAAAATCTTGAGTTGCAGTAGCTATTGGTCTTCCTTTTGGAGCAATATTTTGGAGCAATATTTTTTGGATTATTTTATATTGGTATTAAAAGAAAATATGTAAATATTGTTGCAAAATCAGAAGATGAATTACAATTAGAAAAAAATCGTAATTTATGTAGTAAAGTACTTGAGAATCTTGGTGGTTATAAAAATATTACTAAAATTGATAATTATCAGTTAATCGCGAAGATTGTTCTTAAAGATAATAATTTATATAATCTTAAAAAAATGGAAAAAGTAGGTGGGTCGCGTTTAGTTTTCTTAGGTATTTTTTAAAAAAGAAAAAATAGTCATTTACTATAAATTATTTCAATATGCAAATTAAGTATATATTTCTTATGTATGATTTTTGTTGTAAAAAATTATTTTAATGTTGTTTTTATAAGCATTTTACTTAGTTTTTATAACCTTTTATTAAGAATATGTTTGTTAATATTAAATATTTTGTTTTATTAATTATTTTTCAAGTAAAAAGGTAATAAATTTTTAGTTGCTTTTCTTTCAAAATTATTCAAATCTTTACCCACCTAACAAAACTTTATGCGCCCAGTAGGTGAATTTGAATTAAAGGATAATTCATATTGAATTAGATTTTATGATTTAAAACCACAACACTTGAAAAATTATTATGAAATAATTGCGAAAACAGAAACTTCATCGGATAGTAGTGAGGTGGGGGTGAGTATACCATCATATGACAGTATATCACTAAGCAGTGAAGAAGAAACACAACCAACAGTGAATGGTACGCAAAAACCTTTACTAGAAGTTGAAGTTAAGGAAACAAAAGTCTAAATAAATTAGTAATGATATTTGATAAGGGTGCTTGAAAATAGTACCCTTATATATTTTTATAAAAGGAGAGATAACTTTGAATAAATTTTTGCTTGGGGTTATTTTATATCAAAATTTAATGTCCCCATTAAGTGGCAATACTATGTTTGAAACTGATAAGTTAGATTCGTTAATAGTTGAGCATAATTATAGTCCAACTGGGTGACATCGGGGATTATCAGCAAACTTTATGCCAATTATTAATCGTTATAATTTTATTAATAAAGCTGAATTAATGTTTTCTGCTCAAATAAGTGATGGTTATGGTTGATGAAATCATAAATTTGAGTTAGAGAAATATTTAGTTGATGATATTAATAAAGCAATTAACTATTCTAACAGTAATCGGCCAGTAACTGTTTATTTTGGTGTTGATACTGAGTTTTATTTTCTTGCTAATAAATTTTATTTTTATATTTCAATAAACAATAAAAAGCAACATTTTTGACCTAATTGAGGAACTTGATATAAATGAAATAAACTAGGAGGCGTAGAATTAAAAATAAAATTTAGTGTTAGTAATGAATTAGAAAAGCATTGGAATCATGTTTCTAACGCACTACATAATAAGCCATTAAAAACTATTATTACTCCTGATCCTTTATCTGGTAATAATGAAAGTAATCAAAAACGAACTTTGCAATATATTGAGCAAGAAATTGGTAAAGATAAATATAAAAAACTAGTAACATCTAGATTTAATGAAAAATATGTGGAATTAATTTTTCAGGATTCATTAGATGGTTATACTGTTAATAAAAAAATTAATTTTTATTTTGAATATAAATTATGAAATAGTTATGAACAATTAGAAGCTAACATTAAAAATGTTAATAATATCTTAGAAATTAGCACTACTAATTATTCGTTAAAAGCAAATGAACAAAAAATCGTAACAGCAATTAATAATTTGTATCAAAATAAAGTCATCCCATCAAATTTAACTAAATCGTTTAATTTTATTCCTTCTAATTCAAGTAGTACCAATGATACTGTTGATGTTTATTTTGAATTACGGTTATTAAATAAATTTTGCTTTTCAAATTCAGAGTGTTATGCTGAAAAGTATATGTCTAAAAAAACATTTCAAATTAAATACAAATTAGATGCAGATTATTATCAAAAAAATATGCAAGACCGGTTATCACTTGAATCGACAAGTAAACCAATAGACTATTGGGTTGGCAACACAAAGTATAAGGTTTATGGGGACGATGTGTATATAAAATTTCTTGCTAATGAACAAGAAACAGAAGCCTTGTATGTGAATGGTAATGCAGTTGGGGTTAGTGATAGAATATTTAATTATGTCCTAAAAGATGGTCGTCTTGATCCGAAAAATAATGATGATAATCCTGATAAAACATTAAAATTAAATTTTGATAATTTTACAAATAATAATGAAATTAAAGAAGAATTAAATATTTATAAGGTAGAGATATCTAAAGGTGGTCTTAAAGATGCTAAGGGTAACTTACAAAATGTTACATATACGGAAAATATTATGATTATTAAGAAAGCCCCTAAATTAAATATGGATTTATGAGCTAAAAAAGATGAGCAAAATCCTAATGAAATGCAAGGAATAGTTATTTATGAACCAGCAATTGATGATAATTTTTCTTTGGAACAAAAGTGATTAAAAGATAATGAGTTCAAATTATTGCAAGGTGTTAATGGATTGTCAGGTAGTTTAATGGCGATTGAACCACCAACTGTTAATAAAGAAGATGACTTTATTGATACTGAGCAAACTACATGAGAATTTATGAAAAAAGATTTTAATGAAAAACAAAAGGATAAATTTAAATTAAATTTTAAATCTGATAAAAATGGTTTGCTTATAAATGAAAATGAAAGAGAATATTTTTCTGATAAAGGTATTTTTCGGTTTAAAGTTCCTAATAAATTAGGAGCAATTGCTACTTATTATCATCTTAATTTGGGAATTTCTAGAGATGCTAACTTTATAACTGATGAACATCGAAATTCTGGGCGCATAAAGTTTTGTTAGGTGGGTAAAGATTTGAATAATTTTGAAAGAAAAGCAACTAAAAATTTATTACCTTTTTACTTGAAAAATAATTAATAAAACAAAATATTTAATATTAACAAACATATTCTTAATAAAAGGTTATAAAAACTAAGTAAAATGCTTATAAAAACAACATTAAAATAATTTTTTACAACAAAAATCATACATAAGAAATATATACTTAATTTGCATATTGAAATAATTTATAGTAAATGACTATTTTTTCTTTTTTAAAAAATACCTAAGAAAACTAAACGCGACCTTCTTAAACGCATTTTTTTAATTAAAGTTTCCATTAATTTATTATTATCTCCCTTCTTTTAAGCAACATTATAATGTCATAACTTTCTAAATATGAAAATCTATTCTTTTATTGCATATACCCTTGACATATTTTAAAAAATCAAAAAAAACAGCTAGATTATTAGCTGCTACAAAAAATTAAGTTTAATAATTATTTAAAATTAATTTGATAATTGTTTCAATGATTTAATACTATTTTTTCATGAAATAAATCATCTTTATCTTTAATTTGGACTTTTAATCTTTCAATTTCATTCCAAATAATATTTTGCAAATTTTCAGGATAATTTCAATTTATCTTGTTACGACTAAACTCTTTTAAATCTAATATTTTTGTATATCCATCAGGAAATACTTTAATATCAATATCATAATCAATAAACTTTATTGCCTTACCATCATAAGTAAAAGGACTAGCAATATTACAATAATAATGAATCCCATTATCTTTTAACATTGAAATAATATTATATCATCTGTTCTTAGAAAAAAACCAAATAGCTGGTTCATGAGTTTTCCACTTACGCCCATTAACTTCAGTAACAATAACAGCTTCATTTACTAAAATTAAATAATTTTTAGTTTCTTCTAAAACAATAGCGTGATCCCAAGAACGATATATTTCACCATTATGTTTATAAGCATGAATTAAAACTTTTTGACCTTTTATAAGTGTGTTTTTCATCTATTACACCTCCAAAGTCGTTCTTATAATTAATACAAAAGTACAAAGTAATTATAACATAAAAAAATAACCTAATTAATACAAGGTCATTAATGAGATTAACTCAATACGATTAAAATTTTTAGGGGTTATAAATACTAATACAATATATACTATCTTATTTCTTAACTAGTTTAATTATAACATAAAAATATTTTTTTCAAACTAAAATGTTTTATTGGGTCGCGTTTAGTTTTCTTAGGTATTTTTTAAAAAAGAAAAAATAGTCATTTACTATAAATTATTTCAATATGCAAATTAAGTATATATTTCTTATGTATGATTTTTGTTGTAAAAAATTATTTTAATGTTGTTTTTATAAGCATTTTACTTAGTTTTTATAACCTTTTATTAAGAATATGTTTGTTAATATTAAATATTTTGTTTTATTAATTATTTTTCAAGTAAAAAGGTAATAAATTTTTAGTTGCTTTTCTTTCAAAATTATTCAAATCTTTACCCACCTAACAAAACTTTATGCGCCCAAGACCCTAACAACTATCCACTGAATAATTTATTCCCAAAGCACTTGGTGCACCCGTAATTTTTTTATTATAAATAAACCGAAAAATTAATAATGATACTAATGGTGACAAGTAAATTAATGATTTTAACAATTGGGGATTAATATGTTTAGTAATATCAGGAACAGCAGCAGCCTCATATGTTAACTGAATTACATATCCTAAAATAAATGAACTTAATATAATAAACCATCCATTTCAGCGGGCCAGAATCATAATCGCAATAGCAATAAAACCATAGCCCCCTGCTATTGGCATAAAAATATTTTGGGTTATCACATATAATGAACCACTTAATCCAGCTAAAGCTCCCGAAATTGTAATCGCAACAAATTTATAACGAATAACATTAATCCCAACAGATTCACTAGCTCAAGGATTTTCGCCAACTGATTTTAAACGCAACCCAAACTTACTAAAAACTAATAAACAAATAATAGCAATTACAATAATTAAAATAATAAACGGATAAAAAATTAAACTATCTATTTTTCAAGGAATATATTGAATATTACTTGAAATATTAGCACGATTATTTAATAATGTTGCTCCCATCGCGGCAATGGCAGAGCCAGCAACATTAACAACTGTCCCAGAAATAATATGATTAATTTTAAATTTTAATACCATTAGTGAATGAAGCAACGATATTATCATTCCAAAAAGAATGCCAACAATAATTGCTATTACTGCTAAATGATGATTATTTAAATTATTAACATCATAATGACGATAAGTAACTAATGAATAACCAAAACCAGCAAATACCATCTGTCCTTCCAAACCAATATTAATTACACCTGCTCGCTCAGAAATTAAAGCAGCAATAGCAGTAATCATAAAAATACTAATTAAAGGTAGTCCACTTATTAAAGAAGTTCCAAAAACTGAATTAAGCATCTTTCTTTACCTCCTTCGTTATTTCTTCAATTAAAGTCTTCTTACTAATAAATTGCGATGCATTTCTTAATTGTGATTTTGTCAGTTTTTGCAATTGTAATTTATAATATCATCTTTGAAACAATGAAAGATTAGAATCATTAATTATTTTATTTAAGTCTAAGATCTTTTTTTCTTTTGCTTCATAACTGTTTTCATATTCATCAATTACTAATGTCATATTATTATTATGCAATTTTAAAATTAGTTTTTGTTTAATTAAAATAATTTTTTTTGTTAAACCGATAATTTTATTTTCTTTACTATTCAACTTTTTAATTTTTATTTTGTCTTCTTTAAAAAATTGCTTTGCAAAATTAATTTTTTGTTCTGATATTTCTTCATATTCTTTTCAATATTCAATAATATTCATTTCTTTATTAACATTAATTAATAACTTTTGCGATAAATATAATGCATGATTTCTCATAAAAATAAGTTTTAATCAATTTCTAGTATGAGCTTCAAAATATTCATAATAAATATCAATTTTATTTAAAAGATAATAAATTTTAAGTTGAATAAAATCTTTAAATCGTAAAAACTTTAAATACCACCTATTAATTCCATGATAACTATACGGCAATCTCAGTTGTCTTGTAGCCATTAATTGTAAATATCACTTTGTTATTTTTGATTTTGGTTTAACTAAAAAATATGTTCCTAAAGCAATTGATAATAAGGCAATAGCAATAATCGTCTCAACAATTTCTTTATTACCTGACATAACAACTTTTTGAGCATACACAGCACTAACAAATAATGCTGAGAAAATAATACCAATAAAACTATTATTTGCTAATAATGCCACAGTAATACCATCAAAACCAATATTTAATGGAATAGATTGTACCGGTAAAAACCGTACCATCCCATAATAATAAACAAAACCAGCAATTCCAGCAACACACGAAGAAATTAACATTGTATAAATTACAATTTTATTATATTTAACGCCAGCATACTTTGTAGCCAAAGGATTACTACCACTAATTTTAATTTTATATCCTAAACTAGTAAATTTAAAAATAAATCAAAAACCAGCAATTAAAATTATTGTAATAAAAATCCCTATATTAAAAGGCGAAGTAACAATTTCCTTTAAATTTAAATTTATTAATAAATGATTAGGAAAACCAATTGATGCACCATTAGTTTCAAGAGCAGGCCCACTTTCTAAAACAAATTGATAAAAATATAAGGCCGCTCAATTTAGCATTATCGTTGCAACAACTTCATGAATATTAGCATAAACTTTTAATACTGCCGTAAGTAATCCTAGTGCCATTGCTGATAATATACAAATTATAAAGACAAAGAAAGGATTTAAAGCATCAGCATTCCCTCAACTCAAAGCAATATAAGACATCACCCCAGCAAACATCATTTGTCCTGAAACACCAATATTAAATATTCCACCTCTAAATCCAATTGCAACAGCAATTCCTACTAAGCCATAAACAGAAAAATATCCTAAAAAATCTAAAAATGCATTTTTACTACGAAAATTACCTCATAGTAAATCACCAATTTTATATTTTGCTAATGGATCATTACTAATTAATAAAAGAAATAATCCAATAATAAAAGCTACTACAATTGATAATATGGGAAAAAATATTTTTTTATATTTACTCATCTTTAAAATTCACCCCCGCCATCATTAAACCTAATTTCTCTTTAGTAACATTATTCGCTTTAACTTCACCCATATTTTTACCATTATTAATAGTAATAATCCGATCAGATAAATTTATTACTTCATCTAATTCATATGAAATTAAAAGCACAGCATTACCTTGATCTCTTTGTTTTAATAACGATTCATAAATATATTCAATAGCACCCACATCTAATCCTCGTGTTGGTTGTTCAGCAATAATTAACTTCGGACTTTCTGATAGTTCTCGCCCAATAATTACTTTTTGTTGATTACCACCAGATAACTTTTTAGCCGTATTTTGAACACTTTTAGCGCCACGAACATCAAAGTTATTAATTATTTCTTGCGTTTTCTCTTTAATTTTAGCAAGATTTAATAATCCATAATTAGTATATTTACGATTAAATTGATCACGCAACGAAATATTTTCTCATAAACTCATATCTAAAACTAAACCTTGCTTTTGACGATCAGCAGGAATATGATGAATTCCTAAATTATATGTATCTTTAGTATCTAATCGTAATAAATTATACTCTCATGGTATTTTCTGACCAACTTTAATATTACTATCTTTTAATATTGCTTCTTTTTCTTTAATTTGTTTTAACTTATTAGTAACCTTATTAACAACATCTAATTCATCAAATAACATTACTTCACCACTAACCGGATTTAAATGACGACAAATAATATTAACAATATCTTCTTGACCATTGCCTTCAATCCCAGCAATACCCAAAATTTCACCACGATTAATTGTTAAACTAAAATTTTTTAATATATTAACCTTAGCTTTACTTAAAGTATTAATATTTTTAAGAACTAATAACTTTTCGCCTAATTTAAGAGGTTTTTTCTTTAAAGAAAAACTTATTTTTCTTCCGACCATTTTCTCAGCTAATTTATCAACTGATGTTTTTTTAACATTAACCGTATCAATATACTCACCTTGTCTAATTATTGTACAACGATCAGCAATTGCTTTAATTTCATTTAATTTATGAGTAATAATAAGAATCGCTTTACCTTGCGATTTAAATTCTAAAAGCATTTTCATCAAATCATCTATTTCCTGAGGTGTTAAAACTGCTGTCGGTTCATCTAAAATTAATATTTTGGCATCACGATATAACACTTTTAAAATTTCTACTTTTTGTTGGTCATAAATAGAAATATTATTAACTTTTTCTTTTAAATTAATTTTAAAATTCATTTTCTCACAAATTTGTTCAATTCTTTTATTAGCTTCACGAGAATTTAATCAAAATCTTGTTTGTCATTTTCTTTTCATCCGATGTAAAAAGCTACGATAAAAATTCATTCTTTTTTTAAGTTGATTAATTTTACTACAGATAATTGTTTCTGTATCAGCATTATTTTCAACACGATTATTATATTTATTTTTTAAAGCAATAATAATATCAGTTAATTTATATTCCAATTTTTCTAATTTATAAGCCATCGTTTTATTAAATAAATTAAATTTTTCAAGAAGTTCTTGATATTTATGTTCTAAATCTTTAACTTGCTGAGCATTAAGTTTCTTATTTTGTTCTTTATGATGTCAATCATTAATTTTTTTTATTTTTTTTGCAACTTTAAAATCTATTTTTTTAGCTTTATGGAAAATTTTTGCTTCACATTTATGTTTCTTATAATTAAAAAAATCACCTTTAATTTTTGCAATTTTTGCTAATTCAATTTTATCAATATAACTTATATAAATGGAAAAGAAATAATTTAATTGATTAATTTTTGCTTTATCTTTTAACTCATAACCAAGAATAATATTATCTAAAACCGAAAAATTATTAATTAATTGAAAATGTTGATGTACCATCCCAATACCTAAATCAGTAGCAATATTAGGGGAAGTAATTTGCATTACTTCACCATCAATTTTAATAACTCCAGAAGTTGGTTGATGCAACCCAAAAAGTGTTTTCATCAAAGTAGACTTACCAGCACCATTTTCACCTAAAATCGCATGAATTTCACCATACTTAAGATCTAAATTGATATTTTTGTTAGCAACAATAGCATTAGAATAAATCTTTGAAACTTTAATTAATTCCACAGCTTTTTTGCTCTTTATTTCACTATGCATCATTTAATATATCCTACCTTATCACTTTGTTTCTTCACAAACACTTTCATTAGCAATATCTCCTAGCATATTTGTTCCATTACATTTCCTTAAATCTTCAATACTAATGGCCAATGCTTTTTTTAAAGCAACTAATTTATCATTGCCAACTCTTTCACCATAAAAATTGTCAAAATCTTTACCATTCATTGGTACTAAAGAAACCTGCTTAGTTTCTTCTCAAATAAATGATTTAGTTCCCGGAGTGGAATACTCATTTTTATCATCAATAGCATTATTATTTTTAATACGATAATTAATCGCATCCAATACAGTTTTAACAGCAAAAGACACATCTTTTAAAGCTGATGACTTAATTAAATGTTTATATCCTGCCAAATTCTTATCATTCGCTTGGTCAACATCAACACCAACAAATCAAGTATTAGCATTAGCCGCTGCTATTTGTTTTAAAATTGTATTTCCTTCAGGAACAGAAATATTAAAAATAACACCAACATTATTGTTAATAGCATTATTAGTATTAGTTTGAGCAGCCTTAATCGCATCATTTGTTCCAAAACCACCATTAAAAGTTCCAGCAAATCACTCAAATCGTAACTTGTCACCCTTAGCATCAATATCATTAGCCAAAATATTATCACTAAACCATCGTAAACCTTTATTAAAACCAATCATATAGTTTTTAATCGCTGGAATATTTAATCCTCCAATACCAGTCATTTTCACAGTAATATTATCACCATTTTTAATAACGGGTAATCCCATATTATCTTTATCAACTTTAAACCGCTGTAAAATTTGTCCCGCTACATCAATTGCCGCCGCAAACCCTGGTTTTGATTCATCAACTGAAATTTCATAATATTTATCAACCGCTTTAGTATTTAATGATTTAATCATTTCATAAACAGTAAGATCAACCGTTAGAAAATATGTGTTATTGTATACATCAAAAAAATTAGGTTGAAGAACAGTTTTAACATATGTAAACCCCGGAAGCACGACAGCTAGATAACCATCATCAATAGTTTTTGTAATTGCAGGCGTAATCATATTAGGATCATCTTGTGTATCAGGGTATAAGACATCTAATGCTTCATTTAAATTAGAATCTACTTTTAACATTCCTTCTCAAGCCGCTTGATTAAAACCACCATCTTGAGCCTTTAAAGGATTATTAGCAATCATTTTAAAGGATGACATACTATAACGACTACTACAACTAGTAATAAAGACAACTGGCAAAACCATTGTCAATAATCAACGCAGTCCTTTAATCCTTCCTAAATTATTTATCACTTGTTTTTTCCTCTCATTTCTATATTTCTTATCTTAAACTCCTTTTTTCATTTTACTTTCTTTATAAAAATTTAGCAAGATTTATTTAAATTATTGAAAATTAATTCAACTTAATAATAAAAAACTTATTAATTATTTCAAATAAAATTAGTTAAATCATAACTATCAACCCGATTAACAATTTTAATTAAATCATTAGCAGTTTTTACTGGATCATAATTAATCATTGTTCTTAATTTAGGATTGCGATAAATTAATTTAACAAATGATTCCATATTATCACCCTCACTAATTTTTAAATGACTAGTAATTTCATCATTTTTAATACTAAAATATATTAAAACTTTAGAAATAAGACCTCATGATATATGACTAGCATCAGCCTCTAGTCTACTAATAGTTGGCTGTTTTACCCCAACCATTTTTGCCAATTGGGTTTGTGTTAAACCATTTCTTAAACGGGCGCATAAAGTTTTGTTAGGTGGGTAAAGATTTGAATAATTTTGAAAGAAAAGCAACTAAAAATTTATTACCTTTTTACTTGAAAAATAATTAATAAAACAAAATATTTAATATTAACAAACATATTCTTAATAAAAGGTTATAAAAACTAAGTAAAATGCTTATAAAAACAACATTAAAATAATTTTTTACAACAAAAATCATACATAAGAAATATATACTTAATTTGCATATTGAAATAATTTATAGTAAATGACTATTTTTTCTTTTTTAAAAAATACCTAAGAAAACTAAACGCGACCTAAGTAATTATTAATATTAAAAAGTGGTATAATAACGATATTAAAATATAAAGAGGAGTAAAAGAATGACACCACATATTAGTGCTAAAAAAGAGGACATTGCCCCAATAGTTTTAATGCCCGGAGATCCAATTAGAGCAAAATATATTGCAACAAATTATTTGCAAGATGTGCAATTAGTAAATAGTGTTCGTAATATGTTAATGTATACAGGAATATATCAAGGGAAAAGAATAACTATTGCTGGTAGTGGTATGGGTTGTCCTTCAATTGGCATTTACTCATATGAATTATTTAAATTTTATGATGTTGATGTAATTATTAGAATTGGAAGTGCAGGTGCATATGACGAAAAGTTAAAACTGTATGATGCTATTAATGTAAGTTCGGTGTATGGTGAAAATAATTATGCTAAAATTGTTGGTGCAACAAATGGTGATATTATTGAAGCCAATCCTAATATTTATGAATTAATTAAAAAAACAGCAAGTGATAAAAATATTAACATCATATCTGGAAGGGTACATTGTTCTGATGTTTTTTATCGTAAAAATTTTGAAGAATATAAAAGATTTTTAAGTGAAAAACAAACTATTGCTGTAGAAATGGAAACTTTTGCGTTATTTGCTAATGCAAAAGTGTTAAATAAGCAAGCAGGATGTATTTTAACTGTATCTGATTCGTTAGTAACAAAAGAGGCTACTACGAGTGAAGAGCGCGAACAATCATTTGATAAGATGATGATGTTAGCTTTAAAAACAGCAGTTAATTTTTATAAACAAGATGTTTAAAGAAAAAGGGAAATTTTTATAAAGAGGGGTTTCTCAAACTAATGGATAAAAATAGTATTGATAGTTTTTTAATTTTAGTTAAAACCAATGTTTCTATTGATCAAGTTGTTAAGCCTTTTGTTAAAACAATAGATAAACAAACTTTGCATAAAATTAAATGACTTTATATTTCAGAACATAAAATTAATGATGAATCTTATTTAACTATTGCTTTAAATGAGTTTACTTTTAATATTATTAAAAAGTTAAAAAAGTGTGATTGAATTTTAGTTCATAAATATATTTTAAAAGATAAATTTCATAATGAAAATTATAAGGTTGTTAGTTGTGAAATGGGATTTTATAAATATAAATTAATTAATACGGTATATCATTGTCATCGTATTGATGAACAAACTTCAATTGATAGTAATTTATGAAAAGTATTAAGTGAAAAAAAGCAACAAATTTTGCTTGAATTTTTAATTGCTTTACGAAAAAAAAGAAAAATAGATTTTTTAATTTTAAATGATATTTTTAGTAGTACAACAGAAAAGGAAATTGCTAATCAAGTTTGTGAACAGGCTAATAGTTATAAGAAACATTATCAGTTATTACGAATTGGGCAAGATATTATTGCTTGCTTAGGGCGATTAAAAAATATTATTGATTTTTATATTGAGGATGGTAGTATTAATTTTGCTTTGAAAGATAATGAAATTATTAATCAAAAAGTATTAAATGAATTAGAAATTGTTAAAAAAACAAAAACTAGCGCTAAAAATCTTACAAGTCTTTTTATAAATCATGATATGGAAGCGCTTTATCAAATAATGAAAAAGATTATTCGTGATAATCCGTGTTCGTTGTATGTAAGTTCAGGTTAATAGATAATAAAAATCATTCTCATATGAGAATGATTTTTATTTTTTCTTTTTAGAAGTTTCTTTTAAGCGATTATTAATTATTTGTCAAGTTAATCTTGCAATCATCGCAGCATTATCAGTACAGTATTCATTATTAGGAATAATAACTGTGGTATTTTTTGTTGCTAAGTTTTCAACCTTAGTTCGTAAAACACTGTTAGCAGCAACGCCACCGACTACTGTTATCATTTTTGGATGATATTTTTTCATTGCCATTGTTAATTTTTTAATTAAAATATTAGTTGCTTGTTCTTGAAAAGAACAAGCAATATCTTCTTTTCTAAATTCTAATTGGCGAACATTTAATTTTTTAATTAAATTTGCTACTGCAGATTTTAAACCACTAAATGAAAAGTCAAAACTGTTATCATTTTTTCCTAATGGCAGTTCAAAAATATTTTGTCCTTTTTTTGCTATTTTATCAATTATTGGTCCACCTGGATATTCAAGTTCTAATAATCTTGCTACTTTATCATAAGCTTCACCGACAGCATCATCATAAGTTTCTCCTAAAATATGAAAATCAAGATGTTTTTTCATTAAAACTAATTGCGTGTGGCCACCGGATACTACTAAGGTTATTAAGGGAAACTTAAATTCATTATTAATGGCAGCGCTATAAATATGACCTTCAATATGATTACAAGCAATAAGTGGTTTTTTTAACATTAATGATATTGTTTGAGCGCAAACTTTACCGATATGAAGTGAACCACTTAATCCCGGATGGTCAGTATAACCGATGTAGTCAATATCATGATATTGGATTTGTGCTTGTTTAATGGCTTCTTTTAAAACATAACTAATTTTAGAAATATGAAGTCTTGAAGCAATTTCAGGAACAACCCCACCATATTGTTGATGATTAGCTATTTGTGAAAAAATAATATTGCTTTTAACTTTTTTATCTTTATATATTGCTATTGCTGTTTCATCACAACTTGTTTCAATAGCTAAGATGGTCATATTTTTCTCCTTAATTAATAACAATAATTGAGTTACCTATTTCGTTAATATTGGGTAATGATTTATTGTTTGTAATAAATATATCACATTCCTTTAAATTGGCGTATTTAATAAAACCAATTGTGTTAATACTATCATTTTCAGCAATAATAATTTTAGTATTAGAAGCACTTAATACTTTTTGTTTCAGTTGTGCTTCTTCTTCATTTTTAGCATATAAATCATAAGTATTAGAAATATTCTTAATATTAAGAATGCATTTACTGAATTTGACATTTTCTAAATTTGCTAAGCTATGGCTTCCTACTAAAACTTTACTTTCAGCTAAATAGCGACCACCAATTAAAATAGTATCTAAAATATTTTTATTATTAATTGCTTGTTTAAAAATTTCAATACTGTTTGTAAATAAATAAACTGGTTTATTTATTAAACTGATTAAATATTCATTGGTAATTCCTGAATTAATAAACAAAATGTCATTATTATTAATTAGTTCATTAGTTTTTGTTGCTAGAAATATTTTATTATTGTCAATATCTAATAATTTAATTTGTGTGTAAAGCACACACTTATGTTAGTTTTACACAAAATCAATAAATAAATATGAGCTCATTTATTTATTGCAAGAAATATAAGGTTAAATTAACACTTATTATTTTTAATTATGCCTTATATTTTTTGCACCAATGAAATCAAACTAAGTTAATTAGTAAACGAAGTTTACTAACAAAAATTGTTAAACATTCAAATCTGCGATATATAAATGTTTAAAAAACTTAGTTAAATAACTTAGTTTATAACAAATAAGAAAGGTAATTTACTATGAAAAACATTGAAAACATTTTCTTAAATACTAAAAAATATCTCTTAAAAGAAACCCAGAATGCAATTTTAATTAAAGCACCAAAAATTCCGTGATTTAATGAACAAATCGGCATTTGGTTTCCAAAGCGATTTGTTTATAAAGGAAAATACGAAAATTCAATTTGTATTGGAATAATCAAAAATAGTGAATATCAAGTAATTTCAATTAATCAACAAGAGCAAGAAACCAAGTTAATTAAAGGCCAAGAATTATTAAGTTTCTTCATTGCCGAAAAAGAAAACAACAAAAAAGATACAAATTATAACTATTTTAAAGGAGCTTAAAAATGAATATCGCAATTGGACTAATGTTTATTATTATCAGCATAATGTTATCGGCATATTTTGCTTATAAAATTTATGCCAAAATAAAAATTAGAATTAAATATAAAAATGTCATTAAAAATAATACTGGTAATTTCACAAAAGACGAAAAAGTGTTTATTGCTCGCTTTGAAGAATGAGTTAAAGCTCCTAATTCAAAAGAAAATAACGAGGGTAAAAAATAATGTTTTGAGAAATTATTATGGAGTTCTTAAAATTGTTTGTTCCGATAGAAAAAATGCCTGCACAAATTGCGTTTATTGCCGGATTAATTATTATCATTACTTTTCTTTTTGCCTTAATTTCAATTATGTATTTACCAATAAAAATGATTTTTGGGAGATAAAAAATGACAATAAATTTAAAAGAATTTAATTGAGAACAAATTAAACAAACTTTCTGAGATTTATTTATTCAAATTACAACCATTCCGGCTCATATTACTGGTGGTAAAGAAATTAATTTAATCGAAGCGCCACTTTGGCTTTTAATAGCAAACATTGCTTTTTGATTCTTAACAGCGATTATGGTCTGATTTATTCTGATGCTACTTTGAAAAACCATATCAGTATTTAGATAAAAGCGAAATTAATGTCAAGAAGTTACATTAAAGAAAGGGGGTGATTATATGTTTACAACTTTCTTAGCTGAGGCACCAGCAAAAATAACAGCTAGCGATGCGATGACTAAATTGTGAAATGCAATTATAACAGCATTTACTAAAATGTGAGAAATTATTGCCGTTAATATGCCACAAGTCGGTAACTTCTTTGCTGACTACTGAATCTTCATTTTTCCATTTATTTTGGCAATATTCTTTATTTGTTTTAAAATGTTTGAAAAATTACTTGGCGCAGTCCGCTAACAAAAAATAAAGTGAGGTGCAAGATGAAATTTTGCAAATGAATAATAGAAAAAAATAACCATTTTATTGAATTGAATCGCACCTCATTTTTAATTTTATGACATTGAGGAGCAATTTGATACATTTACAACGGTTATTTCAAAAACATTGTGAGCTATTTATTTTTAGCCGGTTGTATTTTAGTTTTCCTTTTTAAAATCGGTAATTTCACACAAATTAACAAAGTGATTAACTTCTTAAAAAACTCACCATTAAATATTGTGATTGGTTCGTTAGGAACTGGAAAAACCGCCTTTCTAGTATATGCAGCAAAATTACTAAAAAAGAAGAAATATCACATCGCATCAACTTTCCCATTACTAGAAACCCAAAAATTAAGCTTAGGGCATATGGGATTATTAGACTTTGATTATCCGGTATTGCCAGACAAAACCTTACTGTTGTGAGATGAAACCAATTTATTTTTAGAAGGAACCGATTGAGAAAAAAATAATACCAAAAACGAAGAAACTGGTATTCAAGAGTATTTCGCTCTTGCACGCCATTTCGGTCATATTGTTCTCGCTAGTGGTCAAAGAGATAAACATATTTGAGTTAAAGTTCGTGATATTGCCAACAATGTGATTGTGGGAATTCGCAAAAAACCAGTTAATATTTTTCGCCCCTACTTAAAAGTCATTTATGGCACCTTTACGAGCATTGAAGAATATGAACGCTGACGAAACACCTTAATTGATGCTAAAAATAATAAAAAGGGTCGTCGCATTAAATATCGCGATATTCCTGAACTTGATATTTATTTTTTTAAACTAAAAATTCCTCTACCAATATTGAACACTTACAATTCTTTTTATCTAGCATTTTTAAGAGATTACTTAAATTCAAAAGTAAATCCTGACTATGAAGATAAATACTATACTGACACAGCAATTGATTTAGAAGACTTAGAATACTTAAAAATGGATAAATTTAGCAAATTTTTAAGAAAAATGAAAGAAAAGGAATAATGAAAAATGGAAAATCTCGCAAAAATGGCCGACTTTCTCGCTCAAATGCTTTATAAAGTTTTTGACTTAATTTGAAGTTTAGAAGTACCAGGAACAAATATTCAACTAATATTTCCTTTATTCTTAACGCTGGCTGTAGAATTTCTTATGGCAATTATTCTTGGATTTGGTAGTCAACAAGTTAATTTAGAAAAACAACGCCAATATGCGGTTAAAAATAGTGGCCGTTTAAGTGCATGAGGAAAAGTCAAAAAACAAATAAAACCAATAAAAACAAAACAAGGTAACTAACAATGTTTAAACTAATTATTATTTTTATCTTAATAACTGTTCTTGGATTATTAGCTGGTAGTCATTTTGAAACTTTAACAAACTACATTAGCGAAGGTCTTGCCAATTTCCAAAAGTTTATTACTAGTAATTTAACAATTTTAGAACTATTTAAACCAATGGCACGAACATTTTCACAACATCCAATCTTTACCATTCTTGGCGTTACTTGTGTACTTATTGCTTTATTTATTGTGATTAAAGGACGATAAAAATATGAAAGGAGAATTAAAATGAAAAAATTTTTAGCAAAATTATTTAAAAAAGATAATTTAAAAGAAAAAATGTCATTAAAATTAAGAATTAAAAATGCTTTTAAAAAGCAGTGGTTAAAAGTAGTATTAAGTATCATTTTCATTTTTACAAGCTTATTAATTTGTGCATTAACAGCAAGCGATACTAAATGAATAACTGGAACAAGTAATGAATTTAATAATTTTATGAATAAACAAATGGTTGATTTCTTTGGCAAATTTAATAGTGGTATTATGCTAGCGGGAATATTTGTTTTTTGATGGGGTGGAGCAATATATTTTGCAATTAAATTTGAAAAATTAATTCGCTTGATTATTCAGAAAATTAAAACAAAAAGAGCCTTGAAAAATGAAATGAAACAAAATCATTAGTTCTTTAAAAAAATATTGATGGAGAATTTTACCTTACATTTTTATGATTACTATCTTTTTCATTGCATTTTTAAAATTGGAAATTAATGATTTGAAATTGTTATATGAAAAATTTGAAGCATTGATTTCACTTATGATACTGGGATATTTAGATATATGCATTACAATAGCTGTAATTATAAATTGTGGTATTGAGTGACTTATTAAAAAAATAAAAATTAAAAGAACAATAAAAAATAAAATATTTTAAAAAGGAGTGATAAAAATGTTTATGAAAATATTTACGGTGATAATTATTAGTTTTAATAACATTTTTACCATTCCCCAAAACATTAACAATGACGGAATAACAACACAATCACTAATTAGAAACAAAAGAGAAAACAGTCAAGTTTCTGAAATTAACTTAGAAAAAGCAGAATTTCTAATATGAAAAAATGAAAATCCTTATAAACCTGCATCAACGTGAAAAACAGAATTACAATTTTTATTAAATGACATAGAAAAGCAATCAGGAATAAAACCGATAAATCCTGTGGAAGAATTATGAAACAATAAAGGGCGAATTCAAAGTTATATAAACCAAAATCAAATTAATATTATTAAAAAACTTAACGAATTACAAATAAATACAAAATGAACAGAAGTTGAAAAAGAACAAAAACAAAATATTAAAATAAAAAATATTAAAGTAAAATTTGAATACCAAAAAGATACCTTTGCCGGTGCAAGATGAAACTGATGAAAAATACTAGAATTTGATGCAAAATCAGAAACCAAACCTTCGACTGATATTGAATTACCAACAACAAACACCAAATTTGATGGCAACCATAACTATAACGATGTTATTGATAGCATTGATTATTTAATGATTCATCGCGGTGATTTTGACAAATTTAATTATTCTTATCTTTATTGAACACCAATATTTAATTTTGTTGACACCTTAGAAAAAGGCTATTACAAAGAATTTACCATTAAAAACCACGGTTTTAAAAACGAAAGCTATTTTTATCATAAAACTCCTAGCAGTGAAGATAAAATAAATGAAAATGTTTTGAAAATTAAAGCATTTAATAAAACTTTAATCGCAGGAAATAATTATTTACAATTATTACATGGTGAAAATGAAATCTGAAAATATGACACCGAAAAGACTAATGATTATTACTTAATTAAGTATCTTTTTGGTACTTTAAATTACCTCAATGTTAAATTTAGTTTTCTACGCTATGACCCCGACTTACGAAATGACATTTACCTTTATTTTAAAAACAACATTTCTAGTATTAATAATAACGATTACAAAAATGTTTTTGACGAAATCTATGAAATTCTTGGCAACTTCTTTGCCAGTTTATTTTATGCGACTTTTGATATGGACGAAAAAACTCATACCGAAGTTGATTTTAAGGGTATAGACAACTATAAGAAGGATTACTTTATTCAAATTGGTTTCTTTTATCGCTCATTAATTACCTTTTATCCCAAAAAATACTTAATCAATGTTACTGGTAACTCGGAATTATTACTAAGAAGTTATTTTTTTACTTTTGATAAAAAAACGCACCAAGAAGATTTTAATGCTATTAAAAATAAAAATAGCATTTATCAAATTCATTTTAATGTCCTTAAATCTTATGATAATAAACTCATCGCCTTGCCAGCCAACAAGACTGTTAACAGTATTAACTATCTCAACACCGATATTGATATTCGTTACGGTATTAATATTTTTACCTTAACCTTTCCTCTTTATCACAAAAGTAATACCTCTAACTATAATTTTAAAATTTATGATTTTAATGTCCTTAATTCCACAGCATTTATCCCTGATGGTTCCACCAATTCAGAATGAGATGACCTAATTCCGCCAGCAAATTGCAAATATTCCGGACGGTGGATACCCACATTTAATGATATTGGTTGTGCCATTCAGAATGCTGGTATTAAAATGATTAACTGAATATTGACAGCGTCACAAATCATTACCATTTTACGCCCGTTAGCGATTATTGCAAAAGCAACAGTTAACTTTTCGACCGCCATTTTTCCAGTTTTTAAAACAGTCCCAGCCTTTTATTATAACTTTCAATTTTTAATCGGTTTTGCCATTTTTCTAATGATATTAAGGGTTTTCCTGTAATATATATATATATATATATTGAAAAAATAAAATAATAAAGGAATTAAAATAATGAAAATTTTAAGTACAATAGTTATTTCAGGATTAACGATATTATCCGTAACTTCTTGCTCCAATAAAACAAATAGACCAACACCGTTAGACTTAGACAGTAAAAAAAGTAATCAAGTTTCTGAAATTAACTTAGAAAAAGCAGAATTTGTAATATGAAAAAATGAAAATCCTTATAAACCTGCATCAACGTGAAAAACAGAATTACAATTTTTATTAAATGACATAGAAAAGCAATCAGGAATAAAACCGATAAATCCTGTGGAAGAATTATGAAACAATAAAGGACGAATTCAAAGTTATATAAACCAAAATCAAATTAATATTATTAAAAAACTTAACGAATTACAAATAAATACAAAATGAACAGAAGTTGAAAAAGAACAAAAACAAAATATTAAAATAAAAAATATTAAAGTAAAATTTGAATACCAAAAAGATACCTTTGCCGGTGCAAGATGAAACTGATGAAAAATACTAGAATTTGATGCAAAATCAGAAACCAATTAAAATAAACACTTTTTAATAACTACTCAAGCAACCACCACAGAAATGCATTTTTCTATGATAATAATAATCTTAAATAACTAAGCAACTTTTAAATTTTTTCTTCTTTTTATTTTGACAAAATAAAAACCAGTAATTTTAATTACTGGTTTGAATACTTTTCCTGTTTTTATCACAAGAAACTTAAAATTATTACACTTGTTAGGGCGCATAAAGTTTTGTTAGGTGGGTAAAGATTTGAATAATTTTGAAAGAAAAGCAACTAAAAATTTATTACCTTTTTACTTGAAAAATAATTAATAAAACAAAATATTTAATATTAACAAACATATTCTTAATAAAAGGTTATAAAAACTAAGTAAAATGCTTATAAAAACAACATTAAAATAATTTTTTACAACAAAAATCATACATAAGAAATATATACTTAATTTGCATATTGAAATAATTTATAGTAAATGACTATTTTTTCTTTTTTAAAAAATACCTAAGAAAACTAAACGCGACCTTTGTAGATTTTATGTTTTAATTATCAACATATATTATATAAAATTATATGTGTTATAATTAAAAAAATCTTATTCATTTTGAAAAGAGGGAAAATATTAATGTTAATTAAAAAACTTTATGAAACATATAAAGCCATTGTTGGTCAAGAAATTACTTTAAAAGGTTGAGTACGAACTAATCGTGATTCTGGTAAAGTAGGTTTTATTAGTTTAAATGATGGTAGTTATTTGGATAGTATTCAAGTTGTTTATAATCAAGAAATTAAAACTTTTAATGAAATTAAAAGTTTGCGAACAGGTTCTTCAATTGCAGTAACAGGAGTATTAGTTTTGCCAGATAAAGGTAAGGAATTGTTTGAAATTAAAGCAACAAATATAAAAATATATAATAATGCTGTGGAACAATATCCATTACAAAAAAAAGAACATTCTAATGAATATTTACGAGAAATTGCTCATTTACGAGTTCGAACTAATAAGTTTTGAGCTATTTTTAAGATTAGAAGTAGTGTTAGTTATGCGATTCATTGCTTTTTTCAAAGAAATGACTTTTTATATTTGCATTCACCAATTATTACTAGTAATGATGCTGAAGGTGCAGGTGAAGCATTTATTGTGACAACTCGTGAAGATAATAATTATCAACAAGATTTCTTTTCTAAAAAGGCTAATTTAACTGTTTCTGGACAGTTAAATGCTGAAGCATATACACAAGCATTTAATCGTGTTTATACTTTTGGACCAACTTTTCGAGCCGAGAAGTCTCATACTTCTCGGCATGTAGCTGAATTTTGAATGGTAGAACCAGAGGTGGCATATAGTTCGTTAGAAGAAAATATCAAATTAGGAGAAGAATTAATTAAATATATTATTAATTATATTTTAGAAAATAATAAAAAAGAATTAAAGTTTCTAAATGATAATGTTGATAATAATTTATTAGATAAACTAAAGACAGTAGTAACTGTTAAATTTGTAGTTATGACTTATGATGATGCGATTATGGAATTAATTAAAGTTAAAGACCGTTTTGAAAATCAAGATATTCATTGAGGAATGGATTTACAAACTGAACATGAAAGATATTTATGTGAACAATTAACTAATAAGCCAACATTTATTATTAATTATCCACAAATTATTAAAGCATTTTATATGAAAACTAATGAGGATAATAAAACTGTTCAAGCAATGGATTTATTAGTCCCTGGAATTGGCGAATTAATTGGTGGTAGTCAAAGGGAAGATAATTATGAAAAATTATTATCAAAAATGCAAATGGCTAATTTAGATATTAAGGATTTTCAATGATATTTAAATTTAAGACAGTATGGGTATGCTCCAAGTGGTGGTTTTGGTTTAGGATTAGAACGATTAATTATGTATTTGACAGGAGTGACAAATATTCGTGATGTTTTACCATTCCCACGAGTACCTAATAGTTTAGAATTTTAAAAAAAGATAAAGTTTTAACAAACTTTATCTTTTTAATTAGTAATTTCTTCATGTGTTTTAGCAAATAATAAAGTTTTACTTGTATAAAGGTCATAATCAGTTGTAATTGATTGTACATGCCCAGCATCTTTTATAATTAATAGTTCACTAATTTGTTTTTCTTCATGGGCGCATAAAGTTTTGTTAGGTGGGTAAAGATTTGAATAATTTTGAAAGAAAAGCAACTAAAAATTTATTACCTTTTTACTTGAAAAATAATTAATAAAACAAAATATTTAATATTAACAAACATATTCTTAATAAAAGGTTATAAAAACTAAGTAAAATGCTTATAAAAACAACATTAAAATAATTTTTTACAACAAAAATCATACATAAGAAATATATACTTAATTTGCATATTGAAATAATTTATAGTAAATGACTATTTTTTCTTTTTTAAAAAATACCTAAGAAAACTAAACGCGACCTTTCTTCATCACGAATTTTATGATGATAAATATCATAAGCCAATATCATAAGCCATATATAATGGAACAAAATTATCTTTTTCACCATGAATAATTAGTAATGGGATAGTAGCACATTTTTTTAAATTATTTTTAGGAACTAATTTTTTAACTTTTAGTTCATTAACTAATCGTAATGATAATCGCATTACTGATATTGTTCAAAATCAATGTTTTTTAAAAATTGTCATACTCATCCATCGTAGTTGTTCAATAAAACTACTATAAGCACAATCACTAATTGCTCAAGATACTTTTAATTCTTTAATTTTTTCACTGTATTCTTTAATGAATTCAATAATAGTACTTCCACCCATTGAATTACCAATTAAACCAATTGATTGGACAATAAAGTTCTTATGTAAATATTTTATTACCATTGCTAGATCATGTTTTTCAAAAAAACCAAATCCAATAGTTTTAGTACTAGATTTACCGTGGTTGCGTGCATCAAATGATACAATATTGTATCCTTCATTATAAAAATGTCTTGTCATTCTTAAAGCTAAAAATTTGTTTTCTGTTCATCCGTGCATGGCAATAATTCATTTGTTATTTTTATTATTAGGATTAATTAAAATTAAACTGCTAAGAATAGTATTACCATTAATAATTTCATGTTCTTGAAATTTGAGATTATTTTTTTCTTTTGTGCTGAAAGCAATTAAAGAATTGTTTTTAATAATACTATCAGTAGTTAAAACAGCTAAACTATATTTTTCAATGCCATGATATAAGGGGTCATATTTACCAAATCGATGAAATGTATTGGTGAAACGAGGCATAACATAAAAATTTTTACAACATATATATAATAGATATCATATTAAAATAGGGAAAGTTAAAATAATGATAATTAAACTAAAAAATGATAGTCGTTTAAACTTTCTTGGTAGGGGATTTTTAATTTGCGTAATTTCCATAATTTTAACCTCATGTTTTAGTAATATATTTATTTTATCATTTTATTAATATTATATGATAATAAATTAATTAGGTAATATATAAAGGCAAATGTTATAATTACTATATTGAGGGAGTGGTAATGGTGACAATCAGTTTTATTTTAACTAGTTCTAATGATAATAATAAGTTAGAAGTAACATTAAATAGTATTTTAAAACAAAAGGGTAAAGATTATGAAATTATTATTGTGGATGATAAAGCAAAAGATGATACTCTAGAATATATTACTAAATTTTTTCAAGAACATAGTGATGCTATTAAAGTTATTAGTAGCTGAAAGGAAATTGAAACCGCTAATGCTTGAAATTTAGCATTAAGTAATGCTAAAGGAAGTTATGTTTTATTTTTACAACCAGGATATAAATTAATAAATAATTTTATGGAAAATATTATCCAAGAAATTAATAATAATGATGAACCTGATTTAATTGAATTTATGGTTCAATATTCTAATGTTTATCATCATATTTCTTCACGAAGATTAAAAAATAATAATTTGTATCATCCTCTTTTAAATCGGGAAGTCTTTGCTTTAATTCATCATTCACTATTTAATAAGTTATTTAAAAAAAAGATTATTACTAGTCATAAAATTACTTTTCGGCGTTCTAATCGTTTTGATTTACTATTTATTTATAAAATATTACCGTGAATTGAAACTTTATATACGAGCACTAAAATATTAGTAGATATTGAAATTGAGCCATTCTTGAATTTTAATAGTTTTGATTTTTTAAAGCAATGAGTTCATATTTATAACTATTATAAGCAAATAAACTTAGCAAGAGAGTTAATTGAAGAATTAGAATATGCATTTGTTCGCTTTCATTACTATACATTTTTAAAAGTTATTGCTCCAACAGGAAATAAAGTATTAGTTAAAAAAGCTATTCAAGAAGTTACAAATAAAGTTACGAAAAGATTTCCTCACTGAGAAAAAAATCAATATCTCAATTTAGTACCAAACGATTTGTTCAATAAAGATGTTGCCAAAGATTGAAAAAAATATTTAAAGAATTTTGTTTAATGGATATTATGAAAATTAAAACTATTAGTAGTGATAATGACACTATAAGAAAAAAAACGCCATATTTTTTAGTAAAACTTTGAAAAGTAATTTTTGCTAGAGTGATTGATTATATAATTATCAGTATGATTATTTTTATTATTACTTGGGGAATTTATCAAAATCAATATCTTAATGACTGACAAAAAGCAATTATTAATCATTTTAGTGCATTTTCATTATTAATGTCTTATTTTGTTATGATGCCATATTTTTGTCAAGGTAGAACAATAGCAAAATTTATTTTTTGTTTTAAATTAATCAAAGAAGGTCAAAATAAGATTCGGATTTGAGATTTATTATATCGGGAATTGTTTATTACAATTATTCCGTGAGTAATTTTGATTATTAGTAATTTATTTGTTAGCTTAGTTTTTAAATATCCAATTTTTATTTTTAATTATCAAAACATTTTTGTAATTACTAAACCACAACATTCTTTACCGTTAGCTGTAACAATTACATTAAGATTAATGGGATTATTTTATTTATTATGATATGGTTCATTAATGTTACTTTATAAGTTTGATGTTAAAAATCAATTATTCTTTGATCGCTATTTACACATTTATATTGTTAATGTTCGGTATCATCAAGAGAAAAAGCAAAAAAAAAAGAAAAATTACAAGATAATAAAATTCATATTCATTTACAAGAGTCTTTACCGGGAACTATTGATAGTAAAGAATTAAAAGCAATTGAAGAGTTATAAAAGGAGTAGAAGATGAATATAAACCATTTAAATGAAGAACAAAAATTAGCAGTTTTAAGTAGTGAAGGTGCTAATAGAATTATAGCTGGTGCGGGAAGTGGCAAAACAAGAGTTATTATTTATAAAATTGCTCATTTGATTCATAATTTGGCCATTAGTAGTAATCAAATTTTAGCCGTAACTTTTACTAATAAGGCAGCTAATGAAATGAAAAGTCGATTAAATGAATTGGTTGGTGATCAATCTAAATATACATGAGTTCATACATATCATGCCTTTTGTGTTCGAGTTTTAAGAAATGATATTGTGGTTTTGGGATATACAAAAGATTTTATTATTATTGATACTGTTGATAAAATTAATATTTTAAAAGATATTATTAAAAATAAGCAATATAATTTTGATAGTAATGAAATTAAGAAAGTTAGTAGTATGATTTCTTATTGAAAAAATCATCAATTATCATATAGTGATATTATTAATAGTGATTTTTATCATGAACATAAGCAACAATGATTAGAAATTTATAAGATTTATTTACAAAATTTGCCTAAGAATAATATGGTTGATTTTGATGATTTATTAACTTTAACTTTAGAATTATTTTCACATCATGCAGAAGTATTACAAAAGTGACAAAAACGATTTTCGTATGTTTTAGTTGATGAATTTCAAGATACTAATGAATTACAGTTTGAATTAATTAATTATTTAGTAAAAATCCATCAAAATATTACTGTTGTTGGTGATCCAGATCAAACAATTTATTCTTTTCGCGGGGCAAAAGCAAGATTAATTTTAGATTTTGATAATTATTTTCCTAATGGGAAGACTTTTATTCTTAATCAAAATTATCGTTCAACACAAAATATTTTAGATGTGGCAAATATTCTTATTAGTTATAATCATTCACGAATTGCTAAAGATTTATTTACGATGAATGACTATGGTAGTAAGACAAAATTATATCATGGCAATACTAGTATTCGTGAAACTAACTGGGTGGCAAAAGAAATTAAAAAGTTAGTTGAGAAAAAAATTTTATTAAATAATATTTTAATTCTTTATCGTGCTAATTATCTTTCTCGTGATTTAGAAGAAGCATTAATTAATAATCATATTAATTATCGTATTTATGGTGGTTTTAAGTTTTTTGAAAGAAAAGAAATTAAGGATGTTTTAGCTTACTTAAAAACTTTAGTTTATGGTGATCAATTATCAACAGTAAGAGTTTTGAATTTGATTAAAGGTGTGGGGATGACAACAATTAATAATTTAATTGAACAATCACAAAATAATCATCAATCGCTTTTAGAATATTTAATGGTAAATGTTGCTAGTTTAAAACCATCAATAATTGAATTAGTTACATATTTAAAAGTTTGAAAAGAGAAACTAAAATCATATGAAAAGATGACTTTATTCAGTCAAGATTTTTTAAATAACGGTAATTACTTACAGCAATTAGCAGATGGTTTTGAGGAAGAACGCTTAGAAAATGTTAAAGAATTATTTAATCATATGGAAAATTATGATTTGCAAAATGTGGATTCATTACAAGGAATGGAATTATTACAACATTATTTACAAGAAGTTAGTTTATATGTTGATCAAGATGAAAATTCTGCTAATCAAGATAGAGTTAGTTTGATGACGATTCATAATGCTAAAGGTTTGGAATATGATTTTGTATTTATTATTGGTTTAAATGAAGGCATTTTTC
Organism: Spiroplasma endosymbiont of Dilophus febrilis; assembly: GCF_964030685.1. Classification (NCBI taxonomy): domain Bacteria; kingdom Bacillati; phylum Mycoplasmatota; class Mollicutes; order Entomoplasmatales; family Spiroplasmataceae; genus Spiroplasma; species Spiroplasma endosymbiont of Dilophus febrilis. Next base: position 272,877 of record NZ_OZ034912.1, read on the forward strand.
CTAATACTTTAAGTATTGAAGAAGGAATTTCTGCTATTGAAGAAGAACGAAGAGTTTTATATGTTGCGATTACAAGAGCAAGAAAAGGATTATTTTTAAGTTATAGTGAAGGGTTTTCTTATGTAACTAATAATTACCGCTTACCTTCAAGATTTGTTATTGAAATTAATCCTAGTTTATTAGAACTTAAAAGCGATGAACAATTAGAAGATACTAAGCGGTCATTAAGTTGAACAATACCGAAAAATATTTCTTTAACACCAGCAAAAAAATCGCAATGAAAAACTGGTGATGTTATTCAACATTCTACTTTTGGTAAAGGGATTGTAACTAATATTTTAAATTCTAATGTTGAAGTTGCTTTTAATAGTGGGATTAAAGTTTTACGATCTAATCACCCGTTATTAAAGAAGGTTTTGAGTGAAGATTAAATATCTAGTTTTTAATTGCTGTTTATGTTAGTATTAACTTACATTTATTAATTATTATTTATTGATGTAAAAAATTAAAGGAGAAATAAAAATGTCATCATTTAAAGCTAAAATTACTGATCCAATTGGAATGCATGCGCGACCGGCTGCGATTGTTGTTAAAGAGGCTTCAAAATATAGTTCTACTATTAAAATTAAAGTTAATGGTCGTGAAGGAAATTTAAAGTCAATTATGAATATTATGGCTTTAGGAGTTAAAACCGGAACAGAAGTAGAAATTGAAGCAATTGGTAAAGATGCTGATGTTGCAATTGCTGGCATTAAAAAAGCAATGAAGGATAATAAATTGGTTTAATATAAAATTTAAAAATACGAATAATTTCGTATTTTTATTTTGTTTTTTTTAAGATTGCAATTGTTATTGGAAAAACTGAACTTTTTTATATATAATTACTAGTAAACATATATAGAAACGAGGACATATTATGGAGTTGAAAGCTATTGGTGTTTCAAACGGAATTGCCATTGCTAAAGTATATAAGTTAATTGAACAACGAATTGAAGTTGAAAAAGAACAAGTTACTAATATTGAAGAGCAATTACGAAATTTAGAGCAAGCGTTGGATATATCGCTTACTGAAATTCGGAAATTATATACCGAAACTCTTAAAAAGCTTGGTGAAGATAAAACTAAAATTTTTATGGCTCATGAGCAAATTATTAGTGATCCCACTATTATTGATGAAATAAAACAGATGATTACTAGTGAACAAGTTACTAGTTCGTATGCGAGTTTCGTTATTGCTAGTAAATATATTGCGATGTTTAAAGCGATGGATGACGCTTATATGCGTGAAAGAGCAAGCGATATTGAAGATGTTACTAATCGTTTAATTAAGCATTTATTGGGAATAAAAATTCAAGATTTAGCAATTATTGATGAAGAAGTAATTATTGTTAGTTCTGATTTAACACCATCGCAAACAGCACAATTAAATCCGGAATTTGTGAAAGGATTTCTTTGTGATATTGGTGGTAGAACTTCGCATGCGGCGATTATGGCGCGTAGTTTAGAAATTCCAGCGATTGTAGGATTAAAAGATATTACTAGTAAAGTAGAAAATGATGAACTAATTATTATGGATGGAAAAACTGGTGTTGTCATAACTAATCCTAGTAGTGCTCAACAAGTTGAATGAAAAGAATTGCAAACGCAATGAAAAATTAAGCAACAACAATTGCAAAAATATAAGGATGAACCAACGATAACTTTAGATGGGCATAAAGTTACTTTAGAAGGAAATATTGGTTCTTTTCACGATGTTGATAGTGTTATTGATAATGGTGGCAACGGAGTGGGATTATTTCGTTCGGAATTTTTATATATGAATAGTAATCAATGGCCAACAGAGGAAGAACAATTCCAAGCATATAAAGCTGTCTTAGAGAAAATACCTAATGATATGGTTGTTATTCGGACACTTGATATTGGTGGTGATAAGCATTTATCGTATTATCAGTTTGAATCGGAAATGAATCCTTTTTTAGGTTATCGTGCAATTCGTTTGTGTTTAGATCAGATTGATGTTTTTAAAACGCAATTGCGAGCATTACTAAGAGCATCGGTTTATGGTAAATTAGCAATTATGTTTCCTATGATTGCTACTGTGAATGAGTTTAAAGAAGCTAAAGCCATAACTTTGCAATGTAAAGAAGAATTAAAGCAAGAAAATATTGCTGTTAGTGATGACATTCAAATTGGAATGATGGTTGAAATTCCTGTTGCTGCGGTAATGAGTGATATTTTTTCTCAATATGCTGATTTTGTTTCGATTGGAACTAATGATTTAATTCAATATGGAATTGCTGTTGATCGAATGTCACCGAAGGTATCATATTTATATCAACCTTATAATCCAGGAATATTAAGACTAATTAAAATGACAATTGATGGTGCTCATTTAAATAAGAAATGAGTTGGAATGTGTGGCGAAATGGCAGGAGAAATTTTGGCATTACCATTATTATTAGGAATGGGATTAGATTACTTTTCAATGTCATCAACATCAATATTAGAAGCAAGAAAAATTATTAATAGTTTAACTAAAAAAGAGACAGTTATTCTTGTGAATGAGGCTTTAAAATGTCATAATGAAAATGAAGTAATTACTCTTGTTACTAAATTTTTACAAGAAAAGAAATTAATTTAATGTTTTTAAATATGATATTGGCAACGACAACAATAAATAAGAATATGGGTATTGCTTTAACTGTTAGTTGTCTTATTTTGACAATTTTATGTTTTGTTATTCATTGACTGTTAGTAACAAAATATTTTTCAAAAGTTGTTTATAAGGATACATTGTGATTTTTTATTAAGAAAAATATTTTCTTTTTATGTGGATGTATGTTTACTCTTGGGTTTATCGCTTCCTTAATTTCTGTATTGAGAATATTTAGTTAAAACATATATGATAAGAAAGGATACATTATGATTTATTCACATCGTGCTTTAGAAAAAAAGTGACAAGAGTATTGAAAAAATCAGCAAATATTTAAGACGCCTAGTAATATGGCAACTAAAAAAACTTATATTCTTGATATGTTTCCATATCCATCTGGTGCTGGATTACATGTTGGTCATTTAAAAGGTTATATTGCTACTGATGTAATGGCACGATTTCGTAAGATGCAAGGTTATGCTGTTTTGCATCCTATTGGTTGAGATGCGTTTGGTTTACCAGCTGAACAGTATGCTTTAAAAACAAAAAATAATCCTGTAAGTTTTACTTTGGAAAATATTAATAATTTTCGTCATCAATTGCAACGCTTAGGTTTTTCTTATGATTATAATAAAGAAATAAATACTACTGACCCTAATTATTATCAATGAACACAATGAATATTTTCACAAATTTATAAAAAAGGTTTAGTTCAATTAAAATGAAGTGATGTTAATTGATGTGAAAAATTAGGAACAGTTTTAGCTAATGAAGAGGTTTTAGTTATTGAAGGAAAAATGGTTTCTGAAAGAGGTCATTATCCGGTTATTAAAAAACCAATGCAGCAATGAGTTTTAAAAATAACTAATTACGCTTCAAGACTATTAAAAGGATTAGATGATTTAGATTGACCTAATTCCGTTAAAGAATTACAAAGAAATTGAATTGGTGAACGATTAGGGGCATTAGTGGATTTTAAAATTCAAAATTCATTAGAAAAAATTTCAGTTTTTACTACAAGGTTGGATACGATTTTTGGTGTTAGTGCTATTATTTTAGCACCAGAGCATCCATTAGTAGTTTCGCTTACTATTAAGAATAATGAGCAACAAATGAATGAGTATTTATCAGAAGTTAAAATGAAAACTGATTTAGAACGCCAAGAGTTAAATAATGATAAACAAGGGGTATTTACGGGTAGTTATGCGTTGCATCCGTTAACAAATGAATTAGTTCCGATTTGAGTTGCTGATTATGTGTTATATCATTATGGAACAGGAGCAATAATGTGTGTTCCCGCACATAGTGCTGAAGATTATCATTTAGCATTAAAATATAATTTACCAATAAAGATTGTTATTGAAAATGATAATATGAAAATGCCAATAACTGGTGATGGTATTCATATTAATTCTCAGTTTTTGAATGGACTAAATAATGAACAAGCCATTAGTAAAATTATTAATGTTTTGGAAGCAAAAGCAATCGCTAAAAAACATACAACTTATAAATTACGCGATTGATTGTTTTCGCGCCAAAGATATTGAGGTGAACCGTTTCCAATTATTTTTTGAGATGATGGTACCGCTGGTTTAGTTGATGAGTTAGATTTACCGGTAATGTTACCATTAACAGATAATATTGTTTCAACAGTTAATGGTCAGTCGCCGTTGGCAAATATGGTTGATTTTGTTAATGTTACTAGAAATGATGGTGTTAAAGGCAAAAGAGATACAAATACAATGCCACAATGAGCAGGTAGTTGTTGATATTATTTAGCATATATTTTGAAACAAGATGATGGTAGTTTTATTCCCTTAAATAGTAAAACCGCGTTTAAATTATTGGAACAATGATTACCAGTTGATTTGTATGTTGGTGGTCAAGAACATGCGGTGTTGCATTTACTATATGCTCGATTTTGACATCAAGTATTGTATGATTTAAAAGTTGTTCCGACACCTGAACCTTTTATGAAACTTGTTAATCAAGGAATGATTTTAGGTGTTGATGGTGAAAAGATGTCAAAATCAAAAGATAATGGTGTCAATCCCGATGATATCATTATGACGCATGGTGCTGATGCTTTACGCGTTTATGAGATGTTTATGGGACCATTAACAGCATCAATGCCATGAAATATTCAAGGTATTGATGGTACAAGGAGATGATTAGATCGGATTTATCGTTTAGTAACTGAACATCTTGCTTGAATTATTAAAAATAATGATGGTCAAATGGATAAAATTTATCATCAAACAGTGTTTAAAGTAACTACTGATTTGGAAAATTTAGCTTTTAATACGGCGTTATCATCATTAATGGTTTTTGTTAATGCTTGTTATAAAACAAAGCAAATTTATTTACCTTATTTTTTAGGATTTATCAAAATGTTAAGTTTATTTGCTGTGCATTTAGCAGAAGAATTATGATTAATATTAGCCCAAGAAAGTAGTGTTGCTGTTCAAAAATGACCTGAATATGATGCTAAGTATTTAGTGAAAGATGAAGTTGTTGTTATTATTCAGGTTAATGGTAAATTACGAGGAAAATTAAATGTTGTGCCGAATTTATCACAAGAAGAAATTTTAAAAATTATTCAAAATGATGACTATTTACAAAAAATTTTATATCAATATGAAATTAAACAAACAATATTTGTAATGAATAAAATTATTAACTTTGTTACTAAAGTAGTGGATAAACACGATGATTAAGCGAGCGATTATTTTTGCGGCCGGAGTTGGCAGAAGATTAAAATTAAATCATCAACATAAATCATTATTAAATATTAATGGTGAAATTTTAATTGAAAAAATAATAACTAATTTATTAGTGGCTAAAGTTAATGAAATTATTGTTATTACTGGTTATCGTCATCAAGATTTTTTATATTTAGTTGATAAGTATGTGCAAGTTAAGCTTGTTCATAATGCGCAATATGAAAATGGTTCTAGTGCCTATGCTGGTTATTTAGTTAAAGATTACTTACAAGATAATACAATTATTATTAGTGGTGATATGGTAATGGGGCGAAATTTTTTTATGAATTTAACAGCAAAACCAATTATGTGTGCCGTTAAACGAGTAACTAAAAAGATTGATTGAGTGTATAATATAGGTAATGACAATAATATTATTGGTTATGAAAAAAGTAATAATATGCATAAGCTATTATTAGGTGAATGGTCATTGTTAGATGAACGATGAGCAAAGGCGATTAGAGAACAATTGCAAATTAAGTTTGCTAAAAATGAGATTTCTCAATATCAAATGGTGGATATTCTTATTGCTAGTGCTTTAAAAAATAAAATTGTTATTGCTCCTTATATATTAAGTGAAGATGACCAATGAGATATTGATACACCAGAAGATTTAGAAATTTCAGTTGCTAAAACGATAAAAATTTCATAGTTATTATTGATATATTTAGTTTAAAGAGATTGTAATAATTTCTTAAATTAACTAAATAATATTTAATTTAGTTATTAAAAATAGAGTGGAGGTTATTGCTTGAATTTTAAAATAAAAAAATTTTTTAGAAAAGGAACGGTTTATATGTCGTCAAAGCTTGGATTTAAACAGTCTTTAGGCAGTTTTTGGAGTAACTTTAAAGAAAAAAGTCAAGGTGTTCTTCAAAAATTATCTAAAGCATTTATGTTGCCGATTGCGTTGTTACCAATTGCGGGATTATTTTTAGGAATTGGAGCAACAATTGAAACACTTGCTAAAAATGCTGATGCAGAAGCCTGAGAAACTTTTGGTACATTTTTAAAAATGATGGGTGATGTCCCATTTGCTAATTTACCAGTATTATTTGCAATTTCAGTTGCAATTGCTTTTACTAATGATGCGGGAGTTGCAGGTTTAACCGCATTAATTGGTTTTCTAATTTTTGTTGTTGTAATTGCTGTCTTTATGAATCAAGGGGTAATAAACTATAACTATGTTTTAGCATATGTTGATGATGCGGGTAAAGATCAGAAGATTGTAGTTTCATTAAAGGAATTATATACGGGAAAAGATTTAATACCAAAATTAACTGCTGAATTTAGTAAATTATTAGGAGGAACATTGGGCGGAAAACCAATTGATGATACTTTTTATCAAGTAATATCATCAAGTGAAACGCCGATTAACTATAATTTATGATTTTGAAAAGGTGATTTAGCAGTTGATAATAAATTAACGACATCAATTTTAGGTATTGGACCAACACTAAATTCAGGAGTATTTGGAGGAATTATTGTTGGGGCGTTAGTTGCTTTTCTTTACAATCGCTTTTATCTAACAGCTTCTTACATTAGTTTTTTTAGTGGCGTAAAATTTGTCCCAATTGTGGTATTCTTTGCTGTTATTCCCTTGGCGTTTATTTTTATTTTAATATGACCGCCAGTTGGGGCAGCATTTAATTGATTTGGGCGTTCATCGGGAACATTACCTGTGGGATTAGATTCATTATTTTTTGGATTAATTGAACGGTCATTAATTCCTTTTGGATTGCATCATGTGTTTTATGCACCATTGTGATGATCTGGTGCTGGTGGAGCGATTAGTGACTTTGCTAGTACTGGGGATGTAGCTAATCCATTAACTTTAACAGCTGTTGGTGACCAAACAGGATTTATGGCAGTTATTGCTGATGGAAAATTAACATTGCAAGATATGTGAGGTCGGGGATTACGACTAGGACGATTCCAAGCAGGTAAGTTTCCCTTTATGATGTTTGGATTGCCAGCAGCAGCAGCAGCAATGGCATTGACGGTACCTAAGGAAAATCGAAATACAGCATTAGGAGTATATGTTTCTGCTGGATTAACCAGTTTCTTAACAGGAATTACTGAACCGTTAGAATTTAGTTTCTTATTTGTGGCCCCGTGGTTATTTTATGGGATTCATGTGCCATTAGCGGGAATATCATTTATGTTAATGAATGTTTTACAAGTAAAAATTGGAATGACTTTCTCTGGTGGAGTATTAGACTGAATTATTTATGGAATTGTTCCAAGTTTTAGTGGTCAAACAACTAATTGATGAGTTGTACCAATTGTTGGTGCAGCCTATGCAGCGATTTATTTCTTCTTATTTTATTTCTTGATTTTACGATTTAATATTAAAATTCCGGGAAGAGAAGCTGTTGATGGGCAGATTCATTTATTTACAAAAAAAGATTATCAAGCAGCAAAAAGTCAATCTAAGAATATGTCGCCAATAGAAGATAATATTATTAATGATGAAAAAGAAAAACTTAAAGATAAGAAATCTGGAAAAGGAATTGTTACAGCAGAAAAAATATTAGCTGCTTTGGGCGGAGCAGAAAATATTGAAAATATTGATGCTTGTGCTTCAAGATTGCGAGTGCAAGTCGTTGATATGAATAAAGTTGCTGCTGGCGAATTAGAAATTTTAAGTACTAAGCCTATTAAAAAGAGTGGTAAGAAGCAAGTGGCTGTAGTTTTTGGTGGTCAATCAGATATTTGAAAAAATAAAATTAAGGAAATTTTGTATCGCTCTTCTTCCGCAGAAAATAGTAAAAAGTAATAAATATTTAGTAGTAAATAGTAATTAATTAAGAGTGAATTTAAAAAAAATTAAATTCACTCTTTTTTCAGTTGAATTTAAAAATTAATATGTTTTAATAAGAGAAAGAAGCTGAAAGGATTGATTATTAAATGATGAATGATAAGTTAACTAAGTTATTAATTATTTCGAGTTTATCAATAGGAGCTACAAGCAATTTAGGTACTATTAATAATATTAAAAGTAAAGAAGAAAAATCTGTTGATGCTTTAAATCTTATTACCAATAAAACAGTTGATGAAGAACAATGAGAACAGAATATTAAATTTATCTTAGAAGATTTTATTTTTTCAAAATCGTTGATTTTTAATTGAACTGTTAATACTTTTAAAAAAGATTTTAATATTTCTGAACAACAAAAACAACCATATAATTTTTCTTTAACGGATGCTAAATATTATTATTACAAAATTCTTAATGATGTTAGAAGATTTATTGATAATCAGTTAGATATTCGGTGAAGGGTTGATCTTGAAGTTAAGAAAATTAAATGAAGAGCTAGTAATGTGGATTTAACAGCAGTTTTAATTAGTTCATTTGATTTATATGTTGATCGGCCCTTAACTAGTTATTTAGATGTGTATTTGTGAAGTAATAAAATGCAGAAGCATTATTTAGCAACAGGTCTTAGTTATAATGTTGGATTTAATATTATAAAATAAATTATTAAGGTAAGATGATGGGATATATCACTTTTGTTTTAATGACAAAAGTGATTTTTTCACATATAATTAAAGATATATATAATATATGAAAGGAAAATAATTAAATGTTTAGTTTTGGTAATTTTTTTAAAAAAAAGCAAATTGAAATTTTATCACCAGTAGATGGTGAAGCAATTAATATTACTGATGTTGATGATGAGGTGTTTAATGAAAAGATGTTAGGTGATGGTGTCGCATTAATTCCTGCTGCTAATGAGTTTTATGCACCGTTTGCAGGTACGATAACTTCAATATTTCCTACGAATCATGCTTATGGAATTCAACATCGAACAAAAGTAGAATGTTTACTACACATTGGTTTAGATACGGTTAATTTAAAAGGTAGGGGGTTTGAACCAAAAGTTAAACAAGGTCAAAAAGTAAAGGCTAATGAATTATTAGCAGTTGTTAATTGAAGTGAAATTGCTGGTGAGATTAAATCAAATCAATCGCCGTTAATTTTTTTACCTGATAGTTTAAAAGGTAAAAAAATTACTAATATTAAATTAGGTGCTGTTAAAGCTGGTGAAGTTATTGCAATAATTCAATAAATTATTTAATAAAAAAGATGAATTCAATGAATTCATCTTTTTTATTAAAATTAGTATTATTTAGAATTATTTTTTAAATAAGTGTCATATAGTTTTTCAACTTCTTCTCAGTTAATAATGTCAAAAAATTTAGTTACATAAGTTTTACGGTCGTTACGATAGTCAATATAATAGGCATGTTCTCAAACATCAATACCGATTAAAGGATAGGATTTTAAAAATCAAGGATTATCTTGGTTAAAGGTGTTAAAAATTTTTAATTTGCCATTACGATCAATTAATAATCATGTTCAACCACTACCAAAGACTTGTAAGGCGGCGTCACGCATTTTTTCTTGTCATTTTTCCATTGACCCGTAGGTTTCTTCAATAAGAGTTTTTAATTTACCATTACTAATTGGTTTGTCTTTGGCTAGGATACTAAAAAAGAAATTGTGGTTAATTAATCCGCCACCAAATTGGCGAATACCAACATGGCATTCATTTGGTAAGGTTAAATAGTCGCGCATTAATTGATTTAGATCGGTAGGTTGATTGTTATTTTCTAATTTTGCAAGAGTATTATTTAAACCATCTTCATATGCTTTGTGATGTTTGTTGTAATGATAATCCATGGTTTCTTTAGATATAATTGGTTCTAGAGCACCTAACGAATAATTTAGTTCTTTTCTTTGAAACATTTATAATTTCCTCCTTTTAATAAATTAATTATATACACATATACTATATAAATGTATAATAATTGTATAAGAAAGTAAAAATGGAGTAAGGTTTAAAGATGAGTTCTGAAAGTTTTTCGCATTCCCAACAATTAAAGTCGTGCAAATGATATCGTCCACAGTATCAAATTCCAAAAACTTTTGTTGATGATTTACAGGTTTATAATTATAAACTGTTTTCTAAAGTTAGTACTTGTTTATTTCTCATAACAGTTTTTGCTCTTCCAATAATTTTTGATTTACTTCGGATTTATGTTTTAAATAATAATAACTATATTTTTTTATTTTTAATTCTTAATTTAGTTTCGTATGGTTTTAGTTTTGGATGATTAATGGTTGAAGATGCAAAAAAATTTATTAATAGTGGTGCTTGAGCAATTTATTTATTTGTAGCTTCCCAAACAGTTAGTACGATTTTATTTGCTATTTTTATTAAAACATCGCCATTATTTTATGAGCAAGTTGGTAATAAAATTGAACTTACGAATGCTGGTTATGCTCTTAGTTCTTTTATACAAAGCATTACTGGATTAGTAACAATTTTTATAATTTTGTTTTTTAGTAAGCAGTTAGCAAGTAAGATTGGTAATACATTACTTTATAATGTGCTATTAGTTGCTATTGTGATTATTATTTCTTTGTTAATTATTTTTCAAGTTACTACTGTTTTTAAGTTTATTAATGATGCTATTGGTACTAAGAAATCTGCTAATCAAACTGAAATTGAAAAATCTTTAAGTACTATTAGTGGCAAGATTGGTTTATTTATTATGGTTGTTATTACAGCACCATTATTGGAAGAATTAGCAACTAGGCATAGTATTTTTATGCTATCAAGATATCGTTGATTGGGATTTTTTATTTCTTCTTTTTACTTTGCTTGAATGCATGTCCGCTTGGCTGGCGATATTCAAAATATTTTTAGTTATTTAGGTTTTTCTTTGTTGTTGTCATTACTATTTATTTTTAGTCGTGAGAATGTAACATATTCATTTGTAATTCATTTAATAAATAACTTGATTAGTTATACAGTTTTGGTTGCGACTTAGGATGGTACAATTTGTTATTGAAGAAAATGATGCTCATCAAACAATTATTAAATTTATGCGTAAAACTTTTAATACTGTTCCTTTACGACTAATTTATAAGTTATTTCGTTTAAAAAAGATAAAATTAAATGGTGAAGTTATTAGTGATTTAAAGTATTATTTAAAACCTAATGATACGATTATTGTTTTAGATAATTTAACTTTTAAAGATGAAGTAGAAAAACAATTTGCTAGTCAAATTGTTTTGACAATTATTTATGAAGACGAATATATTTTAATTGTTGATAAACCCCATAATGTTTTAATTCATCATCCCGTGGGTGATTGTTTAGATTTAGCAGTTCGTAAGTATTTGCAAATTAATAACAGTTATTCTTTTACTATTAGTCATGTACATCGTTTAGATAAGTTAACAAGAGGCTTAGTAATTTATGCGAAAAAGAAAATTGCTTTAAATATTTTTCATCAATTTTGAAATCAAAATAATATTACTAAAAAATATTTAGCATTATTAGCTACTAATAAGGAATTACCATTAGTTGTTAAAGGTTATATATTTCAAGATATTATGCAAGGAAAAATGGTATTTAGTCCTAAATTAGAATTGCCAAATTGTAAAGTAGCAGTAACGAAGTTTAAAATGTTTAAAAAAGTATTAAAGTTTAGTTGATACGAGATCCAACTGATTACGGGAAGAAAACATCAAATTAGAGCATCTTGTGAGTATTTAAAAACACCGATTGTGGGTGACATTAAATATGGTTCTAAATATAATTTAAATGATCGCATTATGCTTTTTGCTTATAAGTTAGAGTTTAAAAATTTACCGGTTCCTTTGGATTATTTAAATAATAAACAATTTGTTTTATCAGATATTGATAAGATATTAGAAATAAATAGCAGAAAAATTAATTAAGTTTGTGATAAAATGATTTAAATTGAAGGGGAATGGCCAATGTATTCAACAAGCAAAAGTTTTTTTAATACACTGTTAGGAATTATTGGAACATTTTTAGGTTCAGTTTTTCAGTTTGTTCTTATTTATTTAATAATTAAATATTATGGGGCGAAAATGAATGGATTAGTACGAACTATTATGGCAATTTCATTTACTATTGGTTTGGCTGAGAGTAGTTTAGGAATTATGGGAATTTTTTATTTGTATCATCCCTTAGCAAAGAAAGATTGAATTACTGTTAATGATATTGTGGGTACGATTAAAAATAATTATATTAAAACGGGGATAATTTATTTATCATTAGTTATTTTTTTAGGTTTAGGGTTTTCTTTATATGCTTATTGAAATAATGTTAGTGAAACTATTACTGATGATGTTATTCAAGTGATGCCATTTTGACAATTATGAATTATTATCATATCGTTATCATTAAAAAATTTAATTTCATTTTTCATTGTTGGTGCTTATGAAAATTTAATTCAAGCTGATAATGGTAATTATTTTAATCGGATTGTGCATTTAACTTGTGATTTATTAGTTTTTACAGGTGTTATTTTGTGAATGTGGATTAGTGCTAGAAATGGTAATCCCAATGCTTATTTACCATTTTTAGTTTATATTTTTCATGGAATTATTAAGTCAATTTTAATTTATATTTATGTGAAATTAAAATATCCATGATTGCAAACTAAAGAGTGAACTAAAAATGATAAATTATTGCAAGAGAGTAACTATGTTGCGGTTAAAAGTTATGCGGTAGCAATTTTTAATAATATTGATTTTGTTTTAATTGCTTTATTTATTGGTTTTCGTACAGCGTCGGCGTATTCCATATATATGACGGTGGCGATAAATATGAGAGTAATTATGTTATTATTTATTACTTCGTTTAAAGACTTTTTTGGTACATGAATTTCTTATCAAGGAAGAATTCGTTGGAATACATTTGTTAAATTTGAATTGTTTGCTTATATGGTGGCTGCTTTTATGTTTGTTGTGCAATTTATTATGTCACCATATTTTGTTAATGGCTTATATGGTGAATTGAAGGTTCAAATGCTAGCAACTGTTAGAAGTTCTAGTAATCCAGAGTTTGAGAATATTGCGATTAAGACGATTTTTGATACCCCACATTTATCGTTAATTTTTGCTATTAATTCAGCATTATTAATGATAAGTGAACCGGCGAGTATTTTAATTTATGGTGCGGGAAGACATCGTGAAACTACGAAGCATGCTTATATACAAGTGGTTATTAGTTTGATTATTAGTTTAATTTTAGGGTCAGTTTTTACATATTATTTAAAAGATGCACAGTTAACAATTTATGCTTTAGTATTATCAACAACTTTTGGGTTATTTTATCGTTGAATTTATAGTAGTAGTTATACTTGGAAGTATTTAACATATAATAGTAATGCTCGGTTTTGATGAAAGAATTTGGCAATTATTGTTATTCCAATGATTTTTTCAATTGTTATTGCTTATAAATTAATTTTTTCTAATCCTTATTATCAATTTGCTAACTATGAACAATTATCGTCACAATTGGGAATTAAAGGAATCATAAAATTATTTATGTTAATTCTTGTTATTTCTGTTCCGGGGATTATGTTATTAGCAGCGATTACTGAACCTTTGCAGTTAATGGCGATATTATCACGAAGTTCATTAACTAATTGGATTATTGTTCGTTTAAAAAAACAATTGAAAAATAAAGATGATTTTTATACAAAAGATGAATTGATCGCTTTTAATGATCCCAATAAAATTAAAGTTCATAGTATTGAAGCCGAAGATAAATGAAAAGATAATCAGCGAACAAATAGTAAAAATGAGCAACAAGCAGTTTATACATTAACAGGTAAAAATTAATTTAAGGAGAAAAAAATGAGTTTACAAAAACTTAATGTTCATTTTACGAAGCAAGAGTTACTCACGGGTACAGGAATTGGTGTTATTTCAGCTTTTATGTATTCATTAGCACCATTATTAATTATTTTTTTAGATACGCGAGCATTAAATAGTTTTATTTTAGCAACAGTGCAAGAATTTGTTTCTTGAATTTTAGTTGTTTGTCTTACTAATAAACCATTAAAGTTTTTAAAACAAATTTGGAAAAATACTAAAAGTATGTTAGGAATGATTGTAATTATTGCTGGTATTTTTGGTGGTCCGATTGCGCAAGTATTGTATATTTTATCAATTCAATTGGCAGCGCAAATGAGTGCTACGGCAACAGTGTTAGTAAATATTGCTCCAATTTTTACGGCTTTATTATCAAGGTTATTATTAGAAGAAAGATTATCTTTTATTGCTTGGGCTGGGTTACTTTTAACATCTTTAGCGGTTATTGGTTTGGTTATTTGACAAATTATTACTGAGTTTAATAAAACAATATTAAGTCCTGACCCTAGTGATATTCAACCGTGAGTAAAAGCTACTTGGGCAATAATTTTGTCATTGTTAACGGCGATTTTATATGCTATTGAATCAACGATTCTTCATTTTGCAATGAGTAAGTCTAAAAATAAAATTAATGAGAAGGATGCATTAATTTTAAAAGCGTTTAGTTCATCGTGGATAATGTTAATTTTTGTTTTACCAATAGTTTCGGTAATAGGTGGCGGTTATGGTTATGAAGGCTGAGTTCAATTTAGAATTTTTGGTGAATTGAAGGGGTTAACATTTTTATTTATTATCATTTCTAGTTTTGCGATTGCAATTGGGCGAATTTTATTTTTTCGCAGTATTAAAATTTTAAATGGTTCTTATGGAATTGCTGCTCAATTGGCGATGTTGTTATGAACGCCATTGCTTTCTTTAGCAATTTTTGGTTTATATAAAGTTACTAATTGTGATTTTGGTATTATTCAATCTAATATTTTAGATATGCAAATTAAAGATTTGTATTTGGGCGCGACGCAATGAGAATATTATCTCTTTTTAGTTCCAGTGCTTATTGGGTTAATATTGTTGCTGTTTAATGAAAAATTTTTAAAAAAAGATAAGGATGTTTGAACACCTCCTATGGAGTTGAAATAATATATAATTAGTTCAAAGTTTTACTTTTTTATATGTTTTTGTTGTTATTAAATATTGTTGCGTATTTACTTATATAAAAAGGGAGATATATAATATGGATTTATTAGGTGCTTGAGGTATTATCGGTTTTATTGCGATGATTTTCTTAGGAATAGAATTAGTGTTTGTGGTGATATGAAGTCTTGATCGTTTACTTGTAAAGCGTAAAAAAGCAGTTAAAGCAACTAGCATAGAAGAACAAGATAATACTATTGAAGAAGTTAAGGTTGAAGAAGTTGAGTTAGATGAAATTGTAGTTCCAACTACTACTACTGTAGAAATTCATCAAAATAACCAAGAAGTGCTATTAGATGAACAACAAGAAACGGTTCAAGAAACAAAGTTATAATATGTTAAAAAGTCAATCAATTATTTATTGATTGACTTTTTATTTATTACTAGTTAGAGTTTAATTTATTAAATGGGCGCATAAAGTTTTGTTAGGTGGGTAAAGATTTGAATAATTTTGAAAGAAAAGCAACTAAAAATTTATTACCTTTTTACTTGAAAAATAATTAATAAAACAAAATATTTAATATTAACAAACATATTCTTAATAAAAGGTTATAAAAACTAAGTAAAATGCTTATAAAAACAACATTAAAATAATTTTTTACAACAAAAATCATACATAAGAAATATATACTTAATTTGCATATTGAAATAATTTATAGTAAATGACTATTTTTTCTTTTTTAAAAAATACCTAAGAAAACTAAACGCGACCTTATTAAATTATGAAGTAATTAGTCATAATTAATATATGTTATAATTTAATGGTGAAATATTATGGGGTGGCTCGAATGAATGAAAAATTAGCAAAAAAGGAAATTTTGCGGTTAAGAAAATTAATTGAGCAGTGAAATAATGAGTATTATTTAGAAAATAAACCATCAGTTAGTGATGAATACTATGATGCGAAGATGAGGAGTTTACAACAATTAGAAAATGATTTTCCGCAGTTTTTAAGCAAAAATTCACCAACACAATCTGTTAGTGGCAAAGTAGCTTATGGTTTTAATAAAGTTCAGCATAATTATCCAATGTTAAGTTTAAATAATGCTTTTACCGAAGAAGATTTAATTAGTTTTGATAATCAGATAAAATCTTTAACTGGTCAAGAAAGTATTGAATATCTTTGTGAATTAAAAATTGATGGTTTGTCGGTTTCGTTGCAGTATGATAATGGTTTTTTAATATCAGCAGCCACTAGAGGTGATGGTATTACTGGTGAAAATGTTACTGATAATGTTAAAACAATTGCTAATATCCCACAAAAAATTAAATTAGTAAATAAGTTGTTAGTGCGGGGTGAAGTATTTTTAGCTAAAAGTGATTTTAATGATTTAAATGAATTGCGTTATAAAGAAAAAATGCCAGTATTTGCTAATCCGCGTAATGCTGCTGCAGGTAGTTTACGCCAATTAGATGCAAACATTACGGCAAGTCGTAATTTAAAAGTTTTTTTATATTATTATGTTAATGGTCAAGAAAATGGGATGAAAACCCAAGAGGAAGTTTTAGTGACATTAAAAAAATTAGATTTTCCAATTAATAATGAATATCGTTTATGCAATAGTATTAATGAAGTATGAGAATATATAAAAGAATATGACCTTAAAAGAAAACAATTAGATTATGATACTGATGGTATTGTAATTAAAATTAATGATTTATCATTATATAATATTATTGGACAAACAAGTAAAAGTCCTAAATGAGCAATAGCATACAAATATGCTGGTATTGTGGTAACGACTAAATTACTAGATATCTTTGCATCAATTGGAAGAACGGGTAAAGTAACATATAATGCTAAACTTGAACCAGTAAATTTACAAGGAACAGTTGTTAAGGCAGCAACATTGCATAATGCTGATTATATTATTAATCGTGATATTCGGATTGGTGATGTTGTATTAATTAAAAAAGCTGGTGATATTATTCCTGAAGTTATTAATCCCGTTTTAAAGTTAAGAAAAGAAGGAAATGAACCTTGAAAATTAATTGAATATTGTCCAAATTGTAATAGTAAATTAGAAAATGCTGTTTTAGAAGTTGATCAGTATTGTATTAATATTAATTGTTCGCAAAGAATTGTTCGGTCATTAATACATTATTGTTCAAGAAGAGCAATGGATATTAGTGGTGTTAGTGAGAAAATAATTATTCGGTTGTATCAATTAGGTTGATTAAAAAAAGTTAGTGATTTATATTTATTGGAAAATCGAAAACAAGATATTATTGCTTTAGATAATTTTGGTGAAAAATCATTTAATAATATGATTAAGGCAATTAATCGTTCAAAAATGAAGTCGTTGCAACATTTGTTATTTGGTTTAGGGATTCGTCATATTGGTGAGAAAACTGCTTTACAGTTAGCAAAACATTATGAAGATATTGATAATTTACTTAAAGCTAAAAGTGAGCAGTTAGAAATGATTTATGATATTGGTGCGGTCATTATTGAAAGCTTGATTGATTGATTTTCACATCAAGAAAATTTACAATTAATTAATGATTTAAAAATTTATGGTGTTAATATGAAATATTTTCCCATAGCAAATGATAATGAAAATAATCCCTTTTTTCATAAAACGGTTGTGATTACGGGCACATTCGCAAAACCAAGAAGTTATTATGTTGAAGAATTACAAGGATTAAATGCTAATATTACTAATACAGTTAGTAAAAATACTGACTATTTATTAGTTGGTAGTAATGCTGGCAGTAAATTAGAAAGTGCTAAAAAATTTAATGTTAAAATTTTAACAATAGCAGAGTATGAGCAATTAAAAGAAGGAGTGTAAGTAGTAGTGGAAAATATTACTTCGGAATTATTACGAGAAATTACTAATAATTTAATGCTAGAGTTGGAAGAAGAAGAGTATAAGTTATTAGCAGAAGAGTTTTATATTGTTTTAGAACAAATGAAGTTAGTACAGACAATTGATGTGGAAGGGTATGAACCAATGCATTATCCATTTTTAAATTCGCAACATTTATTACGCGAAGATGATAATGTAATGATTAATGAACAATCCCTTGTTTTGCAAAATGCGTGAGAAGTAAAAGATGATTATATTGTTATTAATAGGGTGGTTGAATAATGATGAAAATGACAATTGAATTATTGCATCAACAATTATTACAGAAGAAAACATCACCAATTAAAATTGTTCGTGATGCGATTGCTAAGGCAAAAAAATATGAACATTATAATGGTGTTGTTAAATTATTAGAAGAAGAAGCGATGGTCATTGCTAAGCATTTGGAATCAATGCCAATTCCTGAAGATAATTATTTATTTGCTATACCTTATGCGGTTAAAGATAATTTAGCAACTAAGAACATTGTAACTAGTGGGGGAACAAAAATTTTGGAAAATTTTGTGCCGACATTTGATAGTAAAGTAGTTAAAGATATTAATGATTATCAAGCTGTTAATATTGCTAAAGCAACACTTGATGAATTAGGAATGGGTGGTACTGGTTTGGATAGTTTTACGGGTTTTGTTTATAATCCGTGAAATAAAAATCATATTACAGGGGGGAGTTCATCAGGAAGTGCGGCGTTGGTTGCTTTGGGTGTTGTTCCGTTTGCCTTGGCAAGCGATACGGGTGATTCAATTAGAAAACCAGCATCGTATACAGGGATTGTTGGTATTAAACCAACTTATGGGCTTATTTCTCGCTATGGGTTATTTCCCTATGCACCGTCTTTAGATACTGTTGGTGTACTTGCTAATACTGTTCGTGATTGTGCAATTGTTATGGATGCGACAGTTAAGTTTGATGCGAATGATTTGACTAGTCAGCAAGCAAAGGAAAAAGATTATTTGCAAAATCTTAGTCTTGATATTAAAAAATATCGTTTGGCGACTATTAAATCGGTTAATGATGGTTTGCGACCGTTAACGGGAGTTTTGTGGTCTTCGGTAATTAGTAAATTAAAAGAGCAAGGTTTACTTATTGAAGATATTGATTTTCCCCTTGATTTATTAAAGGCATTATTACCAGTTTATATGGTTATTTCGTTTGCGGAAGCTACTAGTTCGCAAAGTAATTTAACAGCAATTAATTTTGGGAAACGAATTAGTAAAGATGATGATTCTTATCAAAATATTATGATTAAAAGTCGTAGTGTATTGGGAAAGACAGTTAAAAGAAGATATGTTATTGGGGCATATGCTTTGGCACAAGCAAATCAACAGGAATTATTTTTGCAAGCAAAAAAGGTGCGACGAAAAATTGTTGATCATTTTGAAAAAATTTTTACTGATTATGATGGACTGTTATTGCCAGCAGCTGGTGGTGATGCTCCGACAATTGAGAAAACTATTAATCATAAATTAGAGTTAAGTGATGTTAATAACTTAACAAATGATGCGTTGTTATTAGCTAATTTTTCGGGTGCGCCTTCAATCACAATTCCTATTGGTTTAGTAAATGAATTGCCATTTGGAATGACAATTAATTGTTTACCATTTGCTGATCAAAAGGCGTTAAATGTTGCTTATGGAATTGAAAAAATTATTAACTTTGAAAATTCTTGTCATCATCGAAAGGAAAAATAAATAATGAAATTACAACCTGTTATTGGAATTGAAATTCATATTGAGTTAAAAACAAAAACAAAGATGTTTTCTAATAGTCCGGTGACATTTGCTAGTATTCCTAATAGTCAAGTAAATGAAATTGATTTGGGTTATCCGGGAAGTTTACCTTCTATTAATAAACAAGCAGTAGTATTAGCTATTAGAGCGTGTCAAGCGTTAAATATGAAGATTAATCCAGTATTATCATTTGATCGTAAGAATTATTTTTATCCGGATTTGCCTAAAGGATATCAAATAACCCAACAAAATAATCCGATTGGTAGTAATGGTAAATTAACGATTGCTACTAACAATATGCAACAAGATATTTTGATTACGCGGTTGCATTTAGAAGAAGATACCGCTAAACAAATTCATTTAGATAATATTACTTTGTTAGATTATAATCGGGCGGGAATTGGTTTAATTGAGATTGTTAGTGAACCTGTTATTTATGATGTTGAGACGGCAATTAATTATATTGAAACATTGCGTAAGACATTATTACATTTAGGGGTTAGTAATGCTAAAATGAGTGAAGGTTCATTTCGTTGTGATATTAATATTTCTTTACGACCGATAGAAAGTAAGGATTTTTTTAAACGCGTGGAAGTTAAAAATTTAAATTCTTTAAATAATGTTAAAAGAGCGATTGAATTTGAAATTAAACGACAAACTAATTTAATTAATCAAGGAACACCTTTAAAGAGTAATGAAACACGCAGATTTGATGAAAAAACAAAAACAACAATTTTAATGCGTTCTAAAGAGTCAACGGTTGATTATAAGTATTTTCCCGAACCAAATATAGTTCCGATTAGTTTAGAACAGCATTGAATTGAAGAGATTATTAATACTAGTCCAGAATCGTATCCCCAAAAACAAATTCGTTATGTAGAAACATATGGTTTGCATATTAATGAAGTTAATGTTTTGTTACAAGATATTGAATTAACTAATTTTTTTGAAAAGACAATTGAACATACTAAATATTATCGTTTGGTGTTAAATATGCTTATTGGTGATATTAGTGCTTATTTGAAACAAAAAGATGCTTCTTTATTAGATACTCAGTTAACACCGATTAATTTGGCCCAGATAGTTGATATTTTACAACGAAAGGAAATATCGCAAAGACAAGCCAAGACATTATTATTACATTTGCTAGAAAATAATGTGAGTGTTGAGCAGAGTATTAAGCAACTTAACTTACAACAAATAAATGATGAAAAGATAATTAGGAGTTTAATTAAACCGTTTATTTTGGAAAACTTACAAATATTGAAAGATTATCCTTCTCGTCCTGAGAGAGTGTTAAAGTTTTATATGGGACACTTAATGAAAGTTACTAAGGGACAAGTTAATCCTGAAATAGGACAAAAGATTATTGAAGAAATAATTTCTGAAAATATTAGTAAATAATTAAGTTTACAAAAAAACAGCACAATGTGCTGTTTTTTTAAATATCTTCGGTTTCTTTTGCTCCCGTAATGTATTCGTGAATTTCTTGGATGTATTTGTTTTTAGCAATGAATAGAACTTCGTCGCCGTAGCTAAGAATGGTATCGGCATCGGGCAAGATAATTTTTTTGTTGTGTTTAATGTGAATAATGTTAACTCTTTTGTTGTTAATTAGTTTGATTTCTTCAAGGGGTTTTCCTAAGATAATTTTATTTGTGGCTTCAACTAAACTAATGCTAAATTCACCATCAACATCTTTAATGTCAACTTCTAGACCTCATAGGGCTTTTAGGGCAGTTTGTCTTCCTGAGGAAATATCGGGTTTGACAATTTGATTAATCCCAATTGCTCGTAAAATCTTTTCATGAGGATTATTAATAGCTTTAGCAATGATATTGCTGGTTTCTAATTCTTTTAGGTTAACAGCTACTAGAACTGATGATTGAATATTGCTACCGATAGCAATAATAATGTCATTAATATTTTTAATTCCAATACTTTCTAATGCTTCTAAGTCAGTGGCATCTAATTCGTAGCCGTTAATGTTAGCAAAATTTCCCGTAATTTTTCTGATTTTACTATTATCTTGATCAATAACAATGACATTGTGGTTCATTGATGCTAATGTTTCTGCAACTGCTGTGCCGAAATTACCTAAACCAATTATACAAAATTCTTTTGCTGCCATTATTTAACACCTCTTATATATTTGAAACTATTACCACAAAATTATACTATATTTTATCTTAAAATAATAATCTAAGTATAGTATAATTGGGCAATAAACAAGTAATCGGCATCGCGAGGGTCAGAATGAAAGATATTGATAAATTTTCTAATAATAAAAAATATCTTACTTGATTTAAAAAACTTGGTCAAGTTTTTAAAAATATTTTTATTGGTAATACTGTTAATAAGAAAATTTTGCGAAATTATTTATATGCTGTTTTGGTGGGAACAATTTTATTAATGACGCCTTGAGCTGTTAGTAAGACTTATCAATGAGATTTTTTAACAGCATTGTTTACTGCTTCAAGTGCATTTTCTGATACTGGATTAAGTTTAATATCGCCAGCTAAAGACTTAACTTTTTTTGGTCAAATTGTTTTATTGTTGCTAATTCAAATTGGTGGTATTGGAATTATGACTTTAAAGATTATTTTGTTTATTGTAATTGGAAAAAATATTAGTATTGAAGAAAGAATGCTTTTGCAATCAGAAAGAGGTAATACTAAACTTGGGGGTACTGTCCAGTTAATTAAAAATGCTTTTTATGTTTTAGCAATTGTGGAAATTACTGGTGGCGTGATGTTATTTTTTTATTTTTATTTTACACCGATTGATTATTTAGATTCTTTAAAATCACAATCAATTAATTCAATTATTGAACTATTAGGAAAATCGTTTAACACGCCAGATAAATTTAAAGAAATGTTAATTACTAAGGTTTCTGATTGAGAAAATTTTGTTACTGCGGGCAAGGAATTTCCTAATGAATTAGCACGAATTATTAATGGTGTTACTAATAAATATAATAATAATGTTGTAGGGTTTTTACAAATAATTGATAATGATTATTTGCAACAATTAATTACTAAGAATTTTAATGTTACTTATCGAAATTTTGGTAGTAGTTTTTGATCAGGGATTTTTCATTCGGTTTCAGCAACTAATAATGCTGGTTTTGATATTATTGGTCCTAATTCTTTAAGTCCCTATCGGACACAATATTTTGTTCAAGTAGTTTTTTTAGTTCAACTGATTATTGGTGGTATTGGTTATCCTGTTTTTTATGATTTAAAGCAAAAGTCAGTGGCGCGTTATCGTGGTATTAAAGTTAATTTTTCATTATTTACTAAAATAAGTGTGATATACTATTTTTCAATTTCTTTTATTGGTATTTTAGCAGTAATTTTGGTTGAATATTTTGTGCCAACAAAGCTTAGTAATACTTTTATTAATGGTGGTATTAGAAATGTTACTAATACTAATGCTGAAACTTTAATGGCGATTATTTTTAATACTTTTTCAACAAGAAGTGCTGGATATAGTACGATTGATATTAGTTATTTTAAATCGCCCTCAAAGTTTATTTTTTCGATTTTGATGTGAATTGGAGCGTCACCTAGTTCTACTGGTGGTGGAATTAGGACGACAACGCTAGCATTAGTTATGGTGAGTATTATTGCTAGTGCGACACGAAAAAATAATATTAATATGTTTAAAGCTAAAGTTCCTAATGAGACAGCAAAACGCGCAACAGCAGTTTTTATTATGGCAATTTTAATTGTCTTTTTGGCGTCTTTAATTATTATTAGCGAAAATGTGCAGGTGCCGATTGTTGAGGCTTTGTTTATATCTTCATCGGCATTTGGAACGGCAGGTTTAACAATGATTCCTGATTTTGGCCTAAGTTTTTCTGATTATGGTGTTATCAGTAAATTATTTTTAATTAGTTTAATGTTTATTGGTCAATTAGGAGTATCAAATACTTTATTATTAGCAGCAAGAAAAAATGAAATTGAACGATTTGCATATTTAGAACAAGATGTGCCTATTGGTTAGGAGAAAATATAATGGCAGTTATAATGGATGGAAAAGCGATTGCTAATGAGATTCAAAATAATTTGAAAAACAATATTAGTAATTATTTAGAAAAAAATTTACGAAAACCGCATTTAGTAGTATTTTTGGTGGGAACAGAAGAAGCATCAAAAGTATATGTTAATCACAAAATAAAAGTTTGTGAAAAGTTAGAAATTCAAGTTAGTTTAAAAACTTTTAATGAAAATGTTAGTGAGCAGGATTTATTAACCGTAATTAATAAAGTAAATAATGATGATACGGTTGATGCGATTTTGGTGCAGTTACCATTACCTAAACATCTTAATAAAAATCGGATTTTAGATCATATTAATGCTCGTAAAGATGCTGATGGTTTACATTATATTAATGCAGGTAAGTTATTTCAAGGGTTAAAAACGATTGCTCCTTGTACCCCATTAGGAGTAATTAAACTGTTAGAAGCATATAATATTGATGTTTTTAAAAAAACGGTTACAATGGTGGGGACAAGTAATCTTGTTGGTAAACCTTTGGCTATTATGTTGCATCATTTAGGGGCAACAGTTACATTATGTAATGAAAATACTGTTGATTTAAAAAAGCATACGATTGGTAGTGATATTGTTATTAGTGCTGTTGGTGTTGCTAATTTAATTGATGAAACAATGGTTAAAGCTAATGCGATTGTAGTTGATGTGGCTATTGTTCGTGATTTGGAAACAAATCGGATTTGTGGTGATATTAAGTTTGATACGGTTAAAGAAAAAGTTAGTTATATTACTCCAGTTCCTGGTGGTATTGGGCCAATGACAATTGCAATGTTAGTAACTAATGTTTATGACTTGTATGTTATTAATATGAATAAGAAAAATTTGAATGTTGTTAATATGAATAATAAAAGTTTAATTGTGGAGTAGTAATTTATGTGAAATCATTTAGAAATTGTTAATCAAGCTTTATTTATTCTTATTAGTTTTTTATTAGGGATTATTTTTGTTGCTTATATGATTTTATCTTTATTGTGATTGATATTTTCTTTTATTAAAAAAGGTAATAGTAAAAATCGTGATGGTGGTGAATATTTAGAAGCTATTTTTCGTCAAGAAAAATATCATTTTAAAATTAAAATAACTAAAGTAACGATGCGTTATTTTAATGTTAAATATTATAAACAAGAAGTTAATATTAAAACTAGTGATTATTATAACGATAGTATTTTTCATATTTATAATTGTTTAACTTATGTTGCAAAAATAAAATGAAAACAAAATGGTAAAAGGTATGTATTTTTTATTCATCTAGCAAATTTTATGTTTATTTTTGCATTATTATGCTATTTTGGAATGATAATTTTATTTTTGCAGTTTTATTCACAAGATTTAATTAGTATTACAAATCTTAATTTAATTAGTAGTACGATTGGATATACTAGTTTAGTGGTGCTAATTTTAGGATGAACTTTATGAGTTTATTTTTATGAGTTAATGCGAAAAGATATTTTACTGTTAGCAGAAGATTATTTAAATGAGCAAGAATATGAACGCATTAGAAAAATTACTCTTATAAAAACTATAATTGTGGGTAGTGATTCATTGTTTATATTTACATTTTAAAGAAAGTCCCTTCTTAAAAAAAGAAGGGATTTTTTTAAGAAGGAATTAATTTCTAATATGATAAATATTGAAATAAAATGAAAATAAAATATAATTAAGAATATAATATATAGAATTAGAGAATATTATAAATTAATAAAAGAGTAGAAAGGTGGTAAGATGAGAAATATCTTAAAAAATTTGATTACAATGTTGTTAACTGCTATTCCTGTTTTAAGTGTAGTTGCTTGCAGTAAAAATAATGATGATATATCTGAAAGTTCTGAAGAAAATGCTATAGTAAATCCCCTTGTTCAGGCCAAAAATTTAATTGATAAAGAAGTAATGAATAAACATCAAGAAAAAATTTATACTGCTAATAGTTTAGGGTTAAATGATTCCCAAATTAAAAGTACTATGAATCCATTAGTTAATAAAGCACAAGTTGAAAATTTCGCTGTGTATTTAGAAAATAATGAGCAAATTAGTGAACAGATTTTGCGAATATTGCAAAATGATTTAATTAGTTCTATTAACAGGAAACTTAAAGAAAAAATGATTTATTTTGCAAATATAAACACTCCGACAAGTTTTAGTAAAGATAAGTCTAGATTTATAGTAACAAAAGTATCTTTTGACCAAATGATTAGAGTTCTTGGCGATTTAAAAAATAAGAAATCAAATAGTTTAAATAGTCAATCTGAAGATAATAATAAGCATTATGTTTATAAACTACAATTATCAATTGAACTTGATTTGGCTTTAAAGCAAGGTCAAGCCACACATAATATTTATCTTGATATTTATTTAACACAGGATGAAAAAGCTTTTACGAATAGGATTACTGAGTTAACGGCGTTAGTACAAAAACATATTAAAGAGAATGTTACCTTTGATTTAGAAAAAATAAATTTTCAAGCTTTAAGTGAAACAAATATAAAAAAGCAAATCTTAAACCAAATTAATAGTAATAATGAAGAAAAATTAAGTATTTCTAATACGGGTTTAAAAAGAAATCTATTAATAAATTCTTTAAATTCAACAACAAGTTCTAAGGAATATTTGGAATTTTTGAAAATTTCTAATGGTGTAGAAATGAATACTAAAATAAGTGATTTTATTACTAAAGATAGAGAATTTCAGAAACATAATTCTGATTTTGTTAGCGCACTGGATAATAGAGAAATTTTATTGGGAAGTTTTGATTTTACTTTTTGAAATGCTACTTATTTTGAATTACCATTGCAGAGAATTGAATTAAAAGATAATAAGATTAAAGTTTCTAAAGCATCATTTGAGACACAATTATTGAATATTAGTGAAGTTTTGGTGTATTATTTTTCAAAAGTTTTTTCTGAAAAGAATAAATTTCGAGGTTCTCATAACGATTCTGTATATCTGATAGTTCCTCCATCTGTATGAAAAAAATATGTGAACTTAACTAATGGTGGTGAAGACAATAAGGTTTTTAATACAAGTAAAAAAATGCATAAGATTTTTCAAGATACAATTGAAGAGTATAATAAAAAATTATTGCTAGAAAGTCGCTTTTCAAGTTCTGTCTTTAAGCCTTTGACTGATGAAACTAAAATATTGGTTCAATGGAATCCAAAGAAAACACAGGGTGCTTATCGAGGACATTCGGGGTTAAGTAATGCTTCTGCTCAATTAGAAGTTGGTTTTTTTACTTTAAATATTATCAAAGATGGTATTTTTTGATATGGTTTAGAGAGTTAATGTAGAGACAATAATAATATAATATAAAAAAATTTACTTAAGTAAACCTTAAGTAAATTTTTTTATTTTTTGTTTAAAATTACAGGAATTATTAAAGGATTTCTTCGTTTTATTTTTGAAATATAAGGACTTAGGGTTTCTTTAATTTCTTTTTTGATTGCTCCAAAAGTAGGATGGTTACTAGCTAATACCTTTTTAATTGCCTTTGTTACAATGTTAATTGATTCTGCAATAAGAGCACTGGAATCTTTAACATAAAATGAGCCACGAGAGATAATTGTTGGATTACATAGTAATTCATTAGTCTGACTATTAATGGAAACAACAACAGCAATTAAACCATCATTAGCAAGAATTTGGCGATCACGAGTTATTCTTGTTGTTAAACCAGAAGTATCTTTACCGTCAACATAAATTGCACTAGTTTCAATTCTTTTTCCAAGAATAGCTTTACCTTTGTAAAGATTAATTTGGTCACCATTGGCACAAATAAAGATATTTTCTTTAGCAACGCCAACGCTTTCTGCAGTTTGTCCGTGTGCTTTTAACATGCGATAATCACCGTGCATTGGCATAAAGTATGTTGGTTTAATTAAGGTTAGCATTAGTTTTTGTTCTTCTTGTGAAGCGTGTCCTGATGTATGTAAAGAATTAAATGAGGAGTTTTCTAAGACATTAGCCCCTAACCGTGATAAGCGGTTAACAACCATTTCAACACTAGCTTGATTTCCGGGGATAGGACTAGAAGAAAAGATAACGGTATCACCAGGAATAATAGAAATTGCTTTATGAGTTCCAGTTGAAATCCGTGAAAGTGCTGCCATTGGTTCTCCTTGGGAACCCGTACAAATAATTAAAATTTCATCTTTATGATATTGATCAGTTTCGTGAGGTTTAATAAATTGTTTGTCAGAAATCTTTAAATGTCCCATTTCACGAATAATTTTAATAATTCGTTCTAAACTGCGACCAAAAATTAAAATTTTGCGATTATATTTTTGTGCTACTTCAATAATTTGTTGAATGCGGTGGACATTAGAAGCAAAAGTAGAAATTAAGATTCGTCCTTTAGCTTTTAAAAAGTAATCACTAATATTTTTAATAATTTTTGTTTCGGTCATTGTATAACCTTCAATTTCAGAATTAGTTGAGTCTGATAAAAATAAGGTAACACCCGTTTGCCCCATTTTTGCCATTTCTTCTAAATCTGCTTTATGACCTAATGGTGTTCAATCAAATTTATAATCACCAGTGGTAACGACTTTACCATTAGGAGTATTAATAGCAATGCCAAAAGCATCAGGAATTGAATGATTAACAGCAAAATATTTCAGTTGAAAGTTTTTTAGCAGACCTTTCATTTTATTTTGATCTTCATTGCTACCATCAATTTCAATAATTTTGGTTTTTTGACCAATATTAAACTCTTTTAATCGTTCACGAATTAAGGCAGCAGCTAGTCTTGGTGCATAAATAAAAGGAATATCAATTTCTTTTAAAAGATAAGGAATACCACCAATATGGTCCTCATGACCGTGAGTAATAAATATTGCTTTTACTTTTTTAGCATTTTCTTTTAAATATGTATAGTCAGGAATAATAGCATCAATTCCTAATAATATTCCTTCGGGAAATTTAACACCAGCGTCAATAATGATGATTTCATCATCATGTTCAATACAATAAGTATTTTTACCAACTTCTTCTAAGCCACCAAGGGCAAATACTTTAGTATTTCTAATATCATCAATAATAATTTCATTATTTTTGTTAGATGTTTGATTTTCATTGAAGATTTCAATTTTGTTATTTAGTTTCTTTTTTTGATTTGTTGTCATGAATTTTTACACCTCACTCATTATTAAATAAAAGGTTTACTTAAAATCTTAAAAAATCATTTTTGCAAAATTTTTTTGTAAACATTTTATTTTTTGTTGCCTTTAAGATTTAGGCAATTTTAGTTTATTTATTTCTCAGTTGAAATATTTAGTACTTCGCTTATAAGTATAACCAATTGTCATTCTTTTTTCAAGGTTCATTTTTATCAATTAGGTCATAGTATAAAATACCTTCTAAATGTTTTTGTTCGTGTTGAAAAACAATTGCTTCATAGCCACGAGCAGTAATCGTAACATTTTTTTTCTTTAAATAATCATAACCAGTAACAATAACTTTAAAATAACGCGGAACAAACCCTTCATGATGATTATCAACGCTTAAACAACCTTCGCCACTTTTTAAAGCAATAATTTGTTCACTATGAGCTGTAATTTTAGAATTAATTAAGGCATGTTGAATGATAGTTTTTTGATTATTTTTATCAATTTGTTCAATATGAATGTAATACATTTGCTTATTACAACCAATTTGCGGGGCTGCTAATCCCACAGCAGGAATTAGTTTTAGTGATGCGTTTAATGTTTCATTTTGGGAAGTAATAACAAAATCAATTAGTTTTTGCATTATTAATTCATCATTTTTTGATATTGGAAATAATACAGGTTGACATTTTTCGCGTAATTTAATGTTATTATCTTTAACTAATCATTCATTGCTAGGATTGTTGTCTTGGTACATAATTTACTCCTTATTTTGCTTATTTTTATAGATTATAGCATAAGTTTTTAGTATAATTAGTATATTATTTATAGGTGAGAAAATGAAAATTATTGCAGGAAAATATTATAAAAAAAATCTTATTAGTCAACAAAGTACAACAACAAGACCAATTTTAAGTAGAGTTAGAGAGAATCTTTTTAATGTTTTAAATAATTATTTTTATTATGAAAATAAAGTGGCATTAGATCTTTTTGCTGGTAGTGGCAGTATTGGTCTTGAAGCATTATCAAGAAACATTAGTTATTGTTATTTTAATGATTATGATTCGCAAGCATTAGAATATTTAAAAAAAAATATTGTTAATTTAAAAGTTGCCGATCATAATTATATGATTACTAACTTATCATATTTGTTATGTTTAAAGTTTTTAGTTAATAATAATATTAAAATTGATTTAGTTTTTATTAATCCACCGTATAAAGAAATTAGTTATTATTATGAAACAATAGAATATTTATTGGCACAAAATATTGTTAATAACTATGGTATTATTATCCTTGAATCTAATATTGCATTAGATATTAATTATGAGCATTTAGAATTATTAACAATGAAGAAATATGGTAAAATATTCTTATATTTTTATCGCTACACTATGGAACGGAAGTAATATCTTAAAATGAATAAAAAAATGGGATTATTAATTATTCTTTCTGGACCTAGTGGGGTTGGTAAAGGAACAATTAGAGAAGAATTATTTAAAGACCAAAATTTAAATTTAGTTTATTCTATTTCAATGACAACAAGAAAACCAAGAAGTAATGAATTAAATGAAAAGGATTATTTTTTTGTTAATGAAAATTTTTTTCAAGAGAAAATTGCTAATAATGAGTTATTAGAATATGCTAAATTTGTTGATAATTATTATGGGACACCAGAAAAATATGTTGATAAATTATTATCACAAGGTAAAAATGTTGTTTTGGAAATTGAGGTTCAAGGAGCGTTACAAGTATTAGCAAAAAGACCAGATGCGATATCATTTTTTATTTTACCCCCTAGTTTTGAAGAATTAACTAGAAGAATTATTGCGCGTCGAAGTGAGTCGGAAGATATTGTTCAGAAACGATTATTAAAAGCTAAAAGGGAAATGAATATTACTAATAAATATAAATATGTTATTGTTAATGATAATTTACAACAAACTGTTTCAGAAATTAGAACTATTATTATGAATGAAATTAATGCTAATAAAAATTAAAAATCTAAGGAAAAATCCTTCCTTAGATTTTTTCTTACTAATTTACGATATAATTATCTTATTAGGAAAATAAAGGATGACTTGATATGAAAGTTAGTTTCCATTTTAATAGTGATATTGGTCAGTTTCGTGCTAATAATCAAGATGCAGTTCAATTTGTAAAAAATGAATATGGGCAATATTTTGGTGTTGTTTGTGATGGTTTAGGAGGACATAATGGTGGTGAAACTGCTAGTTGAATGGCTGTTAATTTATATGTTAGCTTATTTGTTAAAACTGACTTTAGTAATTTTGGTGATTATGAAATTAATAACTGACTTCGGCAGGCGACAATATTTGTGCAAGAATCAATGGTTAATTATGTTAAGGAATATCCGCAGTTAACTGATATGGGAACTACTGTTTCTTTAATATTAATAACTAATAACAAAGCTTATTTATTAAATATTGGTGATTCGCGAATTTATGAGTTTTATCAACAAAATTTTCAGCAATTAACAACTGATCATAATGTTCTTAATATGTTACATAATAATAAAACTAATGCTAATATTGAAAAAACATTGTGAAAGGCATTAACTAGTGCTTTAGGACCAAATAAAAAATTGCAAATTGATACTTTCTTAGTTAGCAATATTAAAGGTATAACTTTTATGTTAACTACTGATGGATTGCATGATTATTTAGAAAATTATGAAATGATTGATATTTTACAGAGTAATAATAAGTTGTCACAAAAAGCTAAGAGTCTAGTTGATTTGGCATTAGATAATGTTTCAACTGATAATTTAACAATTCTCATTGTTGAGATTAAGTAAGGAGTTATGACGGATGCAAATAGAAAATGGTATTATTTTACAACAACGATATCAAATAATTAATAAAATTGCTAGTGGCGGGATGGCAGATGTTTATCGGGCTAATGATAGTTTTTTAAATCGGATTGTAGCGATTAAGATTTTAAATCAACAAGCAGCTAATAATTCACAAGTTTTAAAGAAATTTTATAAAGAAGTGGAAGCAACAACGAGAATTCGTCATGATAATGTTGTGGAAGTTTATGATGTTTTTGAGCAAGATAACCGCTGATGTATTGTTTTAGAATTAGTTGAAGGTTATACATTAAAAGATCGATTATTACGAACTGGACCATTATCAATTAAAGAATGTTTACAGATTTTTCAAAGCATTTTAGATGGTGTCACTGTTGCCCATCAAGGAAATATTGTTCATCGTGATTTAAAACCAGAAAATATTTTAATATCTTTTGATGGTAAGATTAAAGTATCTGATTTTGGAATTGCAATTATTACTGATGATGATAAGACAACAACAAGTAAAATTGTAGGAACAGCAAAATATATATCGCCAGAAACTGTCCAGTCATTACAAATTGATCATCGTAGTGATATTTACTCATTAGGAATTGTGTTATTTGAATTGTTAACTGGTTCTTGTCCTTTTAATGGTCAAAATCCAACATTAGTAGCGGTAAAGCAAGTTAGAGAACCGTTGCCAAGTGCAAGAGGGATTAATCCAAATATTTCACAAGCATTGGAAAACATTATTATTAAATCAACGGCTAAAAATTGTGAGGAAAGATATCAAAGTATTAAGGCGTTAAGTCAAGATATTAAAGCATTACAAGCTATTAGTAATGCTAAAATAAAACCTTTAAAATTGAAAAATTGCATTGTTTTAACACGCGATAACCGAAAGCAAAAGATATTTATTAAAAATCGTGAGCAATTAATGTCATATTTTTTAACTCCTAAGTTTCTAATGATGATTGCTATTATTACTAGTTTTATTTTTCTTGTTTTCTTATTATTGGTATTTTATAGTATATGATTGGTTTAGTCATTCGTGTTATTAGTGAGTTTTGTAATGTTATTATCAATAATGAAATTTATCATTGTCAAACAAGAGGAGCTTTAAGATTATCTAATCAAAGAATTCTTGTTGGTGATGTTGTAACTATTGAAGTTATTAATGAACAAGAAAAGCAAGCAACAATTATTGAAATTCACCCCCGAAAAAATCAATTAATGCGACCAGCAGTAAGCAACATTGATCAAGTTATTATTGTTAGTGCTTTAAAACAACCTAATTTTAGTAGTTTTTTACTTAATAAGTACTTAATATGAGTTGAAGCTCACAGTTTGGCAGTAGTTTTAGTTTTTACTAAAGCCGACTTGTTATTGTCTGGTGATAAGGTTTATGATTATATTTCTAGTTATAAAAAATTAGGTTATGAATGTTTAACTTTATCGATTAGTCAGTCAAGTAATCAATGAGAAAAGTTAAAGGAAGTTACAACTGATAAGATTTCAATTTTAAGTGGTCAAACTGGGGCTGGGAAGTCTTCAATTTTAAATATGTTAGATCCACAACTTAAAATTAGAACGCAAGAAATATCTAAGGCTTTAAATCGTGGTAAACATACGACAACACATAATGAATTAATAATTATGGCAAATAATATTAGAATTACTGATTCACCAGGATTTTCATCATTTTCGTTGAATGATATATCATTATCAGAAATAGCGAGTTCATTCCGGTTCTTTAAAAAATTTCTTGTTAATTGTCATTATCGGCAATGCCGACATTGAAAAGAACCAAAATGTGGTGTTAAACAAGCATTAATTAATAAAGATATTCCTCAATTTATTTATGATGATTATATTAAAGTTTTAGAACAAAAACAATTACAAGAAAAAGGAAGGTACTAAATAATGAAAAAACTTATTATTGCTGCTAGTATTTTAGATGCTAATTATTTGTGTTTAAAAAAGCAATTACAACAGTTGCAAGAAGCAAATATTGATTGAATCCATTATGATGTTATGGATGGTAATTTTGTTAATAATTTAAGTTTTGGAGCTAAAATATTACAAGATATTACTAAATATTTTGATATTTTTATTGATTGTCATTTGATGGTAAAAGTTAATTGTAATATGGCAAGATATTTAATGCCATATATTGAAGCTAAAGCTAGTAGTATTACGATGCATTATGAAGCATTAACACCAGAGCAAATAAAAGAATTCATTAGTTTTTGTCAAGATAATAAAATTAAAAAGGCTTTAGCTTTAAATCCAACAACACCAATTGAAGTATTAGAACCATATTTAGAACAATTAGATGCCGTTCTTTTAATGAGTGTGGTTCCTGGTAAGGGCGGACAAAAATTTATAATGGCATCGTTAGATAAGATTAAAAATTTAAAAACCAAAATTGTTATTAATAACTATCATTGTTTAATTCAAGTTGATGGTGGTATTAATAATGATATTGCTAAATTATGTCAAAAGCAAGGGGCTGATGTTGTTGTTGTTGGTAGTTATTTAATGCAACATTTACATATGAAACAGGCAGTTAAGGAATTAAAAAATGATTAAGCAAAATTGTTTTGTTATTGTTTGTCAAAATATTAATATTGATTTATCAAAGTGAAAAGATTGTCAATTTATTGCTGTTGAACAAGGAGCCATAAAGCTAATTAATGAAAATTATCCGATTGTTTTAGCTTGTGCTGATTTTGACCACACTAGTAAGGAACAGTTAGAAATAATAAAAAAGCATGTTAAAAATATTGAAATATTACCACAAGATAAAGATATTTTAGATAGCGAATATGCTATTAAAAAAGCGATTGCAATGCAGGCTACTAGTATTAAACTAATAGTTAGTGGGCATCGTTGAGGAATGATTTATGGTTTTATTAACTTATTAATTAAGTATCATGATTATAATTTAGAAATATATAATGAAACGAATATTTTAAAATTTATTAATACCCCCACATTTTTTTTAAAAACTGAATATCTTGAATATCGTTATTTTGATTTTTTACCGTTGATGGATACTAAATTAAATTTAAAAGGTTTTAAATATCCTTTAAATGAAAATTATGAATTAAAACCATATGATAATTATTTTATTAGTAATGAATTAGAAGCTCTTAGAGGGGAAATTAATATTAAACAAGGTTGTGGTATTTTAACAATTAGTAAAGAATATGAAAAAAATGACTAATATTATTTAGTCATTTTTTTTATGTAGTATTAAATTCCTTTGCGTTTTAATGTTCTTAAAGCACGAGTTGACATTTTAACTTTTTTTACTTGGCCATCAATTTCCACTTTTACAGTTTGTAAATTAACATTTCATTTTCTTCTTGATGCATTCATGGCATGAGAACGCTTATTACCAGACAGAACACTTTTACCAGTTATTTCACATTTTCTTGACATTTTAGTTCTCCTTTATAAAATCAATATCACAACAATAATAATATCATACTTATTGAGCTTTTCAACAATTAAAGGGACGCATAAAGTTTTGTTAGGTAGATAAATATTTGAATAAGTATTAAGGCAGTCAGCAATGATTGTCTTTTTATTTTATAAGATGTTAAAAATTCGTTCTTTGAAAATTAAATACAAGTGAGTTAATAATGTTGGTATGTATTAAAGCACGATAAATTGTGGGTGGTCGCCATAACCAAAAGAAGTTTACCAGTTAATAGATAACATCCTATTAGCTATAGCAATTTGTTTCGTTTTGCAATAAAAAAATGAATGGGTGGATTTCCTAAAAATATACACGCTATTAAATTAGTTCCAAGGGTAGGATGCGGATGTTAAAGTGTAGAAATTTCTATATAGGGGTATGCTAAGTTTAAAATTATTAAAATATTTTTTTATCTAATTAAAAAAACAAAATTCACTAACAAAGCCTGTTAAACACTTAAATCTGCGATATATAAGTGTTTAAAAAACTAAGTTATATTAACTAAGTTAATTAACTTAGTTTATCTATAAGAAAGGTAATTTATTATGAAAAACATTGAAAACATTTCCTTAAATACTAAGAAATATCTTTTAAAAGAAACACAAAACGCAATGCTTATTAAAGCACCAGAAATTCCGTGATTTAATAAACAAATCGGTATTTGGTTTCCAAAGCGATTTGTTTATAAAGGAAAATATGAAAATTCGATTTGTGTCGGAATAATAAAAGATAGTAAATATCAAATAATTTCAATTAATCAAAAAGAAAATGAAACCAAATTAATTAAGGGACAAGAATTATTAAGCTTCTTCATTGCGGAAAAAGAAAACAACAAAAAAGATATAAATTATAACTATTTTAAAGGAGTTTAAAAATGAATATCACGATTGAATTAATATTTATTATTATCAGCATCATGCTATTGGCATATTTTGCTTATAAAATTTATGCCAAAATAAAAATGCGAATTAAATATAAAAATGCCATTAAAAATAATACTGGTAATTTCACGAAAGACGAAAAAGTATTTATTGCTCGCTTTGAGGAATGAGTTAAAGCTCCTAATTCAAAAGAAAATAACGCGGATAAAAAATAATGTTTTGAAAAATTATCATGGAATTCTTAGAACTGTTTATTCCGATAGAAAAAATGCCTGCACAAGTTGCATTTATTGCCGGATTAATTATTATCATTACTTTTCTTTTCGCATTAATTTCAATTATGTATTTACCAATAAAAATGATTTTTGGGAGATAAAAAATGACGGTAAATTTAAAAGAATTTGATTGAGAACAAATTAAACAAACTTTCTGAGATTTATTTATTCAAATTACAACTATTCCGGCTCATATTAGTGGTGGTAAAGAAATTGATTTAACTCAAGAAACACTTTGACTTTTAATAGCAAACATTGCTTTTTGATTATTAACAGCGATTATGGTGTGATTTATTCTAATGCTACTTTGAAAAACCATATCAGTATTTAGATAGGGAAAAAATTAATGTCAAGAAGTTACATTGTGATGCATTCCCAAAGAAATTCAAAATTAATTAGGAAAAAATATAATCGTGTTAAGGTTAATCGTGGCTTTAACAAATTTAAGAAAAACTTTGAATATAAATGATGAATGTTTTAAAAAGAAAGGGGGTGATTATATGTTTGGAACTTTCTTGGCTGATGCACCTGCAACAGTAGAAAAAATAACAGCTAGTGACGCGATGACTAAATTATGAAATGCAACTATAACGGCTTTTACTAAAATGTGAGAAATTATTGCTGTTAATATGCCACAAGTCGGTAACTTCTTTGCTGACTACTGAATATTCATTTTTCCATTTATTTTGGCAATATTCTTTATTTGCTTTAAAATGTTTGAAAAATTACTTGGAGCGGTACGCTAACAAAAAAATAAAGTGAGGTGCAAGATGAAATTTTGCAAATGAATAATAGAAAAAAATAACCATTTTATTGAATTGAATCGCACCTCATTTTTAATTTTATGACATTGCGGAGCAATTTGATATATTTACAACGGTTATTTTAAAAACATTGTAAGCTATTTATTTTTAGCAGGTTGTATTTTAATTTTTCTTTTTAAAATCGGTAATTTAACACAAATTAACAAAGTTATTAATTTCTTAAAAAATTCACCATTAAATATTGTGATTGGTTCATTAGGAACTGGAAAAACTGCTTTTCTAGTATACGCATCAAAATTACTAAAAAAGAAGAAATATCATATCGCCTCAACCTTTCCATTACTAGAAACCCAAAAATTAAGTTTAGGACATATGGGATTATTAGATTTTGATTATCCGGTATTGCCAGACAAAACCTTACTTTTATGAGATGAAACTAACTTATTTTTAGAAGGAACTGATTGAGAAAAAAATAATACCAAAAACGAAGAAACCGGTATTCAAGAATATTTCGCTCTGGCACGCCATTTCGGTCATATTGTGCTGGCTAGCGGTCAAAGAGATAAACATATTTGAGTTAAAGTTCGTGATATTGCCAATAATGTGATTGTGGGAATTCGCAAAAAACCCGTTAATATTTTTCGCCCCTACTTAAAAGTCATCTATGGCACCTTTACAAGCATTGAAGAATATGAACGCTGACGAAACACCTTAATTGATGCTAAAAATAGCAAAAAGGGTCGTCGCATTAAATATCGTGATATTCCTGAACTTGATATTTATTTTTTTAAACTAAAAATCCCGCTACCAATATTAAACACTTACAATTCTTTTTACCTAGCATTTTTAAGAGATTACTTAAATGCAAAAGTAAATCCTGATTATGAAGATAAATACTATACTGATACGGCAATTGATTTAGAAGACTTAGAATACTTAAAAATGGATAAATTTAGTAAATTTTTAAGAAAAATGAAAGAAAAGGAACAATAAAAAATGGAAAATCTTGCAAAAATGGCCGACTTTCTCGCCCAAATGCTTTATAAAGTTTTTGATTTAATTTGAAGTTTGGAAGTACCAGGAACGAATATTCAACTAATATTTCCTTTATTCTTAACGCTGGCTGTAGAATTTCTTATGGCAATTATTCTTGGATTTGGTAGTCAACAAGTTAATTTAGAAAAACAACGCCAATATGCCGTTAAAAATAAAGGGCGGTTAAGTGCATGAGGAAAAGCTAAAAAACAAATAAAACCAATAAAAACAAAACAAGGTAACTAACAATGTTTAAACTAATTATTATTTTTATCTTAATAACTGTTCTTGGATTATTAGCTGGTAGTCATTTTGAAACTTTAACGAACTATATTAGCGAAGGGCTTGCCAATTTCCAAAAGTTTATTACTAGCAATTTAACAATTTTAGATTTGTTTAAACCAATGGCACGAACATTTTCGCAACA
The DNA here is from genome assembly GCF_964030685.1 of Spiroplasma endosymbiont of Dilophus febrilis. Taxonomy (NCBI): domain Bacteria; kingdom Bacillati; phylum Mycoplasmatota; class Mollicutes; order Entomoplasmatales; family Spiroplasmataceae; genus Spiroplasma; species Spiroplasma endosymbiont of Dilophus febrilis. Next base: position 311,631 of record NZ_OZ034912.1, read on the forward strand.
CCCAATTTTTACCATTCTTGGTGTAACTTGTGTGCTGATTGCTTTATTTATTGTGATTAAAGGACGATAAAAAATATGAAAGGAGAATTAAAATGAAAAAACTTTTAGGAAAATTATTTAAAAAAGATAATTCAAAAGAAAAAATGCCATTAAAATTAAAATTAAAAATTCTTTTAAAAAGCAGTGGTTAAAAATCGTATTAAGTATCGTTTTCATCTTTATAAGCTTATTAATTTGTGCATTAACAGTAAGTGATGCTAAATGAATAACCGGAACAAGTGACGAATTTAATGACTTTATGAATAAAGAAATGGTTAATTTCTTTGGCAAGTTCAATAGTGGTATTATGCTAGCGGGAATATTTGTTTTTTGATGAGGCGGAGCAATATATTTTGCAATTAAATTTGAAAAATTCATCCGCTTGATTATTCAAAAAATTAAAAGAAAAAGAGCCTTGAAAAATGAAATCAAACAAACTCATTAATTCTTTAAAAAAATATTGATGGAGAATTTTACTTTACATTTTTATGATTATTATCTTTTTCATTTCATTTTTAAAATTGGAAATTAATGATTTGAAGTTATTATATGAAAAATTTTAATTATTAATTTCACTTATGAGATACTAGGATATTTAGATATATGCATTACAATAGTGGTAATTATAAACTGTGGTATTGAGTGACTTATTAAAAAAATTAAAGAAAAAAGAACAATGAAAAATAAAATATTTTAAAAAGGAGTGATAAAAATGTTTATGAAAATATTTACCGTGCTAACTATTAGTTTGAATAACATTTTTACCATTCCCCAAAACATTAACAATGATGAAATAACAACACAATCACTAATTAGAACTAAAAGACAAAATAATAAAATTTATAATTTTGAAATCAAAAACTTACAAAAGGTGAGGTTTCATTTTGGCGATCGCGAAACTTGGCCAACAACTAGACTTATAGAAGTTAACATAAGGAAAGAAGATAATATCAATCTAAATGAAAAATTACCAGAATTTAAAAACTTAAACGATTTTACTTTCAAATTTATACAATCAGAATTCTCTAATAATAAAAATAAACAAGATGAAATAAGACAATTAATAACTACATACGGAACCAAAGTAGGAAAGAAAGAATGAGTAATCAATAAAAAAATAACAATCAAAGCACAAGGCACAAATTTAAATGACTACAAACAAGATGATAATACAACAGATTATAGTTTAATATGTACAAATGATTTTGAAATTGAAATTAAAAAAGATAGCACCGATATTGATTTACCAGAAACAACTATTAACTTTGACGGTAATCACAAATACAGCGATGTTATTGATAACCTTGATTATTTAATGATTCACCGCGGTGATTTTGATAAATTTAATTACTCTTATCTTTATTGAACACCAGTATTTAATTTCATTAATACTTTAGAAAAAGGGTATTACAAAGAATTTACCATTAAAAATCACGGTTTTAAAAACGAAAGCTATTTTTATCACAAAACTTCTAGTAGTAAAGATGAAATTAATACAAATATTTTGAAAATTAAAGCTTTTAATAAAACCTTAATTGCGGGTAATAACTATTTACAATTATTACACAGTGAAAGTGAAATCTGAAAATATGACACTGCAAACGATAACGATTATTACTTAATTAAGGGTCGCGTTTAGTTTTCTTAGGTATTTTTTAAAAAAGAAAAAATAGTCATTTACTATAAATTATTTCAATATGCAAATTAAGTATATATTTCTTATGTATGATTTTTGTTGTAAAAAATTATTTTAATGTTGTTTTTATAAGCATTTTACTTAGTTTTTATAACCTTTTATTAAGAATATGTTTGTTAATATTAAATATTTTGTTTTATTAATTATTTTTCAAGTAAAAAGGTAATAAATTTTTAGTTGCTTTTCTTTCAAAATTATTCAAATCTTTACCCACCTAACAAAACTTTATGCGCCCTTATTAATATTATTAAATTTTCACTAATATATATTAATTTTATATTTTTACTTACTTAAATCTATTATATTTATTTGTTACAGCATTACCTTTATAATTAATTCAACTATCATCATGTTTATTATTATATTTATTTCATAATGAATTTTTATATATTTCTTTTCTGATTTCTATTTCTGAATTAATATTTTCATTAATGTAATGTAATACATTTAAGTTGTTTAAATTTGCCATTCTTAAATGTAATAGATTATTTAAATTCTTATGATTATATATTTTTGCCCCATAGCCTAATTGTTGTTTTACTAAATGCGATACATCACTTTCAATGCTACAACCGATATTTCATTCTAAATTTTGATGATGAATACCTTGCTTATTATTACTGAAATAATTACTCGCCTTTCTTAAATTTGTTTTAATATCTTTATTTAATTCATTTTTAGCAAAATTACGAATGTTTTTGATTAATTCTTGATGATTTCCATCCTTATATAATTTAATTCAACTATTTAGTGTTACTTTGCGATTTTCAAAAATAATATTAAATGCGGTTTGTTTTAATTTTTTAATAGCGTGATAACCATCTAAAATATATCTAACATTACCAAAACTGTTGGCAATTTCTCTAATTCAAGAATCACCATCACCACAAACAATTACTCTGTCATAATTAATATTTACATAATTTTTTTGTACTTCTTTAATTAATAAATCACGATAATCCATCGTATTTATTCGTTTACCAACTTTTAACATTAGAAAATGACCTCGTTTGTTTTCTAATTCTCTACGAGCGTTTTTGTAATTTTTTTCTTTATGTCCGGTATGAAAAGTAACTAAACGAATTCTTTGGTCTTGTTTAACTTTATTATCTAATGTTGCTAAAAATGTCTCATCTAGTTGAATATATAAATCCTTATTTTTGACATCAATTCTAGTTTTAGTTTCTTTTTCTGCTAGTTGAAAATATTCGACAATATCGTATTTATTTAAAATATTTGAAATACTAGCTTTTGAAATATAACAATGATTTAGAGCATCTAAAACATCACGATACCGTTTACCATCTCCCAAAAGACTTAAAACTTTAAATTGGACATCAAAATAAATGCGTTGTTTAGGCAATAAGCCAATTTCTTTATCTAACAAACATACATATTCAAATTTACCTGATTTTTGATTTCAATATTTATATCGGCGTCGTTTAAAAGTAACATCACCAAAAATTGTAATAATTGTTCTTGGTGCAAAATGAACTACTTTATAACCTTGTTTTAAGCGAAAATGATATAAATTATAAGTATTCATCTAATTTTTCATATTCATTAGCTAGTTGTTCACATTTGTTGGTGTACATATTTTTATGGGTTGCGAATAAACCGAATCAATGCCTGTTTTCTACGGTTTTTACATTATTATTAATTTCTAACATAAAAAAATAACCTTTCTTGGTAGAGTAATTTTAACAAAGTTAAATTTAGTTAACTTATTTTTCTTTTTTAAAGATAAATGTTTTTCTAGAATTAGTATTCAATATTCTGAAGGGCGCATAAAGTTTTGTTAGGTGGGTAAAGATTTGAATAATTTTGAAAGAAAAGCAACTAAAAATTTATTACCTTTTTACTTGAAAAATAATTAATAAAACAAAATATTTAATATTAACAAACATATTCTTAATAAAAGGTTATAAAAACTAAGTAAAATGCTTATAAAAACAACATTAAAATAATTTTTTACAACAAAAATCATACATAAGAAATATATACTTAATTTGCATATTGAAATAATTTATAGTAAATGACTATTTTTTCTTTTTTAAAAAATACCTAAGAAAACTAAACGCGACCCATATTCTTGTAAACCTTGAGTTACTCTATCATTTTCTTTATAGTCAGTTCCTTCTAAAAATAAGTTAGTTTCATCTCATAACAGCAAATGCTTTTCTTCTAATATCGGATAATTATAATCTAATAAAGACATATGCCCTAATGAAAGCATTTGTTTATCCGTAATCGGAAAAGTAGAAATCGTTTTTCAACCACTTAATAAGTAAGAAGCTAAAACCATTAAAGCGGTTTTCCCAGTTCCTAAGGCACCAATTACTAAATTTAAAGGTGAATTTAATAAGAAATTAATAAAACTACGGCGAGCAAAAAAATGAGAAATTTTAGTATATAAAACATACAAAGCAATTAATAAATAAATAATATCAAATAACATTCGTCAACTTTGAGGATTATAATAATACAAAATCGCACCGTAGAATCACGCAATAATAAATAAAGTGCGATTTAAAGCGACAAAATCATATAATCTTAAATTTATTTTTTTAAACAATAGCATCACTTAAATCACACTCTCCTTATTTTTATTACTATCTGCCGGGCATTAATTTTTCAAACATTTTGAAAGCAATTAAAAATAAACCAATAATTACTCCAAGCAAGAAAACTCAATATGTAGCAAAAAAATTAACAACATTAGGCATATTACCACCAATAATATCGGTTCAAATGTGACCAAACGCTCCAATTAACGCTTTTCATAAGTTAGTAACCGCTTGTTCACCAGTGACAGCCACAGGCGTGGTCGCTTCTGCTAAGAAAGTTCCAATCATATAATCACCCCCTTTCTAAACAAAATATGATTTAACCTTATAAAATAAAATAACCATAAATAAGATAATGAATACTAATACCATTCAAAAGGCAATGTTCGCTATTAAAAGTCAAAGTAGTTCTTGGGTTAAATCAATTTCCTTGCCAGAAACTCACGCCGGAATAACTTTAATTTGAATAAATAAATCTCAAAAATACAATTTTGTCATTTCTCAATCTAAATCTTTTCAAGCAACTAAAAACATAATAATTACCGCTTAAAAGGTCAAAAGAGTAGAAAAATAATGGCCGAGAACAGCATCACAATTATTAAAATTGAAAACAAAAATACAACTTGGGGTGGTAAATCGGTAGTTGGATAAATTAATTCAATTAACTCAATAATTATTTTTTTAAACATTTTCTAAACCTACTTTTTAATTTCTTTTTCATCTTGTTCTAATAAATTTCGCTTAAACTTTGCAATAAATATTCGTTGTGCATAAGTAAAATCTTTTGGCAACTGTTTTGCTTCGCTATCATATTTCTTTTTATCTTTAAAAAAACGATAAATATTAACCGCAATATAGTATGCTAGTAATAATGTTAAAATCGTAAAGAACACTAGCCCAAATATACTCATCTTTCTTTTCTCCTTAATTTTTTAATTTTTAATTCTTATTTTAAATTGCAATTTTTTTCATTTTTAAACTCCTAATGTTTCATTTTTCTTAGTTGATTTCTAAATCTTAAACTTTCTAATGAAGCATAATTTGCACTTTCAAAGTCAATATAATCAATATTTTTAAATTCATAGATTGCTCCGCACATTTTGGTTTTAAATTTATTAACTGTTGATTTTAAGTATTTTACAAATTCAGAATTTACAGTTCTATTAACAATATTATTCAAAGTATCGGTAAATACTTGTTTTCTAGTAATGGGATTTTGACAGTTATATGAGAATTGATAAGCCTTGATATTTAAGTCATACTGGTTTAATGACTTTTCATTCAGGACATTTTTAGTTATATATTTGGAGCAATATTTTACAACCATTTCATTAGTGTTTTCACGAACTCTAATATTTTTGTTAATTCCATAAGGTCAAAATTGTAAAATAATTTTATGTGGTATTTTTTCGGTAATTAAAATATGAAAATGAATAACGCCTCGTTTCTGATATTCATAGGTATACAAGTACTTAATATTTTTATTTTTAACTTTAAATCAGTATTTTAATTTTTTAAAAAATTTATTTAAATCACGCTTACATTTTCTAATATCAAATTCATTAACATCAGCATAAGTAAGAGTTAAGAATGTAAGTTTTTTACAGTCTCAAAAATTATGATATGCTTTTCGAATAACATTAGATTTTGCACGAATATTGCTATTAAGCAGTTTTGTACCACAATTACCATTATTTTTTAAACCGCTAGCATTACGAGTATTTGCTTTGATGCGTTCTAAAGGCATAACAATATTGCGAATATATTGACCATAATAAATGGTTTTCATATAAAAATCAGTCGGATTTTGAGGTTGTAAATTCATATTTTTATGCTCCCGTTTTAGATTTTCGCCAGTTGTGTTATTTAATCAAGTAATAGTCGGCTTCGCCGACTAACCCGCTAGCGGGCGGGGCATACGCCTTCCGCACCGCTTCGCAGACCGAAGTGATTATCAATTAACTGGACAAGTTTTTTTGATTTTTTGATAATTCAATTTTTTGCAAGTTAACTATTTTGGGGGTTTTTTCAAAAGTTAATTCGCAACTAAAAAATGATTTAACATTTTCTTTTAACAGTTTATAAATTTCTTGTTGTTCTAGATTGTTATCATCAATTCATAAAGCCTTTTGTTCGCCTGTAGGCTCAAATAAGTCATTTTCATAACGCAAAAATTCGGCAGAATAACCTGACATCATAGAGCCATCTTTATTTTTAAATATTTTTCTTTTTATACTAACTAATTTAACTTTAAACATTATTTTTTAAATTCCTTTTACTTTTATTTTTTAAAATTTTTTTAATATGATTAATAAATTTTTTCTCACAAGCAACATGCAAATATCGTTTATCACTAAATAGATGTAAACTACCAGCGACATATTTTATAATCTATCGTTCCCGTTCCTTTCAAAATTTAAAAACCCTTTTCATCGCAAGAATTACAGATTCCAACTGTATTTTTATTACCAACAACATAACTTTCGTTGTCGCATTCAATACAAAATATTACTGCCAAAAGAAAACACCCCCTAAAAGTTTGTAGAAAACAAAATCTTGTCATATGTATATGGTTTCTACACAATATTTGTAATTACTTATTGATATATATATATATATATAATTGATTTATTCATTGGAAAGGAGTATTAATAAGATGTTTTAAAAATTATTAATATTTTAGATAATTCTTTATACTAACAAGTTATAATAATGTAGTTATTAGTTTAGAAATAACTAAAAGACAAAAATAAAAGGAAGGTTAATCGTCGATGATAAAATCAAATAAAAATATGTTAAAAATACTAGTTGCGTTAGCATTTACAATGTCACCAGTTTTTGCTGTTGCTGCTTGTAATCCTGGTACTAAAGATGACCAAGCAAAATTAAAAATAGGAGACTTAAATAAATTAAGGATTATAGCCCCTGAAATTGAAGCTTTTAATAATGTTAAAGACAAAACTGCTGTAACAACAGACGAAATTACTACTGTTGTGAATACAATTGTTAAAACTGCCATTGATCAAATTGTTACTAAAACTAATTTAAAAATTGACTATCGTATTAACATTGAAAAAGATTTAAAAACAATTACGGGTACTTATGATTTGACAAGCAAAACTGCTCTTGATAGAACTTTTGATATTACAGTTATTAAAACTCAAACTGCAAAATTAAAAGGAATACATAAATCACAAAGTATTGTGTTTCCGGAATTAAAAGGAGCAGAAGAAGTTGTTATCAAAGCAGATTTAAGCACCTTAACAGATATTGATTCTCCAATAACTGTTGAAGCCACTGAAAGTACTAATACAAGTGCTGATATGATTAAAACTGCTGTTAAAGAAGAAGTTTTAAAATTAGTTAAAAATTTAACAAATGGAAATAATGTTGAAGCCACTGATTTAGATATTACTGTGAAAAAAGGTAATAATAATTTAACTGGCGATTCAATTGATTTAAAAGATGGTCTTACTTTAAATGTAGAAGTTAAAGCAAAAGATGCTGGTAAAACAAAACTTGAAGGTGAAAAAACTATTACTGTAAAAATTGCTAAAATTACACCAGTAGTGGTAAAAGCAGATTTAAGCACCTTAACAAATATTGATTCTCCAATAACTGTTGAAGCCACTGAAAGTACTAATACAAGTGCTGATATGATTAAAACTGCTGTTAAAGAAGAAGTTTTAAAATTAGTTAAAAATTTAACAAATGGAAATAATGTTGAAGCCACTGATTTAGATATTACTGTGAAAAAAAATGGTACAGATAACTTAGATGCTACAACTAGTTTAGCAACGGAAATTACTGTAAGTGTAACAGTTAAAGCAAGTAAAGCTGGTCAAGCAAAACTTAAAGGTGAAAAAACTATTACTGTAAAAATTGCTCAATTAATTTAATTTATTAAATAAAATTAATGTGGATATAAAATTTAATTAGGGAAAGGACATAATGTTCTTTCTTTTTATTTTGTAAATATTTTATAGAAAAATAGATTTTTTAGTAAAATGTAATATACCACAGACTTATGACAAGCACAAGAGGGTTTTTAAAAAAGGGATGGATTTATTTTTTTATTTAAAATTTTTATAAATAACGAGGGCGCATAAAGTTTTGTTAGGTGGGTAAAGATTTGAATAATTTTGAAAGAAAAGCAACTAAAAATTTATTACCTTTTTACTTGAAAAATAATTAATAAAACAAAATATTTAATATTAACAAACATATTCTTAATAAAAGGTTATAAAAACTAAGTAAAATGCTTATAAAAACAACATTAAAATAATTTTTTACAACAAAAATCATACATAAGAAATATATACTTAATTTGCATATTGAAATAATTTATAGTAAATGACTATTTTTTCTTTTTTAAAAAATACCTAAGAAAACTAAACGCGACCTTGATTTAATTTTTTATCATTATCATAAAATAATCTGGTATAATGTTGATGGAATCGTTCAATCTTCCCATTAGATTGAGGCGAACGAATTGGTGTCGTTTCATGAACAATCCCATTATTTGAAAGAAAGGTTGTAAAAGGCCTTTCTTTTACTTTGTATGATTTTTTATTGCTTCAGTTAGTAGTAGTAAATTCCGGAGCATTGTCAGTACGAAGGCGTTTAATAGTTATGCCAAGTTCACGAAAATCTTTCATTGCTCTTTGCACGGCATTAATGGCGTTATTGGTTCCTAAACTATCATAAACATAGCCAAATACTATCCGTGTTATTTCGTCAATGAAATCATAAATATAATATTTTTTATCAACCGGAAAATTTGATGTGGTAATAATTTTAGCATCCATTTGTAAAAGACCAATCTCGGATACTTCATAACGCTTAAAATGGCGTTTTGTTTGTTTGATTTGTTGTTTTAATTCTTTTCAACGAGGGTCAGATTTAATTCAGCGATAAAAAGTTTTGATATTTTTCGGAACTTCTGAATTTTTAATATCGTGAAAACCGTTTTTTAAATTGTTAAATAAAGACCACATTCCGCCGGCTTGAAGATTTTTGTAATCAAAATATAACTCACATACTTTTTCACGAGAATTTAAACTATATTGATAATTAAGATTTTGTGGTTTTGTAGTTTTAAACAATAACAAATCTAAATTGTCAGAATAATAAGCGGTCATAATTTTTTCTGCCCAACGATAAAAGGTTTTCGTTGCATTCTTAAAATATTTTTTAATAAGTTTTGTTAAAGTAGTTTCTTCAATATAGAAATAAGTACATAAATTTAAATATGCAGTAATGCGTTTTTTAGTTTTATAGTAATAAGGATTACGACAATTAGCATTTAGTCAACTTTGGATTTTTGCTTTTAAATCCGCTAAATCAGCTTGGGAAATAATATATTTCATTTTTAAACTCCTTAAATTAAGAAAATCGTATTTTTTGTAATACGATTTTCAATAATATTTATTAAATTTTTAATTGATTAGGTAATGGTTGCTCGTTATCTTTTTCTGGCAAAGGGGAAGAAGTAAACATTAATTCTAATCAATCATATTGTCAATCAGCTCCAATGCCGGTCTCGCTTGTCCCGGTATTATAGCTATGAATTTTACCTTTAATACTAATTGCGTCAACCTTACCCGGTTTTGTTAAATCATAAACATTAGTTAACAAATCACTAATAGTTTTTTGCGTAAACCTAAAAGATGGATATCAAGTAATACTATAAATCATATTCTCTGGCAAGTTTACTAATTCGTCCTTATTAAAATTTGAAAATCCGACAAGATATCTTTTAGAACTACTATCTTGTCAGTTAATAGTTGCTTTAGATAAAGAAAATTCATAAATTCTACTTTTGACAAACTTAATATCATTACTTTTACAAGCTGAGGCAAACATCGCACTTGCTAAACTTAACACTAATAAACTCTTTTTTCACATAAAGAAAAATCCTCCTTTCAAAGAAATTACATTATATAATAATTAAAGATATTTAAGAAAACTTTTTTAATATCATTAATAAGATTGCTAATGGTACTACAAACTCAAATAACATCTGAAACGCCGGAATAACTTCAAACATAGGAAAGGCAGTTTTCGTAAAATTAATCGTTGTTTTGGCAATATCCGCAAGAGGACGAATTAAAAGATTAATTCCAGAAAGACCAAGTAATCAATTTAATACACTAACAGAAGCGTGCTGAATACCACAAGATATGGCACTAAATAAACCTCAATAAGAACAATTAGGTGTCGGAATTAAGTCATCCATATTACCACTTATTCCGCCACCAATAAAAGCTGTTGAATTCAAAATGTTAAAATCGTATAAAGAATACTGATATTCAGTGCTTTCATTATTCTTTTTATATAGTGGAAAAGTTAGCGTAAAAATATTAATCCCATACATGACATCGACTTTAGCATTATAAAAATGCAGTTTATTACTAGTAGCATTTCATAATTGGTTATCATATGCTTTTAAAACATTAAAATCTATTTGATAAGAATTTTTACCAGTATTAAAACCATTGGCAATTTGTTTATCTTTCACAAAAAAATACGAACGAAAAATCATATTCTTACTATTTTGTAGTGTTGAACCAAAGTTAATTAAATACTGTTTGGGATAAAAAGTAATTAAGGAACGATAGAAAAAACCCATTTGTAAAACATTTTTAGGAATTTGTTGCATCCCTCTGTAATCTAATTCTACATAAGTAGAGGTATCTGTATCAAAACTCGCATAAAAGAATTGTACAAAAAACTCACCTAAAACTTTATAAATTTTATTAAATAAACCATTAATAAAATCAACAGTTAAATGTTTTTGATAATGGAGCATAAAATCTTTAAAATCAGTCTTTAATTTGTCATCATAGCGTAAAAAATGGAAAGTATTACCATAATAATTAATTTGTCCAAAAAAGGTATTAATAAAATCTTCTCCAAAACTTGTTTGCGAGCCAAATTTTAAAATTGATTTACCATTCTCTAAAAACTCAATATCACCCATAGAGTCAACACCATTAGTTTTTATAGTAATAACATCACCAAAACTAGAAAAGGGGGCGCATAAAGTTTTGTTAGGTGGGTAAAGATTTGAATAATTTTGAAAGAAAAGCAACTAAAAATTTATTACCTTTTTACTTGAAAAATAATTAATAAAACAAAATATTTAATATTAACAAACATATTCTTAATAAAAGGTTATAAAAACTAAGTAAAATGCTTATAAAAACAACATTAAAATAATTTTTTACAACAAAAATCATACATAAGAAATATATACTTAATTTGCATATTGAAATAATTTATAGTAAATGACTATTTTTTCTTTTTTAAAAAATACCTAAGAAAACTAAACGCGACCAATATTCTTGTAAACCTTGAGTTACTCTATCATTTTCTTTATAGTCAGTTCCTTCTAAAAATAAGTTGGTTTCATCTCATAACAGTAAATGCTTTTCTTCTAATATCGGATAATTATAATCTAATAAAGACATATGCCCTAATGAAAGCATTTGTTTATCCGTAATCGGAAAAGTAGAAATCGTTTTTCAACCACTCAATAAGTAAGAAGCTAAAACCATTAAAGCAGTTTTTCCAGTTCCTAAGGCACCAATTACTAAATTTAAAGGTGAATTTAATAAGAAATTAATAAAACTACGACGAGCAAAGAAATGAGAAATTTTAGTATATAAAACATACAAAGCAATTAATAAATAAATAATATCAAATAACATTCGTCAACTCTGAGGATTATAATAATACAAAATCGCACCATAAACTCACGCAATAATAAATAAAGTGCGATTTAAAGCGACAAAATCATATAATCTTAAATTTATTTTTTTAAACAATAGCATCACTTAAATCACACTTTCTTTATTTTTATTACTATCTATCTGCCAGGCATTAATTTTTCAAACATTTTGAAAGCGATTAAAAATAAACCAATAATCACGCCAAGCAAGAAAACTCAATATGTAGCAAAGAAATTAACAACATTTGGCATATTACCACCAATAATATCAGTTCAAATATTACCAAATGCTTTAATTAATGCTTTTCATAAATTAGTAACCGCTTGTTCACCAGTAACAGCTACTGGCGTAGTCGCTTCTGTTAAGAAAGTTCTAATCATACAATCACCCCCTTTCTAAACAAAATATGATTTAACCTTATAAAACAAAATAACCATAAATAAGATAATGAATACTAATACCATTCAAAAGGCGATATTTGCTATTAAAAGTCAAAGTAGTTCTTTAGTTAAATCAATTTCCTCGCCAGAAACTCACGCCGGAATAACTTTAATTTGAATAAATAAATCCCAAAAATACAATTTTGTCATTTCTCAATCTAAATCTTTTCAAGCAACTAAAAACATAACAATTACCGCTTAAAAGGTCAAAAGAGTAGAAAAATAATTGCTGAGAAGAGCATTACAATTATTAAAATTGAAAACAAAAATACAACTTGGGGTGGTAAATCGGCAGTTGGATAAATTAATTCAATTAACTCAATAATTATTTTTTTAAACATTTTCTAAACCTACTTTTTAATTTCTTTTTCATCTTGTTCTAATAAATTTCGTTTAAACTTTGCAATAAATATTCGTTGTGAATAAGTAAAATCTTTTGGCAACTGTTTTGCTTCACTACCATATTTCTTTTTATCTTTAAAAAACCGATAAATATTAACCGCAATATAGTATGCTAGTAATAATGTTAAAATCGTAAAAAAAACTAATTCAAAAATACTCATTTTTCTTTTCTCCTTAATTTTCTAATTTTTTAGTACACAAATCATAAGCACGAATATCTCAATCATAACTATTTTTCTTTATTCAAGTTCGAACACAGACTCACTTTTTACCATTTAAATCAGTTCTAATTAAGTGAATAGTATCTCTACAAGCTCAAAATCTTTGTTCTAATCCAGTTTTTTTATTAATAGAATGTATAAATTCTCGATGATAATTTTTATCTTTTAAATTAACTCATATTTTCATTTTTAAACTCCCAAGTTTTGTAGTGATTATTTTTAAAACCATGATTAACTTTAACCCGACTGTATTTTTTTCTAATTAATTTTGAATTTCTTTGTGAATGCATAACGATATAACTACGAGACATACTTATTAACTCCTAATATTTCATTTTTCTTAGTTGATTTCTAAATCTTAAGCTTTCTAACGAAGCATAATTTGCACTCTCAAAATCTACATAATTAATATTTTTAAATTCATAAATTACTCCACACATTTTAGTTTTAAACTTGTTAACTGCTGATTTTAGGTACTTTACAAATTCAGAATTTATGGTGCGATTAACAATATTATTCAAAGTATCGGTAAATACTTGTTTTCTAGTAATAGGATTTTGACAGTTGTAAGAGAATTGATAAGCCTTGATATTTAAGTCATACTGATTTAATGATTTTTCATTCAAGACATTTTTAGTAATATATTTAGAGCAGTATTTAACAACTGCTTCGTTAGTATCTTGTTTAACAACCAAATTTTTATTTAACCCATAAGGTCAGTGTTTAAGAACTAATTTATTTGGTATTTTTTTATCAAGTAAAATATGAAAATGTATAGCACCTCTTTGTTGATATTCATATGTATAAAAATATTTAATTTCTTTATTCTTTTTTTTAAAATAATATTTTATATTTCTAAAAAATTTTTTTAATTCTTTTTTACATTTTTTAACATCTGTTTCCTTTAACTTATAAGTCAAAGTTAAAAATGTAAGTTCTTTAACTGAAAAATTATGATATGCCTTTCTAACAGCACTACATTTAGCACGCACATTACTATTTAACATTTTGGTTTTTCGTTCTCCTTTATTTTTTAAGCCACTAACATTACGAGTATTTGCTTTAATGCGTTCTAAGGGCATAACAACATTACGAATATATTGACCGTAATAAATGGTTTTCATATAAAAATCAGTTGGATTTTGAGCTTGTAAATTCATATTTTTTGCTCCTATTTTAGGTTTTCGTTCAGTTGTGTTATTTAATCAAGTAATAGTCGGCTTCGCCGACTAACCCGCTAGCGGGCGGGGCATACGCCTTCCGCACCGCTTCGCAGACCGAAGTGATTATCAATTAACTGGACAAGTTTTTTTGATTTTTTGATAATTCAATTTTTTGCAAGTTAACTATTTTGGGGGTTTTTTCAAAAGTTAATTCGCAACTAAAAAATGATTTAACATTTTCTTTTAACAGTTTATAAATTTCTTGTTGTTCTAGATTGTTATCATCAATTCATAAAGCCTTTTGTTCGCCGGTAGGCTCAAATAAGTCATTTTCATAACGCAAAAATTCGGCAGAATAACCTGACATCATAGAGCCATCTTTATTTTTAAATATTTTTCTTTTTATACTAACTAATTTAACTTTAAACATTATTTTTTAAATTCCTTTTACTTTTATTTTTTAAAATTTTTTTAATATGATTAATAAATTTTTTCTCACAAGCAACATGCAAATATCGTTTATCACTAAATAGATGTAAACACCAGCGACATATTTTATAATCTATCGTTCCTTTCAAAATTTAAAAACCCTTTTCATCGCAAGAATTACAGATTCCAACTGTATTTTTATTACCAACAACATAACTTTCGTTGTCGCATTCAATACAAAATATTACTGCCAAAAGAAAACACCCCCTAAAAGTTTGTAGAAAACAAAATCTTGTCATATGTATATGGTTTCTACAAAAAATTAGCAATCTTGTAATATACCACAGACTTATGACAAGCACAAGAAGTTTTTTAAAAAAGGGATGATAAATTTAAAATAATGCAAAAAAATTTTTAAAATGGTTTATAATTAGATTCCAAGGCAAAGAGACTTTAGATTAATTTTTGGAGAAAGGAAAAGGTGTTGTAAATTTTATTAATTAGTAAAAATTAATGAAAGGAATTTGATTAATATGAAAAAATTTCTAGGAATTTTAGGAACAATAACAATAGCAGGAAGCGGAATATCAGGCATTGTTGGAAATAAACCAGCAAAAATTAAAGAAAATAATAATTTACAAACAAGTAATTCAAAAGTTTTAAGTAGAAGTAAAAGACATAAAACACATGATAATAGTTGTGCGATGGGAGTAACTGTCGGGGCGGGTGTCGGCGGCGGTGGCGCGATTGGCGCAGGCACCGGAGCAGCTGCGGGAGCTGCAATAGGTAGTGTTGTCCCTGGTTTGGGTACCGCAATTGGAGCACTAGTTGGTGGCGCGGTTGGTTTTTTTACAGGTGCCGGTGTTGGTGGAGGAGTTGGGTTCTCTGCAGCACCAAATACATGTGCTAAAAATATTAATGAATATATTTTGAATACAGATTTAAAAATTATTAATTCTGATGATAACATTACAATATTAAATGAAGTTAAAAAACTAAACCAATCTTTGAATATTAATAACTTATATGTTACTGAAAAAACAAGTACCTCAGCTAAAATAGTTGCTTCTAGTTCAAGCAATTATAAAACAGAAAGTGCCGTGGTCGTTAATTTTATTAATCAACGTCATTTAAATTGAACTCCTGATTTGTTAAAAAACTGAGGAAATAATTATCATAAATGAAACGAAGAATTTGAAAGACAAAAAATACAAGACGTCCCGCATTTTTTTACAGAACAAAAAAGAACTTGAAAAGATGACAAAAATTTTCAAATTAGAACTCAATTTCATTCATTACTTCAAAACATTGTTATAATTCAAAATCATTTTTATATAAAAGAATTATATAATAGGATTATAACACTAGAAAATGATTTATCTAATTTAAAAATTGAAGTTGAAAGGTTGTCTTCTTGAACGACATTATCTTTATGTGCTTCTTCGACGGGTCTTATTTCGTCAAGTAGTTCTATTGTTCCTGTTATCGGAAATATAGTATCATATATTTCTGGTTTAATTTCTGCATCTTGTTATTTAGCTAATGAATTTGCTTAATTAAAAAATAAATGAAAAAATCATTGTTAGGAACAGTTATTTTAATCAGAAAAGTAACAAGAACAAACAAGTTTAATTTTTTACAAACAAAATAAAAAAATTATAGGTTTTAAAAACCTTGTAATGTTTGAAAAGGTGATTTATTTTGTAATGATGAGTGACGGCGTTCAAAATTATAAAAGTAATAATATTTATTTAAATAATGTTGGAGTTCATTTTGATTTAACTTTTTATTCTTAGAATAAAATAATTTGGTGTAGTGTTGGTGAAATCGTTCAATTTTACCATTTGATTGTGGTGAGCGAATCGGCGTGGTTTCGTGAACGATTCCGTTCTTCGAAAGAAAGGTTGTAAAAGACCTTTCTTTTACTTTGTATGATTTTTTATTACTTCAATTAGTAGTAGTAAATTCTGGAGCATTATCAGTACGAAGGCGTTTAATAGTTATACCAAGTTCTCCGAAATCTTTCATTGCTCTTTGTACAGCATTAATAGCATTGTTAGTTCCTAAACTATCATAAACATAACCAAATACTATGCGTGTCATTTCGTCAATGAAATCATAAATATAATATTTTTTATCAACCGGAAAATTTGATGTGGTAATAATTTTAGCATCCATTTGTAAAAGACCAATCTCTGAGACCTCATAACGCTTAAAATGGCGTTTTATTTGTTTGATTTGTTGTTTTAATTCTTTTCAGCGAGGGTCGGATTTAATTCAGCGATAAAAAGTTTTGATATTTTTCGGAACTTCTGAATTTTTAATATCATGAAAACCGATTTTTAAATTGTTAAATAAAGACCACATTCCGCCAGCTTGAAGATTTTTGTAATCAAAATATAAATCACATACTTTTTCACGAGAATTTAAACTATATTGATAATTAAGATTTTGTGGTTTTGTAGTTTTAAACAATAATAAATCTAAATTGTCAGAATAATAAGCGGTCATAATTTTTTCTGCTCAACGATAAAAAGTTTTCGTTGCATTCTTAAAATATTTTTTAATAAGTTTTGTTAAAGTAGTTTCTTCAATATAGAAATAAGTACATAAATTTAAATAGGCAGTAATGCGTTTTTTAGTTTTATAGTAATAAGGATTGCGGCAATTAGCACTTAATCAACTTTGGACTTTTGCTTTTAAATCTGCTAAATCAGCCTGGGAAATAATATATTTCATTTTTTAAACTCCTTAAAGTAAGAAAATCGTATTAAAAAATACGATTTTCAAGAATATTTATTAAATTGCTAATTTTTATTAGGCATTTCGGCAGAAAATGAGGTAATTATATAACCAGCTCGCCTATCATATCTGTCGAAAGTTGAAGCTTTTAAAATTGTAATTTTTACATTAACAATTTTATCAATATAATATTTATCATATTCACTATTAACATTAACAATTTTAGTCGTATTTTTTTTATAAAAATTAAAAACATAACCAGACATACTACCACCTTCAGGAATTGTAAGAGCAGAAACATCTTGAGGCAAATCATCTAATTTATCATCGGTGTTTCAAATATAACCAAGAGATGGCCATTTAAAAACATAACTATTTTGAATACTAGCAAACTTTAAATCATATTTATTTAAAATATTACTATTTTTACTACATCCAAAAATAAACATTACACAGACTAAATTTAAAACTGATAAAAATTTTCGCATAAAGAAAAATCCTCCTTTCAAAGGAATTATAATTTTATATAAAAATATTGGAAATATTTAAGAGAATTTTTTTAATATCATTAATAAAATTGCTAAAGGCACTACAAATTCAAATAACATCTGAAATGCTGGAATGACTTCAAACACTGGAAAGGCAGTTTTGGTAAAGTTAATCGTTGTTTTAGCAATATCGGCAATGGGGCGAATTAAAAGATTAATCCCAGAAAGACCTAGTAATCAATTCAACACACTAACAGAAGCGTGTTGAATACCACAAGATATGGCACTAAATAAACCCCAATAAGAACAGGTAGGTGTAGGAATTAAATCATCCATATTGCCACTTATTCCGCCACCAATAAAAGCTGTTGAATTCAAAATGTTAAAATCGTATAAAGAATAATGATATTCAGTACTTTCATTTTTCTTTTTATATAGTGGAAATGTCAGTGTAAAAATATTAATTCCATACATCACATTAACTTTGGCATTGTAAAAATGCAATTTATTACTAGTGGCATTCCATAATTGGTTATCATATGCTTTTAAAACATTAAAATCTATTTGATAAGAGCTTTTACCAGTATTAAAACCATTGGCAGTTTGTTTATCTTTAACAAAGAAATAGGAGCGAAAAATCATATTCTTACTATTTTCGATTGTTGAACCAAAGTTAATCAAATATTGTTTGGGATAAAAAGTAATTAAGGAGCGGTAGAAAAAACCCATTTGTAAAACATTTTTAGGAATTTGTTGCGTTCCTTTGTAATCTAATTCTACATAAGTAGAAGTATCCATATCAAAACTTGCATAAAAGAATTGTACGAAAAAACCACCTAAAACTTTATAAATTTTATCAAATAAGCCATTAATAAAATCAATAGTTAAATCTTTTTGATAATGAAGCATAAAATCTTTAAAATCTGATTTTAATTTGTCATCATAGCGTAAAAAATGGAAGGTGTTACCATAATAATTAACTTGTCCAAAAAAGGTGTTAATAAAATCTATTCCAAAACTTGTTACTGACCCAAATTTTAAAATTGATTTACCATTTTCTAAAAACTCATTATTACCCACAATGCTACCATGCTCAGTTTTTATAGTAATAACATCACCAAAACTAGAAAAGGAAAGTTCTCTAAAAATAACTTTTTCAATAAAACCGGGTGGATATGAATTTTTACGACTTAAACTAAATTTACTATTTTGTTTAAAACCATTTAACTTAATTGATATTTCATTCATATATTTAAAATTCTCATCAAAGAAATTAAAAATTGGGACTCAATATAAATAGCTATAATTAAATTTATCAAAATCTCGGCGTTGTATCATCAAATAGTCTAACTTATCTTGAAACTGATTATACTGATATTCGCCATCATTTTTAGTTATTTCGGTTGGTAATGATTGCTCGTTATCTTTTCCAGGTAAAGATGGCATTTCGGCAGAAAATGAGGTAATTATATAACCAGCTCGCCTATCATATCTGTCGAAAGTTGAAGCTTTTAAAATTGTAATTTTTACATTAACAATTTTATCAATATAATATTTATCATATTCACTATTAACATTAACAATTTTAGTCGTATTTTTTTTATAAAAATTAAAAACATAACCAGACATACTACCGCCTTCAGGAATTGTAAGAGCAGAAACATCTTGAGGCAAATCATCTAATTTATCATCGGTGTTTCAAACATAACCAAGAGATGGCCATTTAAAAACATAACTATTTTGAATACTAGCAAATTCCAATTTACAACTATTACCACATTGACTGAGGTTTGTAGCTCGTTTTTCTCGTTTCATAAAGGATTGTTCTATATTAGGTTTTGGTGGTTGTTTTGCATCAAAGAAGGCACCTAGAGGAACTAAACCAATAAAAGCGATAATTAACCACGACATAAATTTATACATATTTATTTGTCCTTTCTTCTATGTTTAACTTCTTAAAATTAAATATATTGTTGATAAAATACAAATCGTCCCTAAAATTTGGAAAATCGGATGTTGGGAAAATAACCTTATCATTGGTTTAAACAAATCTAAAATTTTAATATTATTTGATAAAACTTTATTAAAATATTCTAAACCCTCACGCACATAGGCTCACAAACCTAAAAAGTCATTTAAAGCAAAAATAGAAAAAACAGCAACAAGAATAAATAATATTATTAATTTAAACATTTTAAATACCTACCTTTTTATTCGCCGCCCATGTTGATTAAATCACGGTCTGTTTTTAGGACTATTACCACTAAATTTCTTAATCGGACCACTAGATGATTTTTTCTTAGCTCCTCAATTAGCAACTGATTTTTGATATTTTTTACGATAACCAACTTTTGGTCGTTCGATATGAATACCTAAAATGCCACCAATTACAAGATTTATCACAAGCATAATTAGCGGAAAAATAATAATGCGAATATCTGTTCCAGGAATGGTTAAAGTTCAAATTAAATCAAAAACTTTATAAAACATATCGCCAATTAAACTAGCCATTTTTTCTAAGTTTTCCATTTTTTAAACTCCTTTACTTGTTTTTCTTCTTCAGATTATTTTTTAACTTAGTAAGTATCTTGCTAAATTTTTCCATTTTTAAATATTCTAATGCTTCAATATCCATCACATTATCATTTCAAAATTTATGTTGATAATTATCATTCAAAGCACGATTACTTAATTCACGCAAGAATGATAAATATTTATTATCATAAAGGTTTAAAATTGACATCGGAATTTTCAATTTAAAGAAATAAATGTCTAATTCCGGAATGCTACGGTACTTGATTTTGCGACCTTTTTTATCATTTTTAGCATTAATCAGAGTTAATCGTCATTGTTCGTATTCGCTTACCGATTTAAAAGTGCCGTAAATAACTTGTAAATAGGGTCGGAAAATACTAACTGGTTTTTTTCTAATACCAACAATTATTGAATTCGCAATATCGCGAACTTTAACTCATATATGTTCAGCTCGTTGTCCGCTTGCTAATACGATATGGGTAAATTGTCGAGCCGAAGCAAAATATTCTTGTAAACCTTGGGTTACTCTATCATTTTCTTTATAATCAGTTCCTTCTAAAAATAAGTTAGTTTCATCTCATAACAGTAAATGTTTTTCATCTAAAATTGGATAATTATAATCCAAAAGTGACATATGCCCTAATGAAAGCATTTGTTTATCTGTAATCGGAAAAGTAGAAATCGTTTTTCAACCACTTAATAAGTAAGAAGCTAAAACCATTAAAGCGGTTTTTCCAGTTCCTAAAGCACCAATTACTAAATTTAAAGGTGAATTTAATAAGAAATTAATAAAACTTCGACGAGCAAAGAAATGAGAAATTTTAGTATATAAAATATACAAAGCAATTAATAAATAAATAATATCAAATAACATTCGTCAACTTTGGGGATTATAATAATGCAAAATCGCACCATAGAATCACGCAATAATAAATAAAGTGCGATTTAAAGCCACAAAATCATATAGTCTTAAATTTATTTTTTTAAACAATAGCATCACTTAAATCACACTTTCTTTATTTTTATTACTATCTGCCGGGCATTAATTTTTCAAACATTTTGAAAGCGATTAAAAATAAACCAATAATCACGCCAAGCAAGAAAACTCAATATGTAGCAAAAAAATTAACGACATTTGGCATATTGCCACCAATAATATCAGTTCAAATATTACCGAACGCTGTAATTAATGCTTTTCATAAGTTAGTAACCGCTTGTTCACCAGTAATTTTTGCTGGTGCATCGGCCAAGAAAGTTCCAATCATATAATCACCCCCTTTCTAAACAAAATATGATTTAACCTTATAAAATAAAATAACCATAAATAAGATAATGAATACTAATACCATTCAAAAGGCAATATTGGCTATTAAAAGTCAAAGTAGTTCTTTGGTTAAATCAATTTCTTTACCAGAAACTCACGCCGGAATAACTTTAATTTGAATAAATAAATCTCAAAAATATGATTTTATCATTTCTCAATCTAAATCTTTTCAAGCAACTAAAAACATAATAATTACCGCTTAAAAGGTCAAAAGAGTAGAAAAATAATTGCCGAGAAGAGCATTACAATTATTAAAATTGAAAAGGTCGCGTTTAGTTTTCTTAGGTATTTTTTAAAAAAGAAAAAATAGTCATTTACTATAAATTATTTCAATATGCAAATTAAGTATATATTTCTTATGTATGATTTTTGTTGTAAAAAATTATTTTAATGTTGTTTTTATAAGCATTTTACTTAGTTTTTATAACCTTTTATTAAGAATATGTTTGTTAATATTAAATATTTTGTTTTATTAATTATTTTTCAAGTAAAAAGGTAATAAATTTTTAGTTGCTTTTCTTTCAAAATTATTCAAATCTTTACCCACCTAACAAAACTTTATGCGCCCCTTAAAAAAGTAGTAAAAAAGATGTATAATTACTTATGTACATTTAAAAAAAGTGTGGGTAGAAAAAGTGAGTTATTATTTACAATCAAAATATCAGTTTTCACATCATGTTATTCTTCGTGTTAAACAGCGATTAAATTTGAAACATTTAAATGATATTGAATTAAAAATGCATTGTTTACAATTAATTAATGAGGCATTTTATGTTGTAGATATAAAAGATGATATTTATGTGCAAATTAATGATAGTGATTTATATTTTGTTATTGATAAAAAATCTAATTTGGTTAAAACAATAACGCCAATAAGTCAAGAGCGTTTATTAAGTATTATTAAAATTTAATTATTAAAGGAGGAAATGAGTAATGTTTTTAGTAACAGGTGATTTACAAAATGGACAAACTACTTGGGTAATGTTAGGTTTAATTATTATTATTGTAGTTGTAATGATAGTTTCTTCAATTCGTAAACGAAAACAAGATAAAATTGAAAAAGAAAAGCGTCAAAAAGAAGTTAGAGATAAAATTAAGCAGTATTTAAAGATTAATGATAATATTGCTCATAAAAGAATTGAATATGATAAAGTAATTGCTAGAGCAGGTAAAGATTATAAATATCGTGATGTTTTTGATGTTGTTATCAAATTATATGACTCAAAATCAAATGCGTTATATGCTACTAAAGCTTTTGAAGTTGAAGGTTTAACAAAACAATTAAGTAAAAAAGAATATGAAACAACTTGAAAAGTTAATCATGAATTAGAATTAGAAGCTACTTTAATTCGTTTGCAAAAAGAACAAAAGAAAAGTTATTGAAAAATGACTAAGGCTGAGCGAGCACAAGTTAGATTAGAACGCAAGGAAGCAAAAATAATAGAAAAAGCAGAAATTAAAAAAATTAAGCAAGAGAAAAAAATCAAAGCAACTAAAAAAGTTGTTCAAAATAAAAATGAGGTTCTTATTAAGCGACAACCTAATGAGAAGTTTGGTGCTAAAAAATAAATAGTTTAATTAATTCATAATCTGAGGAAATGATAAAATGCTTCATAAAATATATAAAGAAGATTATAAAAATTATCGGGAATGTGCTAAATTATCATTTCTTTTACGAAAAGAAAATCATCAAAAGACAATTCAATGGCACGATAGGGAGTTAACTTATTTTTTTAGTTTGCCTGAATTTGGTGATGAAAAGCAAAAAGATGACTTGACGAATATTTCTGCGCCTAGTTTAGAATTATTAGCGAATGATGATTATAGTTTTAGCGATTTAGAGGTAATTGATAGTGAAACTATTCTTGATGGTTTAGAAGTAGGTTATCATGCTAAGCAATATTTTTTACGAAATTATCGTTGTTTTGATTTAGATACTTATGAAAAACATCTTGTGGCAAATAAAACGGTAGAAAAAATTCTTGATGCTAATCTTGAAGTGTTGTTTGAACCACGATTTGAATATAATGGTTGTGTTACAAAGGTTGATGTTTTAAAACGAAATGGTACAGGTTGAGACTTAATTGAAGTTAAGGCAACAACTAAGGTTCATCGCGAACATTTATATGATGTTCTTTATCAATATTATATTTTGACTAATTGCAATATTGAGATTAAAAATATTTATTTAATGCATTTAAATGATTTTTATTTTCATCAAGGTGATTTAGAATATGATAATTTGTTTATTTTAGCAAGTAAATATAATTTAACAACTACTGGTTCAAAGCAAGAAAATATTATGGTTGGTGTAAAAAAAGATTTAGCAAAGCGAGATTTTAATCAAGATATTCAGCGCATTAAAGATATTTTTCAAATGCCAGTTGCTGAAGCATTAGCGTGGTTAAAGACTAGTCAATGTCATAATCGGGGTAAATATGATTATTGTATTCATGTTTATGCTAAATTACCCAAAGAGCATACAATATTTAATCTTTATCGGTTAGTAAAAACTAAAAAAGCAAGATTATATTATGAAAATAATTTTTTGTCGCTTTATACATCTAATTTTTTTGATCTTAATTTAACAGCTAATCAATATCGCCAAATTAAAGTTGTTCAAAATTTAGAAGGTGTTGTTGCATTGTCAGAACGAAGATATTTACAAAGTATATATAAGGAATATGTGTATCCGATTTATATGTATGATTTTGAAACTGTTAAAAGTGCCATTCCGAAATATGAAAATAGTACACCATATGAGCAAATTCCGTTTCAGTATTCAATTCATGTTTTATTGGATAATAAGTTTAATGAAGAGAAACATAATATTAAACATTATCGTTATTTAAGTGATGGCGTTGGTGATCATCGTTTAGTTTTAATTGAAAATTTAATTAAGGATTTAACACGATATGGGATAGGTACTTATGTTGCATATAATAAAAGTTTTGAGAAGCAAGTTTTAAAAAAAATGGCATTATTATATCCGATTTATGAAGAAATATTAATGCAAATTTCTGATCGGACTGTTGATTTAATGGATTTCTTTAAAAATTTTGCAATTTATAAAGCAGAATTTAATGGTAGTCTTTCAATTAAGAAAACATTGTCGGCTTTTAATTCGGAATTTTCTTATGATGATTTGGAAGTGCAAAAGGGAACCGATGCTTCCAGTTTATTTCGTAAACGGTTGTATAATGAATTACAAAAAGATAATAATCATTTGTTTTTTTTGAAATTAAATAATGCTTGAAAAACTATTAGTTGGCAACAATGACAAGACAATTATGTTAAAAATTTGTTATTATATTGTGAACGCGATACTTATGGAATGGTAGTTTTATTTACTAAAATTTCTGAATTATTGCGAGAACAGGGGTGAATTGAATGGTAACGAAAGTTATTTTTATGGGGACACCGATTTTTGCTAAAGAAGTATTATTAAAATTATTAACAATGGATTTTATTGAAGTTGTAGCTGTTGTTTGTCAACCTGATCGTAAAGTTGGGAGAAAGCAAGAAATGAGGATTGGTGGTGTTAAACAAGTAGCATTAGCATCAAAATTAAAGATTTTTCAACCAGATAATATTAACGATATTGTTTTAGAACTAGATAATTTAAATGCTGATTTAATAATTACTTGTGCTTATGGTCAATTTTTGGGAACAAGGATTTTACAATTGGTGCCGAAAGGTTGCTTAAATATTCATGCTTCGTTATTACCTAAATTACGAGGTGGAGCACCAATTCATTGAGCGGTAATTAATGATGAAAAGGAAACTGGTATTAGTTTAATGAAAATGACATCTCAAATGGATGCGGGGCCAGTATTTGTTCAAGAGAAAATTAGGTTGGTAGCAAATGAAACGGCAAGTAGTTTGCATCACCGTTTAATTTTGTTAGCAAATATGATGTTAGAAAAATATTTATTCTTAATAATTAGTGGTAAAATTACTCCAGAAATCCAAAATGAACGACTTGTATCGTTTGGTTTAAATATTAAACGAAATAATGAAAAGATTATTTGAAATGTTGATGCGAGAAAAGTAACTTGTCAAATTCGTGGTCTTTTTGAAATCCCTTTAGCTTATACGACTTATGAAAATAAGATTTATAAAATTCATCAGGCGATCGTTTATGATATTAATAAACAGGAAAAGGCAGCGGGAACAATTTTATCATTTCAACAAGATGGTATTGAAGTTCAAACGAGTAAAGGAAGTGTTTTAATTCAAAGATTACAACCTGAGGGTAAAAAAGCAATCTTGGTTAAAAATTTTTATCAAGGACAACATCCTTTGCGGGTTGGAACAAAATTTATTTAAGGAAAGGATTTGAAAGAAAAATGTATCGTTTTCGTTCATTGAAATATTTAGCAACAACAGGTGTAATCACAGGTCTTTTAATGGTTTGTGGTTATGCTTCTAGTTTTATTAAAATTGGCGTTGGTTATTTGCAATTAGCTGATATTATTGCTTTACCTTTAATTACCTTTATTTCTGGGCCAATGATTTTATTTGCTAATCCGATTGCGATGGCATTTGCTGATATTATGGGGGGATATTTTGTTTTTGTTCCCATTACGATTGTTGTTAGGATTTTAATGTTTGTTATTATTCGGATATTAGAACCATATTTTCATTTTATTATCAGTCATTTTTTTGCGGTTTTACCAGTTTTAATTATTTATCCACCATATACTTACTTTATTTCTAATTTTGATTATAGTTATGCGATTACAGCATTAATTAATGATGCTGTGCAAGCGATATCAACATATATGGGTGCATAAAGTTTTGTTAGGTGGGTAAAGATTTGAATAATTTTGAAAGAAAAGCAACTAAAAATTTATTACCTTTTTACTTGAAAAATAATTAATAAAACAAAATATTTAATATTAACAAACATATTCTTAATTAAAAGGTTATAAAAACTAAGTAAAATGCTTATAAAAACAACATTAAAATAATTTTTTACAACAAAAATCATACATAAGAAATATATACTTAATTTGCATATTGAAATAATTTATAGTAAATGACTATTTTTTCTTTTTTAAAAAATACCTAAGAAAACTAAACGCGACCAACATATATTTTTTCCTTGTTTATTACTTGGTTTTTAATTAGAATTAATAGTGTCAGTTATGGTCATCTTTGAAGTGATAATGATTTTGATTATTTACGAGCGACAGCGTTAGAAAATAGTAATTTAGAACAAAGTAAGGAAATTAAAAATAATGGCAACAAATAAAAATTTAATTCGTAATTTTAGTATTATTGCTCATATTGATCATGGTAAGTCTACTTTGGCGGATCGGCTTTTAGAATTAACGGGTACGGTTAGTAAAAGAGAATTAAAAGATCAATTATTAGATTCAATGGATTTAGAGCGAGAAAGAGGAATTACTATTAAGTTAAATGCTGTGCAGTTGCAGTATGTTGCTAAGGATCATCAACAATATTGTTTTAATTTAATTGATACGCCGGGACATGTAGATTTTACTTATGAAGTTTCGCGTAGTTTAGCGGCTTGTGAGGGAGCATTATTAGTAGTTGATGCTACGCAAGGGATTCAAGCGCAGACATTAGCTAATGTTTATTTAGCGATTGATAATGATTTAACAATTATTCCTGTTATTAATAAAGTTGATTTGCCTAATGCGGACCCCGAAAGAATTAAACAACAAATTAGAGAATTGACAGGAATTGCGTATTCGCATATCCCGTTAATTTCTGCCAAGACTGGTTTAAATGTTGATGAAGTGTTAGAAACTATTGTTAGAGATATTCCTGCTCCAATAAAATCCCAAGATGATGCTCCTTTGCAGGCATTGATTTTTGATTCTTATTATGATCAATATCGTGGTGTAATGATTTTTATTCGTGTTTTTCAAGGAACTGTTAAGATTAATGATAAGATTCGTTTTATGGCAACAGGGGGTGAATATGAAGTTATTAGTGTTGGTATTAAGACACCGTTGGAAGTTCAGCAGGATGCAATCTATGCTGGTCAGGTTGGTTGAGTAGCGGCGGCTATTAAGAATATTAAAGATGTTCAAGTAGGAGATACAATGACACATGCTGATTTTCCAACATTAGTGCCATTATCAGGTTATCGAAAAATTAATTCAATGGTTTATTGTGGATTATATTCCGTTGATAGTTCGCGTTATGAAGATTTAAAAGATGCATTATCAAAATTGCAATTATCAGATGCTGCTTTGGTATATGAACCAGAAAATTCACAAGCATTAGGATTTGGGTTTCGTTGTGGGTTTTTAGGTTTATTACATATGGATGTTATCCAAGAACGACTTGAGAGAGAATATAATTTAGATTTAATTGCTACGGCGCCAAGTGTTATTTATGAAGTGCATTTAACTGATCAACAAATTATTACTGTGGATAATCCGAGTAAATTACCGGAAGTGCAAAAAATTCGTAGTATTAATGAGCCTTTTGTTAAAGTAACGATGATGACTCCTGAAACTTATTTAGGTGGTTTAATGGAGTTATGTCAGCAAAAACGCGGTATTTATCAAAATCTTGTTTATGTTGATGATACAAGAAGGATTTTGACTTATGAAATGCCGTTAAATGAGATTATTTTTGATTTTTTTGATCGTTTAAAATCTGTGTCTAAGGGCTATGCTTCATTAGATTACGAATTATTAGGTTATCGACCAAGTAAATTAGTAAAGATGGATATTTTATTAAATGGTGCGGTTGTTGATGCTTTATCAATGATTGTGCATAAAGATTTTGCGTATGCTCGTGGAAGAAATTTATGTGCTAAATTAAAAGATATTATTCCGCAACAAAACTTTGAAATCCCTGTACAAGCTTCCATTGGTAATAAAATCATTGCGCGAGAAACTATTAAGGCGTTAAGGAAAAATGTTACTGCTAAGTGTTATGGTGGCGATATTAATCGTAAGAAAAAGTTATTAGAAAAACAAAAGAAGGGTAAAAAGCGGATGAAGGCTTTTGGAAATGTTGAATTACCACAAGAAGCTTTTATGGCAGTTTTATCTATTGATGATAAATAAGCATATTATATTGAAATTTTAATTAATCGGTTATTTTATTGTTAATAATAAAATTATGAAACGAAAAAGGAGAAATATTAATGTCGTTAATTTTAAATCAAATTCAAAAAATAATTAAAGAGGCAGTAAATAATATTACTCCTTTTGTTGATGATATTGTTATTGAGAAAACTCGTAATATTGCATATGGTGATTATGCTACTAATATTGCGATGGTGTTAGCACCAATTTTAAAGCAAAAACCGGAAGTCATTGCTAAAAAGATTATTGCTATTATTAAGTCAAATGATTTTTTTACTAAAATAGATTTTGTTTTTCCTGGGTTCATTAATTTAACAGTTAATCAAAATGGACTTAGTGCTGTTATTACGGAAATTTTAAAATTAAAAACTAAGTTTGGTAGTGGAGAAGCGACTAATATTAAATATAATTTAGAAATTGTTTCTGCTAATCCAACAGGAATTTTACATATTGGTCATGCTCGTAATGGTGCTATTGGTGATGCGGTTGCAAGAATTTTAAAATTTGCAGGAAATATTGTTGAAACAGAATATTATCTTAATGATGCTGGTAATCAGATTAATGTGTTAGCAAATACAATTTTTTCGTATTATTTACAAAAATTAGGGGTTAATGTTGAAATACCAGAACAATCATATCAGGGTGTTTATCAAGAAATATTAGCAACTAATTTTGTGAATAAATATCAAGATAAATTTATTGCCATACGAATTGTTAATGGTGTCATTGATGATGAACAAGTATTAGCAATATTTAAACAAGAGTCAGTTGCTTTCTTTTTACAATTAATTAAAACGCAATTAAAGGATTTTCGGATTAATATTGATTATTGGTCGAGTGAGTTAGAAATGTATACAACAAAAGAAATTGATAAGTTAGTAAAGGAATTGCAAGCAACTAATAAAGTTTTTGAAAAAGATGGTGCTTTGTGGTTAAAAACAACAGATTATGGTGATGATAAGGACCGAGTTCTTGTTAAACAAGATAAATCGTATGCTTATATTTTACCGGATTTAGCTTGTCATAATTTACGAATTAAACGAGCAAAAGCTAATTATTTAGTTAATTTTTGAGGTGCAGATCATCATAGTTATTTAACACGAATGCAGGCGGGTTTACAAATTTTAGGTTATGATGCTAATATTTTAAAAATTGTTATTATTCAAATGGTGCGATTAATTAAAGATGGTCAAGAATATAAAATGTCAAAAAGAAAAGGGACAGCCGTATGATTAATTGATTTAGTTATGGAATTAGGTATTGATGTTGTTCGTTATATGTTATGTTCAAAAGCATCTTCTAGTCATATGGATTTAGATTTGAGTCTTTTAACATCTCAAAGTAATAATAATCCGGTTTATTACTTTCAATATGCTACAGCGCGTTGTGCGAGTATTTTACGAAATGTGCCTCATAATATTGATTTAACAAAGACAATTGCTAGTTATCATTTATTAACACATCCCAAGGAGCGAGAGCTAATTAAAGTATTAGATTATTTTAGTAAAGTAGTACAAAGTGCTGCTAAATTTTGTCAACCGAATATTATTTGTGATTATATTCAGGAATTAGCACGGGGATTTCATTCATATTATTCAGAATGTAAAATTTTGGATGAAACTAATATTACTTTATCAGAACAAAGATTGCATTTAATTATTAGCACACAGTATGTCTTTAAAAATGCTTTAAACTTAATTGCTGTTGATTTTAAGGATCAAATGTAATTTGCTTATTCAGTTAGTGTTGCTTTTAAGAAATTAATTACTATTGTCATATTTAACTTATAAGGTTTCATTTTCCCACGATTATTTTTTCGCATAAATTTTTTTTCGTATCATTGTTTTATTTCATTATAAGTTGTTAAATTTCATTTAGTGAGAGAAATGTTTTGTTTAGTCAGAAATTTATTAATAACAGCAAATCATGAAAGGTTTTCTTCATAACAATTAAATTGTTTTAAATCTCATTGTAAACAACATTCAATAATGAGAAAAATATTGGTGTCTATTATTAAACTTGGAGGATTGTTTTTAGCATAATATTGGGCCAATATTCCCACATATAAATTTCTTTTGTTCATTTCAGTTATTCAAGTATAAATTACAAGATTAAAATAAGGTCGTTTTAATTTTAAAAAAGGATTCATTGCGATATTGGTTTTATTTTTATTAAGACAATAATCATACATTGAAATTTCTTTTCTTAAAGCTGATAGACTCATATTGTTAGCATAGCAAATAAGTTCATAGGGAATAATACGCATAGTTTCTCCTTTAAAATTAATAATAAATAAATTATACTCTTTAATTTATAAATTATAATTTATAAATTTTTGTAATATACCACAGACTTATGACAAGTACAAGCAGTTTTTTAAAAAAGGGATGATAAATTATAAAATAATGCAGAAAATTTTTAAAAATAATTTATAATGAAATTCCAAAGTAAAGAAATTGCAGATTAAAATTTGGAGAAAGGTTGTTGATTGTTGAATAAATTTTATTAATTAGTAAAAATTCACGAAAGGAATTTGATTAACTATGAAAAAAATACTAGGAATCTTAGGAACAATAATAACAGCAGGAAGTGGAACATTAACATTAGTTGCAAACAGCCCCTCATCTATAAAAACAGAAGAAAAAATTTTAAAAAGAAGCAAACGATGAGGAGAGACCCAATGAATTTATATTCAAAACGAATGAAAAAATGTCGAGCAAGCATATCAAAATGCAGCAAATGAATTTCAAAGAACACAAAATCATTGACAATTTTCTCAAGCTCAACAACATTTTTTACAAGCTCAACAATCATATAATAATTCAGTTTGAGAATGACAACAAGGGTTAACACAGTGAGCAAACGAAATTAGAAATGAAAGAAATCAACAATGATGAATTCAGGTTGACACACGACAAAAAAGAAATGCAGGAAAACAATGAACAAGTAATAAAATAGATGCATTAGCTATAAAATTAGGTAAAGAAATAAAACCAGAAAGTAATCCAGTTCTAAAAAATAATGAAAATTTTAAAATTAAAACTGAAACACATATTGAAAGAGATATTTTTAAGGGTATAATTTCGGGAGTTACTGGTGTGATAGGATCAATTTTCGGAGGACCAATTGCTGGATTAATAATTGGCGGAGGTAGTTATGGTGTCTCTACTTTTTTAGATAAAGCATCTGATAATTGATGAGATAGTTTATGAGAGGGAATGTCTCAAGTTAGATTTAATTAAAGTGAAAAAATATTAATTTAATCTCTGTAAAACGAAGAAAAATATTCAAACCAGTAATTTTAATTAGTTAAAATTACTGGTTTTTGTTTTGCCAAAATAGAAAATAATTATTCAGACTTACAAAAATTACTTTGTTAAAAATTTTTGTAATGTTTGAAATGGCGATTTATTTTGTAATGATGAGTGACTACGTTCAAAGTTATAAAAGTAATAATATTTATTTAAATAATGTTGGAGTTCATTTTGATTTAATTTTTTATCCGTAGCATAAAATAATTTGGTATAATGTTGGTGGAATCGTTCAATCTTTCCGTTGCTCTGAGGCGAGCGGATTGGTGTGGTTTCATGAACAATTCCGTTTCTTGAAAGAAAGGTTGTAAAAGGCCTTTCTTTTACTTTGTATGATTTTTTATTACTTCAGTTAGAAGTAGTAAATTCAGGAGCATTATCAGTACGAAGGCGTTTAATGGTTATGCCAAGCTCGCTAAAATCTTTCATTGCTCTTTGTACGGCATTAATTGCGTTATTGGTTCCTAAACTATCATAAACATAACCAAATACTATCCGTGTTATTTCGTCAATGAAATCATAAATGTAATACTTTTTATCAACCGGAAAATTTGATGTGGTAATAATTTTAGCATCCATTTGTAAAAGACCAATCTCGGAAACTTCATAACGCTTAAAATGGCGTTTTGTTTGTTTAATTTGTTGTTTTAATTCTTTTCAGCGAGGGTCAGATTTAATTCAACGATAAAAAGTTTTGATGTTTTTAGGAACTTCTGAATTTTTAATATCGTGAAAACCGATTTTTAAATTGTTAAATAAAGACCACATTCCACCGGCTTGAAGATTTTTGTAATCAAAATATAAATCACATACTTTTTCACGAGAATTTAAACTATATTGATAATTAAGATTTTGTGGTTTTGTAGTTTTAAACAATAACAAATCTAAATTGTCAGAATAATAAGCAGTCATAATTTTTTCCGCCCAACGATAAAAGGTTTTCGTTGCATTCTTAAAATATTTTTTAATAAGTTTTGTTAAAGTGGTTTCTTCAATATAGAAATAAGTACATAAATTTAAATAGTTAGTAATGCGTTTTTTAGTTTTATAGTAATAAGGATTACGGCAATTAGCACTTAGTCAACTTTGGATTTTTGCTTTTAAATCCGCTAAATCAGCTTGAGAAATAATATATTTCATTTTTTAAAACTCCTTAAATTGAGAAAATCGTATTTTTTTAATACGATTTTCAATAATATTTATTAAATTACTAAATTAATGAGGCATTTCGGCAGAAAAAGATATTACGCCTCATTCTTGACGATAATTTTTATTAGAAAATGTAATTTTAACATCAACAAGTTTATCAATAATATATCTATCATAAGGAGTGTTACCAAAATTACCGCTAACTTTTTTTGCATTAGATTTATAAAAGTTTTGAACCTCCTGTCTAGTTGAATAACCATCATATCTAAAACTGTGAGAATCAAACTCAGTCCACACATGTATATCAGGAACAACATTAGAAGGCAATTGACTTTTAACATCATCAATATTTATAAACATAGTTGGACCCCCGTTAATTACCGTTAAATAGCTATTTGAAATCTCGGAAAATGAGAAATCATATTTTTTAAAATCGTTGCTATTTTTACTACAACCAAAAATAAACATTACACATATTAAATTTAAAGCTGATAAAAATTTTCGCATAAAGAAAAATCCTCCTTTCAAAGGAATTATATTAGACTTGGTAGGGCGCATAAAGTTTTGTTAGGTGGGTAAAGATTTGAATAATTTTGAAAGAAAAGCAACTAAAAATTTATTACCTTTTTACTTGAAAAATAATTAATAAAACAAAATATTTAATATTAACAAACATATTCTTAATAAAAGGTTATAAAAACTAAGTAAAATGCTTATAAAAACAACATTAAAATAATTTTTTACAACAAAAATCATACATAAGAAATATATACTTAATTTGCATATTGAAATAATTTATAGTAAATGACTATTTTTTCTTTTTTAAAAAATACCTAAGAAAACTAAACGCGACCGACTTGGTACATAACCTTTAATTTTATCTACTATTTTGATAATATTATTTCCTAGGTGAAGTATAAATGTTAGATAAATACAAAGACGAAAATGGGGCGCATAAAGTTTTGTTAGGTGGGTAAAGATTTGAATAATTTTGAAAGAAAAGCAACTAAAAATTTATTACCTTTTTACTTGAAAAATAATTAATAAAACAAAATATTTAATATTAACAAACATATTCTTAATAAAAGGTTATAAAAACTAAGTAAAATGCTTATAAAAACAACATTAAAATAATTTTTTACAACAAAAATCATACATAAGAAATATATACTTAATTTGCATATTGAAATAATTTATAGTAAATGACTATTTTTTCTTTTTTAAAAAATACCTAAGAAAACTAAACGCGACCCCAATTGCAATATTCATTTTTAAGCTCCTTTAAAATAGTTATAATTTATATCTTTTTTGTTATTTTCTTTTTCGGCAATGAAGAAGCCTAATAATTCTTGGCCTTTAATTAACTTCGTTTCTTGCTCTTGTTGATTAATTGAAATTACTTGATATTTACTATCTTTTATTATTCCAATGCAAATTGAATTTTCGTATTTTCCTTTATAAACAAATCGCTTTGGAAACCAAATGCCGATTTGTTTATTAAATCACGGAATTTTTGGCGCTTTAATAAATATTGCGTTTTGCGTTTCTTTTAAAAGATACTTCTTAGTATTTAAGAAAATGTTTTCAATGTTTTTCATAGTAAATTACCTTTCTTATGAATAAACTAAGTTGTATTAACTAAGTTGTTAGTTAACTTAGTTTTTTAAACACTTATATATCGCAGATTTAAGTGTTTAACAAGCTTTGTTATTAAATTTTGTTTTTTAATTAGATAAAGATTTTAATAATTTTAAACTTAGTATATCCCCTATATAGAAATTTCTACACTTTAATATCCGCATCCTACCCTTGGAACTAATTTAATAGCGTGTATATTTTTAGGAAATCCACCCATTCATTTTTTTATTGCAAAACGAAACAAATTGCTATAGCTAATAGGGTGTTATCTATTAACTGGTAAACTTCTTTTGGTTATGGCGACCACCCACAATTTATCGTGCTTTAATACATACCAACATTATTAATTCACTTGTATTTAATTTTCAAAGAACAAATTTTTAACACCTTATAAAATAAAAGGACAATCATTGCTGACTGTCTTAATACTTATTCAAATCTTTTCCTACCTAACAAAACTTTATGCGTCCAAGGAACATTTATTATTACGACAACTGTTGATAGGTTTTGAATAACCAAAACCTTTTTAGAATCTAAGGGTGTTACTGCCTTTGATGTTAGTGAAATTATTTTTCAACCGAATAAAACAGTATCCTTAGAAAATGAAATTGCGATTGAACAGTTTTGACAGTTAATTAATTCCTTAGAAGCTGATGATGATGTGCAAAATATTTATTATAACTTTGTGGAAGATGATAATTAAAAAGGAAATTATATTACTAATATGGAAGAATATTGCCGATAGTTGTTAGCGACAATTATTTTTTCACTTTTAAAAATTATATTGTATAATTATAAATGATTTGACAATAAGGTTGGAAAAAATAATGGAAAAGTCTTATTTGTATAGTTATGTTCTTAAATTATTAGAATTAAAAACTATGGAATTGAAATTAGAAATTTCTTCGTTGTCAATCGTTGATGTGGCAACTTATTATTTGGAAGTGATTTTGCATAAACGGCAAGCTACTAGTTTGCAACAAGCAACATATGATATATTTAATATTAAACCAAATATTGTTATTGAATATATTAATAATAAATTAATTACTGATAAAACAATATCATTAGATGATTTTAAAGAAATGTTTGAAAAGAAATAATGAGGTATAGATATGAAAAATAATATTAAAGGAACGCAACGAAACCTTTGAATTCAATTCGGTTTATTTATTATTTTAATTTTAAGTACTATTGCTGGTTTAATTACGGGTAGTTTTTTTGTTGATAATAATTTTCGTTCAGGAATGTTAGTTGGTGGGGCATATCAAACAATTGTTAGTTATGAAAATGCGAAAAATCGTCATGAGGCTGTTAATACTTTGCAAGATAAAATTGATCCTTTAAGAAAAAAACGAATGGATATTAGTCGTTTTGCTAGTAATATTGGGGGAAGTCGTTTAAATGTTATCGTTCCGCAAGCTAATTATGGTAATATTGCTGATTTTTTACGAGATGTTGAACGCAGCGGATCAATTTTCTTTTTAGATGATAAAGGTGATGATTTACTTGTTGGTACAGGGACAGGTGAAACTTACAAACCAGCAAAGAAGGATGGTAAAAGAATTGTTTTAAAAGATTTTATTGATAGTAGTTCAATCAAAAATTCTTTAATTTCGGGAATAAATAAGCCATCAATTGAATTCAAAATTAAAAATTTAGAGTTATATAATGCGATTTTAAAATATCAAGATAAAAAGTCAGTTTATGTTTGACAAGATTTTGGGCAAATGTTAGATGAGATGCGGAGCAATTATAACGATTTGATAAAACTTAGAAAATTTATTAATGCTAAAGCGGTAGCTTTGCAAGGTGGTGAAGCGCAAGAATTAAGAAATGCTCTGCGAAGTCTCTTAGCGGCTAGTGTTCGTAATCGTGAAAATGGTGATGTTAAAGAAGTAAATTTAGCTGATCAAAGTGTTAATACGGATTCTGATATTTATAACTATTTTCAAAACGCTGATGTTACTTTTAATGAGGTTCTTAGCTATAATAAGAATTCGCCAAATAGTGATTTAACAATTGATATTAATAATGAAGATGATACTTATGATAAGCAAAAATATTTAAATCCGTTTCGTCCTTTTTTAGTAGAACTTGTTAATACTGAATTTAAAGATGTTATGAATAACAAATATAAAAATAAGTATTTAATTACATCTTCATCATTACAGCTTAAACCTAATAATAGTGATAAAGTAAGTGATATTGCTTTTATTGAAATTAGTGGTGAAGAGGCAGCCGCTGGTTTAGCTAAAATTTTTAGTGCCGGCATTAAAGGAATTGCCTACCAAGTTGAGTCATATTCAGTATCCGATACCGTAATTAGTAATGCCACAAAGGTGATGATGATTATTACTGTTAGTGTTATTTTGTTAATAATATTAGTTATTTTGGCAGTATTTTATCGTGTTTTGGGTCTTATTTTGGGTCTTATTTTAGCAACAATGGTCGTTGTTACAATGGTTGTGTTTAATGTTTTATTAGGGATTTATGGCTGAGAAGTGTTTATTGCTATGCTGATAGGTATGATGGTTGCTTTAAGTAGTAGTATTATTTTATTAGAACGAATGAAAACTGAGTTTAATGGGGGTAAATCTTTAATTCAATCTTTTTTAGATGCTAATCGAAAATCAATATCAACAGTTTTTGATACGACTGTTTTGCCATTGATAATTAGTTTCTTTATTTATTGATTTGGAACCGGTATTATTAAATCGTTTGCGATTATGCTAATTATTAGTATTTTAGGAGCTTTTATTTTTGGTATTGTTTTAATCCGAGGAATTTATTATTCGTTATTATCATTAAACTGGATTAATAACCGTCAAGATTTAGTAATGACTAATTCTGTAATTATAAAACAAAAAATTCATTATCTTATTAAAAAGCTTGGTTTTAATCGGATAACACAGTTTTCTAAGAAATTTAGTTATCAAAAAAGTTTTAAATGATTAGTTTTACTTTCTACGATTATTATTTCGTGTGGTGTTATTGTTGTTACAACTGCGGGACCGGGTACTAGTTTAGAATTTACGCGGGGAACAATTTTTCAAGTGCAAACTTCTGGACATAGTATTACGAGTGATGATGGTGCTGATGATGAGGCGTTTCTAAAAGCAATTGAGGAAACTAAAAATGAAATTATTAGTAAATTTAAAACCGATTATTCAGCAGATAGTTATTCGCTAGCAGCATTTAGGCGGATGGAAGATCGTGGATATAATATTGTTATTAAAACTTCCTTAATTGATAATAAATATGTTAACTCCTTACAAACTTGGTTATCAGAAAATAATTTCCAATCTGAAATTAGAATTAATGATGTTAGTTATGGTTCTTTATGAAATGAAACTAGTGGTAGCGTTGTCATTAATGGGGTTATTGTGTTAGCAGTTATTATGGTGATTATTCTAATTTATTTAATTATTCGTTTTGATTGAAGTTTTATTCTACCATTAATATTGACAATTATTCATGATGTTTTATTAACTTGTTCTTTGATAATTATTTGTCGTTTTGAAGTAACGATTGAAGTTGTTACAGCTATTTTAGCAGTAGTTATCTTTGCTATTATTCATAAAATAATTATCTTTGACCGTGTTCGGGAAAATAAAATTGGTTTGGATAGTACGAAAATGAATAAGAGTAATTTATCGGATTTGGTAAATACGGGATTTACAATGACTTTAAAAAGTAGTTTAATTGTTTTATCGTTAGTCTTGTTATTGTCAATGGTGTTATTTGTTATTGGTCAAAATATTGGGGCAGCATTTGGTCTTTTATTAGGTAGTGTTATTGGTATTTATTCTTCAACAATTTTATTGCGATGATTATGAGTATATTTTGCTAACATTAAAGGAAAACTTTTACGAAGTAAAAAGCAAAAAATTTATAAATCATTAACTGGACCTGATGAGCAAATTGTTATCGGTGTTAATGATTAATAATGTTGGAAGGATGAGTTAGTTAATGGATTTAAAAGAATTAATAATTGATGTCCCTAATTTTCCAAAACCAGGAATTCAATTTAAGGATATAACACCATTATTGGCTAATGGTGTAGCATTTAAACAAGTTGTTAAGCAATTAGAAGAAATTGTTAAATCATTTAAACCGGATGTTATT
This sequence comes from Spiroplasma endosymbiont of Dilophus febrilis, assembly GCF_964030685.1. Classification (NCBI taxonomy): domain Bacteria; kingdom Bacillati; phylum Mycoplasmatota; class Mollicutes; order Entomoplasmatales; family Spiroplasmataceae; genus Spiroplasma; species Spiroplasma endosymbiont of Dilophus febrilis. The sequence goes on from NZ_OZ034912.1 coordinate 350,712, forward strand.
GTAGCACCCGAAGCTCGAGGATTTATTTTTGCAACTCCGGTTGCTAGTGAATTGGGATTGGGATTTGTTCCCATTCGTAAGTCAGATAAATTACCGCGAGCAGTTATTCATAAAAGTTATGAATTAGAATATAACAAAAGTACTTTAGCAATTCATAAGGATGCGATTGTTCCCGGAATGAAAGTTGTTATTGTTGATGATTTGCTAGCCAGCGGTGGTACGATTGATGCCATTATTAATTTAATTGAAGAATTACAAGGCGAGGTTATTGCCGCAGTATTTGTTATTGAATTGACTAGTTTTAAAGCCCGCGAACAATTTCCTAATTTAAAAATTGAAAGCTTAATTCAGTATTAAAATAAGTGAGTTTGATATTATGAAATCGATAACATTTAAACAAGTTTTAGATAAAGTTAAAACCTATATTAGTAATGAAAAAGATATTGAGGAAATAAAACGCGCATATGCCTATGCTTATAATAAGCATGATCAGCAGTTAAGAAAAAGTGGTGAACCTTATATTAATCATCCTTTATGAACAACTTATTATTTGGCAACATGGCATATGGATTTAGCAACATTAATTTCTGGTTTATTACATGATGTGTTAGAAGACACACCGACAACTTTTGAAGACTTGAATAAAGAGTTTGGTATTGAGATATCAACTTTAGTTGAAGCGGTCACGAAAGTATCTTATTTTGCTAAAATGAATCGTAGTGAAATTAAATCTAATTATTTGCGAAAGTTATATTTAAGTATGGCGCACGATATTCGTGTTATTGTTATTAAGTTAGCAGACCGTTTACATAATATCCAAACAATTGAATATTTGGAACCAGAAAAACAAAAAGTTATTGCGAAAGAAACTTTAGAAGTTTATTCTTCAATTGCGCACCGGTTAGGGATGCGACAAGTAAAAAGTCTTTTAGAAGACTTGTCTTTTGCAATTTTAAATCCTGTTGAATATAAAAGAATTTCTCGCAATGTTGATTTGGAAAAAGAACATTTAGAATCATTAATGGCCATAATGATTAACAATATTAAGTCATTATTAGATAGTAAGAATATTAAAGCAACAATTTCTGGTCGTAGCAAAAGTATTTATTCAATTTATCGTAAGATGTATTATTTTGGGCGTAAATTTGAAGATATTCATGATTTATTAGCGATAAGAATTATTACTAATACGATAGATGAATGTTATACGATTTTAGGTTATTTGCATCAGCAATTTCCACCTTTACCAGGAAGATTTAAGGACTATATTGCAACGCCTAAATATAATTTATATCAGTCATTACATACAACAGTTATTCAAGATGCAACAATTTATGAGATTCAAATTCGAACTGTTGATATGGATGAAAAGGCAACTTATGGAGCAGCATCGCATTGAAAATACAAAGAGGGCGAAATCTATAATACTAAAAAACGCCAAGCTGATATTGATGAGCGCTTAGATATTTTTAATCGGATTTTAGATTTAGAAAATATTAACAATGAAGAGTTAGAAAATAATGAAAAACCAAATATGGAGTTAGCCGTTAAGAGTGATATTTTTACTTCTTTAATTTATGTTTTAACTCCTAATGGTAAAGTTATTACTTTGCCTTTTGGGTCAACAATTTTAGATTTTGCATATAAAGTTCATACTGATATTGGTGAGAAAACTACGGGTGGTAAGATTAATGGTAACTATGTTTCTGTTAGTACTGTTTTAAAATCTGGTGATGTTGTGGAAATTAAAACTAGTAAAAATATGCGACCATCCCGTGACTGACTAGTTATTGCTAAAACTAGTTATGCATTGCATAAAATTAAAAGATTTTTAAAAAAACAAGAACAAGAATTTGATGAAACTCATAAAGATAATGAATCTAAAAATCTTAAAAAAATTAAAAATGTTAAAAAAACGATTGATGATGTTTTAACGCAACGGAAATTAAAATGAAAATTAGCTTCCCAAAAAGATCTAATGCATCGCTTAAAGCAATTAAAATATCATGCTTTAGAAGATTTTTATTTAGATGTTGCTAATAAGAAATATCAACTTGATGATGCGATTAATCTTTTATTAGCAAGTAATGAAACTAGTCCTAATACTTATTTAAATCATCTTCAAGAAAAAAAAGTTGAAAAAATTAACTTAAAAGATGACATTATTGTTAAAGGTGCTGATAATATTAAAGCAACTTTAGCTCATTGTTGTATGCCAGTGCCGTTAGAACCAATTACGGGATATGTTAGTAAACTTGGTGGGATTCGCGTGCATCGTGTTAATTGTCATAATATTCTTCCAGAAGAACGCCAAGGACGACTTTTGGAAGTGTGGTGGAATGAAAATGTCGTTAAGCGCCATCAATATTATAGTAATATTAAAGTAATTTGTTACGACCGTGATGGTTTAATGGCTAATATTACCAATATTCTTGCTAATTTAAATGCTTCGATTCAACAAATTCATATTGAAACAAGTTCGGATAATAAATACAGTATTAATCTTGTTATTAAAATTGCCAACAAAGTTCTGCTTCAACAATTGTTGTCATCATTACGACAAATACCCCATGTGTACGATGTGGTTGTAATGGAAAACTAGATATATAGTAAAATAAGTCTCTAACTAAATTCCTTTGTTAGAGACTTATTTTTTTATTTTATTGTCTTAATTTGTTAGCAACTATGTTTACTAGTACTATCTTTCTTACAGTCTTTGCAATTATGTCCCTCAGAACAAGAACATTTGCAGTCTTTACACTTGTTCATTTTATTGCCTCCTTTCTCCTTATGTAGAATAGTTAGATGAAAAATAACTTATATCAATGATAAAATTATTACTCGCCTTTTGTGGTTATATTTTTCAGTCTAAGATATTCATAAATGTTGTAATTTTTATTTATTATTTAATTTTTTGTTTTTGTCAATAATTTTTGTACAGCTTTAATCTTATGTTTTTCAAATTTGGTGTCACTTAATATAACAGTTTTTTCATAAATAAATTTTAATAATTCAAGATTGTCCTTAAAATAAATTATAATTTCTTTTTCAAAAGTTCAAAAATGGAATATTATTTATTTGTATAAGTATGGGGTTTATTTTCTAGGTATAAAAAGTTATAATTTAATTAAATTAAAAAGAAGGTTTTATTTTTCGTGGAGGTGGAAATAAAAAATGGATTTTAAATCGTAAATGTTCCTATGATAATTATAATTAAAAAATAAGTGCGAGGTAAGGAATTAATGGTGAATGGTTTAAAAATTATCTTATCAATTTTTAGTTTAAGTTTATCAATTAATAATGTTGTTGCTACTTCTCATAATAATTTAGTTACTAAGTTTGACAAGCAACTTACTAGTTTTTCAAATAATGATTCTATTAAAGTAATTGAAAAACAAATTGAATGAATCCAAAAACAAATTACTGATTTATCAGAGAAGCAAATAAAGATTTTTGAAAATGATAATCTTAGTGATGCGATAAAAGAAAAAGTTTTTGAAACTTATCAAAAAGCAATTGATGATTATCAAGAAAACTTAAAAGTGTTGTTTAATAAACTTGCTGGATTTGAAGATAAAAAAGAGTTTGTTATTGATTTTAATGACATTGATAAAATGGGTCGCGTTTAGTTTTCTTAGGTATTTTTTAAAAAAGAAAAAATAGTCATTTACTATAAATTATTTCAATATGCAAATTAAGTATATATTTCTTATGTATGATTTTTGTTGTAAAAAATTATTTTAATGTTGTTTTTATAAGCATTTTACTTAGTTTTTATAACCTTTTATTAAGAATATGTTTGTTAATATTAAATATTTTGTTTTATTAATTATTTTTCAAGTAAAAAGGTAATAAATTTTTAGTTGCTTTTCTTTCAAAATTATTCAAATCTTTACCCACCTAACAAAACTTTATGCGCCCGATAAACAAAATAAAATTACAAAATTAATAACTACATATGGGCAAAAAATAACTGACCCTAACGGCCCTAATATAAAGCCACATGAGCTTTGAATAATTAATAAAAAAATAACAATCAAAGTACAAAGTACAAAGTTAGAAACTTGAGACAATAACGATAATACAATAGATTACACATTAAGAAATACAAGTAACTTTGAAATTAAAATTGAAAATCCGTAAATAACTAAATTTAAAAACTGTTAAAATTACTACCCTAAAAGGTGGTTTTCTATGATGACAATACTCTTAAACAACTAAGCAACTTTTCATTTTTTATATTTTAATAAAATAAGAAACCAGTAATTAATTAAAATTACTGGTTTGAATATTTTTCTTATTTTTTAAAAAGATGTTAAACCGGTTGTGCTTGTCCCCAAAAGGATTAATATTTATTTATTTTATACTATACATTATGCGTTAGCTATTGCACATGCAGAGGAAGCTATTCCAAAAAAGAAAGAGGGCTTTTTTTATGATAACAACACCTTTAAACAACTAAGCAACTTTTCATTTTTTATATTTTAATAAAATAAGAAACCAGTAATTAATTAAAATTACTGGTTTGAATATTTTTCTTATTTTTTAAAAAGATGTTAAACCGGTTGTGCTTGTCCCCAAAAGGATTAATATTTATTTATTTTATACTATACATTATGCGTTAGCTATTGCACATGCAGAGGAAGCTATTCCAAAAAAGAAAGAGGGCTTTTTTTATGATAACAACACCTTTAAACAACTAAGCAACTTTTCATTTTTTATATTTTAATAAAATAAGAAACCAGTAATTAATTAAAATTACTGGTTTGAATATTTTTCTTATTTTTTAAAAAGATGTTAAACCGGTTGTGCTTGTCCCCAAAAGGATTAATATTTATTTATTTTATACTATACATTATGCGTTAGCTATTGCACATGCAGAGGAAGCTATTCCAAAAAAGAAAGAGGGCTTTTTTTATGATAACAACACCTTTAAACAACTAAGCAACTTTTCATTTTTTATATTTTAATAAAATAAGAAACCAGTAATTAATTAAAATTACTGGTTTGAATATTTTTCTTATTTTTTAAAAAGATGTTAAACCGGTTGTGCTTGTCCCCAAAAGGATTAATATTTATTTATTTTATACTATACATTATGCGTTAGCTATTGCACATGCAGAGGAAGCTATTCCAAAAAAGAAAGAGGGCTTTTTTTATGATAACAACACCTTTAAATAACTAAACAACTTTTTCATTTTTTTAATTTTGACAAAATAAAAACCAGCAATTAAAATTACTGGTTTGAATATTTTTCTTATTTTTCACAAAAAGTTAAACTTGCTGTACTTGTTACAATTAAGGTGATTGTTCCTAAAATACTTAATATTTTTTTCATTATTAGTCAGTTTTCCTATTTTTAAGGAAAAATCTTTTCTGAATTAGGATGAACACCTCAATTTAAATTATTAGGATTATTGTATCAGTATTTTGCTCTATTAGTTTTAATTCCTATTCCTATGCTGTTGTCATTTTTACTTAAAAAAACTTCATTAATTTCAGTGTAGTGATCAACTATAACATCTCTTATAATTTCAATATCTGATGACTGTATATAATCATATGCACCCGTACCACCAGAATGATCTCTTTTTTCAAAACTATTTAGTATTGATTAAATTACTAATTTCCTGCCGCAGCACTTATTAAATCTGGAATATTTTCATTATTTGTAAATGAAATTAAAAGATTTCTTCCTTGTTCATAATAATTATTAACAAGTTCCATTAATTGTTGAGGATTTTCTTCTCAATAATTATACAATTTAGTTATTCCATTTATAATATCTGATTGAAGTGTAGTAGCAATTGAACCCCCCGCAACACTAGCACCTCATGCCGTAGCTTCTTGATAACTATAAATTTCACTTGAATTAGATATTTTATTATATACATAACCAGAAACTACACCCGGAATTACTCCGGCTGCTCCTTTTTTTAAATATCTAATAGATTCATTTAAAACTTGAGAACTAGCAGACTTAATAGCGGAACAAGCCTGAGGAGTAATTTGTACAATAAAATTTTTACCCCAATTAACACTATTAGTAATAATTAAAATTCCTTTAATAATAGTTGTTCTAAAACTATTATTGTCCTGTCGTTTTATTCTTATTTTATTATTTTCTTGTGTTGAATATGGTTTGTTTCCAACAATTCCTGATATTCCGCTTCCCGTGATGGTGATTGTTCCTAAGATTCCTAGTAATTTTTTCATATTTATTCCCATACATCGTGCTCATAATTATTTATATGCGCCCCTCATCAATAATGATTATTATCTCAGTATGAAGCCCTGTTAGTTCTTAAAATTATTCCCGAATGAATATCATTTTTACCTTTAAAAACATTATTAATATCATCAAACTTGTCAACTATTATATGAGCAATAATTTCTGTGTCATCTTGTCAAAAATAATCAGATGCAACAAAATCACCAGAATTGTTTTGTTTTGGAAATTCATTTATTTTAGAAAATACAAAATTATAAAATTCATCATTATCTTTTAAAGAATTATGATTAAAGACTATATTTTGTCAAGTAGTATGTCCTATTTTTGCAAATAAATAATTGTGCCCAGCAGCTCTATATTTATTTCTAAGTCTATTCTCATTGTTTCTTTTACCTCTGTTTAGTTTTTTTAAATCTTTTGTTTGTAAATAATTAATTTCAATATTTTCTAATTTAATTTGTTGTTCTTTTTTTTCACAAGGACTTGCGGCAATTACTGTCGGCAAGGCAGTTGCCGCTATTGTTATTGTTCCTAAGATTGCTAGTGATTTTTTCATATTAATCAAATCCTTTTTGTGAATTTTTAATAATTAATAAAATTTATAAGGTGGTCTCCTTTCTCCAAAAATTAATCTACAGTCTCTTTGCTTTGGAATTTAATTATATATCATTAAATAATAATTTATATCATTTTTTCAGGATATTGAATACTAGTTATAAAAAACATTTATCATTAAAGAAGAAAAATAAGATAACTAAACTTTATTAAAATTACTATCAAGAAAGGTAATTTATTATGTTAAAAATTGATAATAATGTAAAAACCCCAGAAAATAAACATTGATTTAGTTTGTTTACAACCCATAAAAATATGTACACCAACAAATGCGAACAACTAGCTAATGAATATGAAAAATTAGATGAATACTTATATAAATATCATTATCGGTTAAAACAAGGTTATAAAATAGTTCATTTTGCTTTAAGAACAATTATTACAATTTTTGGTGATGTTACTTTTAAACGACGCCGATATAAATATTGAAATCAAAAATCAGGTAAATTTGAATATGTATGTTTGTTAGACAAAGAAATTGGTCTATTACCCAAACAACGCATTTATTTTGATGTCCAATTTAAAGTTTTAAGTCTTCTGGGTGATGGTAAGCGGTATCGCGATGTTTTAGACGCTCTAAATCATTGTTATATTTCAAAAGCTAGTATTTCAAATATTTTAAATAAATACGATATTGCCGAATATTTTCAACTAGCAGAAAAAGAAACTAAAAATAGAATTGATGTCAAAAGTAAGGATTTATATATTCAACTAGATGAGACATTTTTAGCGACATTAGACCATAAAGTTAAACAAGACCAAAGAATTCGTTTAGTTACTTTTCACACCGGACATAAAGAAAAAAACGACAAAAATGCTCGTAGAGAATTAGAAAACAAACGAGGTCATTTTCTAATGTTAAAAGTTGGTAAACGAATAAATACGATGGATTATCGTGACTTATTAATTAGAGAATTACAAAAACATTATGTGAATATTAATTATGACAAAATAATTGTTTGTGGCGATGGCGCTACTTGAATTAGAGAAATTGCCAATAGTTTTGGTAATGTTAGATATATTTTAGATGAGTATCACGCTATTAAAAAATTAAAACAAACGGCATTTAATATTATTTTTGAAAATCGCAAAGTAACACTAAATAGTTGAATTGAATTATATAAAAATGGTAATCATCAAGAATTAATCAAAAACATTCGCAATGGTGCTAAAAATGAATTAAATAAAGACATTAAAAAAAATTTAAGGAGGGCGAGTAATTATTTCGAAAACAACAAGCATGGTATTCATCATCAAAATTTAGAATGAAATATCGGTTGTAGCATTGAAAGTGATGTATCACATTTGGTAAAACAACAATTAGGATATGGGGCGAAAATATATAATCATAAAAATTTAAATAATCTATTACATTTAAGAATGGCAAATTTAAACAAATTAAATGTATTACATTACATTAATGAAAATATTAATTCAGAAATAGAAATCAGAAAAGAAATATATAAAAATTCATTATGAAATAAATATAATAATAAAAATGATGATAGTTGAATTAACTATAAAGGTAATGCTGTAACAAATAAATATAATAGATTTAAGTAAGTAAAAATATTAATTAAAATTTAATAAAATTGTATATATTTCTTATGTATGATTTTTGTTGTAAAAAATTATTTTAATGTTGTTTTTATAAGCATTTTACTTAGTTTTTATAACCTTTTATTAAGAATATGTTTGTTAATATTAAATATTTTGTTTTATTAATTATTTTTCAAGTAAAAAGATAATAAATTTTTAGTTGCTTTTCTTTCAAAATTATTCAAATCTTTACCCACCTAACAAAACTTTATGCGCCCTGATAATTTTAATTATCAAGCTTCAAGTATTAGTGTTGTTGATTTAGTAAGGCATGTTCCATCAAATATTGTTAAGAATTGTATGGAAAAAATAAAAGTTGAAGATTATATTAATCAAGATTTTCCACAAACTACTGTGTTAAATTTAAAAGATTATGTTCAAGAAAAAGGTTTTATTGAACAAGTTTCTAATATAACGGGGACAGCGATACCACTTTATTATGAGTGACATTGTAAAAAGGATCTTAAAAAAGTTAGTTCTTTAAATTTATTATTAAATTTTTTAAAGGAAAGAAGAGACTACACAAAAGAAGAATATCCTGATTTATTTAAACACGAAAAGTTCATTAAAGGTTTATACGAAAATGAAAAATTGCCGGTTAAAGATTTATTGCTGTTAGCTAATATATGAATTTATATTGTTGATAAGTTTAATTTTAAGTTAAATCAAATTAGTAATGAAAATTATAATTGAATTACAGAAGAAAATTTAAGTAATTTTATGCAACTGATGGAATATCATATTTCTACTGGTAGTGCATTTGAACAACCATATACTCATTCTAAAGTTGCAGAATTATATGATAAAACTTTAAATGGTTTTATTGATTGCATTGATTTTAAAAGTAAGAATGTTTGGGAATTTAAATGTGTTAGCAGAGTTACTGATGTTCATTTCTTACAATTAGCTGTATATGCTTATTTATTTGAAATTAAACAACAAGAACGAGTTTCTATTTTAAATAAAAAAGCAAATGATATTTTTAGTTTAAATAAGATAGAAATTAATGACATAATTGAAATTTGTAAGTGAAATCAAGTATATTTTGCAAATTTTCAAAGATTTAAGCAAAATAAAATAATTATTTTAAAAGATAATAAGATAAAAAAGGTTAAATTAAAACATTTTCAAAAAAATATTACTTTAGAGAAGAAGTTTAATGTTAATAGGAAAACTTTTACTAGTAAATATAATTTTTTTCTTTTTAATATATTAAAAAATAAAATTTACAGACTTAGTTTTGAGTTCAGTGACCTTAAGAAAATTGTGGATTTACTAGTTTGAAACAAATTTTTTGAATCCGGTACAATGACTGACATTGAATTTATGAGTTCTAATCAAAAAATTAAGGATAGATATATATAATTGATACATTAAGAAATAGGTTAGTGAATAGTAAATAAAACTATTATTTCATATTTACATTGAGCAAATAATAATGGCGTGGTTATTCATTTTTATGCTTTAATACCGCTTTATTTTGTTGGAAAATAGACTATGTGATGGGAAAATAAAATATGATTTTAGATAAAGATAAATTATTTTATAGTGGGATAGTTATTTCAGGAACTATTCAAATCTTTCTTATTATTTTTTTACCGTTCTGTTTATTTGATTTATCTTATTTATATGGTTATTTTCAAGAAAATTGAAAAGCAACTGAGTGAATATGAGTCTCTTTGATGATTAATTTTGGTGCCATGATTATTGGCTTATTAGTAAACATTATTGGATTTTTCTTAAGATATTCATATTTTCGGATTATTCACGGAATATTAATTAGTGCTACAAGTATGTTTACAATATTTTTTATTTTTACAGGAATATTGATTGTATTATCATCACAAAATAATACTTTTATTAATCGTAATAGCAAAAAAATGTTTTCCATAGGTTCAAAAGGAGCTTTAGTAATGGCTATTTTGCCAGTTGCACAAGCAATTATTATTTTTAGCATTAGTAATTACTTTGCATGATTAGCAAAAAGTATTGCTCATTTTGAAACTCAAGCATTAATTTTTATAATATTTTTCTGTATTGTAGGAATTATTAGTGTTATTTTAACAACAATTGTTTTAACTAATAAAATAATTAGTTCTATTAAACTTTTAATTATTACCATTAGTATTATTATGTTAGGTTTTCCAATGTTATTAGGAACGATCTTTGGTTTAATTTTATTAGTTAGTCAAATGGAATATATTGATGAAATAACTATTTAATATTTTCTAATATTTAAAATTAGTGAATTTATGTAATAAGACTGTGTAATCTACAAGTAACACACCCTTATAATAGGTTGACAAAATATACGGTATATTCTATACTTGTTTGGTGCATTAGATATTGCTATTGCATATATAAAAAGTAAATAAAAATTTAATACAATTATTGTGAAGAACTCGGGTTTTATTTAAGTAGTATTTGAATGAATAATGTCTTGGGTCTTTGTTTTTTAGAGCGGGGTTGCTATGGTGGATATTAATAAAAGAATGGAATTGTTAGTTAATCATTTGAAGGAGTATGGCTTTGTTTTTCAGGGTTCGCAAATTTATGGTGGGTTAAGTAATAGTTGGGATTATGGTCCGTTGGGAGCACAGTTGAAAAATCGTTTGCAACATTTGTGATGGGAACGGTTTGTGACGAAGCATCCTTTGAATGTTGGACTGGATAGTGCCATTGTTATGAACAGTAGTGTTTGGGAGGCTTCGGGGCATCTTGATAATTTTTACGATTTATTTGTGGATTGTAAAAGTTGTATTAAGCGGTTTCGGGTGGATCATTTGTTAAGCAATGTGACTGTTGATTTTCAAAAATTGCGTGCTGATGAATTGCAAGCCTTATTAAAAGAACATCAAGTTGTGTGCCCTAATTGTAAGAATAATAATTTTACAGCGGTTCGTTCATTTGATTTGATGTTCAAAACTCAACAAGGGGTTTTAGCAAATGATCAAGGTGTTGTTTATTTACGACCAGAAACAGCGCAAGGAATTTTTGTAAATTTCAAAAATATTCAACGAAGTTTAAGAAAGAAATTGCCCTTTGGGGTAGGTCAAATTGGAAAAGCTTTTCGTAATGAAATTACTCCGGGACACTTTATTTTTCGGACAAGAGAATTTGAGCAAATGGAATTGGAATTTTTTTTTAATCCTAATGATCAAACGGAGTGATTTGATTATTGATTAAGTTATTGTCAGCAATTTTTATTAGATGTTGGTATTAAACAGGGTAATTTTAGTTTAAATGAACACGAAGATAGTGTTTTAGCTCATTATGCGAAGCGAACTGTGGATATTGAATATAATTTTCCTTTTGGTAAGCAAGAGTTATGGGGTATTAGTAATCGTTCTTCTTTTGATTTAAAAACGCATAGTGAACATAGTGGTGAAGATTTAAGTTATTTAGATTCAGAATTAAATGCGAAGATATTTGCGAATGTTATTGAACCGTCAGTCGGTGTTGGCAGATTAATGTTGGCCATTTTAAATGATGCTTATGATGTTGAGATTTTGCCAGATAATAGTAAACGCACGATATTGCGATTAAATCATAATTTGGCTCCTTATTATATTGCTATTTTACCTTTAAGTAAGCAATTAAATGAAGAAGCGTATAAATTATATGAAGAGTTAGCTAACGATTTTTTAGCAACTTATGATGAAACGCAAAATATTGGGAAAAGATATCGTCGTCAAGATGCTATTGGAACGCCTTATTGTATTACGGTTGATTTTAAAAGCTTAAGACGGTGAAGAAGAAGTGTAACGGTGCGTTTTCGCGACACGATGGTGCAAAAACGAGTAAAAGTTAGAAAATTAAGAAAATACCTTAAACACTTGCAAGAACAAAATTAAAGTGTAAGGAGAAATAAAGCTAGTATGGTTAATCCTGAAAAAATTTCTCTCATTAGAACGAGAACTAATATTACTGAAATTATTGGTCAATATTTAAAATTGCAAAAAAAAGGTCGTAACTATTGAACAGTTTGTCCTTTTCACGAAGACAATGCGCCTTCAATGAGTGTTTCTCCTGAAAAACAAATTTATCGGTGTTTTTCTTGTCAAGCTTCTGGGAATGTATTTACTTTTTTGCAAAAATATAAAAAAATTTCCTTTTTAGAAGCTTTAAAAGAAGTAGCAGCACTTGTAAATATTGATTTACAAGAATTAGAGCAATGAACAAAAAATAAATATGATAGTGAAACTTTGAAAATATTTGCGATTAATGCTTTAGCTTGTGAATACTTTATGTATCATTTAGATAGCAAAATTGGTATTCAAGCAAAAAAATATTTAGAGCAGCGAAATATTGATAATAAGTTAAGACAACAATTTAGTATTGGATTGGCGCCTAGCGAAGATGGACTAGTAGCATATTTACAACAAAAAGGTTATAAACCTAGTGAATTAGTTATTTCTGGTTTAGTTGTTTATCAAAATAATCATTTTAATGATTATTTTAGAAATCGGATTATGTTTCCGATTCGTGATATAGAACATAATATCATTGGTTTTTCGAGCCGTTCATATTTGGAAAATCAACAACCAAAATATATGAATATCTTAGAAACTAATATTTTTAAAAAAAATCAATTATTGTATAACTTAAGTTTTGCAAAAAATCATTTGCATCAAGATAAGTATTTATTAATTTGTGAAGGATTTATGGATATTATTGCTTTAAGCAAAATTGGCATTAACAATGCCGTTGCCATTATGGGAACAAGTTTAAGTGCACAACATTGTTCAATATTAAAAAAGGTTACTAATGAAATTATTTTATTTTTGGATGGTGATGATGCTGGAATTATAGCTGCGTTTAAAATGATTAGTGAATTATGATATCACAAATTTAATGTTAAAGTAGTAAACAATCCAACAACATTGGATCCCGATGATTTAATTAAAAAAGAAGGTGCAGTAGCAGTTCGCGCTTTAATTAAAAATAGTATTCATCCTTTAGACTTTGTTTTAAATTATTTTCAAAATAATTTAGATTTAAAGAAAATTGATAATGTGACTGAACTTTTAAAAAAAGTTACTCCATTTTTTCAGTTATTACATAGTGCTGTTGAAGTAAATTTTTATTTAAATAAGTTGGAAACAATAACTAATTTGAATAAAAAAATCCTTGAACAAACATTGTTTGCTAAGCAAACAATAGAAACTACTGATAAAATAAATCCTAAAAATGCTGGGGCTAATAAGAATTTATATTTAAATCCGATTGAGAAATCGGAAAATATTATTATATTTTCGTTACTTTATACAAAAGAAACATTAACTAATAGCGAATTAAATAATTTTTCCTTAATTGATCCCATTAAAAAAGTTTTATTATCAGAAATTATTAGTTGATATGATAAAAATCCGCAAGCAGGAAAAGTAAATTATGAAGATTTTCTAAAATCATTACAACAAGAACAAGTAAAAAAGTCGTTAGAAATGATTTATAGTCTTTATAATAAACAAGAATTTGTTTATCGCCCTAAGTTAATTAATGATTGTCAAGAAACTATTTATAATTATTTAATTAAATTAGAAAAAGATAAATGAGCAAAAAAATGATTAGCAACTAATAATGTTAATGAAAAAATAGCAATTGGGGAAAAAATTATTAGTTTGTCAAAAAATATTAAAAGAGAAAAGAGTGGTCAATAGATGCGAAAAAGAATATTTAAAAAAATAAAAACTTTTGATGAGATTAAGTATGACTTATTAAAAAAGATTAAAAAAAATGATAATCATATTAGTCAAGAAGAGGTTTTAAAAGCATTTGAAATGTTAGATATTGAAGATGGACTCTTAGAATCTTTTATTAATGAACTACAAAATGATGGTGTTGTTTGAACCGATTTAGTTGATGATGATGAAGTTGAAGTTGATATTGATTTAGAACATTCTGATTTTGAAGATGATGATATTGTTAAAGAGCGAGCTATTTTTGATGAAGATGATGATATTATTATTAACTTTAAAAATAATGGTCCAAGTATTTCTAATGAAACTAAAATTCATGACATTATTAAAGCCTACTTTAATCGTTTAGGTTCAAGTAAAATTTTAACAAAAGAAGAAGAAGTAAAATATGCAAGAATGTTGGATTCATCTGATCTTGAAATTAAACAATATGGACGAAATAAGTTAATTATTTCTAACTTAAAGTTAGTTGTTTCAGTAGCTAGAAGGCATACTAATCGTGGTTTAGATTTTTCAGATTTAATTGAAGAAGGAAATATTGGTTTAATGAAAGCAGTTGATCGTTTTGATTATCGCCGAGGATTTAAATTTTCTACTTATGCAACTTGATGAATTCGTCAAGCAATTACAAGAGCGATTGCTGATCAAGCAAGAACGATTAGAATACCGGTTCATATGGTGGAAACTATTAATAAATTAACAAGAATTGAACGCCAATTAACTCAAGAATTAGGTCGGGAACCAACCCATACTGAAGTTGCAGAAAAAATTGGTTTGGGAATGACTGCTGAAAAAGTTCGTGAAATTAAACGATTATCAATGGAACCAGTTTCTTTAGAAAAACCAATTGGCGAAGAAGATGATACACACTTTGCTGATTTTGTTGAAGACAAAGATATTTTTTCACCAGATGATTATGCTGAACGAGAATCATTACGAGAACAATTAGATAAGGTTTTTGAAGAAATCTTAAATAAACGCGAGGAAAAGGTTATTCGGATGCGTTTTGGTTTACTACCAACTAAAATTCGATCGCTAGTTGATTTAGCAGAAGAGGGAAGCGAAAAAGATGAATTAATTAGTGAAATAATGAATTTAGATTTTAAGTTTGATACGCCAATTGAAAAGGTAATTAATTTAAATGATTATGTTATTGATAAACATTTAACTAAGTATGATTCACCAAAAACATTAGAAGAAGTTGGTAGTGAATTTGGTGTTACCAGAGAAAGAATTCGTCAAATTGAAGCTAAAGCTTGTCGCAAACTAAGAAATCCTTCAAAGTCAAGAGTTTTGAAAGATTTTTATAAAGGTTAATAATGAAACTATCTCATCGTTTAGCAACAATTGCTAATTTAGTTAATCCTAATGATATTGTTGCTGATATTGCTTGTGACCACGGTTTAGTTGCTATTTATTTAGTAAAGAAAAAAGGAATGAATAATATTTTTGTTAGTGATATTAATCCTAAAGCATTAGTACAAGCTCAGAAAAATATTATTCAAAATCAATTACAAAATAATATTTTTCCAATTTTAGGAGATGGCATTAAATGAATTAATGCTAGTGATAACATTAATTGTGTTATTATTGCGGGATTAGGTGCCAAGACAATTATTAATATTTTAACTAATGATTATCAATCAATTAATCGTTATATAATTCAAACAAATAATGAAATGTCTAAAATTCGTAAATGAGTCCAAGACCACAATTATTTTATTGAAGACGAATTATTAATTAAAGATAATAATTTTATTTATGAGATTATTGTTATTAATAAAACGCACGGTTGTTTAATTGTTAGTGATGAACAAATTATGTTTGGACTAAATTTAGAAAATAAATATGAGTTATTATTTAACAAAATGTGAACCGACAAACTTTTTCATTATGAAAATATTATCAATAAATTAACCCCAAATCAAATTAATGCCATAATGAATTTACAAGTTTTGTTAATTAGAAATAAGTTGCAAAAGCAAAAGGAGAAATAAAGATGATTAATGTTAATGATTTACGCAATGGCATGACTTTTAGACATAGTGGTAATCTATTTTTAGTCTTAGATACTGGTCGTGCTCAAGCTGGAAGAGGCCAAGCAAATGTTAAAGCTAAAGTTAAAAATTTGCGAAGCAATGCAATTATTAATTTAACTTTTACTAGTGGTGATAAAGTTGAACGGGCGCATCTTGATAAACGCGTGATGCAATATTTATATAGTGATGGCAATAACTTGATTTTTATGGATAATGAAAGTTATGAACAAGTTGAAATTAATAAAACAAAAATGGCATGAGAATTAAAGTTTTTAACTTCTAATTTACCAGTTCAAGTATTACAATATGATAATGAAATTTTAACGATTTCGTTACCAGATAAAGTAACTTTAAAAATTATTGAAGCTGAACAGGCTGTTAAAGGTGATAGTAGTTCTTCGCCAAGCAAAAGAGCAGTTGCTGAAACTGGATTAGCATTACAAGTACCATTATTTATTAATACAGATGATTATATTGTTGTTTCCACAGTTGATGGTAAATATCAGCACCGAGCTTAAAATAACCTAAAAGGTTATTTTTTTTATGTCATAATTATTACAAACATATAAAAGAGTTAATTAAAGTGAAAATTGGATTTTTAGGTGCTGGTAATATGGGGAAAGCAATTATTGATGGGTTATTAAATACTAATGCTTTTACTAATGAAAATATTAAAGTTGTTATTAATAGTGATAAAAGTTTTCAATATTGAAATAATCGTCATATTAGTGTAAGTAAACAATGAGAATTTTTAAAGGATTGTGAAATAATTATCTTAGCATTAACCCCACAAGATATTTTAAAATTAAAAGAGCAGTTAACAAATTTATTTACTCAGAAAATAATAATTTCTGTGGCATCGGGAATTAATATGACATTGTTAAAAACAATATTTAAAGATTGTGAGGTTACAAGAGTAATGCTCAATACTTCTTGTCAGTTTAATAATTCAATGACAATGATTTGTGAAGAGGGTAATGTTATTGCTAATGAGCAAGCATTAAACATTTTTAATTATTGTGGTAAAACCATTTCATTAAGTGAAAAACAAATTCATTTGTTTATTGCTATTTGTGGTAGTGCTAGTGGTTATTTATATCATTGATTACAACCGTTAATAGAAATTGCTGAAAATAATAATCTTAGTAAAGATGAAGCCAAAACAATTGTTGGTGGTTTATTACTTGGTGTTGCGACAAATATTTTAAATAGTGATTTAGAGCTAAAAAAATTGCAAGAAAATGTAACATCGCCTGATGGTACAACAATGGCAGCAATTAAAGTTTTTGAAACTAATAACTTGCAAAATATTATTAGTGATGCTGTAAATGCTTGTATGTTAAGGAGTAAACAACTAGAAGATAGTATCTAAAATTAAAATTATCAAAAATAAATAAAAATTATCAAAAAAATAGTATAATATTTCTAATCCAAAATCTTAAAATTTATGGTAAATAATCATATTTAAGGAGCTGACAAATGAAAGTATTATTATCTATTGCAAGTATAATGAGTTTAACAGCACCAACATTACCAGTGCCAACAAGTAATATCGAGACTGTTATTAATAATGATATTAAACCGCTTGGTGAAGAAATCATAATAAGTAATAAGGAGGAATTACTTCATAATGTGAGTACTATTGCAGTTGATAGTGTTAATAATAACATTTATTTTGGAACTTATCACGGTGCTTATGTTATTGACCAAAAAACTAACAAAGCAAAATTATTATGTAAGGATGCTTTAAATGTTAATGAATATCGCCATATTCGTGTCGTTGCTATTGATAGCAATAAGAATATTTATTTTGGTACTTTTAGCAATGGCGCATATGTTTTGAAAGTTGGTGCAACTACTGCAACTAAAATTGAAGGCGTTAGTAGTGTTGTTCGCAGTATTGCTATTACTAGTAATGATGATGTTTATTTTGGAACAAAGAATAACACTTATATTTTAAAAGCAAACGAAGCAACAGTAAATAAATTCTCTTCTCTTACTGATCTTTTTTCAATTGCTATTGATAGTAGTAATAATATTTATTATTCTAAGTATGAAGCAGGGGCATATGTTTTGAAAGTTGGTGCAACTACTGCAACTAAAATTGATGGTGTTGATGATGCTGTTCGTGCGATTGCTATTAATAGTAATAATGATGTTTACTTTGGAACAGTTGCGGGGATAGAAGTTTTAAAAAGTGGTGAAACAACAGTGAGAAAAATTAATGGAATAAATGGTGCTATTAATGCAATTTCTTTTGATAACAATAATAATATGTATTATTCAGTGGAGAAAAGAATTTTTAAATTATTATTAGATGCTAAAATAATAGCAAAGCCACATATAAAAACTGTTCCATTTAATTTACAACCATATAAAATAATTAACAGTAAAAATGTCAGCACAATAGAAGGTACAGTCATTAAAAATGATATTGTTCAAAAAATAAAAACACAATTAGAAAATAAATTTCCAGGAATTACTGAAAAAAATGATTATTATATTAACACTGATAATTTAAATGATAGCAATTGAACTGTAAATCGAAACATTATTGTTCAAGCAACTAATAATAGCAAATATATTTTTGGTTCCCATATTGAATCAATTCCTATATTAGAACAACCAAAATTAAATAATGGACCACAATCGTCAACGATAAAAAAATTAATTGAAGAAAAAAATAAAATTGGTACAAAAATAATTATTATCATTGCCTTTAGTTTAGTTGCAACTAGTTTAATATTTTGGTATTTACTATATTATTTTGTAATAAAACCAATTAAAAAAAATAAGAAATAATTACTAATTTTATTAGTGAATGAATTCATGTGGGCGCATAAAGTTTTGTTAGGTGGGTAAAGATTTGAATAATTTTGAAAGAAAAGCAACTAAAAATTTATTACCTTTTTACTTGAAAAATAATTAATAAAACAAAATATTTAATATTAACAAACATATTCTTAATAAAAGGTTATAAAAACTAAGTAAAATGCTTATAAAAACAACATTAAAATAATTTTTTACAACAAAAATCATACATAAGAAATATATACTTAATTTGCATATTGAAATAATTTATAGTAAATGACTATTTTTTCTTTTTTAAAAAATACCTAAGAAAACTAAACGCGACCTTAAAATTATTAATTATTTAAAAAATGTAATGATTACGATATAATTACTATGTAATTTAAAGATAATCATAAAGAAGGTAATTATTTTGCAAGGATTTCTAACTAATGAAAAAGATTATATTAATATTTTAGGACAAAATTTAGCAATTCAATATTTAATTATTTCTTGTATTATTATTGGAGTAGTATTTATTGCAATTATTAGTGTGATTTTATTGGTTATTAATTATCGCAATCGTAACTTGAAAAATTCAGCTTGAGAAAAATTTAAAAATGAAAAATTAATTTATAATATTGAATCAGAAATAATTAAAATGGGGCAAGCATTAAAAAATAAATAGTTATATTTTTATAAGGTAGGCAATAGATATGTCATGAAAAGAAAAAATAGTGGATAAGTTTTTTAATAAAGCAGAACAAAAACGATTTAATGATAATAAATTAAAGGCAGAGCAACTTGATCCGTATTTTCCTTATGAAAGAAAACAAAAACAAAATGATGTTCCCCGCGTAATTAATCGTTATGAGTTTACAGTTGATGATAAAAAATATTTTAATTCTGGTATTAATAAAGAACCACCACCATATTATGAAGAAAATTATAGTTTACCAAAAGCAAGAGTTTATAGTCCTAAAAATGGTTATAATCGTGAATTTGGTGGTACGCCATACCAACAAAATTCGCCAACAATAACTTCTTATCAATATCCACAACCACAACAACCAATTTTAGATTCATCACCTAATGATTTTTTAGAGGATAATCATAATGATTATAGTCCAACTTTATATCAAAAAGCATATCAAGAACCATATTTATCATATGATGAACCACGAGGACAAGAGATACCGTATCGTTCGTTAAGTTTAAAAACTATTCCTAAAGAAATTGCTAATGAGGTTCGTAGTGAAAAATATCGTTTGGTTTTAACAATGATTATTGGTTTTTTAGGAATAATCGCTTCTTCAATACCATTAATTTTGTGATTTTTAAAGCAACAAAATATTGTTATTGACAATGAAAATTTAATTCCGCATCCAACTTTGATGATACCGTTATGTATTGTGTCATTAGGTTTATTTTTTATTTCTTTGTTTGATTGAATTAAAATTAAAAAAGAAGTGGAAGGATATTTAAAAAAAGCTAAATTAGGAAATAATGTTATTCCTAATTTTATTATTGCTAATTATCGAAAAATGCATATTCGTAGTATTATTATTAATTGAGTAGCTTTTCCTTTGTATATTATTGGTGCTGCAATTATTGCTATTCTTTATGGATTATCAGGTGCAACACAGCCAAAACTTTTTGGGTTTTTAATTTTAGATATGACGATTAGAGATTTAACAACAGAAATTATTATTTTAACAGGAATATTATTTGCCTTATTTTTTTTACAAGTATTAAATATTATTTTTGTTCGTAAAAGAAAAGCTAATATTATTGGTTTTTATGGTTATGAAATTATTAATCCTTATGAAATGTATGAATTAAAGCGAATAATAAATCGTCGCTGTTTATGAACTTGATTAACAATTATTGCGATTATGTTTTTTGTTATTGCGATTCCGATTTGAATATTGCGACGAAAAAAAATTAAGGTTACTTCAAGTTAAAATGTATTTTCATTTATTTGTAAATCTTTTTATTAGTAATGATGGAAATTATCACTTGCAAAATATTAATCAAAAATTAATTGTTAAACAAGATTTTAATGTTATTATTGATAATATTGAACAAGAAATAATTTCTGAGCGAGAAAATTTACAGCAGTTACAAACAATATATATTGCTGTTAATTGTTCTCGTGACCTTGATTTTGAACAATGACAGCGAATTTTAAATATATTACAACCATTAGCAAGGAATATTATTGAATATAATTTAGAATTACATTGTAATAATACTGATGAATTATTTTTGTTATGAAATAGTTATGGTGTTAATCGGTTAATATGAAAAGTAATTTCGTTTAGTCAGGCGGTATTATTACAAAATAATTATTGTGATAATGTCAATTATGTTAAGCAAATTAATAAAGCATTAGTTAGTGGTTTTAAAAATCAAGCAATTGATTTATTTTATAATTTAAAAGGATATTCTAAAGCTGTTATTGAAAATGATTTAAAGATTTTAAGAAAATTACCTGTTGGTCATATTAGTTATTATGAAGCCGATAATAATTGTGTTGTAATTACATATCAATGATTAAAAAATATTTTAAAAGAAAATGGTTATTTACCTTATGAGAAAAATAATTTTATTACTAATAAAGGCATTAAATCACAACATCAATATAGTTATTGAACTTTACAAAATTATTTAGGTGTTGGTATGGGGGCTAGTTCTTTTCATAAAAATTCACAAATAGTTATTTGCCAAAATACTAATGAATATCCACTATGGCGACAAACAATTACTAAAATTACAAAACAAGAATATTATGGAGAAATTTTTATTATGGGATTAGGACTAATTGAAGGCGTTGATTTGCGAATAAAGCAAAATCAAGTAGCTTATGAATATTTTCAAAATGCGATTAATAAACTAATAGTAAAAAAGAAACTAAATATTAAAAATAATTTTCTTTTTTGTTATCAAGATGAGTGAGAAAATTTAGATGAGATTTTATTATCATTTATTTAATGTCGCAAACAAGTTATAATGGAGAAGGAAATATCAATTGCTGGTTTAGCTCAGTCGGTAGAGCACACCCATGGTAAGGGTGAGGTCAAGAGTTCAATTCTCTTAACCAGCACCATTGGAGAGTTGTGTGAGTGGTTTAAACAGTCATCTTGGAAAGGTGATGAATCCCAAAGGATTCCACGGGTTCGAATCCCGTACTCTCCGCCATAAAATGAAATATAGTAAATAAATATTTATAAAGGGGTTTTTTATGAAAAAAAGGACTATTTTAGATGAAAAAGTTAAATTACATAATGGTATTATGATGCCAGTTATGGGTTTTGGAACATATAAAATTGAAAATAATGAATTAGGTAAGGAAGCGATTTTAGAAGCTTTAAATCAGGGTTATCGTCATATTGATACGGCTAAAATTTATGGGAATGAAGAAATCGTTGGGCAAGCAATTAAAGAAAGTAAGATTTCTCGCAGTGAAATTTTTGTTACGACTAAACTTTGAGGTAATGAATTAACAAAAGAACAGTATTTACAAGAGATTGATAGCTCGTTAGAAAAATTAGGTTTGGAATTTGTTGATTTATTTTTAATGCATTGACCGTGAAATAATCGTAAAATTGCTTGAGAAGTATTAGAGGAAATATATCGTGCTAAAAAAGCTCGTGCGATTGGTGTTAGTAATTTTAATATTGAGCAGTTAGAACAATTAAAACAAGATGCTAAAGAGTTACCAGTTGCTAATCAAATTGAGTTTCATCCGGGATTAAATCAAACAGAATTAAGAGCATATCATCAAAAAAATAATATTATAACTATTGGTTGAGGAACAATGAAATATCATGACTCTTTACCAGAAACTTGTGAGCAGATTGCTCGTGAATATAATAAAACCATTCAACAATTATTTTTACGATGGGCTTATCAACATCAAAGTTTAATAATTCCCAAGTCAATGCATAAGACGCGAATTATTGAAAATAGTGCGATTGATGATTTTAAAATTAGTGATGAACATATGAAGTGAATTGATAGTTTACCACAATCAAGAAAAGGTCCTGACCCTAATAATTTTGATTTTGGAAATTAGAAAAAAACCTTGTAAAATTACAAGGTTTTTTTCTATATTGTTAACTTTAAACTAATGAAGAGTCAGATTTTAAAGCTACTTCTAAATTGTTTCCTGCGGTTAATAAATAAGAATGAAGCATATTTTTTTCAATACTATTTAATTTATTTAACAAAATGCTATCAATTTGTTCTTTGATTAATGCCGCTTTTTTAATGATTTCTTGTGCTTTAGGAGTTAAAGTTAATAGTTTTGAACGACGGTCACTAGCAAGAACTTTACAAGTAATATATCCCTTTTTAACTAATGTTGATATCACGGCTGATGTGTCAGCTTTGGATTTGCAAAGTTCTTTTGCAACATTAACAATAATGGGTTTATCTTTGATCTTTTCAATTACTAATAAAATATTTATATGTACAGGCATTAGATTTTTAATTTCTAATTTTCTTAATAAGTCAATGTATAACTTTTCTTTAAGTTGCGAGATTTTATATAATAGAGCTAGATGATTTATCATTGTCATTCATTAGACCACCTTTTTGTTGTTTTCTCTTCATAACATAATTATATAATAAATTATCAAAATAATTCAAATATATTTTATATTAGGGCGCATAAAGTTTTGTTAGGTGGGTAAAGATTTGAATAATTTTGAAAGAAAAGCAACTAAAAATTTATTACCTTTTTACTTGAAAAATAATTAATAAAACAAAATATTTAATATTAACAAACATATTCTTAATAAAAGGTTATAAAAACTAAGTAAAATGCTTATAAAAACAACATTAAAATAATTTTTTACAACAAAAATCATACATAAGAAATATATACTTAATTTGCATATTGAAATAATTTATAGTAAATGACTATTTTTTCTTTTTTAAAAAATACCTAAGAAAACTAAACGCGACCTTTTAAAAAAACCCTCTTGTGCTTGTCATAAGTCTGTGGTATATTACAAAATAACTTAAATATAATTTTATTACTTAAATTAATTAATAATTTAAAAAATATATCCCTAATTATTAAGTAGACAAGCAATCCTAAATTATGTGATACAATTAAGAGACATTACTCGAAAGGAGAAATAATGACTGATAATTGTAGATTACGCTGTGTTGCCTGCCAATGTACTTGTCGTACACCGGGAGCAGAACATCAAAGTAATAATATAAATAACTGTAGTGACTGTCCGACTTGTAAACCAGAAGACAATCATGAAAGAAAGCCACCCCGTAAATTTTAAAAAATAAACCTAATGCAGGTTCATTTTTTCATTAGACTATTTTTAGACTATTTAAGATATAATATAAAAGCGAATTTAATTTTTGGTAGATATTTTTATTTAATTATTTATAATTAATTTGTATTAATTGAACTTTACAAATTTAAGAAAGGTTGTTGATTGTTTGGTAAATTTTATTAATTAGTAAAAATTCATGAAAGGGGTTTTATTAATATGAAAAAATTACTTAATTTATTAAGTTCAATAACAATTATAGGCACTACACTGCCGATAGTAATCGCCACAAGTCCGCCTTCTTATGAAATACAAAAAATATTAAATAATAATAATTTGTTTGAAAAATGATATAAGTTTTTAGAACATGATGAATTAAAATTAAAATTATCATCAAATACTGCTTTTAAAATTATTTATCAATTTGAGCCAGATAGTAAAGTAGATTTTTTAAAACAAACTATGGTATTAATATCTAATTTACCAAAATCAAATCATAGTGGGGTGGGCGGTTCTATAAATAAAGAAGATATAAAAATAATGGCCATTTTCATTTGAGAACATTTTTCTGAATTTCATGAAGTTTGAAGAAACTTAAAACAAGAACAATCAATTATTATCAAAACAAATACTATTGGATATTGAGATAATGAAAATTCAAATAATAGTATTTATGTTAATTAAAGAAAGAAGGAATAATAAAAATGAAAAAATTACTAGCAATCTTAGGGACAATAACAATAGCAGGAAGCGGAGTAATAACATTGGTTGCAAACAAGCCTACATCTATAAAAACAGAAGAAAAAATTTTAAAACGAACTAAAAGATGAGGAATAGAAAGTTGAATAGCAATTATACAACAATGAAGAAATGTTGAATTAGATTATCAAAGAGCAGCAGAAGAATTTCAAAGGACACAAAATCATTGACAATTTTCTCAAGCTCAACAACGCTTTTTACAATCTCAACAAAATTTTAATAATCAAAGTATTCAATTTCAACAAGAATTACAAAATTGAGCACAGCAATTAAAAACAGAAAAACAACAACAACCAACTTGAAATTTACAAAATTGACAAAATGAAAAAATAAATCAATTAAATCAAAAAGTTGGTGCATCAGTAATTACAAATGAAGATAAAGATAAAATTTTTAGAGCTTCTTCTATGTCGGAAAAATCTGAGTTAATTATTGCTAAAACATCAAGTGTGGCTGTGCTTACTGCTACTGGTGCCGCGATAGGAGCATTTTCATTCGGTCCTATCGGAGCAGCCGTTGGCGCCGGGTTAGGAGCAATATCAGGAATGTTAATAAGTATTTTTAGCTAATTAAAAAATATTATCACTTTTACTTGTAGTTATTTTTATAATCTATTATTTTATAAAAAAGAAAATATTTATTCAAAATATCTAGAAATTATTTTGTTAAAAGTTTTTGTAATGTTTGAAATGGGGTTTTATTATTTAAAGATAAATGACGGCGTTCAAAATTATAAAAATAATAATATTCATTTAAATAATGTTGGAGTTCGTTTTGATTTAATTTTTTATCCTTAGCATAAAATAATTTGGTATAATGTTTGTGGAATTGTTCAATCTTCCCATTACTTTGCGGTGAACGGATTGGTGTGGTTTCGTGAACGATTCCGTTTTTTGAAAGAAAGGTTGTAAAAGGCCTTTCTTTTACTTTGTATGCTTTTTTATTACTTCAATTAGTAGTGGTAAATTCCGGAGCATTATCAGTACGAAGGCGTTTAATGGTTATACCAAGTTCACTAAAATCTTTCATTGCTCTTTGTACAGCATTAATCGCGTTATTAGTTCCTAAACTATCATAGACATAACCAAATACTAGCCGTGTTTTTTCGTCAATGAAATCATAAATGTAATATTTTTTATCAACCGGAAAATTTGATGTGGTAATAATTTTAGCATCTATTTGTAAAAGCCCAATCTCGGAGACTTCATAACGCTTAAAATGGCGTTTTGTTTGTTTGATTTGCTGTTTTAATTCTTTTCAGCGAGGGTCGGATTTAATTCAACGATAAAAAGTTTTGATATTTTTCGGAACTTCTGAATTTTTTACATCGTGAAAACCGATTTTTAAATTGTTAAATAAAGACCACATTCCGCCAGCTTGAAAATTTTTGTAATCAAAATATAAATCACATACTTTTTTGCGAGAATTTAAACTATATTGATAATTAAGATTTTGTGGTTTTGTAGTTTTAAACAATAACAAATCTAAATTGTCAGAATAATAAGCGGTCATAATTTTTTCTGCCCAACGATAAAAGGTTTTAGTTGCATTCTTAAAATATTTTTTAATAAGTTTTGTTAAAGTAGTTTCTTCAATATAGAAATAAGTACATAAATTTAAATAGTTAGTAATGCGTTTTTTAGTTTTATAGTAATAAGGATTACGGCAATTAGCACTTAGTCAACTTTGGATTTTTGCTTTTAAATCCGCTAAATCAGCTTGAGAAATAATATATTTCATTTTTTAAAACTCCTTAAATTGAGAAAATCGTATTTTTTTAATACGATTTTCAATAATATTTATTAAATTTTTAATTGATTAGGCAATTGTTGTTCATTATCTTTTTCAGGTAAAGAAGGTAAATCAGCAGTAAAATCTCGAATATAATATTGAGAATCACTAATCTTTTTCCAACTCTTAAAAGCAAAAATTATTTTAACATTAACAAGTTCGGGAATTTGCCAACCTTCAACAGAAAAATTCTGAGCATTAGAAAAATTACCAATAACTTTACGAGTTCGAAAACCATTTTTTTGAAAAAAATGCTCTATCAAATTACCAGACTGACGATTCTCAAGAAAAAAACTAGTTTTAACTATATCAGATGAAAAAGAAACATTATCATCAAAAAAAGTAATTCTACCCGCCGAAGGAACGGGGAAACTCTCAATATTAAAAAATGTATTTTTAAGAACACTAAATTCGAAACTACAACTATTACCACAAATATTTTCTTCTCCTAATTCAGAAATATTTGCTTTATTACATCCAGAAAAAAACATTACACATAATAAATTTAAAGCTAATAAAATTTTTCACATAAAAAATTCCTCCTTTCAAAGAAATTATATTTATATAAAAATATTAGCAATATTTAAGAAAACTTTTTTAATAGCATTAGTAAAATTGCTAATGGCACTACAAACTCAAATAACATCTGAAACGCCGGAATAACTTCAAATACCGGAAAGGCAGTTTTGGTAGAACTAATTGTTGTTTTGGCAATATCCGCAAGGGGGCGAATTAAAAGATTAATCCCTGAAATACCAAGTAATCAATTTAACAGGCCAACAGAAGCGTGTTGAATATCACAAGATATTGCACTAAATAAACCTCAATAAGAACAGTTAGGCGTGGAAATTAAGTCATCCACATTACCACTTATTCCACCACCAATAAAAGCCGTTGAATTCAAAATGTTAAAATCGTATAAATAATAATGATATTCAGTACTTTCACCTTTCTTTTTATATAGTGGAAAGGTCAGTGTAAAAATATTAATTCCAAACATAACATCAACTTTGGCATTGTAAAAATGAAGTTTATTACTAGTAGCGTTTCATAATTGGTTATCATATGCTTTTAACACATTAAAATCTATTTGATAAGAGCTTTTACCAGTATTAAAACCATTGGCGGTTTGTTTATCTTTAACAAAAAAATAAGAACGAAAAATCATATTCTTACTATTTTCGATTGTTGAACCAAAGTTAATTAAATACTGTTTGGGATAAAAAGTAATTAAGGAACGATAGAAAAACCCCATTTGTAAAACATTTTTAGGAATTTGTTGCATCCCTTTGTAATCTAATTCTACATAAGTAGAGGCATCTGTATCAAAACTCGCATAAAAGAATTGTACAAAAAACTCACCTAAAACTTTATAAATTTTATCAAATAACTCATTAATAAAATCAATAGTTAAATCTTTTTGATAATAAAGTATAAAATCTTTAAAATTAGTTTTTAGTTTATCATCATAGCGTAAAAAATAGAAAGTATTACCATAATAATTAACTTGTCCAAAAAAGGTATTAATAAAATCTCCTCCAAAACTTGTTCGTGACCCAAATTTTAAAATTGATTTACCATTCTCTAAAAACTCAATATCACCCATAAGGTCAACCCCATTAGTTTTTATAGTAATAACATCACCAAAACTAGAAAAGGAAAGTTCTGTAAAAATAATAGCTTGTGCTATATAATCATCATACAAAGTCTTTCGACTTAAATTAAATTTACTATTTTGTTTAAAACCATTTAATTTAATTGAAATTTCACTCATATATTTAAAATTATCATCAAAGAAATTAAAAATTGGGACTCAATATAAATAACTATAATTAAATTTATCAAAATCTCGGCGTTGTATCATTAAATAATCAAGTTTATCTTGAAACTGATTATACTGATACTCGCCATCATTTTTAGTTATTTCCGTAGGTAATGATTGTTCATTATCTTTTTCAGGCAAAGAAGGTAAATTGGCAGTAAACTCTCGAATATAATATTGAGAATCACTAATCTTTTTTCAACTCTTAAAAGCAAAAATTATTTTAACATTAACAAGTTCAGAAATTTGCCAACCTTCAACAAAAAAATTCTGAGTATTAGAAAAATTACCAATAACTTTACGAGTTCGAAAACCATTTTTTTCAAAAAAACGCTCAAATGGGCGCATAAAGTTTTGTTAGGTGGGTAAAGATTTGAATAATTTTGAAAGAAAAGCAACTAAAAATTTATTACCTTTTTACTTGAAAAATAATTAATAAAACAAAATATTTAATATTAACAAACATATTCTTAATAAAAGGTTATAAAAACTAAGTAAAATGCTTATAAAAACAACATTAAAATAATTTTTTACAACAAAAATCATACATAAGAAATATATACTTAATTTGCATATTGAAATAATTTATAGTAAATGACTATTTTTTCTTTTTTAAAAAATACCTAAGAAAACTAAACGCGACCCTATCAAATTACCAGATTGACGATTCTCAAGAAGAAAACTAGTTTTAACTATATCAGATGGAAAAGAAACATTATCATCAAAAAAAGTAATTCTACCCGCCGAAGGAACAGGAAAACTCTCAATATTAAAAAATGTATTTTTAAGAACACTAAATTCGAAACTACAACTATTGCCACATTGACTAGGGTTTGTGGCTCGTTTTTCTCGTTTCATAAAGAATTGTTCCATATTAGGTTTTGGTGGTTGTTTTGTATCAAAAAACGCCCCTAACGGCACCAAACTAATAAACATTATAATAAATCAAGAAATAATCTTATGCATCTCATCACGCCTTAAAATTCTTTTTCATTGTTTTAACAGCATCAGAAAATTTATACTGTTGATGTTGTGGACATTCGCAATTAACAACTTGAATTTGATGCTTTCTAAAAACTTTATTAAAATAATAACCCCTAATAATTAACTTAATACCAGTTATTAAGAAATAAATAATTAATAATCAAAAATACACCTTAAAAAATACACTTTGAAAATTTAATGGTATAAAATCTTTAAAAAATTTATCCCCTTTAATTTGAAGGACCGTTAAAAATATTCAAATTATAATAACAACACTATGAAGTATAATAAAAAAATGTATAAAACCTAAAACGCTTTTAAATCATGGTCGCGTTTAGTTTTCTTAGGTATTTTTTAAAAAAGAAAAAATAGTCATTTACTATAAATTATTTCAATATGCAAATTAAGTATATATTTCTTATGTATGATTTTTGTTGTAAAAAATTATTTTAATGTTGTTTTTATAAGCATTTTACTTAGTTTTTATAACCTTTTATTAAGAATATGTTTGTTAATATTAAATATTTTGTTTTATTAATTATTTTTCAAGTAAAAAGGTAATAAATTTTTAGTTGCTTTTCTTTCAAAATTATTCAAATCTTTACCCACCTAACAAAACTTTATGCGCCCTTAAATCATTTAATACCTAATATTTTCTTTAATTTTTTCATTTTTAACTCCTTAAAATTAAATATATTGTCGATAAAATACAAATCGTTCCTAAAATTTGGAAAATCGGATGTTGAGAAAATAACCTTATCATTGGTTTAAACAAATCTAAAATTTTAATATTATTTGGGTCGCGTTTAGTTTTCTTAGGTATTTTTTAAAAAAGAAAAAATAGTCATTTACTATAAATTATTTCAATATGCAAATTAAGTATATATTTCTTATGTATGATTTTTGTTGTAAAAAATTATTTTAATGTTGTTTTTATAAGCATTTTACTTAGTTTTTATAACCTTTTATTAAGAATATGTTTGTTAATATTAAATATTTTGTTTTATTAATTATTTTTCAAGTAAAAAGGTAATAAATTTTTAGTTGCTTTTCTTTCAAAATTATTCAAATCTTTACCCACCTAACAAAACTTTATGCGCCCTATTATTTGATAGAACTTTATTAAAATATTCTAAACCCTCACGCACATAGGCTCATAAACCTAAAAAGTCATTTAAAGCAAAAATAGAAAAAACAGCAACAAGAATAAATAAAATTATCAATTTAAACATTTTAAAAACCTACCTTTTTATTCGCCGTCCATTTTGATTAACTCACGGTCTATTTTTAGGACTATTACCACTGAATTTCTTAATTGGACCACTAGATGATTTTTTCTTTGCTCCTCAATTAGCAACTGATTTTTGATATTTTTTACGAAAACTAACTTTTGGTCGTTCAATATGAATACCTAAAATCCCACCAATTACAAGATTTATTACAAGCATAATTAGCGGAAAAATAATAATGCGAATATCTGTTCCCGGAATGGTTAAAGTTCAAATTAAATCAAAAACTTTATAAAACATATCGCCAATCAAACTAGCCATTTTTTCTAAGTTTTCCATTTTTTAAACTCCTTTACTTGTTTTTCTTCTTCAGATTATTTTTTAACTTAGTAAGTATCTTACTAAATTTTTCCATTTTTAAATATTCTAATGCTTCAATATCCATTACATTATCATTTCAAAATTTATGTTGATAATTATCGTTCAAAGCACGATTACTTAATTCGCGCAAGAATGATAAATATTTATTATCATAAAGATTTAAAATTGACATCGGAATTTTCAATTTAAAGAAATAAATATCTAATTCCGGAATGCTACGATACTTGATTTTGCGACCTTTTTTATCATTTTTTGCATTAATTAGCGTTAATCGTCATTGTTCGTATTCGCTTACCGATTTAAAAGTGCCATAAACAACTTGCAAATAGGGTCGGAAAATACTAACCGGTTTTTTTCTAATGCCAACAATTATTGAATTCGCAATATCACGAACTTTAACTCATATATGTTCAGCTCGTTGTCCGCTTGCTAATACGATATGGGTAAATTGTCGAGCCGAAGCGAAATATTCTGGGTGCATAAAGTTTTGTTAGGTGGGTAAAGATTTGAATAATTTTGAAAGAAAAGCAACTAAAAATTTATTACCTTTTTACTTGAAAAATAATTAATAAAACAAAATATTTAATATTAACAAACATATTCTTAATTAAAAGGTTATAAAAACTAAGTAAAATGCTTATAAAAACAACATTAAAATAATTTTTTACAACAAAAATCATACATAAGAAATATATACTTAATTTGCATATTGAAATAATTTATAGTAAATGACTATTTTTTCTTTTTTAAAAAATACCTAAGAAAACTAAACGCGACCAATATTGTAAACCTTGGGTTACTCTATCATTTTCTTTATAGTCAGTTCCTTCTAAAAATAAGTTAGTTTCATCTCATAACAGCAAATGCTTTTCTTCTAATATCGGATAATTATAATCTAATAAAGACATATGCCCTAATGAAAGCATTTGTTTATTGGTAATTGGAAAAGTAGAAATCGTTTTTCAACCACTTAATAAGTAAGAAGCTAAAACCATCAAAGCAGTTTTTCCGGTCCCTAAAGCACCAATGACTAAATTTAAGGGTGAATTTAATAAGAAATTAATAAAACTACGACGAGCAAAGAAATGAGAAATTTTAGTATATAAAATATACAAAGCAATTAATAAATAAATAATATCAAATAACATTCGTCAACTTTGGGGATTATAATAATGCAAAATCGCACCATAAATTCAGGCAATAATAAATAAAGTGCGATTTAAAGCCACAAAATCATGTAATCTTAAATTTATTTTTTTAAACAATAGCATCACTTAAATCACACTTTCTTTATTTTTATTATTATCTGCCGGGCATTAATTTTTCAAACATTTTGAAAGCGATTAAAAATAAACCAATAATCACACCAAGCAAGAAAACTCAATATGTAGCAAAGAAATTAACGACATTTGGCATATTACCACCAATAATATCAGTTCAAATATTACCGAACGCTGTAATTAATGCTTTTCATAAGTTAGTGACCGCTTGTTCGCCAGTAATTGCTACCGGTGTTATTGCTCCATCAAGAAAAGTTCTAATCATATAATCACCCCCTTTCTAAACAAAATATGATTTAACCTTATAAAATAAAATAACCATAAATAAGACAGTGAATACTAATACCATTCAAAAGGCAATATTTGCTATTAAAAGTCAAAGTGGTTCTTTAGTTAAATCAATTTCTTTTCCAGAAACTCACGCCGGAATAACTTTAATTTGAATAAATAAATCTCAAAAATATAATTTTGTCATTTCTCAATCTAAATCTTTTCAAGCAACTAAAAACATAATAATTACCGCTTAAAAGGTCAAAAGAGTAGAAAAATAATTGCTGAGAAGAGCATTACAATTATTAAAATTGAAAACAAAAATACAACTTGGGGTGGTAAATCAGCAGTTGGATAAATTAATTCAATTAATTCAATAATTATTTTTTTAAACATTTTCTAAACCTACTTTTTAATTTCTTTTTCATCTTGTTCTAACAAATTTCGTTTAAACTTTGCAATAAATATTCGTTGTGAATAAGTAAAATCTTTTGGTAGCTGGTTTGCTTCACTACCATATTTCTTTTTATCTTTAAAAAACCGATAAATATTAACCGCAATATAGTATGCTAGTAATAATGTTAAAATCGTAAAAAACACTAATCCAAAAATACTCATTTTTCTTTTCTCCTTAATTTTTTAATTTTTAATTTTTATTTTAAATTGCAATTTTTCTTTCATTTTTTAACTCCTAATGTTTCATTTTTAATAGTTGATTTCTAAATCTTAAACTTTCTAATGAAGCATAATGTGCACTTTCAAAGTCTATATAATTAATATTTTTAAATTCATAGATTGCTCCGCACATTTTGGTTTTAAATTTATTAACTGTTGATTTTAAGTATTTTACAAATTCAGAATTTACAGTTCTATTAACAATATTATTCAAAGTATCGGTAAATACTTGTTTTCTAGTAATGGGATTTTGACAATTATATGAGAATTGATAAGCCTTGATATTTAAGTCATACTGGTTTAATGATTTTTCGTTCAGAACATTTTTAGTTATATATTTAGAGCAATATTTTACAACCATTTCATTAGTGTTTTCACGAACTCTAATATTTTTGTTAATTCCATAAGGTCAAAATTGTAAAATAATTTTATGTGGTATTTTTTCGGTGATTAAAATATGAAAATGAATAACGCCTCGTTTTTGATATTCATAGGTATACAAGTACTTAATATTTTTATTTTTAACTTTAAATCAGTATTTTAATTTTTTAAAAAATTTATTTAAATCACGCTTACATTTTCTAATATCAAATTCATTAACATCAGCATAAGTAAGCGTTAAGAATGTAAGTTTTTTACAGTCTCAAAAATTATGATATGCCTTCCGAATGACATTAGATTTTGCACGAATATTGCTATTAAGCAGTTTTGTATCACAATTACCCTTATTTTTAACTCCATCAGTATTACGAGTATTTGCTTTGATGCGTTCTAACGGCATAACAATATTGCGAATATATTGACCGTAATAAATAGTTTTCATATAAAAATCAGTCGGATTTTGAGGTTGTAAATTCATATTTTATGCTCCCGTTTTAGATTTTCGCCAGTTGTGTTATTTAATCAAGTAATAGTCGGCTTCGCCGACTAACCCGCTAGCGGGCGGGGCATACGCCTTCCGCACCGCTTCGCAGACCGAAGTGATTATCAATTAACTGGACAAGTTTTTTTGATTTTTTGATAATTCAATTTTTTGCAAGTTAACTATTTTGGGGGTTTTTTCAAAAGTTAATTCGCAACTAAAAAATGATTTAACATTTTCTTTTAACAGTTTATAAATTTCTTGTTGTTCTAGATTGTTATCATCAATTCATAAAGCCTTTTGTTCGCCTGTAGGCTCAAATAAGTCATTTTCATAACGCAAAAATTCGGCAGAATAACCTGACATCATAGAGCCATCTTTATTTTTAAATATTTTTCTTTTTATACTAACTAATTTAACTTTAAACATTATTTTTTAAATTCCTTTTACTTTTATTTTTTAAAATTTTTTTAATATGATTAATAAATTTTTTCTCACAAGCAACATGCAAATATCGTTTATCACTAAATAGATGTAAACTACCAGCGACATATTTTATAATCTATCGTTCCTTTCAAAATTTAAAAACCCTTTTCATCGCAAGAATTACAGATTCCAACTGTATTTTTATTACCAACAACATAACTTTCGTTGTCGCATTCAATACAAAATATTACTGCCAAAAGAAAACACCCCCTAAAAGTTTGTAGAAAACAAAATCTTGTCATATGTATATGGTTTCTACAGGTGCGGGAATAGGGTTACAACATTTATTTGAACCTAATATTGCTAAATTAAAAGAAATGAAAACATGAACGAGTGCTTTTGGATCAGGTTTTTTTACTTTAAGTATTTGTACAGCGGCAATAATTATCTTTTCTGGTTATGCTCCTAAAAATCAGGATAATACTAATCAAGCTTTTATTATTGTTTTTGGTGATGTTTTAGTAGCAATGATTGCGGCGATTACAATTTTTGCTGGTATTGGAAACATTGCTACTTTAGAAAATAAGAATTTTGAAGAAGTATTTGGTGCTGGTGAAACTTCGTTAGTGTTTAGTGTTTTTCCAAAGATATTTGCAGAAATTAATAATGTTACTTATGGTCTTGGTAATTTTCTTGGGATTATTTTCTTTTTAACGGTTTTCTTTGCTGGAATTTCATCATTAATTATGGCAACAGAGGGGGCAACATCACCACTTCATTTAGATTTGAATGTTAAACGATTACCAGCAACAATAATTGTTGCTGGTGTTGCGATGATGTTAGGATTTATTTTAGTATTTAAAAATTCAGCATTGTTAATTGATGGCATTGCTTCGTGAGTTGCTGGTTTATGACAATTAATTATTGGTATTATTGAAATTATTGGGGTATGTTTTGTTTGAAAAAAAATTCAAATTATATGTGATTATAATAATAAGAATTCTTGAATTAAATTAAGAAGATTATTTAAGTTAACATTGTTTGTTGTTGCACCGTTAGTTTTAATAATTAGTATTACTATGAATTTCTGAGTTTTTGTTAATAACATTATTAGTCAGCCCTTTATTTTTGCAGCAGTTGGTGGTATAGTTGGTATAACGGTAGTTGTTATGCTTGCTTTTATATTAGCTTTTAATAAAGAAATTAAACAATTATTTCAAAAAATATGAAGTGAAAGGAAAAAAAGGTAATGTCAGGATTAGCTATTAGTATGATGGTATTTATTTTAACAAGTTTAGTTTTAGGGTTTTTATTCTTTTTGTATCGTCAATATCAATGTCAAAAGCAAACAAAAAAAATGAAAGATGGTAATTAGTAATTAATTATCATCTTTTTATTTTATTTATGTGCTAAAATAAATTTTAAGAATGATGAAGGAGGTATATTTTACTAAAGATATTTTGTAAGGAAGGTTACTTAATGAATAGTTTTATATCAGTATTAAGTAGTATCACTATTGGATTAACAAGTGTGACGCAATTAGCTTCTAGTAGAATTCAATTAGTTAGTCAAAAAAGTAATGTAGTATGTTTGCAAACAATAAAAAAACCATCGCAAATGGATATATCAAATTATGATGCTACTGTTAAAGCAATATTTAATTTTGATATTAAACCATTTAGAGATGCGAAAGTATGAACAGAATCTTATAATGCTGGTTGAAAATTTTGAAATTCAGGTTTAAAAATTTTTTTTAATAAACAAACAGTACAAGCCACAAAAGAGGTTTTACGATTTAAAAATGTTTCTAGTTATTCCGATATAAAAAATACTTTGACAATATTTTTTAGTAAATATAATAATCTTCAACAAATAATAAAAAATCATTCGCAAAACTTTCATATGATTCAAAAGGCGTTTAAAGATTTTTTAATTGTGCTTTTTGATATTGTTCCGCAAGATAAAAATATTGGTATGAAATTAGTTGAAGATTATTGACCATTTTTAAGTGAATATGCTCCTAACATTGTTAATTTTTTATTAAAAGAACAAGTTAGTAGTATTATGAAAGTATTAAATCAGATTAATAATGTCTTTAATAGGCTTAATAGCATTTTCTTTTTAGGAATACCTACTGTGATTTTAGGAGCGATTTATAAATTAGCATCAAGTTTTTTTATAAATATGATTAAGATTGATCAAGGAAAGGGAGTATATTTCTTTATTAGGTTGTATATTTATCCTGAAGGTTTTGAACCGTTATAATAAATAAAAAGATTTTCTTGAAAGGTAACAGTTAGTTTAATTGTTACCTTTAAATTTAATATAAAAAATTGGTAACCTTGTAATATTTACATATGTTGAAGACCGGTCAAGAAAAATTATTTTTAGCGAAAGTTTGAGAAATGTTTTATAATTAAATTCCAAACGAAGAATATTTTAGATTAAAATTTGGAGAAAGAAATTTTTATTGTTTAATTTGCTTTGTATTAATTTAAATATCTTTGCACATATAAATGTCAATATGTTAATAACAAGTAAAAAGGAGGATACAAGATTGAAAAAATTATTAAATTTATTAAGTGCAGTAAATTTAATTGCCATTGGATTAATTTCAGTTGTTAGTTGTGGTAGTAGCAGAGCTAAAATTAACCCAATTGCTAAACCAAAATCAGCAGAAGAAACAATTAATCATGAGCCGACATTACGTGCTTCTAATCCTAATAACTTCAAATTTGATCTAAGTAAAATTAGTCAAAAAGAAATATTATTATATGAAACATCTAATGATGAATTTTTAACAAGACAGTCAATTCTTGAAACAGACATTAGTGAAAAAGTAAAAAGGGCGGTTTTAGAACTTTTAAAAGAAAATGATAATTCTTTAACTGAAAATGATTTTATCGTTGATTTTAGCGAAAATTTTCCAGTTGACATAAGAAATAAAACAAATATTAATATTAAAGCAAAGGTTAGTGAAAAAAATAATAATAACAATAATGCCGAAATAATAATAAATATTAAAAGAAGGTTTTATACAAATGTTAAAATTATGTCAATTGAATCACCAACAAAGATTATTGCTAACGATCCAACAAAAGTTACTAAAGAAGAATTAAAAACAGCATTATTGCCAGAAATTTTAAAAGCATTAGAAAAATTAAATTCTGGATTTCCTAATGCTGTAAATATAAAATATATATTAATCAAAGAATTTGAAATAGAAAATCTAAATTTTCCCCTTGATTTATCTTCTGAAAAAATATTAACAAAGTTTAATATTAATTTTAAATTTATAAGTGGTGTAATACCAGTTGTTATGTTTGCTCCAAACATAATTTTAAATAATTTTAAATTACCGATGGCATTAAAAAATTAGTTAAATATTAAAGAAGGATTGTAAATTTTGATTTCTTCTTAGAAAGAAAGGTTAATAAAAGACCTTTCTTTTTATTACTTTGATTAGTAGCAAATTTTTTAGTTGGATTTTTTTATATCTTAGAGAGGAACTTATTTAAATAAAAGTGGTTAGTTAAGAGTATAAAAAATTAAAAATCTTAAAATGATAAATTAATAATGATTAAATTTAATTATGTAATAATGTCTAGAAAAAAAAGAATTTTTCACTTTATTTTATATTAAAATAAAAATGTTTTTAAAATATTAAATTAATTGGTAAGGAAAGGGTGCATAAAGTTTTGTTAGGTGGGTAAAGATTTGAATAATTTTGAAAGAAAAGCAACTAAAAATTTATTACCTTTTTACTTGAAAAATAATTAATAAAACAAAATATTTAATATTAACAAACATATTCTTAATAAAAGGTTGTAAAAACTAAGTAAAATGCTTATAAAAACAACATTAAAATAATTTTTTACAACAAAAATCATACATAAGAAATATATACTTAATTTGCATATTGAAATAATTTATAGTAAATGACTATTTTTTCTTTTTTAAAAAATACCTAAGAAAACTAAACGCGCATCATCAACAAATTTATTTGCTTGGACAGGGATTAGGTGCTAATATTATATCTTGTCTTAGTAATAAAGTATCGGTTACTGGGATAATATTATTGAATATAATTAGTAATCCTAATTATCTTGATAGTGATTTGAAAACAAAATTTATTTCGTTGTATGGTTTTTGATTTGATCGTAATGTTAAATTACCAGTTGTTTTGGTGGAGAAATTAATTAGTAAGAATAAAACTTATCAGTTACAAATTAAGAAATATTTTGAAAATAAGCCGTTTTTATTATGATATCGGTTACAAATGAACTCTTTAATTAATAAATCGTATTGAAAACTTAAAAATTCAAATAAAAAAGTTTTATTATTACAAAGTAATAATCATCCGTTTAGTAGTCAAAAAAAAATTAAAAAGTTAATGGGGGCTCATTTACTATATTTCATTGATGATGCGCATTATTTACTATGAAGTAAAAACTATGAGCAATATTGTAAAATGATTCATCAATGAATTGAGAATAGTAGTTAATGTTTAAGGAGAAAAGTATGAAAAGAGAATATTATAATTTTGAAAATATTCGATTATTACCTAAAAAATGTATTGTTGAATCAAGGAAAGACTGTGATGCCAGTGTGCAGTTAGGTAACTTTAAATTTAAGTTACCAATTGTTCCTGCTAATATGACAACAGTTATTAGTGAAACAATGGCATTATTTTTAGCTAAAAATAATTATTTTTACATTATGCATCGTTTTGAGTTTGATAATGTGGCTTTTGTTGCTAAAATGAAAGCCCAAAATCTTTATAGTTCGATTAGTTTGGGAATTAAATTAGAGGATTATAATGTCATTGATGAATTGAAAGCAAAAAATTTAATTCCTGATTTTATTACTATTGATATTGCTCATGGACATTCGCAATATATGGAAAAGATGCTTAAATACATTAAAATTCATTTACCACAAACATTTGTTATTGCGGGAAATATTGCTACGGTTGAAGCAGCACAAGATTTAGTTTCTTGAGGAGCTGATTGTGTTAAAGTTGGTATTGGTCCGGGAAAAGTTTGTACGACAAAGTTAAAGACTGGTTTTGGCACCGCTGGATGACAACCCAAAGCTTGTTTAGACATTTTTAATACGATTAAACAACCAATTATTTTAGATGGTGGTTTACGCGAACATGGTGATATTGCTAAAGCGATTAGATTTGGGGCAACAATTTGTATGGTGGGAGCGATATTAGCAGGATTGGAAGAATCACCAGGGAAAACTGTCCAAGTTGATGGTCAATTTTTGAAAGAATATTATGGTTCAGCTAGTGCCTTTAATAAAAAAAATACTGATAATATTGAAGGCAAGAGAATTTTTGTTCCGATTGAAGGAAATATTGCTTCAAAGTTAAGAGAAATTAATCAGGATTTACAATCAGCAATTTCATATTCGGGAGGCAATAAACTTTTTGATTTAAGAACCGTTGATTATGTTTTATTAGTTAGTGAATAAAAAAATGTCATTTTTAAATAAATGACATTTTTTCTTTTAAATGAAAGATGTTTTACTAAATCTTATGTTAAGATAAATTTATAAGTTTATATTTGAGAGGAGTAAGAAAATGACAAAACTAAAAAATTCATCTTTTGTGAGAGTTTTTCATAGTTTTGGCAGTAAAAAAATATGAGCTATTGCTATTTTAGCAATGGCAGATGTATTATCAATGACATTGCCTTTTTATTTAAAAAATGTTTTTTCTAATATTCATACTGAGTTTGGTATTAGTGAAGGAAAATTTACTAGTGCTCTTGCAATATATGGGTATGTTTTATTACCATCATATTTATTTGGTGGTTATCTTGCTGATAAAGTTAGTTTAAAGTTATTAATTGTTAGTGGTTTAGCAATGATTGGTGGCGTTGGTTTTTGATATGGAGCAATTCCATTTATGCAAGGTACCGAAGAAGCAATTTTTAGTCAGTTAGTAGCGATATTTGTTATTTGAGGATTAGCAACAGGATTTATTTTTTGGTCAGCATTATGAAAGTTATTGTCACAACAAGCAACCGACAAGCAACAAGGAACAGTTAATGGTTTATTAGGCAGTATTAATGGTTTGTTTGGTGCTTTAATTGTTGGTTTTTCTTATGCGATTTATTTTATTTTAAAAGCAACAAGTTTAGATAATTGAGCATTTCCAGCTTTATGTTGAGTTTTATCAGCAACAGCTTTAATTGTTTGTGTTTTAACAATGTTATTTGTTGAAGAAAAGCAAAAAACGAAAGCTTTTGCTTTTAAGTGAGATGAATTACGACTGATTATTGGTAATATTAAGGTGTGGTTAGTAACACTATTAATTTTAGGTGTTTATATGTTTCAATCAGGTTTAAGCGTTTTTATTAATTACTTAGAAAATAGTTTAAAAGTTGCTAGTGTAGTAACATTTATTTTAGGAATTGTTAGAACTTATCTCTCACGGTTTGCTGTATCTTCATTTGCAGGAAATATTGCTGATCGCTGAGGGAAGTGTATTCTCTTTATTACTTTGGGACTAGTAATAAATAGTTGTTTAATTTTGATTGCTATTATTACACCTGGGTTTGGAACAACAATTAATAATTTTGGAGCTGCTGGAAAAATTACAATTCAAATTATTGTTTCGGCGATGTTTATTCTTTTAGGAATAACTTGTTGATGTTTAGTAACTAATCGTTGAGCAGTAATTAATGAATTAAATATTCCAGAAAAGAATTATGGTTTAATGGTAGCATTTATTTCTTTAATTTCTTTTTCTCCTGATGCTTGATTTTGACATATTGCTTCTGTTGTTTATAAGCGTTATGAAATCGTTGAGATTGTTAATGGTAAAGAAGAAAAATTTTCTAGCCAAACGGGATATCAAATTGTCTTAACAATGATTCTTGTTGTTTCATTATTAGCAGTATTAGCGGGATGCATATTATTATTTTTAAAAAGAAAAGATAATAAGCGCTTAAAAATATCAGCTAGTTAATGAAATCAATATTAAATTAATATTAAGTCGCTTTTAAATTTAAAAGCGACTTTTTGTTGCAAATAAACGAAAGTTATTTCATAATGAGTAAAAGTTAAATATTAGATTTTATTTGTGTTATATTTTAATTAAGAGAACATTTGAAAGGAAGGTTATTAAAATGCTAAAGGCATTATTAGTATTTTTAATATCAGGATTTGCTTTTTCTAGTTTAGAAAATAAAACACGATTTTAAATTTAATATTTTTAATTAGTGCTGAAATGAAAGACCTATGATAATTGAAACCATTTATTTTTAGCAATTGGAGGCTATGATGGCATATTAGCCAAAGAAATTGATAAACTTGTTAATCAATAAGAAAGGAAAATAAATTGTGAAGTTAAGTTTTTGAAAGAAGCAAGATCAACTAGATATCAATTTTAATAATGATTTTGCCATTGAAGTTAATAATTTATCTAAGAAAATAAAAGGTAAAGTTATTTTGGATAATTTAAGTTTTAATATTAAAAAAGGAATTATTTTTGGATTATTAGGACATAATGGTGCGGGAAAAACGACTCTCATTAAATTAATTGTTGGTGTTATTAATAAAAATTCAGGAAAAATTAAAATTATGGGAAATGATACTAAGCGAACTAATAATTGTGATATTAGTTATTTACCAGAGCAATTTAATTTTAATTCTAAAATAAAAGTAAATGAATATCTTTTAGGATTAACTAATTTTAATAAAAAAACTAACACAGAAAATATTACGGCAATAAAAGCAATGATGCAATATTTTAACTTAGATGATGCGGTTTTTAAAAATATTTGTTGTCTTTCAAGTGGAATGCAAAAAAAGTGATGCTAGCACAATGTCTTTTATTAGATACAAATATTTTAATTTTTGATGAACCAACTGATAATTTAGATCCAACAGCAAGAAATAAA
Source organism: Spiroplasma endosymbiont of Dilophus febrilis (assembly GCF_964030685.1). Taxonomy (NCBI): domain Bacteria; kingdom Bacillati; phylum Mycoplasmatota; class Mollicutes; order Entomoplasmatales; family Spiroplasmataceae; genus Spiroplasma; species Spiroplasma endosymbiont of Dilophus febrilis. The sequence continues at coordinate 393,381 of NZ_OZ034912.1, forward strand.
CTTTTGCAATTATTACTTTCTTTAAAACAACAAGGTAAAACAATTATTGTGGCTACTCATATTTTAAAAGAGTTAGAACCATATTTAGATGCTTTTCTGATTTTAAATAATGGCAAGATTAATTTAATTCAAGAAAGAAAGGTAAATGAGATATGAGATTTGCAAGAAATTTATGATCAAGTTTGTTAGCGTTATATAAAACTAGACAAAAACTTAGTGATAAAAGATTACTAGTTTTTAAAATGGATTTAATGTTAACAATGAAGTCTTTTATTTTGTGATTTATTACTATTATTGGCACTATTGTTTCTACAATTTTAGTATTAACAACTATTAATAAGCATAATTGAGGTAGAAATATAATTCCAGTAGTTGAATGAGGATTAATGCATTATTTTTGGGTTCCATTTTGTTTAATTTTTATTTTTGCGATGTTACTAGTTTTTTTATATAGTATTATATTTAGTCGCCTTTTACGAGAAAAAACTTTTCATTTATTACTTACGAGAACAATAAAAAGATCAAGTATTTTAGTACAAAAATTATTAGTTTCGCTTATTTGATTTTGCATATACTGATTATTTATTATTGTTCCTTTTGTACTTGTTGTTGTAGCAAATAATTTAACTCAAAATTTAATTTGACATTTTATAAAAATTCTTTTTGCTACTGTTGCTGTTTCTTTTATGTTGTTCCCATTTTTCTTATTTATTTTAATTTTATTAGCTCATAAATTTAATGATGCCATTAGTTTATTAGTTGTTATTATTTTGACTGTTTTCTCAATTTTCTCACCAGATTATATGAATATTAATTATAGTGGTAATTATTTTAGTGATAATAACAAATTTAAGATGATTAGTAATTATTATAAAGAAAATATTGCTATTGATGGATATTATCATAGGTTTTATAATAGTTTTAAAAATAATGATGCTGGGACTTCTCATCAAGATGTTGAACAATATTTAATTGATAATAAATTGTTATTTAAATCGTTGGATAAACTTATGGTTAAAGATAATAAAATTTTTAATGTTAAGCGTGATATTATCATTAATAAAGCAATATTAGAATTCACTCCAAATTTTATTGAAAAATTATATACTTATCAAGGACTGATGTATGGTTCGTTAAATAAAAATCAATTTTATGGTATGGAGGTGCTATCTTTTTTAAAACATAAGGTATTTAGTTTTTTTGCTGCCATTATTACTAATAATGAGTTTAAAGAGTACATTATTAAAGAAGTAGTTAAAGAGTATAAGGTTGATATTGAAATAGCATATCAACAGTTATTTAGTAATGAGAATAAATACACTAGTTTCTTTTTTAAAGATGATTTACAAAAATTAAATAATCCCAAATTAATTGCTAATAAAACTTTGCTTTTAAGTGCTAACTTATTTTCTCAATATAATTTGACAATTGCTAATATTGTTAATGAAGATATAACTTATGATTATTTTGGATTTTCAGGATATTTACCTTATAAGTATAATATTGTTACAATAAATAAAATGCCATATTCCTTAGATTGAAATAAGCCACTTACTAGAAGGAATGTTTGATGACCAATATTATTTCATTTGTTGTTAAATTTATTGTTAATTTATTTACTGTTTGTTTATATTAATAAGAAAGATTATTTTTAATTTGGGTATCATTGAAATAATTATTTGAAAGTGTAAAATTAAACTATATTAAAAGCAAATACTTGTTTTGGGTGATTTTTGATGTTAGGTAATTATACTTTTTTATGTTTCAGTGACTAGTTGCAACATATGATTTTTTATTAAAACTTTTACGAAATTTTCAAGAAAGAAAACTAAGGAAAGAAAAACTAAAACAAGAAGTTGAAGCAACGAAACAAAAGAAAATTGATACTAAGATTTTATCGGAAAAATTGCTTCGAGAACAATATAAGACATTTTATGTTAAAGAAATTTATGATACTGTTAAAAAACAAAAATATAATGAATTTAAAAAAATAAAGAAAACAATGGATTTAAAAAAAGAGTTAGAAATATTAATTGAGAATGTTAACGGGATTGAAAATGAGGTTATTGATAGTGAAAGAGAATAATATATATGAATTAAAAAATGAAATTATTGTGAATTTTTCGGAATTACTTTTAAAAGAAGTAGCACTTACATATTTAGATTTATTAAGAAAATATCAAAAGGGTGATGCTCATCATCTTATTTTAGAATTTTTAAATGTCTCAGTTTTACTTTTAGATAAAGTAATAGTTGATGAAAAACTGTGAGATAAGACTGATACTAGTTTATTATTAGACTTAAAAAATAGTATTTTTTTGGCAGAAAAAGGTAAAGAAAAAAGATTAACTAAGGCTTTAGAAACAACAAAAAAAGCATATAAATATTTATTTATTAAATTAAATTTTCTTTTTTCTTTAATAAAAGATAAAGATATGCAAGAAAAATTATTTTTAGATATTTATAATATTTATGTTAAGGGTTTTGAAAATAAACAAATTATTTTTTCTGATGTTATTAATGATTATTCTAAAAAATTAAATCGGAAACGAAAATTTTTAACTTTTAATATTGATGAATTAAATTATTTTTGGGCGCATAAAGTTTTGTTAGGTGGGTAAAGATTTGAATAATTTTGAAAGAAAAGCAACTAAAAATTTATTACCTTTTTACTTGAAAAATAATTAATAAAACAAAATATTTAATATTAACAAACATATTCTTAATAAAAGGTTATAAAAACTAAGTAAAATGCTTATAAAAACAACATTAAAATAATTTTTTACAACAAAAATCATACATAAGAAATATATACTTAATTTGCATATTGAAATAATTTATAGTAAATGACTATTTTTTCTTTTTTAAAAAATACCTAAGAAAACTAAACGCGACCGGGTAATCAAACTTATTTGTCAGTTATTGGTAATACTTTTACAATATTAATACCATTAATTATTACTGGTGCTTTTGCTTTGCTTCTTAATAATGCTGTTTTTGGCAATACTAATAGTTCATTAGCATATTGAATTGCTGTTTGAACAGATGCTTATTCTGTAGTTCCTAGTAATCCTAACATTATTGAATTTGTTGGTATTGGCGAACAAATAATAACGAGTTTTAAGGTTGTTGGTGAAGTAATTTATAGTGCTACTTATTTAATTTTAGCGCCATATGTTTCATTTTTAATTGGTTATTTATTGGCAAAAAAGCGTAATCAAGAATTAGCAGTGATTATTGGTTTAGTAACATTAGGAGTTTTTCTTATTAGTGGGGGAATTACTGTTTATTGACAGACTCCTGTTAAGATTGGCACAAAGTTTTTGGGTGTTGATGGTTTATTTTCAGCAATTATTATTTCATTTTTAGGAGCAGAATTACTTTTATTTTTATCACGAAATAATCGGTTAGCAATTAAAATGCCAAAAGGAATGGCATCAATTGTTAGTCAGTCATTTGCTAAGTTATTGCCAATTCTTATTGTTATTGTTATTTTTGCTATTGTTTCACAATTGTTTATTACTGTTCCGATTCAACAAGCAGTATTGAAAGAATTTAATCGCCTTTTTGATTTAGAAAGTGATGCTGATACGGTGAAAGCTATTGTTAAAGATACTGAAGGAAATATTTTTTATGCTGTTTTTGTTTTTCAAGCTGATGATAATTCTTGATTTTCAACAGTTATTCCTTTAGCAAGAGACCAAATGGCTGTTTTTGAAAAGGTTGAATATTTATCGTTTACTGGTCAAGGATATGAAATGTGAGGTAATTATGAAGCTAAATTTGATAATTATGCTTTGTTTACACCTGATATTAATGCTTTAAATTTAGTTGCTATTTTTTATAAGTTTTTTGCATATCCTTTTATGAATTTTTCTGCTAATCCGAATATTGGTTTAGGTTTAGCGATTGTTTATGTATTTTTTGGACAGTTATTTTGATTTTTTGGTTTGTCAGGAACAAACATTATGAATGGTATTTTTGGACCAGTTTGAGGATATGCTATTGTGCAAAATGCTGCATCAATCAAAGCTGGTTTGGTACCGCAATTTATATTTAATGAATCATTTTTCAATAGTTTTATTTTTATTGGGGGATGGGGAATGTCGTTATCTTTACTGTTGGTGTCATTATTAATTGGTCGTGATAAAAGAGCAAGAACAATATCTAAAATGGCATTAGTTCCAACAATATATAATATTAATCATCCGATAACATTTTCGTATCCTTTAATATTAAATCCAATATTTTTTATTCCTGCGGTTATTGGTCCAGTATTATTAGTGATTTGAACTTGATTATGAATGATGTTAGGGTATGTTCCTTATGCTTCACTGCAAATGTCTTTTCTTGCTCCTGTGGGCGTTGGTGCCATTTTAGCAACATCAAGTTGGAAAGCAATTATTTTAGTATTTTCTAATTTAATATTAGGGATGGTAATTTATGTTCCCTTTATATTAATTGCTAATAGTATAGCTAAGAAAAATGGTAATGCTGTTAATTTAGGATATTTAGGTGCGATTCATTATTTTTTTACTGGCAAAAACTTTCAAGATTTACGATATCAAGAAATTAGGAATAAGCATCGCAGTGAATATCAAATTTTAAAGAAAAATGATGCTTCAATTGAGGAAAAGCAAAGATTGCGAGAGAAACATATTCAAGAATGAATCATTTATCGTAAATTTCTTAAAAAGGAACGCATTGAAATTAAAAAACGACAACAACAAGAAAAATTACAGCAAAAAATTGAATTAAAGGCACAGCGAACTAAAGTTTCTGCTAATAAAAACAAAGATAAAAAAGAGAAAAAACTTATTAAGAAAAATAATCAAGATTTGAAAAAAGCAAAAAAGGCTTCTAAAAAGGCTAAACTAAAATCTCAAAAAAGAATTAAAAGAAAGAAAAAATAAAAAGCTTTATCTTTTGTTGATAAAGTTTTTTATTGAAAATTGCGATTTTCTAGTGGCAGCATATCCAAAAATAGATATGTTATAATCAAAGAGGAAAACAATTAAGAAAGGAATTATTTAAATGCGTAAACCAATTATTATCGGTAATTGAAAAATGTATAAAAATATTAATGAAACAAAAGATTTTATTTTGCAAGTTGAACAGAAAATGATGAATCAGAATATTGATGTTGGAATTGCTGTTAGTTTTCCTTTATTGGAAACATCTATTCGTGAGGCTAGTAAATTAATTATTAGTGCTCAAAATTGTCATTTTGAAAATGACGGTGCATTTACGGGAGAGGTTTCCCCATTATTGTTAAAAACTATGAATGTTTCCTATGTTGTATTAGGGCATTCTGAAAGAAGAATTCTTTTTAATGAAAGTAATAAGATTATTAACAAAAAAGTTTTAAAGGCTTTAGAAAATAATTTAAAAATTATTCTTTGTTGTGGTGAAACGGAAGAAGAATATATTAATAAGCAAACAGAAGTAGTTGTTGCTCACCAATTAAAGATAGCATTAGAAAATGTTAGTGAGAAACAATTAGAACAAATTGTTATTGCTTATGAACCGGTTTGAGCTATTGGAACTGGAAAAACCGCAACAGTAGAAGTAGCACAACAAGTTTGTCAGTTTATTCGTAAAAATATAATGGAAATATATAATGTTGCTCTAAGTAATAAGATTAGAATTCAATATGGTGGTTCTGTTAAACCAGATAATATTAAAGCACTTTTAGAACAACCAGATATTGATGGAGCATTGGTTGGTGGTGCATCATTGCAAGTGGATTCATTCTTGCAATTAATTTCTTAATTAATTTCTAAGGAGTGATAAATAGTATGAATATTAAAGTAATTGCAATTGATATTGATGGCACTTTATTAACTGATAAAGGAAAAATATTAGATGATACTAGGGAGACTATTATTCAAGCGCAAGAGAAAGGCATTAAAGTTGTTTTAGCAACGGGAAGGGCACCTAGTGCAGCACTTTTATATGCTCAGCAATTAAAGTTAGATGAGTATGCGCAACATATTATTTGTTTTAATGGTTGTGTTATTTATGATTTAAAAACTAAAAAGAATATTTGAAATGCTCATTTAAATGAAGAGGATACAAAATATATTTATGAAATTATTAAAAAATATGATTTGAATTTTTGAGGTTATGGTTTAAAAAATTCTGCTTATACAAGAAAAAAATCTGTTGCGATTATGCGAGAAGCAAAAATAAATCCTAAATATAAGTTAAAGGTTTTAAATGATTGCCAAGCATTGCCAGCTTGTTATACATTAACTATTAGTTTAGATGATTTAGAGGATAAGATTTGTGAAAATTTTAAAATTGAAATTGAAGCTAATAAACGAATTAGAATAACATCGTCATCGTTAGAAAAATATCAATATTTAGAGATTATGCCAGCAAATTTTGATAAATCTAAAGCTTTAAAGTTTCTTGTGAATAAATGACATCTTAAACTAAAAAATTGTATGGCAATTGGTGATTCTTTAAATGATTATGAAATGTTACAAAAAGCTGGTTTAGGAATAATGATGAAAAATGGTTATTCAGATTTAATAAAAGTAGCAACAGATATGTGTGATAGTAATAATAAAAATGGTGTTGGTAAAGCGATACTTAAATATATTTTAAAATAATATTGATGAAAATAAGAGAAGGAAAGAGAAAGATGAGAACTAAAAATCCAATATTATTAGCAATTTTAGATGGTTTTGGCATTGCTGCTGAACAAGCTTCTAATGCCGTTACGAAAGCTAAGATGGAACATTTTAAATATTTACAAAGTACTTATCCGTCATTAGCAATTCATGCTTCAGGAAAATGAGTTGGTTTACCAGATGGACAAATGGGAAACTCGGAAGTGGGCCATTTGCATATTGGTGCGGGAAGAATTTTATATCAATCATTATCGCTAATTAATAATGCTATTGGTGATAAATCTTTTTATGAAAATCCAGCTCTGTTAGCTGCTATTTATCAAGCTAAAAGTAATAATTCTCGATTGCATATTATTGGTTTATTATCTGATGGTGGCGTTCATTCGCATATTAATCATTTATTAGCAATTTTGACAATGGCAAAAGAGCAACAGTTTAAAGATGTTTATGTGCATGCGATTTTAGATGGTCGTGATACTAAACAGGATGTTGCTAAAAAGTACTTAACAAAGTTAATGTCGGCGATGAATGAATTACAAGTTGGATATTTATCTAGTATTTCGGGAAGATATTACGCAATGGATCGTGACCAACGATGAGAGCGAATGAAGTTAGCGTATGATGTCATTGTGCAACGGAATGGCGCTAGTTTTAGTAATCCTTTAACATATATTGATGATGAATATGCTTGTTCTCGTAATGATGAATTTATTATTCCGGCATATAATGAACAAGTTGCTGATGGTCATATTAAAGATAATGATAGTGTAATTTTTACTAATTTCCGTCCTGACCGTGCTATTCAATTAGCTGCGGCAATAACTAATCGTGAATATGTGTGAAATTCAGAAGTAGTTCGTAATAATTTATTTTTTGTAACAATGACAGAATATAGTGTTGATGTTAAAGCTAATCAAATTGCTTTTCAAAGTCAAAATGTGAATAATGGTCTTGGTGAATGAATTAGTAAGCAAGGATTAGAACAATTACGAATTGCTGAAACCGAAAAATATGCTCATGTTACTTATTTCTTTGATGGTGGCAGAGATATTATGTTTTCTGGTGAAGACCGCGTATTAGTTTCTTCACCACGAGTTGCCACTTATGACTTAAAACCAGAAATGGCTGCCAACGAAGTTACTAAGGAATTAATTAGTAAAATTAAAATGCAAAAATATGATTTGATTGTTCTTAATTTTGCTAATCCTGATATGGTAGGTCATACTGGTAATTTATTAGCTACTATTAAAGCATTACAAGTAGTTGATAAATGTTTAAAAGAAATATATGAACCATTAAAATCGTTAGGGGGCATTATGGTATTAACAGCTGATCATGGTAATGCTGAAATTATGATTGATGAGACGGGTGATATTAATAAGAAACATACTTCACAATTAGTGCCGTTAGTTATTACTAAATCAGATTTAAAATTGGTAACAAATACCGATATTAGTTTAGCAAATATTGCTCCAACAATTTGTGATTTATTAGGAATTAGCATTCCTGATGAAATGACAAGTAAATCAATTATTAAAAAATAACTTTATTTTGAAGGGAGGTAAATATATGCCAGAAGATAAAAAAGTTGACATTTTAAAGGATTTTTTTAGTATTTCAACTTGACAATCGTTAGTTATTATTTTAATTTTCCTTGTTTTAGTTGTAAGTTTAGGAATTTTAGTTAAGTTAACTAAAATGCGATTTAGTTTTCGAATTTTTACTGCTATTGGTGGTGGTGTTATCTTTGCAATTGGTATTCAAGCGATATTAGGTTTTCCTAATGATGATAGTGCTACTAGTATTTGAAAGGAATTCTTAGAGGATAAAAAAACAGAAAATCCTAATTACAATCTTTGATTGCATCAAGTTATTACTTGGATAACATTGTTAAAAACTATTTTTATTAATGGAATGTTGATGTTATCTGTTCCCGTTGTATTTTTAGCAATTGCTCGGGTGGTTGCTAAGCCACATACTAGTGGTTTAGCAACAATGACAATTAAAGGCATTATTATTTTATTAATTAATGTTGCTGTTGCTTATACAGTGACATATTTAGTTGGTATGGTATTAGACATTGGTAGTGGTTTAAATTTACAACCAGAAGGAATGCGTGATGAAACTACGGTTAAGGAATTACCAGAAGTAATTAGTAACTATATGCCAGCAAATTTTATTGGGGCTTTTGTTGGGGGTGCTATTATTCCAGTAATGGTTATTGCGGCGTTAGTTGGATATGCGATTAAAAAGCAAAGCAAACGGTATGAACGAGAAATGAATACTTCAAGAGATACTTTAGAGCGCTTTTGAAAAATTGTGATGTCAATGTTAATGACTTTTATGAAGTTTATGCCCTATGCTGTAATGTCAATGGTAACAGTTGCTATTATTGGTGGTCCAATTGCCCACTTAGTAGATATTGGTAAAGTAATGGGAACAGCGTACATTGGTTTATTTATTAGTTTAGTGTGGCATACATTAACGATATTATTTTTTGGGATTAATCCCGTACAGTGATGAAAATTTGCTTGGAAACCCGTTATTCAAGGCTTTGCAACGCAATCATTTCAAGCAACAATTCCTATATCAATTGATGCCTTAAAAGATGATATGAAAATTAAAGAAGAAGCCGTAAACTTAGTATTACCATTATCTTCAACGATGGGATTAACTGGATGTGCTGGTGTTCAAGCTGGTGTTGTTTTAATGTTTGTTTATAACGGTGCTAGTAGTATTAATAGTCAATATTCAGTATGGATTTGATTTTTAATGGGATTAATTGTTACCGTTATTACTTCATTAGGAATTGCTGGTGTTCCTGGTACAGCACCATTAGTTACTGCTGGTGTTTTATCGGGGTTAGGATTTCCTACATATTATGGTACGGTATATACTTATTTGGGAGCACTAGATGGGATTCTTGATATGGGAAGAACGGCGGTTAATGTTGCTGGTGGTTTACAAGCAACAACAATTGTGGCCCGAATGCAAAATAAAATTACTGAACCGCAAATGATTCTTTTTAATTATCGGAAAAAAAATCGCCAAAAAAATAAAAATAAGATTCACTAAACGATATTTTTTTCACAAAACACACCCTTAGGTGTGTTTTTATTTACCATTTATATTAATTATAAGCGGTTTTAATTAAGAAAAAGAAAATAAAAGATTGTTTAGCAATTAATAATTGAATGTGTTTTCATATTGTGAAAAGTGAAGGCAATTTAGCAATATTAGAAATTTAATTGCTATTATTTCTTATAAGGAAGTTCTTTAATTTCTAATAATATCATTTGAGGGGGAGAAGCAAGTGGAAATTAATAAAATTATTTCACAAATTAAAGAACTTGCAACCTCTACTCATAATTATGCGTTATTAGCAAATTATATTATTACTAATACTCAAAAGGTTATTACTTTTCGGATTAATGATTTAGCAAATAAGACATATGTTTCAACATCTACGGTGTCACGATTTGTTAAATTATTAGGTTTGAGTGGATATAATGAATTTCAACATGTTTTAAAATATTATTTGCATAATATTGCTGGTGACTATATTAGTCATTCATCGCCTGATAATAAAGGTGATTATATAAAAACATTATATGAGAATACTACTAAAAGTTTGCAAGATACTCATAACATTATTGATACTAAAAAAATTGAGCAGGTTAGTTTATATTTGACTAAAACTCAAGAAGTTATTCTCATTGCGGGGCAAGCATCATATGTTCCTTGCCTTGATTTAGCAGAAAAATTAATTCGTTTAGGTTTTAATGTTAAGTTTAGTAATAATGCTTATATTCAAAATACTTATTGTAAACTATCAAGTAAAAATAGTCTTGTTATTGCTGTGAGTTATTCGGGAATTAATTTTGAGGTGTTGCGTAATTTAAAAATTGTTAAAGGTAATAATAGTCATATTGTAACTGTTACTAAACGAAATAAAAATGAAGTAAATAGTTATAGTGATGTTGCGCTCCATGTTTTGTCCAATGAATCAATTGAGCGGTATGTATCGTTAACAAGTCATTTAACTTTAATATATTTATTTGATGCTATTTTTGTTACGGTTTTAGAAAAATATCATAATAAATATATTCATAATTTAAGAAAAACGAAGTTGGATTATGATTTAAAATAGATTAATTTATTATTTGTTACATATATATGTTTTGATTATTTTAGGGGATGCTTTTATGAAGTATTCTTTTTTCATAAGCAAATAAGAAAATTAGTAATTACTAATTTTTAAAAAATAGTTCTAACTAACAAATAGTCAATTTTTTGTGTTAACATTATAAAGAATATTTTAAATTATTTAAGGAAGTATTCTAATTATTATTTATATGAGAGGAGTATTATTCATAATGAAACTAAATATAGGTACTGTTTTTAGCGGAATTGGTGCATTTGAACAAGCCCTAGAAAAAATGAATTTAGCATATAATGTTGTATTTGCTTGTGATAATGATAAGTATGTTAAGCAATCTTATTTTGCAAATTATGATATCTCTGAAGAAAATTGATATAACGATATTATTCAATTAAATAAAGGAGAAACTTGGAAAATTATCTTAGAAAAATTTAAAAGCACTAATTATAACATTAAATTTCAACTTTTAAATGCCAAAGATTATGGAGGGTCGCGTTTAGTTTTCTTAGGTATTTTTTAAAAAAGAAAAAATAGTCATTTACTATAAATTATTTCAATATGCAAATTAAGTATATATTTCTTATGTATGATTTTTGTTGTAAAAAATTATTTTAATGTTGTTTTTATAAGCATTTTACTTAGTTTTTATAACCTTTTATTAAGAATATGTTTGTTAATATTAAATATTTTGTTTTATTAATTATTTTTCAAGTAAAAAGGTAATAAATTTTTAGTTGCTTTTCTTTCAAAATTATTCAAATCTTTACCCACCTAACAAAACTTTATGCGCCCTTATAATTACCACTATTGTAATGCATATATCTAAATATCCTAGTATCTCATAAGTGAAATTAATAATTAAAATTTTTCATATAATAACTTCAAATCATTAATTTCCAATTTTAAAAATGAAATGAAAAAGATAATAATCATAAAAATGTAAAGTAAAATTCTCCATCAATATTTTTTTAAAGAATTAATGAGTTTGTTTGATTTCATTTTTCAAGGCTCTTTTTCTTTTAATTTTTTGAATAATCAAGCGGATGAATTTTTCAAATTTAATTGCAAAATATATTGCTCCGCCTCATCAAAAAACAAATATTCCCGCTAGCATAATACCACTATTGAACTTGCCAAAGAAATTAACCATTTCTTTATTCATAAAGTCATTAAATTCGTCACTTGTTCCGGTTATTCATTTAGCATCACTTACTGTTAATGCACAAATTAATAAGCTTATAAAGATGAAAACGATACTTAATACGATTTTTAACCACTGCTTTTTAAAAGAATTTTTAATTTTAATGGCATTTTTTCTTTTGAATTATCTTTTTTAAATAATTTTCCTAAAAGTTTTTTCATTTTAATTCTCCTTTCATATTTTTTATCGTCCTTTAATCACAATAAATAAAGCAATCAGCACACAAGTTACACCAAGAATGGTAAAAATTGGGTGTTGCGAAAATGTTCGTGCCATTGGTTTAAACAAATCTAAAATTGTTAAATTGCTAGTAATAAACTTTTGGAAATTGGCAAGCCCTTCGCTAATATAGTTCGTTAAAGTTTCAAAATGACTACCAGCTAATAATCCAAGAACAGTTATTAAGATAAAAATAATAATTAGTTTAAACATTGTTAGTTACCTTGTTTTGTTTTTATTGGTTTTATTTGTTTTTTAGCTTTTCCTCATGCACTTAACCGCCCTTTATTTTTAACGGCATATTGGCGTTGTTTTTCTAAATTAACTTGTTGACTACCAAATCCAAGAATAATTGCCATAAGAAATTCTACAGCCAGCGTTAAGAATAGAGAAAATATTAGTTGAATATTCGTTCCTGGTACTTCCAAACTTCAAATTAAATCAAAAACTTTATAAAGCATTTGGGCGAGAAAGTCGGCCATTTTTGCAAGATTTTCCATTTTTTATTGTTCCTTTTCTTTCATTTTTCTTAAAAATTTACTAAATTTATCCATTTTTAAGTATTCTAAGTCTTCTAAATCAATTGCCGTATCAGTATAGTATTTATCTTCATAATCAGGATTTACTTTTGCATTTAAGTAATCTCTTAAAAATGCTAGGTAAAAAGAATTGTAAGTGTTTAATATTGGTAGCGGGATTTTTAGTTTAAAAAAATAAATATCAAGTTCAGGAATATCACGATATTTAATGCGACGACCCTTTTTGCTATTTTTAGCATCAATTAAGGTGTTTCGTCAGCGTTCATATTCTTCAATGCTTGTAAAGGTGCCATAGATGACTTTTAAGTAGGGGCGAAAAATATTAACGGGTTTTTTGCGAATTCCCACAATCACATTATTGGCAATATCACGAACTTTAACTCAAATATGTTTATCTCTTTGACCGCTAGCCAGCACAATATGACCGAAATGGCGTGCCAGAGCGAAATATTCTTGAATACCGGTTTCTTCGTTTTTGGTATTATTTTTTTCTCAATCAGTTCCTTCTAAAAATAAGTTAGTTTCATCTCATAAAAGTAAGGTTTTGTCTGGCAATACCGGATAATCAAAATCTAATAATCCCATATGTCCTAAACTTAATTTTTGGGTTTCTAGTAATGGAAAGGTTGAGGCGATATGATATTTCTTCTTTTTTAGTAATTTTGATGCGTATACTAGAAAAGCAGTTTTTCCAGTTCCTAATGAACCAATCACAATATTTAATGGTGAATTTTTTAAGAAATTAATAACTTTGTTAATTTGTGTTAAATTACCGATTTTAAAAAGAAAAATTAAAATACAACCTGCTAAAAATAAATAGCTTACAATGTTTTTAAAATAACCGTTGTAAATATATCAAATTGCTCCGCAATGTCATAAAATTAAAAATGAGATGCGATTCAATTCAATAAAATGGTTATTTTTTTCTATTATTCATTTGCAAAATTTCATCTTGCACCTCACTTTATTTTTTTGTTAGCGTACCGCTCCAAGTAATTTTTCAAACATTTTAAAGCAAATAAAGAATATTGCCAAAATAAATGGAAAAATGAATATTCAGTAGTCAGCAAAGAAGTTACCGACTTGTGGCATATTAACAGCAATAATTTCTCACATTTTAGTAAAAGCCGTTATAATTGCATTTCATAATTTAGTCATCGCGTCACTAGCTGTTATTTTTTCTACTGTTGCAGGTGCATCAGCCAAGAAAGTTCCAAACATATAATCACCCCCTTTCTTTTTAAAACATTCATCATTTATATTCAAAGTTTTTCTTAAATTTGTTAAAGCCACGATTAACCTTAACACGATTATATTTTTTCCTAATTAATTTTGAATTTCTTTGGGAATGCATCACAATGTAACTTCTTGACATTAATTTTTTCCCTATCTAAATACTGATATGGTTTTTCAAAGTAGCATTAGAACAAATCACACCATAATCGCTGTTAATAATCAAAAAGCAATGTTTGCTATTAAAAGTCAAAGTGTTTCTTGAGTTAAATCAATTTCTTTACCACCACTAATATGAGCCGGAATCGTTGTAATTTGAATAAATAAATCTCAGAAAGTTTGTTTGATTTGTTCTCAATTAAATTCTTTTAAATTTACCGTCATTTTTTATCTCCCAAAAATCATTTTTATTGGTAAATACATAATTGAAATTAATGCGAAAAGAAAAGTAATGATAATAATTAATCCGGCAATAAATGCAACTTGTGCAGGCATTTTTTCTATCGGAATAAACAGTTCTAAGAATTCCATGATAATTTTTCAAAACATTATTTTTTATCCGCGTTATTTTCTTTTGAATTAGGAGCTTTAACTCATTCCTCAAAGCGAGCAATAAATACTTTTTCGTCTTTCGTGAAATTACCAGTATTATTTTTAATGGCATTTTTATATTTAATTCGCATTTTTATTTTGGCATAAATTTTATAAGCAAAATATGCCAATAGCATGATGCTGATAATAATAAATATTAATTCAATCGTGAGGGCGCATAAAGTTTTGTTAGGTGGGTAAAGATTTGAATAATTTTGAAAGAAAAGCAACTAAAAATTTATTACCTTTTTACTTGAAAAATAATTAATAAAACAAAATATTTAATATTAACAAACATATTCTTAATAAAAGGTTATAAAAACTAAGTAAAATGCTTATAAAAACAACATTAAAATAATTTTTTACAACAAAAATCATACATAAGAAATATATACTTAATTTGCATATTGAAATAATTTATAGTAAATGACTATTTTTTCTTTTTTAAAAAATACCTAAGAAAACTAAACGCGACCGTATGATGATTTTATAACTTTATTAGAAGACAAAACTGCTATTAGTAAAGTTGATTTTCTTAAAAAACTTATTAAGATAATGGGTGCTAATATTAATGATAAAACTAGTATTGAAAAAGAAACTATTTTAGATTATTTAACTAAAATTCTTGGTAATAAATGATTTCAAGATAATGCTTTGCAAAACATTATTGATAATAAAAGTATTTGAGAAGAAGATGGTGATTATATTGCTGATTTTGTTAATAAATTAAGTTATATTCAGGATACAAAAGCAGAAATTGTTTATGATCCGAGTGCAGGGTTAGTATTTTATAATATAACGATAGAAAAGCAAGAATTTAAATTTAGTTGAAAGTTTTCTTATAGTAACGAGAAAAAATTAATAGGAATGAAAATATTTAATTTTGAACAACTTAATTAAATACATATTTAGTAAATAAAACGGTAACTACCGTTTTATTTTTTAAAACAATTTTATAATTGTAAAATTGTTTTAATATTTATATTTATTATTGTTATAATAAATATATATATAATACTATGAAAATAAAAAAATTAAATAAAATTAATAATTTAGAAGGGAAAAAATATATGAGTCAAAATGTCGCAAGAAAATATGGTTTATTTATGTGCCTCTGTATGGTTGTGGGGACAGTAATTGGAACTGGGATTTTCTTTAAAAATGAAGGTGTTTACGGCTTTGTTAATGGTAATGGAATTTTAGGAATCATTGCTTGAATTATTGGTGGTGTTGTAGCAATTTCTTTTGGTTTATCATTTATGGAAATTTCATCGGCAAAACAAGATAGTAATTCGGGAATTGCTTTATATGCAAAAATGTTTGCTGGTAGTAAATTTGGTCGTGTTGTTCGTAACGCAATGAATAATATTTATTTGCCATTAACTGCTTTTACAGTAGCTTATTATACTAGTAAGGCTTCTGTTTGAGCAATTGGTGGCGGTCAAGATGCGGAAATGCGTTTAGCAAATGTCTTAGGTGGTTCTAATGTGTATGAATTATTATTAAGTATTTTTGCAGTTTTATATACTTTATTTGTTATTGTTTGTTGCATTTATAATGAATCAATTAGTAAATGAGTACAAATGATTACCGTTGTTTTAAAATTAATACCATTAATTTTTATTGGTGTTGCTGGATTAATTGTTGTTAATGCAGGAGCAGGTGCTTTTTTAGAAACTGGATTAGGTGATCCAAAAAAATATGAAATTGTTAAAAATAAAGGTCATTTTGAAATGCTATTAATGGCGTTACCAGGAATTCTTTTTGCCTTTGATGGTTTTTTATCAACAACTTATATTCAAAAAGATGTTCGGAATTCTAGTAAAAATATTCCTTTAGCCTTAGTTTTTGGTTTAACAGGAATTACTTTTATTTATGTTTTAACTTCAATTTCAACATTAAATTTAGACCCTAGTGGTAGCGTTGCTATTGCTGCGGGGAAAATATTTAATAATCCAACAGTTAATGCTGTTTGTACGCGCTTAATTTTTATTTTTATTCTTATTAGTGCTTTTGGCACTTTAAATGGTTATTGTTTTTCAATGACAAAGTTAACAAGGTCATCATTAGATGATGGTTTTGTTGTTGGTAACGATAAAATATGACAAAAAGTTATTAATCGTTTTGGTATTAAAACAGCAACATTAATGGTGATGGGAGTATTATTTGCAGTTTGAATTGTAATTATGGCACTACCAACGATAGTTACTGATGATAATTATAATTTCTTTGATTTTATTAGTAATGCTGGTGTTGTGATGGCATTTATGTTATATGGTGTAATTATTTTTTATGGTTTATTAAATCGTTATCGTAAAAAAATTAAAACGCTTAATGCTTGATATTTTATTCCGGCAGCGATTATTTCCATATTATGTATTACTTTAATATTGGGATATAATGTTTATTCTTACTTTGCTTTATTAGTAACCTCTGAAAATAAAGTAGGAGCAATTTTACAAATTTTCTTTTTACTATTAATTCTTGCTTTGCCTTGATTAGGATTATTTATGAAAGATAATGAATTAGAAAATGATAATGAAGCTGGTAATGCATCAGAACTTGGACAATCAACAAGTGATAATGGGACGACAAATAATTTTTCTAATGATAATAATGTGCCAGAAATTTATGTTTCTCTGGGACAAATTACTCCTAATGAGACTGGTAATGATTCTGAATTTGGTGATGAAATTACAGAATTATAAAATAGTATAATATATCTTAGTGGGCGCATAAAGTTTTGTTAGGTGGGTAAAGATTTGAATAATTTTGAAAGAAAAGCAACTAAAAATTTATTACCTTTTTACTTGAAAAATAATTAATAAAACAAAATATTTAATATTAACAAACATATTCTTAATAAAAGGTTATAAAAACTAAGTAAAATGCTTATAAAAACAACATTAAAATAATTTTTTACAACAAAAATCATACATAAGAAATATATACTTAATTTGCATATTGAAATAATTTATAGTAAATGACTATTTTTTCTTTTTTAAAAAATACCTAAGAAAACTAAACGCGACCTATCTTAGTTAAAGGGGATGTATTATATATGGCAAAAATAAATCCAACAGGACTAATAATTCTTAAAATATTAATGATGATTGGCGCTATTTGAATTATGGTTTTTGCAGTTGCGATTGCAATTAGTAAAGATGAAAATGCTGGTGTGATGTATGGTTTAAAAATTTCGTGACCGTTATTATTATTTTTAGGGTTAGTATATATATTGATTCCTTTTTCTGTTAAAGTGGGAATTTGATCATTAGTTTGAGGTGCTTTAATAGCAACCCTATCAATCATTATTCTTATTGGTAGTCTTATTGATGTTGATTATAAATCAATATGAACTTATTTTGGAGCAGCACCTTATGCGTTTTTAGCAGTAGGTTCAGTCTTATGAACATTAACATCATTTAAAACAAAAAAATAAAATTCTTATTTTTATAAGTGAAGCTTTGGCTTCACTTTTTTAATTGAAAAATTTATCTCATTAAATTTTTATTTTTAAATTTTGTATAATATTACAAAATAAATTTAGATAAAATATTAATATTTTCTAAAATTGGTACATAAATTCAATTAATATGATTTAATTAGCTTGGTGTTACAATTTTAAAATAATAAAATAAAAATAATTGTTTTATTTATGAAAGGATTATGATTAATAGATGTTAAAACGATACTATTTGATTACTGCGTTTTTTCACTTTTTTAGAGCTTTACCGCATGCAATCTTGTTTACTTATTTTATTAGTAAGGGGGTTACTATTAGTAATTATGGGTTAGTTCAAACTTTATTTTTTATTGGTATTGTTTCCTTTGAAATTCCTAGTGGTGTTTTTAGTGATTTATATTGTAAAAAAAATGTTAAAGTGATTTCATTATTAATTAATGCTTTAGCATTTGTTGGGGTATTTTTATCTTCTAATATTGTTTTTTTAATAATTTGTTATTTTATTTATGGTATTTCTTCTGCTCTTGATACTGGTTCCATTGATGCTTTTATTGTTAATAAATTATCACAAGAAAATAATAAGGAACAATTAATAAAGAAATTTATTAGTTATAATAATGGTTTTATGCTTTTAGCAATGATTATTGGAGCAACAACGGGAATATTTTTATACCAATTAATTGATGGTGTTATTTATTTAATTTCTGCCACAAGTTTTATAATTTTAGCATTTTTTGTTTTTTGGTTTTTTGATAAAGAAGTTAAATCAGAAAGCAATATAACGATAAGAAGTCAGTTTAAAAAAACATTTGCTGTTTTTAATTACAAAGAAGGAATATTTATATTTATTTTAATTATTATTATTTTACAGTTTCCTTTACAAGCAATAATGCAATATTGACAAATTCTTTTAAAACAAATTAATTTTAATATTCAATATAATAGTATTTTTTATTCGTTAATATTATTTTCAACAGCACTTTTTTCTTATATTTTTAAATTTGTAAACATTAAAGAAAAATTGCTTCCTATTTTTATGTTAATCTATTTGATTGGAGGATTATTTTTCTTTTTAAATAATGTTATTGTGATGGCAATAGTATTTTTTATTGTAACATTGGCGAATACATTTATTATGTTATTCTATAATAATAAAATTCAAAATGCGATTTCATCAAAACAAAGGTCAACGATTACTTCAACAATTAGTTTTTTAGTCGTATTGTTTCAATGGTTGCAATGTTGGTCTTAACATTATTTAATAGAATTTTAAATAATCCTTTTTCAGCTTTTGCAACTGTGATTTTTATTGGTGCTATTAGTTTATTTATAGTATTTTTTATTTTGCAAAATAGCAATTCAAGACAAAAAGTCGCTTTTGATGCAAATTTAGATTATAAAATTCCTTATCATATTAATTTAGTTACTAACTATAAAAAAAAGCGCATTCAAATTATTGGCACGGATGTTAAATTTTTAAAAAATTTACGATTTAGTTGACGAAAGCAAGAATTTTTAAAATTTTTTAATAATTTTCAAAATAAACAATTTAAGTTAATAGAGTTAAAAGATTTTTTAATTGCAAATAATAAAAAATCGCATCGTCATATTAATAATTTTATTTCATTTTTATTACGAAATAAAATTATTTTATCGGATGAATTAATTGATATGCAAGACCGCTATTCGCGCCATAATTTATATTTTGAAATGATTGGTAATAATAATTTTAATTTTTTAAATTCAAAAACAATAACCTTAGTTGGTGCGGGTGGTATTGGTACTAACATTGCTCTTTTATTAACAGTTGCGGGTATTAAAAAAATATATTTGGTAGATGATGACATTGTTGAATTATCAAATTTAACTAGACAATATATATTTTCAGAAAAAGAAGTTGGTCAAAAAAAAGGTAAAGTGCTTAAAAAACAGTTACTAAAACGAAATCATAATTGTGAAATTGAGCATCTTGATTTTAAAATTTCTAAAGATAATTATGAAGAAATTGCTTTGAAAATAAATGATAGTAATTTTATTATTGTTTCTGCTGATTCTAGTTTTTTAGTTTATTATTTAATAAATGAAATCGCAACTAAATATAAAATTCCTTATAGTATTGCGGGGTATGTTAATAAGTATGGGATTGTTGGACCGTTAATAGTTCCCGAAGTAACTAAATGTTGAAACTGTATTGTTCCCCAAGATAAAAAACCAACTCTTAAATTTTGAAATTCAAATTTTAAATCACCAAGTTATGGTCCTTTAAATAGTTTAGTTAGTTCTATTCAAGTAAATGAGATTTTAAGATATTTTGCTAATGCTAAAGGAATAGAAACATTAGGAAAACGAATGTTTATTAATTCGGAAAGTTATCAGATTTCTTTTGAAAATACAAAGAAATTTAACTTGTGTAAACTTTGTTTTGTCAAGAAAGGGGTGTAGTTATTATGTTTGAAGTTATTACTCAAAATTAATTATTAAAATAAAATTTTTATACGATGTGTTTAATAAATTTCATTAAACACATCGTATTTTGTTTTGTTAATGTTATTTATTTTATTTACAAATAAAATAACAAATTTTTAATTAAGGTGGTATATAATCTTATTACAACAAGGAAATAAAGAGTGATTTATAAATGAAAGAAAAAGGTTATTATGATTTATTATTAAAATTAGGTGAAACAATTAATGAAGATTATATTGTTAAAAATCTTAATGATGAAAAAAATGCTATTAAAGACATTGATAAATATTTATTGAAGCAATTTAATAATATTTTAAGTATTAAATTGCAAGAACATAAAACAGTTGATGATAAGTTAAAATTTTTAAATCAAATTATTGGTATTTATAGTGAACAATCACAATTATCTAATAATGTTTTATTACAAATAGGTAATGATTTGCAAGAAAAAGTTAGTTATCATCAAGACATTCGATTAATTGATAATCACTTATTTACTAATGAAAATGAACAAGAATTAATTAATGAAATTAATAAAGAAATTAAAACTGCTGATAGTGTTTATTTTATTTATCCTTTTATTTCTAAGGGAATGATTAATAAAATTAGAAATTCTTTTTTGTATGCTCAACAACATAATATTAAGATTAATTTTATTACGACAACTTTTGATGATATTGCTTTATTTGTTAATTTATATGAATTAGAAAACTTAGTTAATAGTTATAATAATATTTTAATTAGGGTAGAAGATAATACTGAAAAGCGTAGCGAAAGAATTCATATTAAAGCAGCGATTTTTAAAAGAAAATCAGGTTTTTCAACAGCAATTGTCGGCTCTTCTAATTTAACTTATAAGGGAATGATGCGTGGAAGAGAATGAAATATTAAAATTAGTGAGTTTAGTAATCCTAATTTATATTATCATCTCTTTCATGAATATGAAAAAATTTGAAATGATAATCTTGTTAATTTTAATAATGCTAATGAGCGTGAGATATTACTAACAAGAATTGATAATAATCGTTTACATATTAAAGCACAAAGTGAGGGAACGATAACAAGAAAATATTCAATGTATGATTTTCAGCAAAAAATTGTTAATCGTTTACAATATCGTCGCAAGATTAATAAAACTAAGCATTTAATTATTATGGCTACAGGAACTGGGAAAACTATTATTAGTGCTTTTGATTATTTAAATCAAATTAAAGAAAATAATAATTTTCGCCCCCGATTATTATTTTTAGCTCATCAACGAGAAATTATTGATCAAGCAATATTAACTTTTCGTAATGTTTTACAAGATAATAAGTTTGGTTGTGTTTTTTATGAAAATCAAACATTAGATAATACTAATTATTTATTTGCTACTGTGCAATCAGTTTATCGTAATTTAAAAAAGTTTTTACCGGATCAGTTTGATGTTATTATTTTTGATGAAGCCCATCATATTGCTGCTAAATCATTTGTAACGATTTTTAATTATTTTCAATCAAAACAAGTTATTGGTTTAACAGCAACTCCCGAAAGGGAAGATAATAAGTTAATTACGCCGTATTTTGATAATGAATTTGCATATGAATTACGATTATGAGATGCTATTAATCAACGCTTATTATCGCCATTTGACTATTATTGTATTGATGATATTAGTAGTAATCTTGAAGGTATTGATTTAAATAATGATGTTGAATTGTTTAAGAAGTTGAATACTAGTGAACGCAATAAATTATTATTTAGTGTGATAAATAATTATATTGGTATTTATGCTCAACCATTTTGTTTAGTATTTTGTATCACAACAACGCATGCTAAAATTGTTGCTAATTTTCTTCAAAAGGAAGGGTTACAGGCTGCTTATTTAACTAATGAAGTATCTCAAGAGCGAACAACAATTATTAATAATTTTAAAAAGGGTAAAATTAATTATTTATGTGTTGTTAATATGTTTAATGAAGGCATTGATGTTCCGCAAATTGATACAATTATAATGTTACGACCAACAAGTTCAAAAACTATTTATTTACAACAATTAGGTCGTGGTTTAAGAAAAACTGACAGTAAAAATAAGTTAGAAGTTTATGATTTAATTGCTAATGTTGATAAAAAATATGATATTACTGTGGGAATTAAAAATCTTTATAATTCTCATTTAGAAAGAAATAAAGCATTTTTAGGTGGTAATAGTGGTTTACCCTATGGGTGTACGATTACTTTAGAGAAACGCAGTCAAAAAGTTATTTTGGCAAACTTACAAAAATGATATGAAAATAAAAAACGCATCCATTTAGTTATTAAACATTATTATCGGATTTATGGTGTTGATGGTTTAGTTAAAGTTTTACAAGATTATGAATTAACCTTATGGGAATTTTATAATTTTTTAAATGATTTTTATTTAAAAATTGGTCAAGATATTAAAGTTTATGCAAATGGTATTAATAATTCTAATCGTAATAAAAATCTTTTAAAGCAATTTTTATTTCTTAATGATTATCATTTAATAAATTATTTTTATCAGCGATTGTTAAAAAACATTAATAATGAAGCAATTAATTATGAATATGATAATTTATTAATTTGTTCGCTTTTATATGAAGTAACTAGTATGAAAGCCTTTTTAAAAGTGTTTCCTAATTATTTAGCAATTGATGATTTAGTAGCAGAATTTATTAATCATAATAAATTAGTTGTTAATGAACTAGTAATGATATTAAAATATAAATTAGAAAATGAAACCTTATTAGTTAATGAACATAATTTTTTGTTGTATCCATTGTTAGCTTATGAATCAATATTTACTGTTCGTCAAGCCTTATGTGCAATTCGTCGCGTAAATTTTATTAAACAATTAGGTGAATTAAGAATTATTGCTTTTCAAGCGGGACATTTAACTTTTGATCAAACAAAAGCAGTTATTTTTGCTGATGTTGCTGGTAGTAAATATGGTAAGAAAACGAAATATAATGCTACAAGTAAAGAATATTGGTGGTCAATTCCTGAGGATAAAACAATGCAAAGTAAACTAGTGAATGATTTACAAAATTTAAAAATTGCTAAATTTTTATTTTTAGATAATAAAATTAATCACAATTTACCAAATTTATATTTAAAACTTTATAATTTTATTGGTTTGGGAAAATACATTGATTGTGTACAAGAAGATTACATTACTGTAAAGTTTTTGATAGAATAAATGTATATACAATAACTTTGATTGGAGGCATTTTATTTAAAAAATTTTTATAATTAAAATTACAAGAATTTGATGAATTAGAAAAAATGTTGCCAAAATAAGGAATGATAGTTATGACGAGAAGTAATTTATTTAAAGTTAGTTTAGTAGTTAGTAATATTTTTTTAGTAGTATCTTGTAGTAAAATTAGTGATTTTTTACTTAATAATCCACAATTACAATATCATATGTTAGCAGTTGGTAATGGTTTATCAACGATTATTACGAATTCGCAATATAAAAATCGGGCAATAATGTTTGATACGGGTATTGGCGGTAATCCGCAAGATTGATGAAAAAATAAATATGCAAAAAATAATTTTGTTGCTAATTATTTAAAAAACCTAGAAATTAATCAATTAGATGCAATTTTTATTTCTCACGATCATACTGACCATACAAGTAATTTAGAAACGATTGTTAATACGGTTAATGTTAAAAATATTTATGGTAGTCGTTCATTTTTTGAACGCTATCAAGGCAAAGCCAGCAAAAAATGACCAAAACAATGAGCAGATTTAAAAATTATTGTGCAAGATGTTAAGCCAAGTTATAATATCTTAGGTTTATCATTTGATAATTTAACTTATAAAATTCAGGACTTTATTAATAGCAATTCAAGTAAAGATGAAAATAATCAAAGCTTAGTATTATCTTTTGTTTATCAAAATCAGCGGTTTTTATTAACAGGCGATACCGAAAAGAAAGTAGAACAAGAGTTATTAAAAAAGAATTTGCTTTCAGAAGTTAATTTTTTACAAGTAGCCCATCATGGTAGTAAAACATCAAGTTCATTGTCATTTTTAAATAAGATTAAACCTAAAACTTGCTTTGCTTCGGGTGTTAATCCTGATACTTATGGATTAGAATATGTTGGTAATAAAAGTCATATTTATCCAACAGCAGAAGTAATGGCTAATTTAAAAACTGTTGGTTGTGATTTTTCTTGAACAGGAAAAGATGGAACATTAGTTTATACAGTTACAAATAGTAAGGCACAAGTTCAAAAATTAAATTATCATATTAAAAATTATACATAAATTGTTTTGATAAAATTAGGGCGCATAAAGTTTTGTTAGGTGGGTAAAGATTTGAATAATTTTGAAAGAAAAGCAACTAAAAATTTATTACCTTTTTACTTGAAAAATAATTAATAAAACAAAATATTTAATATTAACAAACATATTCTTAATAAAAGGTTATAAAAACTAAGTAAAATGCTTATAAAAACAACATTAAAATAATTTTTTACAACAAAAATCATACATAAGAAATATATACTTAATTTGCATATTGAAATAATTTATAGTAAATGACTATTTTTTCTTTTTTAAAAAATACCTAAGAAAACTAAACGCGACCCTAATGGTGACTCTTGTTGACTTACTGGTATTTTTAAAGAAAATGTCACAATTAATACATTATTTAAAATTAAAAATGTGCCAAAAAATCAAGATGAAGGTTATATTTTTAAAGTTAAGGAATTTTTTGAAAAGGAATTTGATTTTGATAAGCATATGTTAACTATCGGTCAGAAAAGAGATGAAGTTTATCATTTAGTAAATAAATGAATCCAAAAAATTATTGGTAATAATGATTTTAAATTAAAACTTTCAGAATTTGAATTAAAACAAAAATTTAATTATATTGTTGAAAATTCAAATGAAGTACCAACAGGTGATTATTTTGATTTTGAGATTAAAATTAATGATGAAAGTAATACTTTTAGATTTAAAGCTAAGAATGTTATTAAAAGTGAAAATCATTTATCTTTATTAAAGATTACTAAATTTTTTAGTAATGAATTTGAGTATTATGACCATAATCTAACAGTGGGGCATACAATTCAAGATGTATATAATTTGCTTCATAAATTAATTTCCAAACAGTTTAATAATCAAGTATCATATTTTTTAACATTAAAAAATTCTAAAATTACAAGTGATTTTTTAAATAGCAGTTTTTGTGAAAATGAAACTGATGATTTATCATTTGAATTAGATATTACTAATTTTCATTCAAAAATTTATCGTTTTATTCAAGACTATAATAATAATGATATAAATTTTGATTTTAATATTTGTATTAATAATGATGTTCAAGGTGAATTTACATTTAAAATCAGAAATATTGGACCTAATATAAATAAAAAAATAATTAAAAATATTAGGGAGTTATTTAATAAAGATTATGATTTTAAAATTACTAACCATACGCCATTTTCTTTTATCTATGCTGTTGTTGAAAAAGAAATTATTAATTGATTTCGTTTACCATTGTCATTTAACTTAAAAATTTGTGAACAAAATTTATTAAATAATAAGGTTGCTGATTACTATGATTTAACATTAGATGAAATTGCAATTCATTTTAAAGTTTTTGTGGCTGGTGAAAGTGAGCAATTTCCGTTGAAAATTAAAATTATTAAATAATTATTAAAATTAGGATATTTTGAAAGTAAAAAATTTTATTGCCAATGAAAAAGTGTTAATGATAATTTTTGATGCTGAACTAATTTTACATTTTTTGTTAGAAGAGAAAAATATCTAATATCAGATTAAATAGTGTGATTAAGATGTTAAATAGTTTAACTAGCAATTATTTTGAAGAAAAACAGGAGTAATAAGAAAGAAAAAGCAGAAAATTATTATCAGGATACATATAACTTAATAGTAAAATGTTTTTAATTTGATAAATTAAATTCTGATAATTTAATAATTTATAAGGGAGAATTAAGTAATGATTGATGGCATCTTTTTAGTAAGAAAAAATAACTTAGTAGTAAAAATACCAGAATTTTTATATGATGAAATCAAAATATATAATGGTATGAAATTACAAGAACTGAAAGAACTATTAAATAAAAAAGCGACTAAAAAAAATATTTTAGCATCTAATGATTTAAAAGTAAGAGATGAATTTTTAAAATTTCAACAAAAATGTCTTTTGGAATATGTTATTGATGATAATAATAATGAAGAAATTATTTTTTTAAGTTCTGACTTAGGCGAAGTTATTAATATTAGTGACATTATCAATCAAACAGAATCTAAAGCACAACAAGATATTATTAAATTAAAAATATTTAATTTAATAACTGATTATCCAAGAATATCACCGAGTTATGTTCTTGTTTTATTAGCTTTATGTGGTAATGTTAATATTACTAATGAGAATGGTGATACTTTACTTCATTTAGCAGTAAAAATTAATAATTTAAGTTTAGCAAAGGAATTAATCCAGAGTGGCATTAATATTAATGCTTGTAATCAAGTAGGCACTACGCCACTTCATATTGCTACTTCTATTGGCGCGCACATTAATGATACAGTTATTATTAACAAATGGAGCTAATATTCATATTTTCAATGAAAAAAAAGTTTCACCCCTTTCAATTGTCTTGTCAGAAGCAGATGAAAGAAAAATTAAATTATTGCGAGAAAACGAAATTAATAATCAAATGATAGCAACTAAATCAAATTCAGATATCAGATATAATAATTTATATTTTTTAGGTGATAGTTTATCTGATAGTGGAGCGTTTATTGGTGTTGCTAGAGAATTTAATATTTTTAATATTTTTAAATCACAAGAATTTGAAGCTCCACTTTACAAAGATTTTTGTAGTAATGGTCCGACATATTCACAAATTTTAGCTAATAAATTAATAATCAAATGATAGCAACTAAATCAAATTCAGATATCAGATATAATAATTTATATTTTTTAGGTGATAGTTTATCTGATAGTGGAGCGTTTATTGGTGTTGCTAGAGAATTTAATATTTTTAATATTTTTAAATCACAAGAATTTGAAGCTCCACTTTACAAAGATTTTTGTAGTAATGGTCCGACATATTCACAAATTTTAGCTAATAAATTAGGAATCAAATTAGTTCCTGCTTGAAGATTTAAGTTTTTAAAACAAATTTATGAAAAGATTGGTAATAATTACGCTGTTGCTGGTGCACAAATAACAAAGTTACCTTTTTGAAAACTTAAAAGTATTTTCTGCAATAATTTTTCGTTGCCTAAACAAGCAAAGACTTTGCTTAAACATCATCAATTAACTGAAAATGATTTAGTTATTATTAATATTGGTGGTAATGAATTAATAAATGCAGTTAACATTTCTGATATTAATGAAAGTAAAGCTACTATCAATAATGCTATCAATATTCAAAAAGCTACTATTATTAATCTAATTAATAATAATGCTCGTAAAATTATTGTTGCTAATGCTCCTGATATTAGCAAGACTCCTTCGTTTTTAAATTCATATAATATGGATAAAGCAAAAAATCTTTCGGAATATTTTAACAGTGTATGATTAGAAGGAATGAAGCAATTACAAACAAAATATCCACAAATTATTAAATTATTTGATTTGAATGTTGTTTTTAATAAAAATTTAGATGAATTTCAAAAAAAAGGTGGAATTACTAATAAGGGTTCTACTGATGTTAATTACAGTTGTATTTTATTTGGTTTGAATGTTAAACCTGAGTTTAATGAAGATTGTGATTTTTATAATATTAATGATTATTTTTTCTTTGATTTTATTCATCCAACAAGTTGGGTTCATGAACAATTAGGAGATATTATTTATGATTTAAGTCAAAGTAAATGGTAATAAATTTTTAAAAATATTGTTAAATATTTTAGATTCATTGTCAAATATTAAAAATCATTAATAAAATCTCATTGTCAAATTTGAATATATTTTTATCAGTTTTGCCAAAAAGTTGAATTCTTACAATAAATGAGTTATTTAAAAAATCACAATGGATTATTAGTTCTGATGCCATTAGAAGTAATGCTAATGAGCATTTCTGAATTAGCAATTTGGAATTTAGTTCTTGTAATAGTAGTCAAAACACTATATAATTAACAAGTAATTAGGGCAGATGAAGGTGAGGGTTTCCTCACCTTCATCTAATTTAAAAGTCATAATTAAAATGTTGACAATAATAGTGTTAGAAGGAGTAAAATAAGATGATTGATGGAATAGAAATTTTAAAAGCAATTGATCTTTTGGTGGAAGAAAAGAAAATTGATCGCAGTTTAATTATTGAGGCTATTAAAGAAGGAATAATAAAAGCTTATGAAAAATATTTGGACCCACAAGCCTTAATAAAAGTAGACTTTGATGAACAAACTGGTCAAATTAAAGTTTATCGTTTATTAAAAATTGTTAGTAAGATTGAAGATGAGTTTGCTGAAATTTTATTAGATGATGTTAAAAATTTAGAGAAAAATTTAACAATTGATAATATATATTATGAGCCTGTTGATACTGATGAATTTTCTCGTTTAGCAGCGTTACAAGTAGCACAAATTTTAAAACAACATTTAAGAGAAGCAGAAAAAGAAGTTGTCTATGAAAAATATATTTCTAAGAAAGATGATATTTTAATTGGCACAATTGATAATATTGAAGAAAACTACTATTTATTAAAAATTGTTGATCGTACTTTTGCAATTTTACCTAAAAAAAATATTATTCCCACAGAGAAATTTTATTTAGGTGATAAAGTAAAGTTTTATGTTGAGGATGTTAATAAAACGAAAAATTTTGGACAAATTTTAGCTTCAAGAACTCATCCAGGATTTTTAAAAAGATTATTAGAAATTGAAGTTCCAGAAATTTATGAAGGAATAATTGAAATTAAAGTCATTGCAAGAATTGCAGGACAAAGATCAAAAGTTGCAGTATTTTGTAATGACCCAACTATTGATCCGATTGGTGCTTGTGTTGGTAATAAAGGAAAAAGAATTCAAAGTATTATGGAAGAATTGAATGATGAAAAAATTGATCTTATTAAGTGAGATGCGGAAATAAAAACATTTATTATTAATGCGTTATCGCCAGCTAAAGCGATTTCTATTAGTTTAGATGAACAAACTAATGAAGCTAATATTATCGTTGCTGATGAGCATTATTCATTAGCTATTGGTAAAAAAGGAATAACAGCAAAATTAACAGCAAAATTAACAAAATGAAAAATTAATATTATTTCTTTAAGTGATGCTTTAAATCAAAATATTATTTTTAAATGAAATGGTAATTTATCGGAACAGCAAATGCAAGAATTACAAAATAAACATCAATTTAAAATCAAGAAAGATAATTTGCTTGTAGGGTTAGAAACAAGTATTGAAGAAATAGATAATGTTGATAATACTAATACTGAATTAGATAGTGATGAATTAGATAAAGATTAAATAAAGGAAAAAATTATTGGTGGCAAAACAAAAATTAGTATATCGGCAATGCATCGTTACAAAAGTTGTTGTTTTACGAAGTGAGTTAATAAGAGTTGTTAAAACAAAACAAGAACAAGTTTTGGTTGATTTAAATTATTGTCTTGCTGGTAAAGGTGCTTATGTTAAGCGAGAAGTTGCTATTATTGAAAAAATGCAAAAAAAACAATTATTAGAAAAGATTTTTAAAACACAAATTGTTGATAATATTTATTTATTATTACTCAAAGTTGTAAAAGAACAGGAGCATAGTAATTAATTAGGGGTGGTGATTGTATGAAAAAAAGTAATCAAAGAAAAAAGCAAACAACAGTTATTAAAAATCAATTAAAAACAGGAAGTGATTCACATCTTGATAATGGGATTTTTATTTTTAGTGAACCATTATCAATTATTGAGTTTTCTAAAAAAACAAATATTCCTGTTGTGAAAATTATTAAATACTTTTTTAATAAAGGACAAATGTTAACGCAAAATCATTTTTTGAATGAAGAATTAATTGGTGAGTTATGTTTAGAATTTAGTTTAGATTTTAAAAAGGAAACTGTTATTACGCATCAAAATTTGTTAGAAAATTTAGATATTATTGATGATATTAATGATTTAAAAGAACGGCCACCAGTTGTGACCATTATGGGTCATGTTGATCATGGTAAAACAACTTTGTTAGATAATATTAGAAAATCTAAAATTACTGAGAAAGAATTTGGTGGTATAACGCAACATATTGGTGCTTATCAAATTAAAACAAAGGATAGTAAAATTATTACTTTTTTGGATACGCCTGGACATGAAGCATTTACGCAAATGCGTGCTCGGGGCGCTAAAGTTACTGATATTGTTGTATTAGTTGTTGCTAGTAATGATGGTGTTATGCCACAAACTAAAGAAGCAATTGATCATGCTAAAGCTGCTAATGTGCCAATTATTGTGTTTGTTAATAAGATGGATTTGCCGTCTGCTAATGTGGAATTAATTATGAAAGATTTAGCAACTTTAGATTTAATTTCGGAAGAGTGAAGTGGTGATACAATTTTTGTTAAAGGTAGTGCTTTAACTGGTGCAGGAATTGATGAATTATTAGATGTAATTTTATTATTAGCGGAAATGCAAGGTTTACAAGCTAATCCAAATTGTTTTGCTAGTGGGACAGTTATTGAGGCGCATTTAGATCGTAATGTTGGTCCCGTTTGTACATTGTTAGTTCAAAATGGCACTTTAAAAATTAAAGATGCTTTGGTAGCAGGAGTTTCTTTTGGTCGGGTTCGTGATATGAAAAATGATCGTAATGTTGCTATTAAGGAAGCAAAACCTTCAACGCCAATTGAAATTCATGGTTTAGATTTTGTTCCTAAGGCGGGTGAACCATTTATGGTGTTTGGTGATGATAAGTTAGCTCGTGAAGTAGCGTTATCAAGAAAAACACAAGATGAAATTAATGAGCGAAGAAAAACTAAAACTTTAAATTTAGAAAATTTATCTGATGAAATTGCAGCTGGTAATTTGAAACATATTGATATTATTTTAAAAACTGATACTCAGGGAAGTTTAGAAGCTTTAAAACAGTCATTAAGTAAAATTAAAATTGATGATATTAGTATTAGAATTATTCGTTCTTCAGTTGGAACAATTAGTGAATCAGATATTACCTTAGCTGTTGCTTCAAAAGCTTTAGTTTATGGTTTTAATGTGCGACCTAATTCTGTTGTGCGAAAATTGGCATTAGATGAAGGCATTGAGATTCATCTTCATAATGTTATTTATAAAGTAATTGAAGAATTGCAACAAGCAGCCAGAGGTTTATTAGATCCAAAGTTTGAAGAGATTGTTTTAGGACAAGCTGCTGTGCGCCAATTATTTCATTATTCTAAGGTTGGTGTCATTGCGGGATGTATGGTTATTGAAGGTGTTATTAGTCGTCAAAGTAAAGTAAAGGTTTTACGAGATGGTATTGTTATTTATGATGGTGATTTATCATCTTTAAAACATCAAAAAGAAGATATTAAAGAATCACGACAAGGAACTGAATGTGGGTTAACTATTAAAAACTTTAATGATATAAAAGAAAATGATGTTATTGAATCTTATTTATTGAAGGAAATTAAGTAATGGTAAATGTTAAGTTTCAACGATTACAAACTACAATTCAACGTTTGCTAACAAATATTTTGCAAAAAGAAGTTAAAGATGAGAATGAAGTTTTGCAAAAATTAATAATTACGGGAGTAAAATTAAATAATGATCGCACAATTGCTAAAGTATATTATGATTCTTTGGTTTTCCAAGAACAAAAGCAGATTATTGAATTAGCGATAAAACAAAATTTGTGATTAATCCGAAAAAAATTAGGTCAACAGTTAACGATTTATAAAGTTCCGCAATTAATTTTTGTTTATGATCAATCATTAAGTGAAAGTAGAAAAATTGAAGATATTTTAAATAAAATTAAAAAAGATTCTTCTAACTTTTAAACGGTAATTTTTTAAGAATTATTGTAATTATGCTTTTTTTTGTTATTATTACCTTGTTATTTATTATGATAATTAAGGTTATGAATGGGGTATTTAATCATTGTGATGAAAAAAATGTTTTCTTGATTAGGAGCAAATTTGCTTTCATTCATTACTATTATTAATCTTGTTGCTTGTCAGAAAAGTGA
Source organism: Spiroplasma endosymbiont of Dilophus febrilis (assembly GCF_964030685.1). NCBI lineage: Bacteria > Bacillati > Mycoplasmatota > Mollicutes > Entomoplasmatales > Spiroplasmataceae > Spiroplasma > Spiroplasma endosymbiont of Dilophus febrilis. The sequence goes on from NZ_OZ034912.1 coordinate 426,056, forward strand.
AATTATTTTATTTGGTGGTTCTAGTTCAGTGATGACTTTAATGCATATCTTATTATATGGTGACCAGTTAAATGCTCCGAAATTTCAAGGTTTTAATCATAAATATAATCGTAAGGTGGCATATAATGGTACGGGTTCATCAGCTGGTGAAAATGGTGTTAAAAATCAAACACTAGTGATGGGGTTTACTTCAAGAGATGTTAAGTCAGAGTATATTGATAATAGTAATTATCGTGTTTTTAATTTTGCAATTGATGGGATGGTAATTATTGCTAAAGCTCCTACTAATTGCAATGTTACAAATATTTCTCAGGATAAAGTAAGTGTTTTACGAGATATATATACTGGTAAAAGTAAAACTTGAACAGATTTGTTAGGAAATGGGTGTGCTAATAAAGAAACGATTATTGGTGTTAATCGTGAATCAGGAAGTGGAACCAGAGATGTTTGGCGAGGATTTTTAGAAATGGGTAGTAGTGATTTTTCTAGTGGTTTAAGAATTGCTAATTCAACATCAGTAATGATTAATCAAGTAAGAGATACTAATAATGCTATTGGTTATGTTTCATTTTCAAATGTTGATTCGGTTCTTGCTAATAATTTAGTCCCTTTTACGATTAATGGTGTTAAAGCTAGTATTGAATCGTTAACTAATAAATCATATATTTTGTATCGTTTATTTGCATGTTTATTTTGATATGAAAGTAAACAAAGAGAGTTGATTCGTCAGTTTATTTATTTTATGAATGATGATCATAGTGGTAAATTAGCATTTGAAAAAACAGGTTTAATATTTGATTTTGAATGAAAAAGTGAAGAACCTGAATGGTTGATTAAGCAAACTAATTAAGTGATGGAGAAATTATGGTTCAGTTTCATAATAAGATTTTTAAACATAAATATTATCTTGATTTATTTAATAAAATTCTGATTTTTTGTGCGGCTTTGGCGGCTATTATTATATCATTTTTTATTATTGTATTTATTAGTTATCAATCAATACCAGTATTTAGAAAATATGGCTTTTGAAATTTTATTTTTAGTAAAGCTTGATTAGCGGATACTTTACAATTTGGTGCAATGAGTTTTGTTATTTCTACTTTGTTAGTAGTTTTTTTAGCAATGTTAATTGCGATTCCGTTAGCAATTTTTACTTCAGTTTTAATTAGTGAATTTTTAGGAAAGAAAATTAAGCGCATTGTGATTTTTCTAGTTGAATTATTAGCTGGTGTACCACCGGTTATTTTTGGAATTTTTGGTTTAGAAGTTATTGGCAGTTTTTATAAACAAATTGGCGCATCATCACCAGCTAATATGTTAACAGCAGCGACAATTTTAGCATTAATGGCTTTACCTACCATTATTGCTTTAATTTGTAATGCTTTAAATAGTGTCCCTAGTTCTTATCGGTTTGCTTCGTTAGCGATGGGAGTATCACGGACTAGTTCTGCTTTTAAAGTTGTAAAAAAAGCGGTCCGAACCAAGATAATTGGCGCTATTACCTTTGGGATATGTCGGGTTATTGGTGAAGTTACAGCGATGATTATGGTTTCAGGATTAGTATATCAAATACCGACATTTCAAAATGGATTTTTAGGATTTATTTTTTCAGGAATAACATCTTTAGCTGCGGTAATTGGTATTGAGTTAGCTGAAAGTGCTTCAACAATTCATACATCAGCTTTATTTGCTTTAGGATTAGTTTTAATCATTTTTGTATCAATTTTAAATATTGTTATTTTAGCTACATATAAAGTAGCCAACAATCAAATTCAAGGCGTTAGTTATACAAAAAAGCTTAAAATTTATTTTATTACAAAAGTTTTGCGAAGAAATATGACGGTATTAGAAGATCATCAAATTTCTAACCAACGGTTATTAAGTTACTATGATGAAAGTAAAATTTTGAAATTTCATCGTCAGTTTAACAAATTAAAAGATGTTATTTGGATATTATTAATGTTTTTATCAACAATAATAACATTATCAATGGTTATTTGAATTATTGGTGATGTTATTATTAAAGGGATTCAATCAACACTTTTTTTAACGCCGTATCGTGAAGTTTTACAAGGTTCATATGATTTAACACCATTATTTGTTTCAACATTATTATTAATTGTTTGTTCGTTAGTAGTTTCTATTCCGTTAGGAATTTTAGGAGGAATACATTTAAATGAGTATGCTAATAAAACTAGTAAGATTGCTAATTTAATTCGTTTTTCAGTTGATGCTTTAGTTGCAACGCCTTCAGTAGTTTTTGGAATGTTTGGTTATATTGTGTTTGTTAATATTTTAGGAATTGGTCATAACTTTATTAGTGCTGGATTGATGTTTGGGGTCTTAACATTACCAATTATTATTAAAACTACTGAAGATGCTTTAAATGGTGTTGCTCAAGAATATCGTGATTCTTCATTAGCATTAGGAGTTACAAAAATTGGGACAATTTTTAAAATTATTTTACCGAATTGTAAAAAGGGAATTGTTACGGGAATTGTCTTTGCTATTAGTAAAGTTATTAGTGAAAGTATGCCCGCGTTATTAACTTTGTCATCATCACCTTTTATGCCACAAAGTTTATTAGATCCAGGTACTACTTTAACTGTTAAAATTTATCAATTAATAAATGAACCTGATATCGTTGCAGGTCCTGCTCATTTAATTAAAATTAGTGCTTATCAATTGGCAAAAATTATTGCTTATGAGATTGCTGCGATTACAATTTTATTGATTATTGTCTTAAATTTATTAGTTAAATATATTACAAGGGAAAAGAAGAATTTTGGATATTCATATAATAATTTAAAAGGAGTAATGTTATGGCTAAAAAGAAAAAGAACATCAATTGAATACAAAAAATAAAGACATCCTTTCCTAATAAATCTAAAAAGCAAAAACATTCTCGCGATAAGGTTAAAGTTAAAATTGTTGATAAGAAATATAGTATTGCTATTTCTGATTTTAATTTTTATTATAATTTTGGTAAGAAACAAGCACTATTTAATATTAATTTGAATATTAAAAGAAATAAGATTATGGCTCTTATTGGTCCTTCGGGTTGTGGTAAATCAACATTATTGCGCTCAATTAATCGGATGAATGATTTAATTGAAGGAACTAAAATTACGGGAGAAATTATTTATCAACAAAAAAATATTTATGATAATAAACAAGATATTATTGCTTTAAGAACTACGATTGGTATGGTTTTTCAAAAACCTAATCCTTTTCCAAAATCAATTTATGATAATGTTGCTTATGGACCAAGAAGTTTAGGAATTAGAAATCGAAAAAAATTGGATGAAATAATTGAAGATTCATTAAAAAAAGCGGCATTATGAGATGAAGTTAAAAATGATTTAAAAAGTCCAGCTTTAAGTTTAAGTGGTGGTCAACAACAAAGATTATGTATTGCTCGAGCAATTGCTATTAAACCAGAAGTGCTATTAATGGATGAACCAACTTCAGCATTAGATCCGATTGCTACTGGTAAAATTGAGGAGTTAATATTGCAATTAAAAAAAGATTTTACAATTATTATTGTGACCCATTCAATGCAACAAGCAGCAAGAATTTCTGATCAAACAGCATTTTTTTTAATGGGTAAAATTGTTGAAGTGGCAAGAACAAGAAAATTATTTTTATCACCACAACAAAAGGAAACTGAAGATTATATTGCAGGACGGTTTGGGTAATGATTTAAAAATGATATAATTAATATTGGAGTAGGTGATATAATGCAATGTTATTTTGCTCATTTTCAAGATGAATTCGGCAATTTAATTTTTAATGATATTGATACTCATCATTTAGTTAATGTTTTAAGATTTCAAATTAATGACTTGTTAATTGCTGTATATAATGGCAAAAAATATCAAACGAAGATAATTGAAAAGAAACCACAATTAAAAGTTGAAATTCAAAAAAATTTATTGGAAAATACCGAATTAGAAATAGTTGTAACATTATTAATGCCATTGCTTAAACAAGATCGTAATGATTGAATTGTTCAAAAAGCGACTGAATTAGGTGTGACACAAATTATTGGTATTGCTTTAGAACGAAGTGTTACTAAGATTAAACGAAATGATGATAAGAAAAAAAAGATGATGCGTTGACAAAAGATTGCTAAAGAAGCAGCACAACAGTCGAATCGTAATCAAATTCCAAAAATTGTTGATATTATTACTGATTTTACTGCTATTATTCCTTATAAGAGCGAGTTAAATTTAATTGCTAATGAATTATCATTAGCAACCCGTTCATTGTCGGCACTAATGTTACCATTATCCAAGTCAACAAGTATTACTTTTATTTGTGGACCTGAGGGTGGTTTTAGTGATAAAGAATTAGAATTTTTTAATTTTGAAGGTTTTCATGCAATTAATTTAGGAAAAAGAGTTTTAAGATCAGAAACAGCTGTTTTAGCATTTCTTGCTAATATCGGTTATGAACATGAAAAGTTAAAGGAGCAATAAGAATGTCTTTAAGTTCAAAGCGAATGGGTGCAATTTTAAATTTATTATTTGCAATTAATTGATTGTTTTTAACAATGGTATTTATTAGTGTTCAAAAATCAAATTTACCTTTAAGTGGTGGTTTTGAAATTGCTAGTTATTTAATTCCATTAATAACTTTATGTTTAATAATGGTTTATGTTTGATTAACTTATGTATCAATTAAGAATTTTGATATTAAATATCAATTTAAAGCATATAAATACTTAATATTAATCGTATTGATGGCAGTGATGTCAATTTTAGCCAATTTATTAATTTTAATTGCTAAAAATCACCAAAATGCTATTTTAGCGTTTGGTTTATCAATTGGAATTTCTGGAATATTTGGTTTAGTAACAATTATCTTTGATATTAAGTTTTTTATTCAAAGGTTAAAATGAGAGGCATTATCAAAAAGTGAAATTTCTACCCTAAATGATGAATTAATAATTAAAAATAAATAATTAGTAAGGAGATCTGCTTGTTTTATGAAACTGAATGAATTTATTGATTATACTTTATTAAGTTCACATGCTACGAGTCATGACATTCAAAAAATTTGTGTGGATGCTGAAAAGCACAAATTTGCTAGTGTATGTGTTAATCCTATTTATGTTAGTCATGCTAAAAATTTGTTAAAAAAGACAAAGGTTAATGTTTGTACTGTTGTTGGTTTTCCATTGGGTTCGGTGCCTACAAATATTAAAGTGTTGGAAACTGAACAAGCTGTTCGTGATGGTGCCGATGAGATTGATATGGTTATTAATGTCGGAGCTTTAAAAGAAGGGGCATATACGGTAGTATTAAATGATATTAAACATGTTCGGGCTGTATGTCCAAAACAAATTTTAAAAGTTATTATTGAAACTGCATTATTAACGAAAGAAGAAAAAATTCAAGTTTGTAAATTAGCTTTGCAAGCACAAGCAGATTTTATTAAAACTTCAACAGGATTTGCTAAAAGTGGTGCTAAAGTTAAAGATATTAAATTAATTCGTAGTATTGTTAAAGATGCAATGTATATTAAAGCGTCAGGGAAAATTAAAACTAAAGCACAGGCAATAAAACTTATTAAAGGTGGAGCAGACCGACTGGGGATTAGTAAAGCAGCGTTATTGATGGTTTAGTTGCTAATTAATTTTAGTTATAAAAATGGTTTTAATTTTTTGTGAATTTTGTTTCATTATTTGCAATTTTATATCATATTTATTAAATCATTTGCATTTTATAGCAAAAAAAATTATAATTATAGGGTCTAGCTATAAAATATTCATATGTAAAAAAATATAGGAAAATGGAGTTGAAAATTAAATGGCCACAGTTGTTGTAAAAAAGGATGGAGAAGATATTGATCAAGCTTTACGCAGATTTAAAAAAGCTGCTTCTCCAATTAAAAGAGAATTAGAAAAGCGTAAACACTTCCTTTCTCCCAGAGAAAAACGTTTATTTAAACAAGCACAAAATCGTAAATTTTCTCGTTAATTATTAACGAGATTTTTTTATGTTTTACAAGGAAAAAAATATTAGATAAGTAAAAGTAGTAATGGGGATTAAATGTTGTATCCATTAATATGACAAGAGCAAAAAAATGATTGTGCTGTTGCTTGTTTAGCAATGTTAATTAAGTATTATCACAAGCAACGAATTTCATTAGAAACTTTAAAACAAGAAGCATCATTTCAATGAGAATATTGAAGTATTAAAACATTGAAAGCGGTAGCCTATTCACAGGGAGTATTATTAACACCATATCATTGTAATTTTGAGCAACTTCAAAAGTTATCGTTAAAAACGCCTTGAATTTTATATGTTAATAATGACAATGGTGAAGCTCATTTTATTGTTGTTTATAAAAAACATCGAAAAAAATTTTTAATTGATTAGGTAATGGTTGCTCGTTATCTTTTTCTGGCAAAGGGGAAGAAGTAAACATTAATTCTAATCAATCATATTGTCAATCAGCTCCAATGCCGGTCTCGCTTGTCCCGGTATTATAGCTATGAATTTTACCTTTAATACTAATTGCGTCAACCTTACCCGGTTTTGTTAAATCATAAACATTAATTAACAAATCACTAATAGTTTTTTGCGTAAACCTAAAAGATGGATATCAAGTAATACTATAAATCATATTCTCTGGCAAGTTTACTAATTCGTCCTTATTAAAATTTGAAAATCCGACAAGATATCTTTTAGAACTACTATCTTGTCAATTAATAGTTGCTTTAGATAAAGAAAATTCATAAATTTCACCATTACTAGAATTAGTAGCTCGTTTTTCTCGCTTCATAAAAGATTGTTCTATATTAGATTTTGATGGTTGTTTTGTATCAAAGAAGGCACCCAGCGGGACTAAACCAATAAAAGCGATAACTAATCACGACATAAATTTATACATATCTATTTATCCTTTCTTTTGCGTTTAACTTCTTAAAATAAGGTATACTGTTGATAAAATGCAAATAGTCCCTAAGATTTGGAAAATTGGATGTTGAGAAAATAACCTTATCATTGGTTTAAACAAATCTAAAATTTTAATATTACTTGATAGAACTTTATTAAAATATTCTAAACCCTCACGAACATAAGCTCATAAACCTAAAAAGTCGTTTAAAGCAAAAATAGAAAAAACAGCAACAAGAATAAATAATATTATCAATTTAAACATTTTCTAAAACCTACCTTTTTATTCGCCGTCCGTGTTGGTTAACTCACGGTCTGTTTTTAGGACTATTACCACTAAATTTCTTAATTGGACCACTAGATGATTGTTTCTTAGTTCCTCAATTAGCAACTGATTTTTGGTATTTTTTACGAAAACCAACTTTTGGTCGTTCAATATGAATCCCTAAAATGCCACCAATTACAAGATTTATCACAAGCATAATTAGCGGAAAAATAATAATACGAATGTCTGTTCCAGGAATGGTTAAAGTTCAAATTAAATCAAAAACTTTATAAAACATATCGCCAATTAAACTAGCCATTTTTTCTAAGTTTTCCATTTTTTAAACTCCTTTACTTGTTTTTCTTATTTAGATTATTTTTTAACTTAGTAAGTATCTTACTGAATTTTTCCATTTTTAAATATTCTAATGCTTCAATATCCATTACATTATCATTTCAAAATTTATGTTGATAATTATCATTCAAAGCACGATTACTTAATTCACGCAAGAATGATAAATATTTATTATCGTAAAGGTTTAAAATTGACATCGGAATTTTCAATTTAAAGAAATAAATATCTAATTCGGGAATGCTACGATACTTGATTTTGCGACCTTTTTTATCATTTTTTGCATTAATTAGCGTTAATCGTCATTGTTCGTATTCGCTTACCGATTTAAAAGTGCCATAAATAACTTGTAAATAAGGACGAAAGATACTAACGGGTTTTTTTCTAATGCCAACAATTATTGAATTCGCAATATCACGAACTTTAACTCATATATGTTCAGCTCGTTGTCCGCTTGCTAATACGATATGGGTAAATTGCCGAGCCGAAGCGAAATATTCTTGTAAGCCTTGGGTTACCCTATCATTTTCTTTATAGTCAGTACCTTCTAAAAATAAGTTGGTTTCATCTCATAACAGTAAATGCTTTTCATCTAAAATTGGATAATTATAATCTAATAAAGACATATGTCCTAATGAAAGCATTTGTTTATTGGTAATCGGAAAAGTAGAAATCGTCTTTCAACCACTTAATAAGTAAGAAGCTAAAACCATTAAAGCGGTTTTTCCAGTCCCTAAGGCACCAATGACTAAATTTAAGGGTGAATTTAATAAGAAATTAATAAAACTACGGCGAGCAAAGAAATGAGAAATTTTAGTATATAAAATATACAAAGCAATTAATAAATAAGTAATATCAAATAACATTCGTCAACTCTGAGGATTATAATAATGCAAAATTGTACCATAGAATCACGCAATAATAAATAAAGTGCGATTTAAAGCGACAAAATCATATAATCTTAAATTTATTTTTTTAAAAAATAGCATCACTTAAATCACACTTTCTTTATTTTTATTATTATCTGCCGGGCATTAATTTTTCAAACATTTTGAAAGCGATTAAAAATAAACCAATAATCACACCAAGCAAGAAAACTCAATATGTAGCAAAGAAATTAACAACATTTGGCATATTACCACCAATAATATCAGTTCAAATATTACCGAACGCTTTAATTAATGCTTTTCATAAGTTAGTAACCGCTTGTTCACCAGTAACAGCTATTGGCGTAACCACTCCTGTTAAGAAAGTTCCAATCATATAATCACCCCCTTTCTAAACAAAATATGATTTAACCTTATAAAATAAAATAACCATAAATAAGATAATGAATACTAACACCATTCAAAAGGCAATATTTGCTATTAAAAGTCAAAGTGGTTCTTTGATTAAATCAATCTCGTTACCAGTAACCCACGCCGGAATGGTTGTAATTTGGATAAATAAATCCCAAAAATACAATTTTGTCATTTCTCAATCTAAATCTTTTCAAGCAACTAAAAACATAATAATTACCGCTTAAAAGGTCAAAAGAGTAGAAAAATAATTGCTGAGAAGAGCATTACAATTATCAAAATTGAAAACAAAAATACAACTTGGGGTGGTAAATCGGTAGTCGGATAAATTAATTCAATTAACTCAATAATTATTTTTTTAAACATTTTCTAAACCTACTTTTTAATTTCTTTTTCATCTTGTTCTAATAAATTTCGCTTAAACTTTGCAATAAATATTCGTTGTGCATAAGTAAAATCTTTTGGCAACTGCTTTGCTTCACTACCATATTTCTTTTTATCTTTAAAAAAACGATAAATATTAACCGCAATATAGTATGCTAGTAATAATGTTAAAATCGTAAAGAACACTAGGCCAAATATACTCATCTTTCTTTTCTCCTTAATTTTTTAATTTTTAATTCTTATTTTAAATTGCAATTTTTCTTTCATTTTTTAACTCCTAATGTTTCATTTTTCTTAGTTGATTTCTAAATCTTAAACTTTCTAATGAAGCATAATTTGCACTTTCAAAGTCTATATAATTAATATTTTTAAATTCATAGATTGCTCCGCACATTTTGGTTTTAAATTTATTAACTGTTGATTTTAAGTATTTTACAAATTCAGAATTTACAGTTCGATTAACAATATTATTCAAAGTGTCGGTAAATACTTGTTTTCTAGTAATGGGATTTTGACAATTATATGAGAATTGATAAGCCTTGATATTTAAGTCATACTGGTTTAATGATTTTTCGTTCAGGACATTTTTAGTTATATATTTAGAGCAATATTTTACAACCATTTCATTAGTGTTTTCACGAACTCTAATATTTTTATTAATTCCATAAGGTCAAAATTGTAAAATAATTTTATGAGGTATTTTTTCGGTGATTAAAATATGAAAATGAATAACGCTTCGTTTCTGATATTCATAGGTATACAAGTACTTAATATTTTTATTTTTAACTTTAAATCAGTATTTTAATTTTTTAAAAAATTTATTTAAATCACTCTTACATTTTCTAATATCAAATTCATTAACATCAGCATAAGTAAGCGTTAAGAATGTAAGTTTTTTACAGTCTCAAAAATTATGATATGCCTTCCGAATGACATTAGATTTTGCACGAATATTGCTATTAAGCAATTTTGTATCACAATTACCTTTATTTTTGACTCCAGTAGCATTACGAGTATTTGCTTTGATGCGTTCTAAAGGCATAACAATATTGCGAATATATTGCCCGTAATAAATGGTTTTCATATAAAAATCAGTCGGATTTTGAGGTTGTAAATTCATATTTTATGCTCCCGTTTTAGATTTTCGCCAGTTGTGTTATTTAATCAAGTAATAGTCGGCTTCGCCGACTAACCCGCTAGCGGGCGGGGCATACGCCTTCCGCACCGCTTCGCAGACCAAAGTGATTATCAATTAACTGGACAAGTTTTTTTGATTTTTTGATAATTCAATTTTTTGCAAGTTAACTATTTTGGGGGTTTTTTCAAAAGTTAATTCGCAACTAAAAAATGATTTAACATTTTCTTTTAACAGTTTATAAATTTCTTGTTGTTCTAGATTGTTATCATCAATTCATAAAGCCTTTTGTTCGCCGGTAGGCTCAAATAAGTCATTTTCATAACGCAAAAATTCGGCAGAATAACCTGACATCATAGAGCCATCTTTATTTTTAAATATTTTTCTTTTTATACTAACTAATTTAACTTTAAACATTATTTTTTAAATTCCTTTTACTTTTATTTTTTAAAATTTTTTTAATATGATTAATAAATTTTTTCTCACAAGCAACATGCAAATATCGTTTATCACTAAATAGATGTAAACACCAGCGACATATTTTATAATCTATCGTTCCTTTCAAAATTTAAAAACCCTTTTCATCGCAAGAATTACAGATTCCAACTGTATTTTTATTACCAACAACATAACTTTCGTTGTCGCATTCAATACAAAATATTACTGCCAAAAGAAAACACCCCCTAAAAGTTTGTAGAAAACAAAATCTTGTCATATGTATATGGTTTCTACATTTTTTTGTTGCGGAGAAAGAGATTGCTAAAAAGGATGTAAGTTTTAATTATTTTAAAAATTCATTTTAAAGGTGTTTTAAGGCATTTTAAGAATAGAGGTAAAAAAAAATAGTTTAAAAAAATTTAGGTTGGTTTTTAAGGTGTTTAAACGGTGCGGAAAGCGTATGCTCCGCCCGTTAATTATCAATGTTAGTTTGAGTTATTTAACTAAGTTATTGCATTTTTTGATTTAATGTAGTAAAAAAATTAATTTTGGAGTTTAAAAAATGAAAATGTGAGTTAATGTAGATGAGCCTGGTAAAGATTATTGTCAAGAGTTTATATATTTTATTAATAAAAAAAACCGGATTAGAACAAAAAATTTGAGCGTCTAAATCTGCAGTTGAATCTGTTAGAACTGATTTAGTTGGTGATAATTGACTTTGTGTTGATTTTGTTGAACATAATTATTTAAAAAAATAAATTAATTAGAAAATTAAGGAGAAAAGAAAGGTGAGTATATTTGGACTAGTGTTTTTTACGATTTTAACATTATTACTAGCATATTATATTGCAGTTAATATTTATCGGTTTTTTAAAGATAAAAAGAAATATGGTAGTGAAGCAAAACAGCTACCAAAAGATTTTATTTATGCACAACGAATATTTATTGCAAAATTTAAGCGAAATTTGTTAGAACAAGATGAAAAAGAAATTAAAAAGTAGGTTTATAAAATGTTTAAAAAAATAATTATTGAGTTAATTGAATTAATTTATCCAACTGCCGATTTACCGCCCCAAGTTGTATTTTTGTTTTCAATTTTGATAATTGTAATGCTTTTCTCAGCCATTATTTTTCTACTCTTTTGACCTTTTAAACGGTAATTATTATGTTTTTAGTTGCTTGAAAAGATTTAGATTGAGAAATGACAAAATTGTATTTTTGGGATTTATTTATTCAAATTAAAGTTATTCCGTCGTGAGTTTCCGGTAAAGAAATTGATTTAACCAAAGAACTACTTTGACTTTTAATAGCAAACATTGCTTTTTGAATGGTATTAGTATTCATTATTTTATTTATGGTTATTTTATTTTATAAGGTTAAATCATATTTTGTTTAGAAAGGGGGTGATTATATGATTGGAACTTTCTTAGCAGAAGCGACCACGCCTGTGGCTGTCACTGGCGAACAAGCGGTTACTAACTTATGAAAAGCATTAATTAAAGCATTTGGTAATATTTGAACTGATATTATTGGTGGTAATATGCCTAATGTTGTTAATTTTTTTGCTACATATTGAGTTTTCTTGCTTGGAGTAATTATTGGTTTATTTTTAATTGCTTTCAAAATGTTTGAAAAATTAATGCCCGGCAGATAGTAATAAAAATAAAGAAAGTGTGACTAAAATGATGCTATTGTTTAAGAAAATAAATTTAAGATTATATGATTTTGTCGCTTTAAATCGCACTTTATTTATTATTGCGTGATTCTATGGTGCGATTTTGTATTATTATAATCCTCAAAGTTGACGAATGTTATTTGATATTATTTATTTATTAATTGCTTTGTATGTTTTATATACTAAAATTTCTCATTTTTTTGCTCGCCGTAGTTTTATTAATTTCTTATTAAATTCACCTTTAAATTTAGTAATTGGTGCCTTAGGAACTGGAAAAACCGCTTTAATGGTTTTAGCTTCTTACTTATTAAGTGGTTGAAAAACGATTTCTACTTTTCCGATTACGGATAAACAAATGCTTTCATTAGGGCATATGTCTTTATTAGATTATAATTATCCGATATTAGAAGAAAAGCATTTGCTGTTATGAGATGAAACTAACTTATTTTTAGAAGGAACTGACTATAAAGAAAATGATAGAGTAACCCAAGGTTTACAAGAATATTTTGCTTCAGCTCGGCAATTTACCCATATTGTACTAGCGAGCGGGCAACGAGCCGAACATATATGAGTTAAAGTTCGTGATATTGCGAATTCAATAATTGTTGGTATTAGAAAAAAACCAGTTAGTATCTTTCGACCCTATTTGCAAGTTATTTATGGTACTTTTAAATCCGTAAGCGAATACGAACAATGACGATTAACGCTAATTAATGCAAAAAATGATAAAAAAGGTCGCAAAATCAAGTATCGTAGCATTCCAGAATTAGACATTTATTTCTTTAAATTGAAAATTCCGATGTCAATCTTAAATCTTTACGATAATAAATATTTATCATTCTTGCGTGAATTAAGTAATCGTGCTTTGAATGATAATTATCAACATAAATTTTGAAATGATAATGTAATGGATATTGAAGCATTAGAATATTTAAAAATGGAAAAATTTAGCAAGATACTTACTAAGTTAAAAAATAATCTGAAGAAGAAAAACAAGTAAAGGAGTTTAAAAATGGAAAACTTAGAAAAAATGGCTAGTTTGATTGGCGATATGTTTTATAAAGTTTTTGATTTAATTTGAACTTTAACCATTCCCGGAACAGATATTCGCATTATTATTTTTCCGCTAATTATGCTTGTAATAAATCTTGTAATTGGTGGTATTTTAGGTATTCATATTGAACGACCAAAAGTTGGTTTTCGTAAAAAATATCAAAAATCAGTTGCTAATTGAGGAGCTAAGAAAAAATCATCTAGTGGTCCAATTAAGAAATTCAGTGGTAATAGTCCTAAAAATAGACCGTGAGTTAATCAACATGGACGGCGAATAAAAAGGTAGGTTTTTAAAATGTTTAAATTGATAATTTTATTTATTCTTGTTGCTGTTTTTTCTATTTTTGTTTTAAATGACTTTTTAGGTTTATGAGCCTATGTGCGTGAGGGTTTAGAATATTTTAATAAAGTTCTATCAAATAATATTAAAATTTTAGATTTGTTTAAACCAATGATAAGGTTATTTTCTCAACATCCGATTTTCCAAATTTTAGGAACGATTTGTATTTTATCAACAATATATTTAATTTTAAGGAGTTAAAAAATGAAAAAATTAAAGAAAATATTAGGTATTAAATGATTTAAAAACGTTTTAGGTTTTATACATTTTTTTATTATACTTCATAGTGTTATTACTATAATTTGAATATTTTTAACGACCCTTCAAATTAAAAGGGATGAATTCTTTAAAGGGTTTATATCGTTTGATTTTCAAAATCTAGTTTTTAAAATGTATTTTTGATTATTAATCGTTTATCTGCTAATAACTGGTATTAAGTTAATTATTAGGGGTTATTACTTTAATAAAGTTTTTAAAAAACATCAAGAACAAGTTGCTAATTGTGAATGTCCGCAACATCAACAGTATAAATTTTCTGATGCTTTTAAAGCGATAAAAAAGAGTTTTAAGACGTGATGAAATGCATAAGATTATTTCTTGATTTATTATAATGTTTATTGGTTTAGTCCCCCTAGGCGCCTTCTTTGATACAAAACAACCACCAAAACCTAATATGGAACATTCCTTTATGAAACGACAAAAACGAGCCACCAATCCTAGTCAATGTGGTAAAAGTTGTGAGTTGGAGTTCGTTGAAATTTTAAATAGTGAACTATGACTTAATTCACCAACAGAAGATAGTTATAGACTTTATTTCCCAAATGATATTTTACCTAACGATTTGAAAAATAAAAACTTATTTTTAAAAGGTCAAGATAATATTGAAAGTGTTCTTAATTTTTATAAAAGTAATGGTATAGATAATAAGGGTATACTAATAACAATTCCAAAAATTATTAATGTAAAAATTAAATTTCAATTAATACAATCTCAGTTAGTACAAATTTGATATATAACTTCATTCTATGCCGAAATACCTCCTTTACCAGAAAAAGATAACGAGCAACCGTTACCTACGGAAATAACTAAAAATGATGGTGAATATCAATATACTCAGTTTCAAGATAAGTTAGACTATTTGATGATACAACGCCGAGATTTTGATAAATTTAATTATAGTTATTTATATTGAGTTCCAATTTTTAATTTTTTTGACGATAATTTTAAATATATGAGTGAAATTTCAATTAAATTAAATGGTTTTAAACAAAATAGTAAATTTAGTTTAAGTCGCAAAAATTCATATCCGTCTGGTTTCATTGAAAAAGTTATTTTTAGAGAACTTTCCTTTTCTAGTTTTGGTGATGTTATTACTATAAAAACTGAGCATGGTAGTATTATGGGTAATAATGAGTTTTTAGAAAATGGTAAATTGCTTTGAAAATTTGGCTCGCGAACAAGTTTTGGAGGAGATTTTATTGATACCTTTTTTGGACAAGTTAATTATTATGGTAATACCTTCCATTTTTTACGCTATGATGATAAATTAAAATTTGATTTTAAAGATTTTATGCTTCATTATCAAAAAGATTTAACTATTGATTTCATTAATGATTTATTTGATAAAATTTATAAAATTTTAGGTGGTTTTTTCGTACAATTCTTTTATGCGAGTTTTGATATGGACGCCTCTACTTATGTAGAATTAGATTACAAAGGGATGCAACAAATTCCTAAAAATGTTTTACAAATGGGTTTTTTCTATCGTTCCTTAATTACTTTTTATCCCAAACAATATTTAATTAATTTTGGTTCAACAATCGAAAATAGTAAGAATATGATTTTTCGTTCTTATTTCTTTGTTAAAGATAAACAAATTGCCAATGGTTTTAATACTGGCAAAAGTTCTTATCAAATAGATTTTAATGTTTTAAAAGCGTATGATAACCAATTATGAAACGCTACTAGTAATAAACTGCATTTTTATAACGCTAAAGTCGATGTGATGTACGGGATTAATATTTTTACACTGACTTTTCCACTATATAAAAAGAAAAACGAAAGCACTGAATATCATTATTCTTTATACGATTTTAACATTTTGAATTCAACAGCTTTTGTTGGTGGTGGAACAAGTGGTAATATGGGGATGACTTAATCCCTACACCCAACTGTTCTTATTGAGGTTTATTTAGTGCCATATCTTGTGGTATTCAGCACGCTTCTGTTAGCATGTTGAACTGATTACTTGGTCTTTCTGGGATTAATCTTTTAATTCGCCCCCTTGCCGATATTGCCAAAACAACGATTAATTTTACCAAAACCGCCTTTCCGGTATTTGAAGTTATTCCAGCATTTCAGATGTTACTTGAATTTGTAGTGCCATTAGCAATCTTATTAATGATATTAAAAAAGTTCTCTTAAATATTGTCATTATTTTTTATAATATAATTCCTTTGAAAGGAGGATTTTTCTTTATGCGAAAATTTTTATCAGCTTTAAATTTAGTATGTGTAATGTTTATTTTTGGATGTAGAAGTAATAATATTGCAACTACTGATAATTTTAAAAAATATGAATTAGTCTTTGCTGAAATTTTAAATAGTGAACTATGACTTAATTCGCCAACAGAAGATAGTTATAGACTTTATTTCCCAAATGATATTTTACCTAACGATTTGAAAAATAAAAACTTATTTTTAAAAGGTCAAGATAATATTGAAAGTGTTCTTAATTTTTATAAAAGTAATGGTATAGATAATAAGGGTATACTAATAACAATTCCAAAAATTATTAATGTAAAAATTAAATTTCAATTAATACAATCTCAGTTAGTACAAATTTGATATATAACTTCATTCTATGCCGAAATACCTAATTAATTAGCAATTTTAATAAATATGTTTGAAAATCGTATTAAAAAATACGGTTTTCTTAATTTAAGGAGTTTAAAAAAATGAAATATATTATTTCCCAAGCTGATTTAGCAGATTTAAAAGCAAAAGTCCAAAGTTGATTAAGTGCTAATTGCCGTAATCCTTATTACTATAAAACTAAAAAACGCATTACTGCATATTTAAATTTATGTACTTATTTCTATATTGAAGAACCTACTTTAACAAAACTTATTAAAAAATATTTTAAGAATGCAACGAAAACCTTTTATCGTTGGGCACAAAAAATTATGACTGCTTATTATTCTGACAATTTAGATTTGTTATTGTTTAAAACTACAAAACCACAAAATCTTAATTATCAATATAGTTTAAATTCTCGCGAAAAAGTATGTGATTTATATTTTGATTACAAAAATCTCCATGCTGGCGGAATGTGGTCTTTATTTAACAATTTAAAAATCGGTTTTCGTGATGTTAAAAATTCGGAAGTTCCGAAAAATATTAAAACTTTTTATCGTTGAATTAAATCTGACCCTTGTTGAAAAGAATTAAAACAACAAATCAAACAAACTAAACGTCATTTTAAGCGTTATGAAGTGGGCGCATAAAGTTTTGTTAGGTGGGTAAAGATTTGAATAATTTTGAAAGAAAAGCAACTAAAAATTTATTACCTTTTTACTTGAAAAATAATTAATAAAACAAAATATTTAATATTAACAAACATATTCTTAATAAAAGGTTATAAAAACTAAGTAAAATGCTTATAAAAACAACATTAAAATAATTTTTTACAACAAAAATCATACATAAGAAATATATACTTAATTTGCATATTGAAATAATTTATAGTAAATGACTATTTTTTCTTTTTTAAAAAATACCTAAGAAAACTAAACGCGACCTTATGAAGTCTCCGAGATTGGTCTTTTACAAATGGATGCTAAAATTATTACCCCAACAAATTTTCCGGTTGATAAAAAATATTACATTTATGATTTCATTGACGAAATGACACGCATAGTATTTGGCTATGTTTATGATAGTTTAGGAACTAACAATGCCCTTAATGCTGTGCAAAGAGCAATGAAAGATTTTCGTGAATTTGGCATAACCATTAAACGCCTTCGTACTGATAATGCTCCGGAATTTACTACCACTAACTGAAGTAATAAAAAATCATACAAAGTAAAAGAAAGGCCTTTTACAACCTTTCTTTCAAAAAGTGGAATCATTCACGAGACAACACCAATTCGTTCGCCTCAATCTAATGGGAAGATTGAACGATTCCACCAACATTATACCAAATTATTTTACTCTAATTTTAAGGATGAAAAATTAAATCAAAATGAATTTCAACATTATTTAAACAAATATTATTACTTTTATAATTTTGAACGTCCTCATTCATCATTAAATACTAAAACTCCATTTCAAACATTACAAAAATTTTTAACAAAGTAGTTTCTAGAAGTTTGAATAATTATTTCTTATAAATTTTTAATATTTTTTTATGACTTATAAAACTCAATTGAACTATCTTGTTTAATTTCTAAAGTAGAACTAACAATACCTCCAACACTATATAATTCAGCAAGATATAAAACACCCAACATTAAATGATTATTTTTAATATATTTTATAACACTAAATTTTACTTTCGCGCTATGACGAGTTAATTTATAATTAATAGATTCATCAAATAAAGTTGAATAATTAGTTCTACCAGCAAGAAGGGATGCCCCTTTGTGAAAAGCATCTTTCATCGTTGTCATTGATTTAATTGGTGTTAATGCTTTTGTTGGATTACCACCTCAAACAACAGTTTCACGTTCTTCTTCAACATTTCTATTGTGATCCGAAAAACCATCAAAATTAAAATTTATAAAAATATTTTTTTCAATTTTTCCATTATTATCATGTCTATGAAAATTTATATTAACATTGGAAATTTTAATACTGTTATAAGTTGAATTAAAATCATTTCAATTTGTAAATCCAAATATTTCTGTTAAATCATATGAATCATATTCATATGAATCATAACTATGTGGAATTACAGCTGAACTAAGTTCAAAAGAATGATTATTTTTTTTGTTTAATAACTCTTGTTTCATTTGATAAGTACTAGGACTGGCAGCAATTAATAACGGCATCGCAGTTCCACTAATTGTTAATACACTTAATAAACTTAAAAATTTTTTCATATTAATTAATTTCCTTTTCGTGAATTTTTACTAATTAATAAAATTAACACCCTTTCCTTGCTCCAAAAATTAATCTGCAGTCTCTTTGCCTTGGAATTTAATTATAAACTATTTTTAAAAACTTCCTTAGAATTTGTCGTTATTTATAAAAATTTTAAATAAAAAAATAAATCCATCCCTTTTTAAAAACTGCTTGTACTTGTCATAAGTCTGTGGTATATTACAATTAAAAACACGATAAATAGTTGCTTTTTTAGTATCAGGTTTTATTTCTTCATCTTGTCAATCAACGAGATAATATGCAAATTCTCTATTTGAATTGTGGTTATAAATATTAGATGTCTGAGAACCAATTATATCTTGTAAAGCAATATACTCATATTGTTGATTGTAAAAATAAGCAGTCGTTGCCGATTGTTTTGTATTGTTAGCATTAAATTGGTCATAATCAGTAATATTACGATATTGTTCATTATAGCTGTTACTGCCAGCAACTTTTCATTCGGAATGAAAACTATCAATTTTATGATTCATTGTATCCACAGTTAAATATTGTAAAAATAAGCAGTCGTTGCCGATTGTTTTGTATTGTTAGCATTAAATTGGTCATAATCAGTAATATTACGATATTGTTCATTATAGCTGTTACTGCCAGCAACTTTTCATTCGGAATGAAAACTATCAATTTTATGATTCATTGTATCCACAGTTAAATATTGTAAAAATAAAATAAACGAAGCTAATAACAAAATACTACCACTTACTAATCATTTTCCAAATGATTTAGTAAAAAAAGCTACTGAAAGACGAAATGAAAACGGAAATTTAACTACTAATGATTTAAAAAAATGTGCTGCTAAATAACCTTTACTACTATTGGAAGCATAAATTAATTGTAGTACGGGCATTCGTAAAAGAAAGGTTGTTAATCTTCAACAAACAAAAGTAAATAACAATGGTAAAAAGATAAAAAATATTAATAAAATTTTAATATCAAAATAAATCGTTACAATGCCAAAATTATAAATTAACATTGCTCCTGAAAATTGCTTTTGAAATAATAATGAAATGCCAAATCCTAAAATAGCCGCTAAAGATGTAATAATAAAAATTGAACCAATAAAATTAAACGAAATTTGTCAACCTTTATAACCAAATGATTTTAAAATTCCAATTTGAGTGCGTTGGTCATTAATTTCTTTACGAATAAAAAAAGATACAATTAAAACTAATGCTGACATTGAAATAAAAGTTAAAGCAATAAAAACAATACTTTGAATAATTAAATTACTTATTAATTCATCACTTATAACTTTAATAAAATTCTTATTAACATCTTCAATTAAAGTTTTTTCTTTTAATTGCTTGTAAATATCTTTTTGAGCTTGAACTTCATCACCACTAATTGTTAAATAAATATTAGAATTTTCAAAACTACTTTTAGTATCATTACGAAAATGATCATCAAATAAAAGATCAAGGGTAGTATAAATTACGCCATTATCTTTAGGACTTAACTGTTCGGGAATTACTGTTTGAATTAAACTATTTTTTTGAATAAACTTTGTTGTATAACTATTTCCGATACCGACAACAATAAATTTATTATTTTTAATTATAAATGAATCATTAATTTTAATATTATGGACATAACTATAAGTCTCACTAATAACAATTTCATCATTTCTTATCGGAATTCGTCCTTTAACAATACTAACAGGATTATTATTAATTAATCCAATATTTTCTAAATCAAAACTAGGAACAATATCAAATTCCTGACCATTATTATTTTGAATGCGTCCTTTAAAAAATAATGAACTTTTAATATTTTGAGAGTTTGTTGCCATTAAAATTCGCCAATTACGAATGCTAGTTTCACGAAGTGGAACTTTATCACTATCTTTATTTTGAGTGGTGACAATTAAATGGATTGAACAAAGCATTGGATCAATAAAAGGCTCTTGTTTATTTTGATTTTCAATTTGACAATTAAAACCTTCATTTTCAAGTTTTGCTAACATTAGCATTAATTTAGCATTATTATTTTCAAAAGGAATGCTAGTGTGTTCTGTTAAATCAATAGTTGTATTGCTACTATCATTAATTAACTTTAATTCTGAGGGATTAGAAATACGATGTGTTGGTCGCAAAGAATTTTTATAGATTAAATCATACTTTGATGTAATTTGTTGATTGTTAGCAAACATGGCACTAAAAATACTAATTGCTAGCACCAGCAAAATTAGTAAACCAATATATTGTAAAAATCGTTTCTTAATAGAACGAAAAGAGTTTTTTAAAAGAACAAACATCTACTTAACCCCTTATTTGGCAACACTGACAATAAAGTGAATATTATTGGGTTTAATCAATATTGATTCATTAATATTATTAATAATGTGGTTTTGCAAATGCTCGCAAAGAGTTTCTAAATTTGTCTCTTTATTTACTTTTAAAACTATTGATACCACTCATTGCTCACTAAAAAAATTAATTTTAATATTTTTTCTCTGAATATCTAATGCTGGAAATGATTTTAAATATGAAATTAATAATTTTTTAATAACTAATTGACTAATTTGCAAAGTACCACTTTTATTTGTCAGAACAGTTAACTTCACGATATCACTCCAAAAATCCACTACTTTAAATTTTTAATATTTAATATTTTATTTTCCAATTTCTAAAATTTTAACTTTATATTTTGTTTCTTTACCTTTAATTTCAACAATATCATTAACACTACGATCAAAAATGGCTTTAACTAAGGGAGTCTCATTAGAAATTTTATTTTCAAAAGGATCAGCCTCCACAGTACCAACAACTTTAAATGTTGATTTATCATTAGTTTCTAAATTAAGAATAGTTACTATTGAACCAATTCTAATGGTTTTAGTTCCTTGACGATCAGTAGCAATAACTTTAGCTCGTGCTAAAGTATCTTCAATTTCTTTAATTCGACCTTCAACTTCAGCTTGGCGATTTCTTGCTGATTCATACTCAGCATTTTCTGATAAGTCACCTTGGTTTCGCGCTTCAACTAATTCTTTAATTACTTGTGGACGAATAATATTGATTAACTCATTTAATTCTTGATTTAATTCTTCTTTACCTTCTTTAGTTAACAAAATTTCATTATTGTTATTATTTTCCATTACTTTGTCTCCTTTATTCAATATGTATTATAAATATATATTATTTGTCTTTTTTTGCTTTTGCAAGATGTTGTAAATAATCAAAATAGTTTTGTAAAATTAATTGAGCTGCTAATTTATCTTTATTCATTTTTCGTTTTTTCCGTGAAACATTAGCAGTTAACATTATTTGATTAGCCGATCGTGATGTTAATCTTTCATCTCATAAAATAATTTCGCAATTAGTTTTTGTTTTTAGTTGCAAAACAAAATCTTCAACCATTATTGTTGTTGTACTTTTAGTTCCATTCATATTTAAGGGATGACCAACAATAATTATATCAGGATTTTCTTGTTTAATAAATTGTAATACTAAATTAATAGCTTGAGAAAAATTATATTCAGGAAAATTAATTGTTGTTTTTGATAAACTAATAATTCCTTGACCAATAGCTAAACCAATTGTTTTGCTACCCACATCTAAGCCTAAATATTTCATAACGCATCTTCTTGTTTTAATTGTTGTAATAATTCTTGCATTTTTATTTCATTATTAAATCCACCTAAAGCTAATTGCATATTTCCGCCACCAGAACCTTGACATTGTTTTGTTAAAGATTTAACAATTGTAACGGCACTTAATCCTTCTTTAATTAAAGATTCACTAACAACTACTAATAACGAATTTTTTGTATTAATATTTTTATTAGTAAAAATAATTACTAATTTATTATCTAATAACCGATATTTATCCGCTAATAACTTTAAAGTAGCAATCGCAAGATCATTAAATTGATAAATTAAAATATTATATGTTGGCAATGAAATAATTTCCAGATTTTGATATTGATTAATTTGTTCTTTAATTAGTTTTTGTTCAGCTTTTTTTTCTCATTTTTTAAAAGCAATTTGAAGTTCATAATATAATGTACGCAATTGTTTTCATATATCATTACTAATATTATTCATACTAGTAATGGTATTAAATAGTTGTTCAAGATAACTATCTGTTAATAAATTTTTATTATATTTTGCGAATTTTTCAGCACTTTTTGTTTTTAAATCTTTAATTTGTTCATCATAATAATTATTAATTGTTTGTTTTGATGTTAAAGCTTGAAAACGATAAATACCAGTTCCTTTGGATTCAATACTAGTAATTAATAATTGTTCAATATCACCTGTATATTTAACATGTGTTCCCCCACATAATTCAATAGAATAATTACCAAACTTAACAACACGAACTTCTTTGTCATATTTCTCGTTAAAAAAAGCCATAGCATTCATTTTAATTGCTTCATCATAACTAGTAATATAAATTTCACAACTATCATTTTGTGCAATTCATTTAGTAACTAAATCATTAATAGCTTGTAAATTTTGGGTTGTAATTTCTTTATTGTAAGCAATATCTAGGCGTAAATATTGATAGTTATTAAATGAACCAATTTGCATGGCATCAGCACCTAAAATTTCTCTAATCGCTGAATGCAATAAATGAGTTCCCGAATGATTTTTCATTCCATAATTACGATGATGATGATTAATAACAGCACAAACAATATCATTAGTTTTTAAAGTACCGTTAACTTGGATCCGATGAATATGTTGCTTATTGGGTGCTAATTTGACATCAATAACTTCACCAAGCATTGTGGCATTACTAATTATTCCTGTATCGTTAGCTTGACCACCTTTTTCAGCATAAAATGGTGTGGCATCAAGTATCACATCAACAATATCATCTTTAACTGATGTTAACATTTCTTCACCATAAAATAAAGCTACGACTTTAGCTTGCGGATTTTCTTCTACTTCGTAACCAATAAAAATGCTAGGGATTTTTAAATCTAATAATAATTTATTTTGCATATCCATCGCTTCAATTTGTTGATTACTTCGTGCATTACGAGCATCTTTTCTTTGTTCTTCTAATAATTCATTATATCTTACTAAATCAATAGTAATTTTTTTTTCACTTGCTAACTCAATAGTTAAATCAATCGGAAAACCATAAGTATCATATAGTTTAAAAGCATTTTCAGCCGTAATTGTTTTTTCTTCAATTAGCATTTCATTAAAATGATTAAGACCTTGTTTTAGATTATTAAAAAACTTTTCTTCTTCCTTTTTAACAGTACTAGTAATAATCTCTTGTTTTGCTTCTAAATGAGGATAATAATCTTTCATCAAGTTAACAACAATAATAACTAATTTATATAAAAACGGTTCATTAATGTTCAATTTATGACCATAAACCATTGCTCGACGAATTAAACGGCGAATAACATAACCGCGATCTTTATTACTAGGAAAAACACCATCACCAATAGCAAAAGAAACCGCTCTAATATGGTCACTAATAACTTTAAAGGCAACATTAATTTTTGTTTGTTCATTAGGTTTTTCAAAAATATTATTTGGAACATAAGAAACTTTAACTAATTTAGTAATGCCTTCAATTATCGGTAAAAATAAATCAGTTTCAAAATTAGTAGGTACTTCTTGGATTATACAAGCTAATCGTTCTAAACCTGCTCCTGTATCAATATTTTTACGAGGTAAATCATGATAATTACCTTGCCCATCATTATTACTGTCTGAAAAAACAATATTTCAAATTTCTAAATAACGATCATTTTCAATATCATCTTGCAATAACTTCAAACCATAGTTTTCTTTATCTCAAGCAGTTCCCCGATCATAAAAAATTTCCGTATTTGGACCACAAGGACCCTGACCCATATCTCAAAAGTTGGTATCACGACTCCCTAAAATAATCAGACTTGAATCTAAACCAATAACTTCTTTTCAAATTTTAATGGTATCAGTATCATCTAGAAAAACAGTAACAACCAGTTTATTAGCATCAATACCTAATCATTGTTTACTAGTTAAAAATTCTCAAGCAAAAACAATAGCTTCTTTTTTAAAATAATCACCAATTGAAAAATTACCTAGCATTTCAAATAAAGTATGATGTCTTGCTGTGTAACCAACATTTTCAATATCATTAGTTCGCAAGGCCTTTTGTGAATTTACTAATCGTTGATGAGGTGGAGCTTTTCTACCATCAAAATACGGTTTTAAGGCTGCAACGCCAGAATTAATTCATAATAATGAATTGTCATTAACAGGAATTAATGATGCACTAGGTAAAGCATAATGACCATTTTTAATAAAGAAATTAAGAAATTTCTGTCTAATCTCACTAGTTGTTAAGTATTTCATTAATTTATACCCCTTTAATTTAAAATTTATAAAAGCAATTTCTTATTATAAATATCGTTAGCAACTGCTTTAATTGTTGCTATTGTTGGTACCGCAATAATCATTCCTCAAATACCAATAATTGCCCCAAAAATAGAAATTCCCATTAATATTGTCACCGGATGTAATTTGGTTACTCGTCCAAAAACTTTTGGATAAACAAAAGCATTTTCAATTAATTGAACAATAAATGCACCAACTACAGCAACAATCATTGGTACCCAACTAACTAATTCATTTGTTCCTGATGGTGCTACTAAAGCATCTAATACTCCCGCTAAAGCAATGGGAACCATTCCAATAAATGGTCCCACATAAGGGACAATATTAGCAAAAGTCATAAATAAACCTAATACCGCAAAAGAACTTTTATATGTGGAACCACCCGCCACATAACCAGCAATAACTATCATAATAGTTGTAAAAGTAAACATATAACTCATATCAATTAATATTCCGCGACCATAACCAAATAAAGATTTTTGCAAAGCATTAGCAATAATTTCTTTGCGTTTAATATTTTTCCCAGGAATTAATTGCGTTTTTAAAAAATTAGTAAATGATTTATCGCCACCTAACAAAAACATTGTAATCATAATCGTAATAAATAAACCATAAAAAATACTAGCTATCGTTCAAAAATAGCGATTAAGAAAAATATTAGTTAAATTGGAGGCTGTTGTATAACCATAAATTGTATTAATAATATCAACTAAAAAAGTTGCTGAAAAAAATCATTGTGCTGTGGCGCCAAAACTAAATAGTAACTGATACATTTTCCCTAATTTGTTACCATCAAAAGCATCACCAATTTTTGCATTATTAATTACAACTTCATTTACTATATTTAAATCATTGTCATCTATAGTAATGTTATTTGCTATTAACCATGCTTTGATTTCAGTATATAAATTTTTAAAATATTCACTAACACTATCTAATGATGGTTGTTTTAAGTAGCGCAAATAATCAACAACAAATTTATTAGTTGAATCCAAATAAATACCATAGTCATTGCGTAATTTTGTTAATAAAATTTCCCAAGCACCTTTTTTATCAATAAGTGCTTTAGTTTTAATTTGACCTAATATGTCTTGTCAATTATCTTTTATTGGTGTTCAATCAACATTAGTTTGTAATCGTCATTGTTCAGTTTCTGTATCATAAGCAAAACCAAAGATATGTGATAAAAGTGATTTATTTTGATCAACACCTGTACCTTTTCAATTATCTAATCTTTCTTTAATAACTGTACTATCACCTAAGAACTGACTAATAAAACTTACAAATTGGTCAATAAATAATCAAAGCAAAAAAACAATAATAAAAATACCAATTATTAGAGAAATAAAAAAAGTTAAATATTTTGCCACAGTTTTATTAAACTTTAATTTAATCAAACGATAAATTAACGGATTCAAACCTCAAATCATAGCTAATCCTAACGGAATAAAAGCTAAAATAACATTAAGAATAATTTGATCAGCACCCGTAAGTTTTAATAATAAAAGAACTACTAAACAAATTAAAATTATAAATAATCATCTTGTTCATTTGTGGTCAAAACTAATAGTAAATTTGGAAGAATTACCTTTACTGTTACCATTATTCGTTTTTATTTCAATGTTTTTAGTATCTGTTCTTTCCATTTTGCAAATCGTTCCTTAAAATATTTTAAAAAATAAATTTACAATTAAAATTATATCATAAGAAATTAAATTTATTAAGAATACCTAAATGGTGGGGTCGCGTTTAGTTTTCTTAGGTATTTTTTAAAAAAGAAAAAATAGTCATTTACTATAAATTATTTCAATATGCAAATTAAGTATATATTTCTTATGTATGATTTTTGTTGTAAAAAATTATTTTAATGTTGTTTTTATAAGCATTTTACTTAGTTTTTATAACCTTTTATTAAGAATATGTTTGTTAATATTAAATATTTTGTTTTATTAATTATTTTTCAAGTAAAAAGGTAATAAATTTTTAGTTGCTTTTCTTTCAAAATTATTCAAATCTTTACCCACCTAACAAAACTTTATGCGCCCAATTCTATTTCAGTTTAATAACAAGAATAGTTAAAGTTTCATAACTAAGTCTTCAAACTCAAAACTGTTCATTATTAAATTCAAGATAAAATGATTTGCCAGTTTCACTAAGTTTAATTTGAGGATTTCATTGCATATGGGTTAGGAAAAAATTAGATATCATTTGTTTTTTTTCGGTTCGTAAAACTTTCTCTAAACATTGTTGTCCTAAAATATTCAATAAAAAGAAATTATGATGCGTATTTAATAATTTATCTAATCAAATATGCATGATTTTAACTTCAGTAATTTTAAATTGGAGTTGTGTTTGTAAAATACCAACTTTAATTGTTATATTAAAATGATTATCATTCTTTTTAAGTTTTTCATTAATATTTTGCGAACTATGAAATAATTGAATTTTCGAATGAATATTCTTAGCTAATTTTAATGCTAGTTGATAAGCATTGCTTCTGATATGACTAGTTGTTAAAAAATGTTGTTCAAAAGAAAATGATTGACTAAATAACGATTTTACTTTTGTCATTATTTCAAAATCTGATAAACCAATATTTTTTAATTTTATTGTAATGGTTTATATTAATTAATATATTAATTAATATAAACCATTACAATAAATCTTTTGAGTTCCTGAGTTTAAATTTTTATTTTCATCAAAATAATTTCATAATTTAACTTGCACAACTTTACTATCATTACCTAAATAATTTTTAAGTTCTTGATTTATTTTATTAATAACATTTGCTTGGATATGATTAGCCGTAAAATTTCAATCATATTCAATTTCAAAAAATTTTTTTACTTTAATAATAAGGTCATTAAAATCTTCTTCTTCATTTATTTCTTCTTCATCATTTAAAGTCATAATATATTTATCAAGATTCATTATCATATTACTAATGATGATTAACATTTGCTCGCGTTCATAGTTTCCTAAAATTAATAAATTAGATATTATTAACCGATTATGTTTCACCTGTGTCATTATTGTTTTTAATTTAGTTTTTCAATCATTTAAGTATTTTAGTTTATTTACCTTATTAATTGATAAATCTTGAAAAATTTGAATTTGTAAGTTTTTAATTTTTGTAACTAAAACATCAATTTCATTTTGCAAACGAATAAATTCATTTAACCGGTATTCATTTGTTAAATTAGGGTCTTGAACAACTTCTAATTGTTCGTTTATTAATGTTTTAACATTTTTATATCAAGAATTAATATTAGTATCGTTATTAGAAAATAATAAATAATCATTTTTACTATTTATTATTGTAGCTACAACACTATTACTTCCTAATAAAGTTCCTATAATACTAAATAATATTGAAAATTTCACAATTAAGCACTCTCCTTAATTATTATGATATCAAAGAATAATAAAAAAATAATCAAGTGATTGATTATTTTTTAAAATTTTATTTACAATAACTAACTAGTAATTTTATTGTTCCCGTAATTGTTAATTGCATTATTTTATCATCTAAAATGATTGCTGATTCACCCATTTTAAAAGGTTCATCATTAATTGTTCCTGCTCCACTAACAACTGTTAATTGTAATCACTTAGTTTCATTAAAATCGTAAGTTGTTGGCAATGAATTATTAATTAAATGTAATGAAAAATATTCATTATTAACTAATAATCCATTTTCGCGATGAATAACATCTAAGTTAGTATCAGGAACAGTAATTGTTGCTAAACTATCTTTTAAATGTAATGCTCGTAAATTTCCTTCATCATCTTTACGATCAAAATCATAAAGACGATAAGTAATGTCAGAAGATTGTTGTAATTCAAAAATTGTAACTTCGGGGGTTATCGCATGAACTTTACCAGGCGGAACATATAAAAAATCTCCGGGAACGATGGCAACTTCTTTTAAAAAATGCTTTCATTGCTTTTCATTAATCATTGTTGTTAATTGTTGATTATCATTAGCGTTATGACCATAAATAATTTTAGCATCTTTGGGACAATCAAGAATATATCAACACTCTGCTTTTCCTAGACTTTGATGATGAGTTTTAGCATATTCATCATTGGGATGAACTTGAACACTTAAATAATCATCACTAGTAATAATCTTACTTAATAATGGAAATTCATTATAAGTTAAATTAAATAAATTTTTATTTCTTTCATAAAACTCTTTTAATGTTAGTCCTTGAAATGAACCGTTTATAATAGCAGTAGGATTTGAATCTAAAGCACTAATTACTCAAGCTTCTCCCATATTTGTTTCATTATTAATATCATATCCTCAATTTTGAAGGCGATGAGAGCCTCATATTTTTTTAAGAAATTGCGGTTTTAATTTTAAAATTTGTGACATTAATTATTTCCCTCTTTTAAATCAAGTAGTATATTTCATAAAATTATATTTTTTTAAATTTAATTCATTATTTTTTATCATTAGTAATAGTCCATATGAAAAGCAAGTTATTAAGGTTCCAACAGCAATGATAATTAAGAAAATTGCTGTTTGTGACCCATATGGAACGGCGCCAAGGAATGCCATAATTGGTCCTCCATGTTGGGCATAATTTTGAATTGAAAAAATTCCCGCTAATCCACCAGCAATTGATGAGCCAATAACATTAGCAATAATAGCTCTTTTAGGGTCCCTAATTGCAAAAGGAATTGCACCTTCAGATATACCAATTGTTCCCATAATTAATGAGGCAATTCCTGCTTGTCGACTTTCAGCATCAAAATATTTACGAAAAATTATTGTACTTAAACCCATTCCAAGCGGTGCTACGGGAATAGCGGCTGCTATTGTTCCCATTGGTTGATAAATTTTCATTGTAACTAATGTACTAGCAGTAAAGAAAGCAACTTTATTAATTGGACCACCAATGTCAAATCCTGCCATTGCTCCAATTAATAACCCCATTGCAAAGGCAATTCCTAAGCCAATATTTTGATTACCATAAACTCAGGATAAACCATATTGCACTCAAGTCATAACATAAGAAATTGGGGCACCAATAACAAAAATAAATGTTAAAGATAACAATCCTCCAACCAAAATGGGAATAACAAAAATTGGAATGGCTGCTGATAGTGATTGTGGTACTTTTCACGAATTAATTCATTTTACTAAATATCCTGCTACTAATCCAGCGATTAATGCACCAACAAAACCCATTGGTACCATATCAATTGGTTTATTTGTAACTGAGTCAATAATATTTACTTTAAAAAACTTAAAAAAATTATTTCCCTCGTTTCCTATTAATGATGCTACCATTGCTGGCACTAAAGCAGCCCTACCCGCAATTGAATAAGCAATAAAACCACCTAAAATAGGAATCATTAAATACATGGCACTAGCTCCAATAATATTTAAATATTTTAAAAATTCAATATCATTAGGGGTAGCATTATTGTTTCCTGTAATAATTTTTGCTAAGCTAATAGATAGTGCAACTAAAATCCCTCCCAAAATAACAAAAGGTACCATATAACTAACACCGGTCATAAAGTGTTTTAAAATAGAACTATTATTTTGTTTATTTTTAGTACTAAAATTAATTGCAGACAATACTTTATTACTATTTAAAGCATCAATTAATAATTGTTCAGGATTTTTAATTGCTTGACTTACTTTAACTTGTAAAATTTTTTTATTAGCAAAACGACTTAAATCAACGCCAATATCAGATGCAATTAAAACTGCATCAGCATTAGCAATATCTTCATTAGTAAATGAATTTTTAACTCCCGCTGCTCCATGAGTTTCCACATTAATGCCATAATCTAACTTCTTTGCTGCTTGTTTTAACTTGTCAGCAGCAATATAAGTATGAGCAACACCAACTGGACAAGCAGTAATGGCTAAAATATTTGTTGGTTTTGATACTATCTTTGGTTCGTTAGCTTCTTCGCAAAACAAAGCATTAATAATTTCTTCTTTACTAAGACTATTTGTTAAAATTTCTTTAACTTTTTCATCTAATAATCTTTGAGCAATGGAACTTAAAATATTTAAGTGTAAATCACTAGCTTGAATTTTAGGAACAAGTAAAACAATTGCCATTTGTACAGGTTGATCATCAATTGCTTTTCAATCCATTTTTTGTTTAAAACGCAAAAACATTACTGCTGGTTTTTTAATGACATCATCTTGGGCATGCGGAATTGCTAAACCGGCACCCATTCCTGTTGATGTTAAAGCTTCTCTTGCTTTTAGTGCTGTAATTAAAATAGTATTATCTTGACTGTTAATAATATTATTTTTAGCAGCTAAACGAGCAATTTCATTAAAAACATCATCTTGACTATTAACATCAAGATTAAAAACAATATTGTTTAATTTTAATAAGTTTTTATTCATTTTTTTATTACCTTTACTATATCTTTATATACTAATATTATCATATTTTTAGAATTTTAAATAATATTATTTTAATGTGAAAATTTATTGTATTGTTATATCATTTAATTTATTAATCATATTATCTGGCAATATTGGTGCTGATGGCATTGATTTTAACATTTCTTCCTTTATTCTTGTTTGCTCAGCAGAAGTTAAGTTATTATATAGTTCATTTTTATAATTTTCTAATTTCATTAAATGTTCTTGGCGATTTTTAATTTCAGTAATAATTTCATTTTTTTGTGCCATTTTCTGATTTTTTCTTATTTTTAATTCTGTTAACTTATTAATTGTATTCATACTCTTGTCAATCCATCCATTTTGAATTTCTTGGAGTAGTCTTGCTTCACGAATTATTCTTAATTGTTCATAATAATGAAGTTTTCTAATTTTGGAAATGACTGATATAATTTATTTTCTTCATTTTGAATAATTAATAATATCCTAAATGTTTGGTCGCGTTTAGTTTTCTTAGGTATTTTTTAAAAAAGAAAAAATAGTCATTTACTATAAATTATTTCAATATGCAAATTAAGTATATATTTCTTATGTATGATTTTTGTTGTAAAAAATTATTTTAATGTTGTTTTTATAAGCATTTTACTTAGTTTTTATAACCTTTTATTAAGAATATGTTTGTTAATATTAAATATTTTGTTTTATTAATTATTTTTCAAGTAAAAAGGTAATAAATTTTTAGTTGCTTTTCTTTCAAAATTATTCAAATCTTTACCTACCTAACAAAACTTTATGCGCCCCCATTTTCGTCTTTGTATTTATCTAACATTTATACTTCACCTAGGAAATAATATTATCAAAATAGTAGATAAAATTAAAGGTTATGTACCAAGTCTAATATAATTCCTTTGAAAGGAGGATTTTTCTTTATGCGAAAATTTTTATCAGCTTTAAATTTAATATGTGTAATGTTTATTTTTGGTTGTAGTAAAAATAGCAACGATTTTAAAAAATATGATTTCTCATTTTCCGAGATTTCAAATAGCTATTTAACGGTAATTAACGGGGGTCCAACTATGTTTATAAATATTGATGATGTTAAAAGTCAATTGCCTTCTAATGTTGTTCCTGATATACATGTGTGGACTGAGTTTGATTCTCACAGTTTTAGATATGATGGTTATTCAACTAGACAGGAGGTTCAAAACTTTTATAAATCTAATGCAAAAAAAGTTAGCGGTAATTTTGGTAACACTCCTTATGATAGATATATTATTGATAAACTTGTTGATGTTAAAATTACATTTTCTAATAAAAATTATCGTCAAGAATGAGGCGTAATATCTTTTTCTGCCGAAATGCCTCATTAATTTAGTAATTTAATAAATATTATTGAAAATCGTATTAAAAAAATACGATTTTCTCAATTTAAGGAGTTTTAAAAAATGAAATATATTATTTCTCAAGCTGATTTAGCGGATTTAAAAGCAAAAATCCAAAGTTGACTAAGTGCTAATTGCCGTAATCCTTATTACTATAAAACTAAAAAACGCATTACTAACTATTTAAATTTATGTACTTATTTCTATATTGAAGAAACTACTTTAACAAAACTTATTAAAAAATATTTTAAGAATGCAACGAAAACCTTTTATCGTTGGGCGGAAAAAATTATGACTGCTTATTATTCTGACAATTTAGATTTGTTATTGTTTAAAACTACAAAACCACAAAATCTTAATTATCAATATAGTTTAAATTCTCGTGAAAAAGTATGTGATTTATATTTTGATTACAAAAATCTTCAAGCCGGTGGAATGTGGTCTTTATTTAACAATTTAAAAATCGGTTTTCACGATATTAAAAATTCAGAAGTTCCTAAAAACATCAAAACTTTTTATCGTTGAATTAAATCTGACCCTCGCTGAAAAGAATTAAAACAACAAATTAAACAAACAAAACGCCATTTTAAGCGTTATGAAGTTTCCGAGATTGGTCTTTTACAAATGGATGCTAAAATTATTACCACATCAAATTTTCCGGTTGATAAAAAGTATTACATTTATGATTTCATTGACGAAATAACACGGATAGTATTTGGTTATGTTTATGATAGTTTAGGAACCAATAACGCAATTAATGCCGTACAAAGAGCAATGAAAGATTTTAGCGAGCTTGGCATAACCATTAAACGCCTTCGTACTGATAATGCTCCTGAATTTACTACTTCTAACTGAAGTAATAAAAAATCATACAAAGTAAAAGAAAGGCCTTTTACAACCTTTCTTTCAAGAAACGGAATTGTTCATGAAACCACACCAATCCGCTCGCCTCAGAGCAACGGAAAGATTGAACGATTCCACCAACATTATACCAAATTATTTTATGCTACGGATAAAAAATTAAATCAAAATGAACTCCAACATTATTTAAATAAATATTATTACTTTTATAACTTTGAACGTAGTCACTCATCATTACAAAATAAATCGCCATTTCAAACATTACAAAAATTTTTAACAAAGTAATTTTTGTAAGTCTAAATAATTATTTTCTATTTTGGCAAAACAAAAACCAGTAATTTTAATTAGTTAAAATTACTGGTTTGAATATTTTTCTTCGTTTTACAGAGATTAAATTAATATTTTTTCACTTTAATTAAATCTAACTTGAGACATTCCCTCTCATAAACTATCTCATCAATTATCAGATGCTTTATCTAAAAAAGTAGAGACACCATAACTACCTCCGCCAATTATTAATCCAGCAATTGGTCCTCCGAAAATTGATCCTATCACACCAGTAACTCCCGAAATTATACCCTTAAAAATATCTCTTTCAATATGTGTTTCAGTTTTAATTTTAAAATTTTCATTATTTTTTAGAACTGGATTACTTTCTGGTTTTATTTCTTTACCTAATTTCATAGCTAATGCATCTATTTTATTACTTGTTCATTGTTTTCCTGCATTTCTTTTTTGTCGTGTGTCAACCTGAATTCATCATTGTTGATTTCTTTCATTTCTAATTTCGTTTGCTCACTGTGTTAACCCTTGTTGTCATTCTCAAACTGAATTATTATATGATTGTTGAGCTTGTAAAAAATGTTGTTGAGCTTGAGAAAATTGTCAATGATTTTGTGTTCTTTGAAATTCGTTTGCTGCATTTTGATATGCTTGCTCGACATTTTTTCATTCGTTTTGAATATAAATTCATTGGGTCTCTCCTCATCGTTTGCTTCTTTTTAAAATTTTTTCTTCTGTTTTTATAGATGAGGGGCTGTTTGCAACTAATGTTAATGTTCCACTTCCTGCTGTTATTATTGTTCCTAAGATTCCTAGTATTTTTTTCATAGTTAATCAAATTCCTTTCGTGAATTTTTACTAATTAATAAAATTTATTCAACAATCAACAACCTTTCTCCAAATTTTAATCTGCAATTTCTTTACTTTGGAATTTCATTATAAATTATTTTTAAAAATTTTCTGCATTATTTTATAATTTATCATCCCTTTTTTAAAAAACTGCTTGTACTTGTCATAAGTCTGTGGTATATTACAAGCAAAATTTTAAAACAATCCGTTGTCTAATTTTGATATAATATTTTTAATTAAAAAAAATCTACGGAGGGTCTTATGAAACCAACACGAGGAAAACTAATCTTTAAAATATTTGCTTTCATATTTACAATAGCATTTTTAATTGCTACATATATTAATTCAATGGTATTAAAATTATGAGTACCTAAATCTGACTTACCATTTCTATATGGCGATTTTACAGTTCAGTATTTATCTTTTTTTACTACGCAATCAAATATCATTGTTGCCATATGATTTCTATTAGCAACAATTAATTATCAAAATGAAGATAAAAATATTTTAACAGGACAAACAAGCAAACTTTTCATAACTAGTTATATTTCCGTAACTTTTTTTGTTTGACTTACAGTCCTAATTCCCACCGCTTTTAAAGATATGGGAATAAATGCCTGAATTTATGGCGTTGCCCAACACATTATTGTCCCTTTATTAATGATTATTTATGGCATCTGAAATATTGGCAGTAATAAAATTGAATTAAATAACTATTTTAAAAAAAATATCTGAATATACTTAAGTTATCCATTAACATACATTATCTATGTTATGCTTCGTGGCGAAATGCGCTGAGCAGATGGTAAAGAAAACTTATCATACCCCTACTTTTTCTTAAACCTTCATAATAAAAATTTTGGAATGAATGGGGTTTTAGTATTTGTTATCTTTGCAACTTTAATTTTATTTTTATTTATTGTATTTAACTTACTATACATATTTATTAACAATTTTAAAAATAAAAAAATATTAGAGGTCGCGTTTAGTTTTCTTAGGTATTTTTTAAAAAAGAAAAAATAGTCATTTACTATAAATTATTTCAATATGCAAATTAAGTATATATTTCTTATGTATGATTTTTGTTGTAAAAAATTATTTTAATGTTGTTTTTATAAGCATTTTACTTAGTTTTTATAACCTTTTATTAAGAATATGTTTGTTAATATTAAATATTTTGTTTTATTAATTATTTTTCAAGTAAAAAGGTAATAAATTTTTAGTTGCTTTTCTTTCAAAATTATTCAAATCTTTACCCACCTAACAAAACTTTATGCGCCCAATATTAGAAAATAATTTAAATTTCAAAAATGAGAATAACTAGTTATTCTCATTTTTACTTATCTTTAACATAATCTTTTAATTGTTCTAAATAATCCAATTTTTCTCAACTAAAATTATCATCTTTACCAAAATGACCATAAACGGCAGTTTTTTGATAAATCGGTTGCATTAACTGCAAACAATCAATCATTCCTTGCATCGAAAAATCAAAAACAGCACTAATAGCACCACTAATTATATTAAGAGCAATCTTTTCAGTATTAAATGTTTCAACATAAATAGCAATCGGATCTTTCATACCAATAGCATATGCCAATTGAATTTCACATTTATCAGCCCAATTTAAAGCAACAATATGTTTAGCGACTTTTCTTGCCATATAAGCAGCGGCCCGATCAACCTTAGTAGCATCTTTACCAGAAAAGGCACCACCACCACTACGAGCATATCCACCATAAGTATCCACAATAATTTTTCTTCCTGTTAATCCCGTATCGCCATAAGGTCCACCAACAACAAATCTTCCTGTCGGATTAATCAAAAATTTAAAATCAAAATTTAAATTATATTTCTTAGCAATAACTAACATAATTTTTTGATGAATATATGTTTTAAATTCACTTTCATTATAATCAGGATGATGTTGAATTGACATTAAAATCGTATCAATTTTAGGTTGTAACCAATCAGTATAATCAATCGTTACTTGTGATTTCATATCAGGACGAGCATCTTTAAATTGTTGATTTTTTCTTAAAGAAGAAGCCAAATGTACTAAATCATGGGCAATTTGAATGGCTAACGGCATATAAGTTTTAGTTTCATTAGTAGCATAACCAAAAATAATTCCTTGATCACCTGCTGCTAATTGATGATTATGTTCCACACCACGAATAATATCTTGTGACTGACTATGAATTAATACTTGAATATGACAAGTATTACCATTAATACCAATTTTTTCATCAATATAACCAATATCACAAATAACTTTTCTAGCAATCGCTTCATAATTTACAATTGCTAATGATTTAATTTCGCCACCAATAATAACCATATTAGTAGTAATAAACACTTCACAAGCTAGTCTTGTTCGCGGGTCTTGTTTTAAACAAGCATCCAAAATAGCATCAGCTATTTGATCACAAATCTTATCAGGATGTCCCTCACTAACAGATTCACTAGTAAATAATATTTTTCTCATGCTTTCCTCCATTAATATTTATTTAAATAATATAAAACCTTCTTTAACTAAAAAGAAGGTTTTATATTTTAGATATAATCCTTCCCTTATTGTTGGTATTTACCCTGCTAGAAGCACCTTCTTTTAAAAATAAAAGGGTTGCTACTGGTTAAAACTAGCATATCCAGTTCAGAATAAGTGAATGAAAATTTTAAATTGTTCCTAAAAATATTAACATTAATCACTTAAAAATGCAAATCACTTAAAAATAATGGTCGCGTTTAGTTTTCTTAGGTATTTTTTAAAAAAGAAAAAATAGTCATTTACTATAAATTATTTCAATATGCAAATTAAGTATATATTTCTTATGTATGATTTTTGTTGTAAAAAATTATTTTAATGTTGTTTTTATAAGCATTTTACTTAGTTTTTATAACCTTTTATTAAGAATATGTTTGTTAATATTAAATATTTTGTTTTATTAATTATTTTTCAAGTAAAAAGGTAATAAATTTTTAGTTGCTTTTCTTTCAAAATTATTCAAATCTTTACCCACCTAACAAAACTTTATGCGCCCATTTACTAGTTTTAGCAAAAATAATCGTTGCTTTTTTAACATATTTGCTACGATTATGAGGAATAGCAATTCCATCACCAATTCCTGTTGTTCCTTGTTCCTCACGAATTCAAATATCGTTTTCAAACTTTTCAGCATTACTAACAACTTTTTGTTTATATGCCAAATGACAAAGTTTACTAATAGCTTGCTTTTTAGTTTTTGCCTTCAAATTTAAATCCATTACTTGTACATTAAATAAACTATCAATTTTCATCTTACTTTTTCAACCTTTCTACTTTAATTAAGGGAATTAATTTTTCAATATCTTGAACAGTAGCTAATCATTTTGTAAAACTTGTTGCTGCTCCACAAGCTGCCGACATTTTTAAACTATCTTCAATTGATTTTTTATTAACAAAATAACTAGCAATAAAACCTGCCAACATTGAATCACCAGCCCCTACTGAATTAATTAATAAACCTTCTGCGGCACTAACACGATAAACTTCATTATCACTGGTAATATAAATTGAACCTTTTTTACCTAAACTTACCAAAACATTATGAACACCTTGTTGTTGTAATAATTTAGCCGCCGTTATTATTTGCGAATCTGTTATTAATTTCTTATTACATAATTGTTGTAACTCTGCTAAATTAGGTTTAATTAATAACGGTTGATACGATAAACAATGTTTTAAACTATCACTATTAATATCTAACGAAAACTTAACTTGTTTTTCATTAAGAACTTCTAAGAATTGTTTAAGTTGCGATTGATCCATTCCATTTGCTAAATTACCAGAAATAACAACAAAATCATCGGAATGATAATCACTAACTTGTTTGATAAATGCTTCTCAATCACTAGCAATAACTAATGGACCCCTAGCATTAACTTCTGTTTCTTGATCATTTTTAATTTTGACATTAATGCGAACCATTCCTTTAATTAATATAAAATTAGCAAGAATATTTTCTTCTTTTAACTTTTGTAAAATTAACTCATTATTATTAGTAGCTAAAAATCCGCTTGTAATAGTTTTTATTCCCAATCGGGTAAGAATAATAGCACAGTTAATACCTTTACCACCAGACTGCAAATATTCTTCATAACAACGATTAGTATTGCCAACAGTAAAATTGTCTACTTTTATTGTATAGTCAATTGCTGGATTAAAAGTAATTGTATAAATCATTAGTTTATTCTCCTTTCTCTAATTATTATTTTATCTTAAAGATGATAAAAAGTCTTTTTTATTAGTAAAAATGAAATATCATAATATTAAAAAGTAGTTTTTGTAATTAATTACAAAAACTACTTAAATTAGATTTATTTTGGGTTTCTTCAACTATTTTAAAAAAACCAGTTAATGCTTTTTTAAATTTTAATTCATAGTCTAATGGTGGTTCGGGGCGGAATCGAACCGCCGACCCCTTGAGCTTCAATCAAGTGCTCTACCGACTGAGCTACCGAACCCTAACTAACTGGCGGTCCCGAAGGGAATTGAACCCTCGATCTCCTCTGTGACAGAGAGGCATGTTAACCACTACACCACGGGACCAATTGGTTGCGGGAGGAGGATTTGAACCTCCGACCTTCAGGTTATGAGCCTGACGAGCTACCAGACTGCTCTATCCCGCGATATGTTTCGTTAATAATTACTAATGGCGGAGGTGAAGGGATTCGAACCCCTGCGAGTTTTTATACTCCTTGCGGTTTTCAAGACCGCCCCCTTCAACCAGGCTTGGGTACACCTCCATAAAATAATACCATAATGGTGGACCCTGTAGGGCTCGAACCTACGGCCATCCGGTTATGAGCCGGATGCTCTAACCAACTGAGCTAAGGGTCCAATAGCAAAACTAACTTATATTTAATTGGTTGTTTAAATCAATAAAATTGTCACTAATCTTAAACAAAATAAATTATAATAAAAATAATGCAAGTTTGCAAGCAATAAACCAAGATAAATAAATAAAGTTTACTATTTCTATTTAATATTCTAAGAATTCATATTAGATTCAGGACTTGCTAAAGATTCAAATTTACCACAAAGAACTAAAATGCCACCAATAAAACCAGAAAAAATTCCAAAAATACCTGCCAAAATATAATTTTGACTCTTTTTAACTAATACTAAACTATTAGTTACTATCGCCATCACTGCCAAAATTACTAAAATAACATTAATAATTCAAAATACGCCAAATATAAATCCACTAAAACCAATAAATCCAACAACTCCAGCTCCAATTAAAGTATACGCCAATGAAATTAGAGCAAAAAATAAAATAAATCCCGAACTAATAATCGTTATAATTAGTCCTGCTTTCATTAATCCATTAGGGCCAATATTAGTTTGATTTAAATTAGAATTATTAATCATTTTTAAAACATCCCTTCTTTTTTAATTTTATTATCTATAATTATATTCAATAAACAATATAATGCAATAATAGCAAAATTTTAAAATGTAGAAACCATATACATATGACAAGATTTTGTTTTCTACAAACTTTTAGGGGGTGTTTTCTTTTGGCAGTAATATTTTGTATTGAATGTGACAACGAAAGCTATATCGTTGGCAATAAAAATACAGTTGGAATCTGTAATTCTTGCGATGAAAAGGGTTTTTAAATTTTGAAAGAAACGATAGATTATAAAATATGTCGTTGGTGTTTGCATATTAGAAACTTAGGAAATCACGATGCTTGTGATAAAAAATTTATTAATCATATTAAAAAAATATTAAAAAATAAAAATAAAGCACACTAAAAAAGTAAGAAATTTATTTTTTAAACCTATAAAAAATTAAATATAGAATTCAAACAATACCAATAATAAATTGAACTACAAATCAACCTTCTTCTTTAAATAAATAAACTCATTTTAAATCTTGAAATTTTAAATTTCAATTAAAAAATGGGCGCATAAAGTTTTCTTAGGTGGGTAAAGATTTGAATAATTTTGAAAGAAAAGCAACTAAAAATTTATTACCTTTTTACTTGAAAAATAATTAATAAAACAAAATATTTAATATTAACAAACATATTCTTAATAAAAGGTTATAAAAACTAAGTAAAATGCTTATAAAAACAACATTAAAATAATTTTTTACAACAAAAATCATACATAAGAAATATATACTTAATTTGCATATTGAAATAATTTATAGTAAATGACTATTTTTTCTTTTTTAAAAAATACCTAAGAAAACTAAACGCGACCTTAAAAAATCAAACCATAGCATATAATGCTTGTCCAAATGAATTATCTTTATCCGGAGTTCAAAAATAAGCAACTCCTTGTAAAATTCAACCTATTCAAATAGTTATGCCAAAATAATTAAGATTAACTTCTAAAAAGCAAATTATCTTATCTGAAATATCTTCTAATTTATCTAATAAATACATATAAAACCTCCTAATTTTAAAAAGAATAAAAGGATAAAAAAAGAAAATGAAAACTGTAAATAAATTTATAAAAAAATATTGATGAATAATACTTAATTACATTATATTCATATCTTTAAGTATAGTTTTATTATTACATACAGATATTGAAAATTTGCAACAATTTATTAAAAATTTTGGAGCAATTGGTAAGTTAATGATTATAGGTTATTCATTAGTATGAGTAACCATAACACAAATAGTGAACTGTTTAATTCGTTTTGTATTAAAAAAAATCAAAATTAAAAGAAAAATAAAAGGAATTTAAAAAATAATGTTTAAAGTTAAATTAGTTAGTATAAAAAGAAAAATATTTAAAAATAAAGATGGCTCTACGATGTCAGGATATTCTGCCGAATTTTTGCGTTATGAAAATGACTTATTTGAGCCTACCGGCGAACAAAAAGCCTTATGAATTGATGATAATAATTTAGAACAACAAGAAATTTATAAATTGTTAAAAGAAAATGTTAAATCATTTTTTAGTTGCGAATTA
Source organism: Spiroplasma endosymbiont of Dilophus febrilis (assembly GCF_964030685.1). Taxonomy (NCBI): domain Bacteria; kingdom Bacillati; phylum Mycoplasmatota; class Mollicutes; order Entomoplasmatales; family Spiroplasmataceae; genus Spiroplasma; species Spiroplasma endosymbiont of Dilophus febrilis. The sequence continues at coordinate 468,154 of NZ_OZ034912.1, forward strand.
ACTTTTGATAAAAACCCCAAAATAGTTAATTTGCAAAAAATTGAATTAGAAAAAAATCAAAAAAACTTGTCCAGTTAATTGATAATCACTTCGGTCTGCGAAGCGGTGCGGAAAGCGTATGCTCCGCCCGCTTAGCGGGTAGTCGGCGAAGCCGACTATTACTTGATTAAATAACACAACTGAACGAAAACCTAAAATAGGAGCAAAAAATATGAATTTACAAGCTCAAAATCCAACTGATTTTTATATGAAAACCATTTATTACGGTCAATATATTCGTAATGTTGTTATGCCCTTAGAACGCATTAAAGCAAATACTCGTAATGTTAGTGGCTTAAAAAATAAAGGAGAACGAGAAACCAAAATGTTAAATAGTAATGTGCGTGCTAAATGTAGTGCTGTTAGAAAGGCATATCATAATTTTTCAGTTAAAGAACTTACATTTTTAACTTTGACTTATAAGTTAAAGGAAACAGATGTTAAAAAATGTAAAAAAGAATTAAAAAAATTTTTTAGAAATATAAAATATTATTTTAAAAAAAAGAATAAAGAAATTAAATATTTTTATACATATGAATATCAACAAAGAGGTGCTATACATTTTCATATTTTACTTGATAAAAAAATACCAAATAAATTAGTTCTTAAACACTGACCTTATGGGTTAAATAAAAATTTGGTTGTTAAACAAGATACTAACGAAGCAGTTGTTAAATACTGCTCTAAATATATTACTAAAAATGTCTTGAATGAAAAATCATTAAATCAGTATGACTTAAATATCAAGGCTTATCAATTCTCTTACAACTGTCAAAATCCTATTACTAGAAAACAAGTATTTACCGATACTTTGAATAATATTGTTAATCGCACCATAAATTCTGAATTTGTAAAGTACCTAAAATCAGCAGTTAACAAGTTTAAAACTAAAATGTGTGGAGTAATTTATGAATTTAAAAATATTAATTATGTAGATTTTGAGAGTGCAAATTATGCTTCGTTAGAAAGCTTAAGATTTAGAAATCAACTAAGAAAAATGAAATATTAGGAGTTAATAAGTATGTCTCGTAGTTATATCGTTATGCATTCACAAAGAAATTCAAAATTAATTAGAAAAAAATACAGTCGGGTTAAAGTTAATCATGGTTTTAAAAATAATCACTACAAAACTTGGGAGTTTAAAAATGAAAATATGAGTTAATTTAAAAGATAAAAATTATCATCGAGAATTTATACATTCTATTAATAAAAAAACTGGATTAGAACAAAGATTTTGAGCTTGTAGAGATACTATTCACTTAATTAGAACTGATTTAAATGGTAAAAAGTGAGTCTGTGTTCGAGCTTGAATAAAGAAAAATAGTTATGATTGAGATATTCGTGCTTATGATTTGTGTACTAAAAAATTAGAAAATTAAGGAGAAAAGAAAAATGAGTATTTTTGGATTAGTTTTTTTTACGATTTTAACATTATTACTAGCATACTATATTGCGGTTAATATTTATCGGTTTTTTAAAGATAAAAAGAAATATGGTAGTGAAGCAAAACAGTTGCCAAAAGATTTTACTTATTCACAACGAATATTTATTGCAAAGTTTAAACGAAATTTATTAGAACAAGATGAAAAAGAAATTAAAAAGTAGGTTTAGAAAATGTTTAAAAAAATAATTATTGAGTTAATTGAATTAATTTATCCAACTGCCGATTTACCACCCCAAGTTGTATTTTTGTTTTCAATTTTAATAATTGTAATGCTCTTCTCAGCAATTATTTTTCTACTCTTTTGACCTTTTAAGCGGTAATTGTTATGTTTTTAGTTGCTTGAAAAGATTTAGATTGAGAAATGACAAAATTGTATTTTTGGGATTTATTTATTCAAATTAAAGTTATTCCGGCGTGAGTTTCTGGCGAGGAAATTGATTTAACTAAAGAACTACTTTGACTTTTAATAGCAAATATCGCCTTTTGAATGGTATTAGTATTCATTATCTTATTTATGGTTATTTTGTTTTATAAGGTTAAATCATATTTTGTTTAGAAAGGGGGTGATTGTATGATTAGAACTTTCTTAACAGAAGCGACTACGCCAGTAGCTGTTACTGGTGAACAAGCGGTTACTAATTTATGAAAAGCATTAATTAAAGCATTTGGTAATATTTGAACTGATATTATTGGTGGTAATATGCCAAATGTTGTTAATTTCTTTGCTACATATTGAGTTTTCTTGCTTGGCGTGATTATTGGTTTATTTTTAATCGCTTTCAAAATGTTTGAAAAATTAATGCCTGGCAGATAGATAGTAATAAAAATAAAGAAAGTGTGATTTAAGTGATGCTATTGTTTAAAAAAATAAATTTAAGATTATATGATTTTGTCGCTTTAAATCGCACTTTATTTATTATTGCGTGAGTTTATGGTGCGATTTTGTATTATTATAATCCTCAGAGTTGACGAATGTTATTTGATATTATTTATTTATTAATTGCTTTGTATGTTTTATATACTAAAATTTCTCATTTCTTTGCTCGTCGTAGTTTTATTAATTTCTTATTAAATTCACCTTTAAATTTAGTAATTGGTGCCTTAGGAACTGGAAAAACTGCTTTAATGGTTTTAGCTTCTTACTTATTGAGTGGTTGAAAAACGATTTCTACTTTTCCGATTACGGATAAACAAATGCTTTCATTAGGGCATATGTCTTTATTAGATTATAATTATCCGATATTAGAAGAAAAGCATTTACTGTTATGAGATGAAACCAACTTATTTTTAGAAGGAACTGACTATAAAGAAAATGATAGAGTAACTCAAGGTTTACGTTTCACTTTCAAGTTTTTGTCTTTGTTGTTTATGGCAATTCTCTTCAATTTTTTGTTTGTGAGCAAGTAGTTCTAATTGATACTTTTGTAATTTTTTTATTTTATTTTCAATTAATTTTCTTTGATTTTCTCTTTTAATTTTTTTTTCTGATAATTTAACTAGTTCATCAATTACATCAATTTTCAATTCATAATGCCCCATATCGTGCGCGTTATGCTTTTGGGTCATCTCTAATAACTGTTGATAATCAATTAACTTATTATTAATTTTCACTTTATAATCTTCTAAATGTTTTATATAATGTTTTACCTTTATTTGTTCTTTTTCAATTAGTTTTAATTCATCATTGCGTTCAGTTGCTTTTATGTTATGACTCATATATTACTTTATTACCTTCCTAATATAACTTATTGTATTAAAAACATCAAATAAAAAAATAATCCAAATTTAGATTAAAATTGCGTTATTTTTTTATTAAAAGTTGTAATTAACAAAATAATTATATCACAAAATTATTAGTTTAAATCTCACAATTTAATATTATGTGGGGGAATTATTTTTCGAAAAACTTTTTCTTTACTAACTACGGTAATAAAAAATTCACCAGTTAAAGCAATATCAGCTGATTTTAAATGACCAGCAAAAGGCTTATGTTCTGAATTGCCAACCGTAATATGACAATGTACTAATGGAATATTTGGATTCATAGCATCTCAAGCAATACTTCCCATAGCACTGGTTAACTCTAACATTTCACTAATAGTAACTCAGTTATAATTTTCCCTTTCTAAGACATAGTATCCGAGGGTACAATTTTTCACAGCACCAATACCTTGGATTTGGCAAAAACCTCATTGTTTTTCAAGCATAATTTTTTCTAAAGTGCTGACAATTTCTTCTTCTACTTCTAATCGCAAAGCATAAACATTAGATTGTAACATTTTCAATTTCATTAATTTTCTCCTTATCTTTAAAAGTCTATCATTATTAAATGATAGACTAATCTTAATATTAAAAATTATATTATTAATTTATTCAATTACTTTTTTTCATAAGTTAGGTAAGTAATCAGTAAAAAATTCATTTAATAAATTTCAACTAACTGATAATCGCTCAGAATAAATTGGTTCTAACATTCACTTAGTAAAAAGTTCAGCAAATAACTCTTGTCTAGCACCAAACCTAATAGTCCCTTGATGCTCATTTCCTTCTTTATCTTTATAACCAGTTTTAAAACCTTGTCTAGCATAATTGCTACTAGACATTATATATCCTAACATATTACTAGCAATTCAAGATTTAGTTTCTTTTCTATCATTATCTACTGAATAACTATCAAAATCGCTACTATCATAACCTAATTTAATACCTAAAAATCTTATTAGTTCATCTGATGGTTTAATTGCAGTTCGATCAGCCATTTTATTAATGAAAGTGTCATTATTAATATTACTATTGTAATTTTCATATCAATATTCTAAATACGGTATTTTACCATTTCAAACTTTTTCATCTGGCAATACACCACTATTTAAATTAAATGGTTGAAAAGTTAAAGCAATATCAAAAACATGACCATATTCATGAATAAAAACATACACTAATGAATCATTACTTGTATAACCATCTTTTTTATAATTATTAGTAAGTTCTTTTTGGTCAAAAGCTTTTTCAGAAAAAGCAACATACTGAAGATTTTTATAAAATTCATACACAGTAATTCCTCTAAAAATTTCTTCACTTGCTTCTTCAGAAATGCTTGCACTAAGCACTCATCGTAAAATATTTTCCTTATTATAATAATTACTTAAATAACTAAAAAGATTAACAATTTGCGTTTTATAATCAGTTCCAAGATAATTTTCTTTTTCCAGTTTATTTAATATTGTATCTCAATCAAATAATACTTTCTGATTATCTCTTAAAATCGTATTATCAATAGCATTTCGTAATGATGCAAAATCATTAAAAGCATGGCGTTTAGCAAAATTAAACCTATTACGAGCCACATTTTCAAAAATTGTTGGGGGCGTATTTAATATTTCTTGACATTGATTAATTTTTGCTTTATTAGCTTGATAATACTCTTTAAAAGTAGTATCCGTTAAAGGTTCTAACAACTTTTGGTGTTCTTCATCATAAACATTAGTAATGTCATTTTTATGACGGAAATTACAATTAAAACTATCAAATGCTTTGCTATCATTATAAAGTTGTGGTTTAGTAAATTCAAAAGAACTAATTAATGCTATTATTGTTAGACTTATGGCCTTTGATTTCCTTAACATTTCCTACTCCCTTTCAATTTTTTATTGTTTCTTTATAAGTTTTAGGTAAATAATCAGTAAAAAATTCCTGTAACAATTCTCATTGGACACTTAATTCTTCATTATACAGTGGAGTTAATAATCATTGTTCCATTCAATTACCAATTAAATTTCCTTCATATGATAAGGAATATTTTATATTACCAAGAAATGTTTTAACTAATTTAATAACAGCAAGACAATGACTTTTTGATAATGAATTATTAAATCAAGGATTATTATTTTCTAACTTTTCAATAATAAACTTATCCATTGTTGCTTTCATATTAAATGAAGAATGTCAAGGCTGATAACTTCTTTCTTCGAAATTAATTTTTTTTAAAGTATTATATCTAAATCATCCAAGGCTAAATTTACCAAGGGCAAAACCACTAGGATGCATTTGGTTTTTATTATCAGGCAAATAACCACGATTTATATTTGCTGGTTCAAATTTCAAACTTTCTGCTAAAACTTGACCATATAAATGAATTAAACCTACAGTAGGAGTATTAAAACCTAAATAACCTTCTTGATGCTTTTGATTAATATACTTTTGATTATTAATATTTGGTGATAAACTTAAAAATTGTCAACCGTTTTTATAACTATTTACTACCATCCCAAAAAAGTGATCATAACTAATACCAGCATCATTATATTGTTCCAATTCATCAATTGCAAATAATCATTTTTGAGTATTTTTTTTACCAAATATCCGACTGAAATAATTATAAATCATTAAAAAATGTGAATCTTCATTTAAATCTTTACGAGATAATTGTTCTGAAAAATTATATTTAAAATTTGATCAATTAAAAAAAGCTTTAATTTTATTATTAAAATTACTATCTTGTTTCAAAACAACAGCATTCAATTGTGCTCGTAAATCAGGAACAGAAAAATAATTTTTATCATAAATATCTAAATTATCAATAACTTTAGTATTAGTAGCATTAGAAAATTTTTTTATTAGTTTCTTATTATTAGTATTAGACTTTTTAAAAAATTCTTGAATACATTGATTAATAAACTTAATTTCATTATTAGAAACATTAATATCAAAATCAGTTTCAAGTTGTATTCTATCTTGTTTACTAAATAAATCTTTTTTAATAGTAGAAACTAAAGCATTAGGATTATTACTAGTAAAATTGCAATTTAGTGATGATAAAATTTCTTTAGTATTATTTAAATTCTTAGGAATAACATTTATTCCTAAGCAAAGATTGATAGTTAATGCTAAAGAAAAATTTTTAATTTTAGACACTATTAGTCTCCTTTCAGAAATATTAATAAACTAAAGATATGGCAAACAAATCTTTATCACTTTTTAACAATATTAAATAATTCCATTCCTAATTGATAATGAGCATTTTTTGTGGGATGAACTTGATCAAAAAAAAGAAAATTATCAATGTTATGAAGATTACAATAATCATTAAATTCAACAATAATGTCACCTTTATTTTTCTTTACTCGTTCTAAAAATCCATCTAATTCTAATTTTGAGCAACCCTTTTTAGTTTCTTTACCCGCTAATAAAAAATTATTTGCTATCTTTTTAAATGTTGTAAATAAATCATATAATTTAACATAGTTAGCAAAATCTTTATTCACTTTATTAACCATTATTGCTAATTTTTGATTATATTTTTTAATAACTTCAGTAGTAATTAATGGCCGTTCTTTAATTATAGGAGTATCAGCAATGTCTGGTAAATTACCAATAACTATTCTTTGAGCATTAGAAGCAATTAAACGACGCAAATTTTCTTCTTGTCTTTGAACCACATTATCAATTAATGCATCATCAATTTTATCCACTCATACAAAATCATTAGCTCCCAAAATAATAACAACTAAATCATTACTTTTAATTTTGTGCTGTGTTAATAATGCTGTTGTTTGCTTTGTTAAAGAAATTTTACTTTGTAATAAATTACCAAACTTATTATTACTAGTACCAGCAATTACTTGGGCAGCACCAGTAGAATAATTGTTGCCTAATTGTTGGAATTTTCACCCTAAAAAACTAATTTTAAATTCCGCAAGAAAAGCTGGTGATAAAGATAAATTTAACTTATTAGCTAAGACTTCAACAGCTACGGGCCCATTACTAAAAGAATTGCCATAAAATGGCGGTTGAAATTCTACTCTTTCAATTCCTGTTAAAAAACTAGGGATTTTACCTAACATTGTATTAACTAAATCTACTAATGCACCATTATCCGATAAACTGTCGCCTAAAGCATAAATTTGATTATATTTTGTTTGATTTTTTGTTTGATTTTCAGTATTATGGTTTTGTAAATTAATTGAAGTTGTTATTAATGAAGTCAGTAAAAATAAACTTAATAAACTTTTAGAATTATTTAACATTATAATTCACTCCTTTACATATAAAATAATAAGACCCAAAAAAATGATAAGTTATCAATATAGTCGTTAATAAGTTAAAATCTTAACTTAATTAATCTTTTTTTGAGAATCACAACCTTTATGAGAAGATTTTATATTTATTTTTTAGGATGCTTATTATTAAAGTGATTATATCAAATTTATTTAAAATATTTATAAATATAAAATAAAATTGCCCTATATAAAATATAGAGCAATTAAGATATGACAGTAATTTATGCTATTACCAATTAACTAAATTAAATAGTTCTAATCCTAATTGGTCGCGTTTAGTTTTCTTAGGTATTTTTTAAAAAAGAAAAAATAGTCATTTACTATAAATTATTTCAATATGCAAATTAAGTATATATTTCTTATGTATGATTTTTGTTGTAAAAAATTATTTTAATGTTGTTTTTATAAGCATTTTACTTAGTTTTTATAACCTTTTATTAAGAATATGTTTGTTAATATTAAATATTTTGTTTTATTAATTATTTTTCAAGTAAAAAGGTAATAAATTTTTAGTTGCTTTTCTTTCAAAATTATTCAAATCTTTACCCACCTAACAAAACTTTATGCGCCCTCCTAATTGATAATGAGCATTTTTTGTAGGATGAACTTGATCAAAAAAAAGAAATTCATCAATATTGTTAATATTACAATAATTATTAAATTCAACTTCAAAATTTCCCTTTGCTAATTTAACTTTTTCAAAAAGATGATCAACATCTAAGTTTGAACAACTCTTATAGATTTCTTTCCCTTGTTTTAAAAAGTTACTAGTAACTTTTTAAAACAAGGCATAAATATCATATAGTTTAACAGTTTGATAATATTTATGATTAACTTTTTCAATCATTAATTTTAATTTTTCATTATATATTTTGATTTTTTTATTAGAAAGCATTACTTTTTCTTTTGCCATCGGAATCATAGATACATCTGGTAAATTACCAATAACTATTCTTTGAGCATTAGAATTAATTAAACGATTAATATTATTTTCTTGCGTTAAAACAATTTCATCCAGCATTTTATCAGTAATATTTGTATTTCATAAAACATCATTGCCGCCCATAATAATAACAATTAAATCATCGCTTTGAAGTTGATGTTGTTGTAATAATGCTGTTGTTTGATAAGTTAAAGAAAGGGCGCATAAAGTTTTGTTAGGTGGGTAAAGATTTGAATAATTTTGAAAGAAAAGCAACTAAAAATTTATTACCTTTTTACTTGAAAAATAATTAATAAAACAAAATATTTAATATTAACAAACATATTCTTAATAAAAGGTTATAAAAACTAAGTAAAATGCTTATAAAAACAACATTAAAATAATTTTTTACAACAAAAATCATACATAAGAAATATATACTTAATTTGCATATTGAAATAATTTATAGTAAATGACTATTTTTTCTTTTTTAAAAAATACCTAAGAAAACTAAACGCGACCTTAAAGAAATTTTTGTTTGTAAAAAACTTCTAAACTTACTATAGTTATCTGTTCCAATTACTTGTGCTCCTGATGTTGCATAATTATTACCTGATTTTTCAAAAGTTCATCCTAAAAAAAGCATTTTAAATTCATTAAATCATGCTGGTATTAAAGATAAACCTAATTTATTAGCTAAAACTTCAACAGCAACGGGTCCATTACTAAAAGAATTATTATAATATGGTGATTTAAAGGCAATTTCTTTGATTCCCACATAGCTTTTTAAAAAACCGGGAACTTTTCCTAACATTTGATTTGCTAATCCTACTAATGAACCATTATCTGACAAACTATCTCCTAAAACATACAATTGATGATACTTATTATTTTGTTGCAGATTAATTTGGTATTTTATGGGAGTTAACATTAGTAAAAAGGATAAAAATAAAAATTTTAATAAATTACTTTTTTGAACCAAAACTATGCTCCTTTTAAATATAAAATTTTTTCATACAAAATAAATTAGGTTTATTATCAACCATTGCCTATATAATTCACCTTATTTTAATATTTGTTATTTTAATTATACCAAATATTAAAAATGACATGAAAATTAATATCACAAATTTTAAATTAATTTTGCTTTTCAAAACTTATTAAGAACATTTTCTACTAAACTTAATTTATTATTTTCTTTCGCTGTAAAGAAAAATGGCGATGCTGTTGTTAATGCATACAGATAATCATCAACTACTTCTAATATTATAATTAAATTACTATTAAAATTATCAAATTCATAAAAACTACCGTTAGGATTAATTTTAAATATAACCCCAGCAAAATTACTAGCATAAAAATTATTATTATAAAATACTAAATTTCTAATTCCCGCGAGCAAGTTAAAAAAAAGATTAAAATTACCAGTACTGTCACTTTTCAAAACTTCACCATTTTGGAGAGCAATATAGATATTGTTATTAACAAAAATCATATCATTAATGTTTTTATCAAAATTACTTAATTCAGTAAAATTACCAACTGTGCTTTCTTTAAAGAGTTTACTGCTACTTATTCCATAATTTACACCAACATATAAACTATTATTAAAAGAACCTATTCTGATAATTTTAGCACCACTATCAGGCACACTAAATATTTCTTCAAAAGTATTAGAATCTTTTACTAAAAAAACTTTCCCCTTATCAGTACCTAAATAAAAATTATTACTATGAACAGCAAGACTTCAAATCATTCCACCAGTTCAATTGGTTAACTCTTGAAAGTTACCATTTTTATTACCTTTAAAAAGTTTTTTGGTTATTGTTCCCATATAAATATTATCATTATATACTAATGCACTTCAAAAAGTATCAGAAGTAGGAATTGTTCCTAACTCTTGAAAGTTACCACTTTGGTCACCTTTTAGAATTCTGTTATGTAAAAATACATAAAAACTACCATTACTATAACTAAAAGTTGGAATTGTTTGCGCTGGACTTCCAAAATTAGCAATTTCAGTAAACGGACTAATAAGACTCATTAGTAATGGTTTACTAGTACCAGTTCAATACTTTTCATCATTCCCAACAGAAATAGTTACTCATATATCCCCTTTCACTTGTAAATTACTACTAATATCATTAGTTGCTTCACTATCAGCAAAATATTTAAATTTTGCCTTAGTAGAAAGGGGGCGCTTAATAAATTGTTCTTCTTTAATAATCTCTTGTTGTAGTTTATTATATTGATTATTTGATTGATAAATAATTGCTTGTAAACTATTTAAAGTGCTTAAATCTTTAACACTTAAAGAACAAGCACTAATAATATTAAGAACTTGTATTAATCAAAAAAAGATAACTATTAGCGATACATTCTTTTTCATAATATCCCTCACTTTTCACTTATTAGATGATGTCATTTATGATGATATTTTACCACTATGGATTATTTTATTTTCCATTAATCTTTTAACTAATGTTGTAATTCGTGGTTTTTCTAATGAATTAACAGCTTTAATAAAAATATTTTTTTGACCTAAAAGATATAATTTCTTTTGACAGCGAGTAATCGCCGTATAAATAAGATTTCTTTTTAACATATATGTTGCACTATTGTCAATAATCATTATTACAAACGGATATTCACTACCTTGTGATTTATGAACAGAAATAGCATAAGCTAAAATAAGATTATTCAACTCCTGATGCTGATATTCAATAATTCTTTGCTCATAACGAACAATAATAACTTGTTTATTTTGTTCATTAGTAATAATGTTATCAATAATCCCAATATCACCATTATAAATATCTTTTTCACTATCATTTTTAGTTTGCATTACTTTATCACCAACACGAAAAATAGTTGTTGCAATTTTAATTTGCATTTTATCTTTACAAAAAGGATTATAGGCTTCTTGCAATATTTCATTAATTGCATTAATGCCACAACGACCATTATACATTGAAGCAAGAACCTGAACTTCAAAGATATTGCTTTCATTAACTAATTGTAAAAATATCTTTGCCAAATTTTCTAAAAGTTGCTGGATTTGATAATATTCAATAAATTGAACTTCATTACTATTAGTAAATTCATAACTAAAATTATTTTGTTGCATTTGATATGCTAAATTAATAATTTCTGATTTTTCAAGTTGACGATAGACTTTCTGTAAACTAATAATATTTAAATGTGATACTTGTAATAAATCTCCTAAAACATTGCCACTACCAACAGAAGTTAATTGATTGTTATCACCAACTAAAACTAATTTATGTAAATTAGGGCTAGCAACTAATAAATTATTAAATAAAATTGTATCAACCATACTCATCTCATCAACAACAATTAAATCAAAATTTAATGGTTCAGTTTCATTATGATTAAATTTATTGTGATGCAAATCTCATTTTAATAATTTATGAATTGTTATTGCTTCAACATTAGTTTGCTCCTTTAATCGTTTAGCGGCTCTTCCTGTGGGTGCACAAATCGCAACGGTATTATGAGGATAATGTTTTTGATATAAAGCAATAATTCCTTTAATTAAAGTTGTTTTTCCTGTCCCCGGTCCACCATTAATAATGATTAAATTTTTTTGACTAAATTTTAATAATGCTAATTGTTGTTCGTTATTATAACTAATATTATTTTCTTGTTCAATAATATGAATATCTTGAATAATAACAGCATCATTAATATTATTATCTAATTTTTGTAATTGATTTAAATATTTAGCAATAAAAATTTCACTATAATAAATTTCTATATCATAAAAATTATTATTATCAACGATAATTTTATTTTCATTAATAGCTTGCATTACTACTTGATTAATTAATTTTTCATCTAAAATACTATACTTCATAAGTTGTTTTAAAATTATATTAACTGAAAAATAACTATGTCCTGTCTTAAAGGACTCTTGACGAATAATATATCTTAATGCATATACTAAACGCGAAACATTATCAAGATTAATTTCTAACACTCTAGCGAGTTGGTCAGCTTTATGAAAAGTTCAAAATTCACATTGATCACTTAACACATAAGGATTAACTTTTATTAATTCTAAAAGTTTTTCTCCATATTGGGCTTGTAACTTATGCAATAAATCAAAAGATAACTGAGCTCGTGAAAATCATTGTGTTAATTGATGATCATTTTTTTGTTTTTTAATTTGTTCATAAATAATTTGTGCCTGATTTTTTTTAATACCAATATTAAATAAAATCTTAGCATCACAATAAATCTTATTTAAAACATCATCTTGTAAACAATCAATAATCTTTTGAGCTGTAGTTTTACCAATTGTCGGAAATAATGGTGACGACAAATACTTCACTAAATATTCATTGTCTTCAATAATTACTGTTTCATATTGTTCAACTTGAAATTGTTTACCATACTTTGGATGACTAACAAATTGCCCTTGTAATTCATATAACTGCTCAGGTTGTAAATTAAATAAATAACCTTTAACAAAAATATAACGATTAATACTATTATGTAACAAAAACTTACAAATTATAAAACCATTAGTTTCAAAAACAATTGTTTTTAAATAGCCTTTAATTTTTTCCATTATGTTCTCCTTAATTACTAAAAAAGATTTTACTTATTTTTTAAATCATTATAAGGAAACTCATGATTCAAATAATGTCAATAAGCTGGGTTCGGATTAGCACGAGAATAATTTTTTTTAAATTGTTTTCAAGCACTATGAAAGTTATCTTGTGATAAATGGTTATTAATAACTAAATAAATAAAGACTAATGAAGCACTACGATTAACTCCTCAAACACAATGAACGAAAACATTTTTTTCCTGTTTAAGATGTTCATCAATAAAATTTAAACCTGCTTTTAAAACTTTTTTGTCTAAGGTACCAATTTCTGGATAATCTAACAAATTTAAATATAATTCTTTTTTATCATCGCTTAAATATACTTGTTCTGATTGGTCATCAAGATTAGGGATTTTTTGAGCAAAAAAATCACTCGCAGCACTAACGATAAATTCACAAAATGCTGGTTTTGACTGATAATCTCCTAGATATAAATAATTAATAATTTTACGATAATTTTTCATTTTTATCTCCTTTTTCTTTTATGTTTCATATCATAACGATAATTAAAAATATACACATAAAATCATACTAAAAATAATAATAAAATAGTAAAAATAATCATAAAGAAAATAAAAGTAAATATACCATCAAAATTAATAAAAGAAACTTCTTGATTATATGAAAGAAATGGATAATTATAAATCTTAATCCAATCAATTTTACCATTAGTAGTAAATAAATCTGGGTGTTTATTATGATCTAATAAGCGTAATGCGCCCCGAACTAAAATAAACATTAAATAAATTAAGGGATATAAAATAATAATTCATAACTTTCAACGAAAAAAATTTCTTGAATAGATTATATCTTCATAACTAATAATCACAATGTAAATAATTAACAGTAAAGGAATAATACCATTTTGAAACGCAATAATAATTCAATGTCAACCTTTAATAGTATACGGTGTAGATATTAATACTCATGGAAAAATAATTATTCAATAAACTAATAAAGTAAATGATGCATAAACAGAAAAAGCAATCTTGGCCGTTGGTTTAGTTCACCTTGTTAATCCTTCATTACGATAAAAGACTAACGCATTAACAAAATATGCTAAAATTAAAATATTTACTTGCACCACAAAAAAACTTAAATAATTACCACTCCGACCATTAGCAGGGGTTTCATCAAAAGCTGTTCCTTGATAATCAAATAAAGCTATCAAATAACCAATTACCAAAACAACAATACATAAACTAATAGCAATAACTTTATATATTGTTCTTCAAGTTAATAAACCCAAAATATAATGTTTAACCATTATCTTCAATTCTCCCTTTACTAATAATGTCAGTAACTAATTTCAATGTTATTTTTGCCAACTTCCGACTAATATTGTCTAAACTCTTATTAAACTGATTAATATTTTTTAATTGATGATAAACATTATCGGAAACTGCTTTTAAAACTAAGATGGGACATTGTTGTAAATATGCTACTTGACAAATAGCTGCACATTCCATATCAACAATTGTTATTTTCTTACCAACATTTTCTTGAATTATTTGTGCTTGTGATACACTATTAATAAAACTATCACCTGTAGCAAGATTAGTTATCATAATATTATTATTTTTACTAAATTTTTTTCAAGGTTCATAAATACAATTATATGCTTGTGGCAATTTTGGTAATTGTCCATATTTATAATCAAATGCTGTTAAATCAACATCATAATAAAAGACTTGTTGAACTAAAAATAATGAACTAATTTTTATTTCTTCACTAATAGCACCAACACTACCAATATTAATTAATAAATCTAAATTATAATTTTGTAACAAATGATAAGTATTAATAGCACTATTAACTTTTCCAATACCACTTTCAGTAATAATAATTTGGTGGTCAAGATAATTTCATACAACTAAATTCTCACTAATATCTGTTTTTTTAGCAATTTTACTTAATTCCTTATTTAAAATTGTTAACTCTTGGCTCATTGCCGCTATAATTCCAATTATCATTATCTGCGCACCATTTTAGAATGACGATATTGTCTTTTTTCAAAAATAACATTATTTAATGAAATAAATAAATAAGTTAACCCTGTAATTAATATAAATATAAATAAAAATGTTACCGTAATTGTTGCAATACCATAAGTATAATGATGATAGTTTAAAAATCAATAAGGATATTCTAAATCAAAACTTTCTAAGGGAAATTTCTCATAAAGACTATCAATAAATGAATTTTGATGGCGAAGTTCACCACGGACCATTATAAACAAAAAATAAAAAAATGGATAAATATAAACTTTATATAATGATTGACGATTAAATCTTCGTAAATCATAATGAAATTTACCTGACATTCAAAAAAAATAAATAAGCATTCCTATCGGAATAATAAAATGTAAAAATGCGGTAAAAATTCAACCTTTAAGGTCATATGTAGTTTTATTAACAATTCCTGGTAATAAACCAGCCGTAAAAACTATTGAAGTAACAGCAATATATACCGTAACAAATAAACGAATCAAAAAGGAATGGATGTCTAGTTTTTGATAAGTAAAATGAAAATATGCCACAAAATAAAAATAAATAATAACAATAATATTAGTTTGTTGCGTAAAAAAAGAAATAAAAATTGTTCCTTTATCAGTATATAATAAATCATATTTTGCTAAATAAGAATGGAAAAATAAATAATCAATAAAATCTCAAATTAAAACAATTGTACCAACAATAGCAAAAATCAATGTATAAAAACCTTTAACTGAAAAACTACGACTAATTTTTTTCATTTTTATTCTCCTTACAATTAATTATATAATTAGCTATCATAATTTAAAAAAATTTTTTATAAACTTTTTCAATTTCTTGACCAATATTATCAATACCATTTTTATTAACTACTTCTAAATAATGATAATAAAAAATTTTTTTAAAAGCTTCATCAAGATTCGTAAAGGCTAATTTTCGTAAATTATCAATATGAGGATAATTTCTTTTGAAAGAAATTTTATCAGCAATAAAAATAATTTTATCTAAATTACTCATTGTAACAGCAGCAGTAGTATGATTACTAATTGCTAATAAAATTTCTTTATCATTAAAACCTAAATGATGTTCTAAATATAATGCTCCTGTTTTTGAATGTCAAGTTGGTACGGGTTCACTTAAAAATTGTGGTAAATACTGTTGTAAATATTGCTGATGTTGAGCATCTTCTCATTGTTTAGTTATATCGTGATAAACACCTGCTATTTCGGCTTTTAAACAATTAACTTGATAATGATTCGCTAATTGTTTTGCCATTGTTCCTACATTTAAACAATGAAGATAACGAGTTTTATCCATATGTAATAACAAACGATCAGCAATATAAAGTAAATTATCATTAATATATGCTAAAACTTTAGAATCAATTGTTGTTATCATTCCTTGGCGAATTTTAGTTGAACTAATATTAGCAAAAAGTGGTTGTAAAATAACTTTATTATATGATTGTAATATTTTTTCATTTAAAAGATATTCGGCTCTTTGAGCAATAACAAAAATAACTTTAGTTTTTAAAATCGCAATATTATGTCAGCGCTGCAAATTATTAGCTTGATCAGAACCAATAATAATATAATATTGATGATTAAAACCATATTTTTCTTGTAAAGATATTACCGTATCAATCGTATAGGAAATGCCTTGACGATCTACCTCACAAGTTTCTAACTTCATTCAAGGATATTTACTAATGACAAGATTAATCATTTTAATCCGATGAAGGGAATTAGTTAATTGGCGTTTTTTTAAAGGTGAACAATATGCAGGAACAATTAAAAGCATATCAGCTTTTAATTGTTCATAAGCTTGAAGCATAATTTCTTTATGTTGATTATGAATAGGATCAAAACTCCCACCAAAAATAATAATTTTCATCTTATTCCTTTCTGATTATACTATTGGTTTAATAATTTGATAATCACAATTTTCGGGTAATAACAACCTCAATTGTTGCTTTCGAGCTTTAAATGAAATTCATCCATAACCATAAATTTGAATGCCAATTTTTTCTTCATTATTTTTAGAAATTTTAATTTGATGTTCAACCATTTTAGTTTTTGGTTTTAAAAGTAAAATTTGTTGCTTTCAAATTCGCGAACAATTTTCAATCTTACTACGATATAAAACTAATTTATTAGAACCATAAAAATGAAATGATGTTGCTAACCCTTCAATAAATGAAAATTGAAATAATCCCACAATAGTTATTGTTTGTCCATATTCCAATTAATGTTATTTGTTTTCTAACCCAATCTTTAAGTTTATTAAAAGCAATATATTGCATTATGGTATCAATTTTATTAATTATTAGATAAAATCTTAAATTCTTTAATTGATAATGATACTGCCAAATTAAACTTCCAAAAAAGTCCATTATATTAATAACATAAAAAACTACCCCATCATTATTTTTAATCTTCATAAACAAATCATCATAATTATAATTAACATTATTAACATTTACTAATTCATTATAATGCTTAATCCGAAAACATCGCCAACAATAAAAATGAGAATTATCTTGAAGTTTTGCAATGTAACCAGCTTGTAAATTATTATTAGATTGTAATTCTGAACCACACCCATAACATATCATCGCAATCATTTTAACGATTTAAAAAATTATTAAATTGCTTATTTTTAAGCATTATAATTTCTTCCTTATATGGTGGTTCAGAATTATTTCAAGGAGTTTCTAAAATTTTAATTATATTAACAAATTTAGGATGATAAAGAATACTACACAAACTATCAAACCCTAAATTACCATAACCAATATTCTCATGGCGGTCTTTATGGGAACCTTTAATATTTTTAGAATCATTAAGATGAATAACAAATAATTTATCCAATCCAATTATCTTATCAAATTCTTCAATAACTTGTTCTAAATTATTAACTAAATCATAACCCGCATCATTCAAATGACAAGTATCTCAACAAACACCAACTAAATGCGAATATTTAACCCCCCGAATAATTGTTTGTAATTGCAAAAAATTAATTCCTAATTCACTACCTTTACCTGACATTGTTTCTAAAGCAATTTTAATATTTTGATTAGGCTCCAATACTTCATTTAATCCATCAATAATATATTGTAAACCAATACTAGCATCAGCACCAACACTACTTCCAGGATGCAATACGATATATTTAGCACCAATTGCTAAAGAACGATTAATTTCTGTTTTTAAAAACCCCTTAGCTAGCATATAAGTATTAGGATTAATACTATTAGCTAAATTAATAATATAGGGTGCATGAATAATAACATTATTAATATCTAAATTATGGTTGTCTAATCCTTGTTTAAATTCATCAATTTTTAACTGGTCTAAGGGCTTTCTTCTTGTATTTTGAGGAGCTCCTGTATAAAACATCATAGCATTAGCTCCATAACTAATAGCCTCATTTAATGCTCCTACTAGATAATCAGGACTTTTCATTGATACATGACAACCTAATATTAATTTATTTTTCATCAACATAATCACCTTTATATTTTAAGTTATATGCAAATTATACTATAAATTATTTTCTTATCTTACATAAAATAAGAAGTAAGGCGAATAACCTTACTTCTTAAAACTTTTCTTACGATATTTTTGAATAACTTTTTTAACTTCTTCTTTTCTTTGTTTTTTATAACCTGGTTTAATTGGTTGAGAGTGAAACTTTGAAATAACTTTTTGTAAATCATTTACTGACGCTTGGGGAATATTTTTAATAACCTTCTTTGTTGGCTTCTTAACTTTTTCATTTCATAATGTAAAATTAATTCCCTTTTTAGTTAAATATGCAATTCCCTCTTCATCTGACGAATCATAAAATAAATAAGAATATCCATGATATTTTCCTCTACCTGTTCTTCCTGCACGATGAAAATAATATGTTAAATCATACGGTAAATTTAATGAAATAATATGTGAAACTCCTGGTAAATCAATACCTCTTGAAGCAATATCAGAGCAAACAACAAATTTAAATTCAAGATTATTAATTCGTTTTAGCATTTTAATGCGTTCACGCGATTTTAAACTACTATGAATTTGTCCGACTTTAATATTTTGTTCTTGTAACAAATCAAGAACTTGGTCCATATCTTCTTTTTTATTAACAAAAATTAAACATAAAAATGGATCAACTGTTGTTAAAAGATTTTTCAAAATTTCAATCCGATTACGATATCGGGTTTTAACTAAAAAATGTTCAATATTTGTTTGAATTTTATAATCACTTAAATCAAAAATTGTCGTATTTTTTAAATATTTCTTTAAAAAATTTTGTAATTCATTATTAATAGTTGCTGAAAATACCATAAATTGTGTATTTGAAGCAAGTTTCGATAATAAAAAATCTACTTCATTAACAAAATCTAAATCAAAAACCATATCCACTTCATCCAAAACAACCATCTTACTAGTAGTTAAAGCTAACGCTTGTTCATCAATCATTCGCTTTAATCTTGTTGGTGTTCCAATAACTAAATGCGGATAATTAGTATTAAACTTTTGCTTTTGTTGCTCTAAATCTTGACCACCAATTAAATTAGCAATTTTCAAATTAGGATTATTTTTAATAAATTTTTGACTAACATTATATATTTGCACCGCTAACTCTCTTGTTGGTGCAATTATAATTGCTTGCGTCTTGTTAATCGTTGGATTAATTTTACTTAAAATTGCTAATAAATAACCAACAGTTTTCCCAGTTCCTGTATTGGCACTAACAATAACATTTTGTCCCTTAACCATTAAAGGCAACATTTTCTTTTGAATATTTGTTGGAGCAACAAATTTTAATGAATCAATTGTTGCTAACACTTCATTACTTAAACCAATATCTTGAAATCTCATTACTACCACCTCTAAATAGTTTTAATAAAACTATTATTTTTTTCAAATCAGAAGTAATTATACCACAAAAATAAAACCGCAGAGAATTTACCCTACCTATCGTTCATTAAGAAATCACAATATATTTTTATAAATTAATTAACTAGTTGTTGCAATTGGTAAATTAACTGGTATTAAATTAGTTAATATACCATTTATTTTTCTGTATCCAATAATTCTAATTTTTGCAAATTTTGAAGTTGTTAAATCATAAGGTTGTGTAATAATCTTATCATTTACAAAAATTCAAACTCCGATATCAAAATCATTTTCAGTTAAAGCATTATTAATTTTTGTAAGTTCTTTAAAAACTTGTGGTTTTAATGCATTTTTTACTTCAGTTAAATCAACTTTGAAAGGATTTTTAGCAATAATCTTTGTTGGTGATTCAATTGAACTAATACTATAAATTCCTTTTTCAATTTCTTTTGATTTATTGTCATTATTGCAAGAAACAACAATACTTAAAATAGTTACGCTTAAAATTATTACTCCTAATAAACTAAATAATTTTTTCAATTTTTTACCCTCATTTTTATTTTTTATTAATATAATTGACATTATATGTATGCAAAGATATTTAAATTAATCAAAAGCAAATTAAACTATCAACACTTCTCTCACCAAATTTCAGTCTGTTAATCTTTTTAATTTGGAATTTAATTATAAAATATTTCTCAAACTTTCAATAAAAATGATTTTTCTTAACTTCTTTTAAATTTGTTATTTTTGAAATAAAATTAATAAATAGAAAAAACTGTAAAACTTGAAAGTTTTACAGTTTTTATTAAATACTTATTTCAATTAAACTAAATCTCAATTTGCAATCCTTGCAGTCTTATGCTTTTAAAAATTCTATTTATTCTCTCTTCACATATAAACTAAACAATCAGCTGGTTCACCACAAGCACAAGTACCAGCATTTTCTTTATCTTCTTTAAATTCTACTTGCGCATCAAAAAATTCTGAATAACCGGTTTCAATTGATTTATTTGCTAATGGTCCTTTATTAACAGCCATAATAATTGTTTTTCCTTCGCTTAATGCTGATGTAACTAAATCAACATTACCATCAAAGATTTCTACAACATTTTCTAAATTTTTAGGCATTACTATAACTCCTTAAAATTATGTCTTCCTTACTAATTAATAGCTTCAATAGCCACAGTAATAACTTTTCTTAAAGCATCACAAGAACTATTAAATTGTTCTTGTTCTTGTTCACTAATATCCAATTGTACTACTCTTTCAATGCCATTACTTCCTATGACTGCGGGAATACCTGTATAAATATCTTTTTGGTGATATTCACCGTTTAAATAAGCACCAACAGGTAAAATCACTTGTTCATCATTTAAAACTGCTTTAACAATTCTTGCTAAACAAACACCAATTCCATAATGAGTAGCTTTTTTTAATTTAATTATTTCATAAGCTTTTTGAATAACTAATTTATGAATTGATTTTAATGTTTCATCATTAATTAACTGGTTTTTCTTTAAAGTCATTAAATTTTCAGCACCAACAATTGCTTTGGAGTATAATGCAACAGATGAATCACCGTGTTCACCAGCAATATATGCGGTCACCGATGTTGGTGAAATTTTAAAATGTTCTCCTAAAGCAAACATTAATCGTGAAGAATCAAGAATTGTTCCTGATCCAAAAATACGATTTGTAGCAAAACCACTAACTTTTTGAGCAACAAATGTTAATACATCAACAGGATTAGAAGCAATAATTACAATACCGCCAAATCCAGAATTTTTAATTTCTTTCATAATATTACTAATTATTTTAGCATTATCAACTACTAAATCTAGTCTTGTTTCATCAGGTTTTTGCGGACGACCTGCGGTAACAACAATAATATCAGCATCTTTACAATCAAGATACGAACCGTTTGTTACTTTATGAAAGGGTCTTTCTTGTCATGCTAAAGTATCTTCAAAGTCTAATCTATTACCGTGGGCAACATCTTGAAAAGCATCAATTAAAACATATTCTGATGCTAAACCAGTATTAATGCAAGAATACAAGAATGATGAGCCTACTGCTCCACAACCAACTAAAACTATTTTTCTTCTATTATTCAATATTACCTACCTCCTATTAAGTTTATTTTATCATTTTTTTAACATAAATTATTTTACAAATATTAAATCTCTTGAAGACTTAGTTAATATTTCATAACCTTTCTTAGTTACTAAAATATCATCTTCAATTCTAACACCACCTAATTGAGGAATATAAATTCCTGGTTCAACAGTAATTACCATTCCTACTTCTAAAATAATATCCGAATTATTGGTTATATATGGATATTCATGAACTTCAATGCCTAAACCATGACCAGTACTATGAGTAAAATATTTACCATAACCTTTTTTAGTAATATATTCACGACATATTTTGTCAATTGTACCTGATGATATTCCAGGAGCAATCGCCTTAATTCCTAAATCTTGAGCTTCTAAAACAATCTTATAAATATCTTCCAATTTTTTATCTAGTTTATTACCAATAACAAAAGTTCTTGTCATATCAGAACACAATCCTTGATAAATAACACCAAAATCACAAGTGATAATTTCATTATTATTTATTACTTTATTAGTAGCCCTACCGTGGGGTAACGATGAACGAACGCCTGATGCTACAATGCAATCAAAACTCGGTTTTTCACCACCAAATTTAAGGAAATTATCAATAATAATTCTTTCTAATCGCTTTTCAGTCATATTAGGCTTTACTTTTTTAATAATTGCTTTAAATGTTTTATCACCGATCTTAGCAGCCTGTTTTAATTTTTTAATTTCATCCTTAGTTTTAATCATACGGATTTTATTTACTAATACAGCTTTTAATGAAACCGCTAATTTTTCACTTCAAGTTGTAAATAAAGCATATGAAGTATATTCGCTTTCAAAGCCTAATGTTATAATGTTATATTTCTTAATTAATTCATTTAATTGTTCATAAATATTTTCCATTAAAATAATGTTATCAATATTTTTTGCTTGCATTTTTCCATCTTCAATATATCGTCCATCTAAAATTAAAAACGACTTTTCTTTAGTAACTAATAAATATCCTGCTGTTGAAGAAAATGTTGTATATCACAAACGATTATAATCAGATGTAATTAATAAAGCATCAACTTTTTGTTCTTTTAATAGTTTTTTAACAATTTTATGTTGCATAATATTTATCCTTTCGTATTAATAAATTAAATATAAAAAAAGAAAAGGATTATTTCTTTTCTTTATGCATTGTTTTTGCGTTACAACGCGAACAATATTTATTGAATTCTACTCGTTCGGGATGCAACTTTTTATTTTTCTTATCAATATAATTTTCTTCTTTACAAATTTCACAACGTAATGTAATACCTTCACGCATCCTTGTTCCTCCTTTTATACCCAATATATTAAATTATATAACAAATTACTAACAAATTATTAACACATAAAAACTGCAACAATTAATGTCAACACTAAACTGGCAATACTCTTTTGCAATATTAAAAGTTAAATTATGATTATTTATTAACTAATTTTGGACAATAAAATAAAAATATAAAAACCCAAAACCACCAAAAAAAGATATTAATAAAAATAAATTAACTTTAAAACGATACAAGCAAACAAAACTAATAATAAAACTAATTACTAAATAAAGCATTACTTGAATAGTTTTAGTACCTTTTTCATAAATCCATGAAAAATTACTATCTAAAAAAATATTACTAATTAGACCAATAACTACTCAAATTAAAATTGCAATCGTTACTGGTTTCATTATTTTATAAATATTATGAAATAGTTTATTTTTTATATTTTTTCAAGATTTATTATTAGCTCAAATCATAATGAATGCTGCTGGAACAGTCATCAAGATATATGCTACCAAAACCACAATAATAGTAACACCAATATTATGATTAGGTTTAGTTATTATTGTTGCTAAAAAACCTGTAATTTTTGTTGCAAAAGGTCCAGGTGTTGCATTTGTTAAACCAAAAATCAGTTCCAATTCAGGAGAACTAATAAGTAATGTATCACTAACACGATTTAAAATATCTAAAAAATAATACTTAAATAAAGCAAAAAAAGCTTGACCACCCCCAAAAGTTACTAAACCAATTATCAAAACACCAATAAAAAATAACAAAATTATTTTTTACCTCGTTTCTTTTTCGGTTTATGTTTTTGTCTTAACCGCAGATAATTATAAAGAATAGTAACCAAACAAGAAATAATAATAACAACAACTGCGGGAAAGTTTAAATACCACAAATTCAGTTGTCATGTTAAAGCAAGATATCCCACACATAAGAAAATAATTGGGATACTAATAGTTAAAGATAATTCCTTCATACTATTTCTTAACATTTTAAAAATCATTTTCGCTAGCAATGCTAAAATAACTGGTAAGATTGCTAAATTAATATAATATAAATATTTAATATCAATATATTTAAATAGTAAAGTTGCAAGAAAAATAAAAGCAATCATATTAGGCAAGTATGCAACAAACGATGCTAATAGTGCTCCAGTAATACCAGCTATTTTATAACCAACAGAAGCTGATACTTGAAAAATGCTTGGTCCAGGAATAGTATTTGCTAAAATTAATAAATGATTAAATTCATCCTCAGTTATTCATCGCTTCTTAACTACAACTTCATTTTTAATTAAAGGCATTACGGCATTACCGCCACCAAAACCAAAAAAAGATATTTTCAAAAAAACATAAAACAATTGTCAATATAATTGCCATTTTGAATATTTTGTTTTTTTCATCATATCAACCCTTAATATCTTATAAACAAGAAAAAGAATCAGCATCTAATTCTCTTTCTTAATAATTTCAATTTATTATTTTCTTAGTTTTAATTGTTCAATTATTTTACGATAACGATTAATATCATGATCTTTTAAGTAATCTAACATATTTCGTCTTTGTGATACTTTTCTTACTAAACTTCGTTCAGTAATAACATCTTTACGATGTACTTTTAAATGTGCCGTTAAATTAATAATTTTCTCTGTTAAAAGTGCTATTTGTACTTCTGCTGAACCCGTATCTTTTTCTTTTCTCCCAAATTTAGCAATAATTTGTTTTTTATCCTCAGCTGTAATTGCCATTTAATAAATCCTCCAATAATTATAAACTTAACTAAAACCAATTAATAAAATAGAAGGTATTTTAAAAACTTGTAATAGTCGTATTCGTATAAATATTAACCTATTTTACGAAAATATTCAAGGGTTTTGCTGTAATCTTCGCTAATTAACTGTTTTAAATGTTCTAAACTTTTAACAGCAACATTATCTCGTAAATACTTTAAAAAGGAAATTTTAATTTTTACACCATAAATATTATTATTAAAATTAAGAATATATGATTCACATTTTAAAACATTATCAATTCTAATAATACAAGAAATTGCTTGATAGTTTTTATTATCTAAACTAACATTAGTAATATAGACACCCTCATTTAATATTGAAAAATTATCATTTAAATGAATATTTGCTGTTGGAAATTGAATTTTATTACCTAATTTATTACCTTTAACAACAATACCTTTAATATTATAAGGTTGCAATAATAACTTATTAGCACTAACAATTTGTTTTTTTTGTAGTAACTGACGAATATATGTTGTTGATACCCGAATATCATTATTAATTAAAACTTTATTAACAACAATTACTTTAGAAAAATTTTTCTGCAAATGACTAATATTTCCCAAACCAAAATTTGCAAAACGAAAATCATCACCAACAACGATAATATCAATATTCAATTGTTTAAGATAAAAAATAAACTGTTCAATTGATCATTTTCTTGTATTATCATTAAATGGAAAAATAACAAAATTATCAAATCCCATTAATGAAACTAATTTTTGCTTATCATCCATATCAAGCAAGTCATCATATTGTTGTTGTAAAATTATTTTCTTTGGTGCGATTGAAAAAGTAAAAAATAGTGATTGATAATTATTTTCTTTAGCTTCCTTTAATACTGTTTGAGTTAATAACTGATGTCCAATATGAAGCCCATCAAAAAATCCTAAACACGCTACTTGTTTATTTGAAAATTGCTGTTTTTCATCAATAGTATTAATTATTTTCATCATTTCATAATCCTTTTTTACAATAATATTTATTATCTAGTCCCTTAACATATATTGCTAATGGGATTTGATTATTATCAGTTAACAACACAGTATCACTTTCAATCTCTTTTAATTGAATAGCCTTACCATTTTTAATATCTTTTGTTTCCTTAATATTAATAAGTGGCATATAGTCTTGTAATACATTTGATAATGAAATCATATTTTGTTCTTGAATTTTATCAAGTTCGCAACAATTACTAATCTTATATGCACCACTAGCTATTCTTTGCAATTTTTTTACTGTTGCTATCGTATTTAAAGTTTTAGCAATGTCTACTACTAAACTACGAATATATGTTCCTTTTGAACATTTAACTTTTAGGGAAACATAAGGAAAATCAAAACTTACTAACTCTAAATAATCTAACTTCACAAGTCGTTTTGCTAATAATACTTCTTGATCCTTGCGAGCATATTCATAAAGTTTTTTCCCTTGAAACTTAATCGCCGAATATTTAGGTGGTATTTGATTGTATGATAACGGAAAAAACTTTAAACAATTAAGAAATTGCTCTTTCGTAATTAACTTATTATCATTAGCAATAACATTACCAGTAATATCACCACTATTAGTTAAAATATTAAATTGCATTGTTACTAAATACTCTTTCGTTTCGTTCAATAATAATGAAGAAATCTTTGTCGCTTGATTGACCAAAATTATTAGTACACCAGTAGCTAGAGGGTCTAAAGTTCCGGCATGACCAACTTTATAATATTTAAACTTTTTTTTAAGATAAGATACTACTTGATGCGATGTCATCTCAGTAGGTTTATCAATTAGTAAAATTCCTGAATTCATTATAATAAAAAATCTCCAAAGATATTATATCATACTTAAAAGACCTTGAAAAATTTACCAATACAACTGGTCGCGTTTAGTTTTCTTAGGTATTTTTTAAAAAAGAAAAAATAGTCATTTACTATAAATTATTTCAATATGCAAATTAAGTATATATTTCTTATGTATGATTTTTGTTGTAAAAAATTATTTTAATGTTGTTTTTATAAGCATTTTACTTAGTTTTTATAACCTTTTAT
This sequence comes from Spiroplasma endosymbiont of Dilophus febrilis, assembly GCF_964030685.1. Taxonomy (NCBI): domain Bacteria; kingdom Bacillati; phylum Mycoplasmatota; class Mollicutes; order Entomoplasmatales; family Spiroplasmataceae; genus Spiroplasma; species Spiroplasma endosymbiont of Dilophus febrilis. The sequence goes on from NZ_OZ034912.1 coordinate 495,398, forward strand.
TAAGAATATGTTTGTTAATATTAAATATTTTGTTTTATTAATTATTTTTCAAGTAAAAAGGTAATAAATTTTTAGTTGCTTTTCTTTCAAAATTATTCAAATCTTTACCCACCTAACAAAACTTTATGCGCCCGAATACAATCGCATTAAATACCGATATTGTCAATAATCCAGATTCAAATTTTATTTGATATCGTGAGTCTGGTAAGTTCGCTTTAAAGAATGAAAGCAATATAACAGAAAGGTTGGAACCAATTGACAAAACATCAAAAGCAAAAGCACTTGAAAATACTAATGATGAATGTTGTACAAAACAACTTGAAGAAGATGGAAATATTAAATTGGATAAAGCAAGAAATCACTCTGTATTTAATGAAAGAAATTTACATTCCGTTGTTGTCAAATTTTTACATAATTCTGCTTTTAATATTTCTAGTAAAACAATTTTTCATGAACTTTCAAGTAAAAAAGTTTCTGGTAAAAATAAATGATTGCATCTTGATATTGTTGGCGTTCATTTTCCATTTAATGATTTTAGTAAAAAAACTTTAAAGTTACAAAAGGAATATTTAGGATCTTTGAAAACAAAGTATTATTCATTTGAATTAAAAAAAGAATTAAGTTTTGCTAATCTTCGTGAATCTTATTTTCAAGCAGTATCAAATTCATCTTGAGCCAATGAAGGGTATTTAGTAGCCTTAAAAATTTCTGAAAGTAATGACTTTATTAATGAATTAAAAAGACTTAATGATGCTTTTAATATTGGTGTTATTAAGCTAAATCCTAATAATATTAAGCAAAGTATTATTTTATTTCCAGCAAAAGAAAAAGAAACTCTTGATTGAGCAACAATTGATCGCTTAGTTACTGAAAATTCTGATTTTAAAGATTTTGTTAGAATTGTTATTCAATCATTACAAGCAAATACCATTGTTGGTAATTTTGATAAGGTACTAACAGATGCCGAATATGAAAATTATATTAATGAAAAACATATTAAAGAATAATAAAATATTTGAATTAAGCATATTTTCTATTTAATAGAAAATATGCTTTCTTTTATGCTAAAATTAGTAATAACGGTGGTAAAGATATGGAAAAAAATTCACAGCATAATATAAGAGAAAGCATAATTTTTTTTATCTATCAACAACAATTATTAAATTATGACTTAGAAACAATTATTAAAGAAATTAAAGAAAATGAAGAAGATTTTAATACGGAAATTACTAATAATTTAATCCATCTTTTCGAACAACGAGAAATTATAATTAAAATTATTAATAAGTACTTAAAAGTAGGGTGACATTTTTCTAAATTATCTAATTTAGAGCAAGGGATTTTATTGTGAGCAACTTATGAATTACTGATTTTAAAAGAAAATTCAGCAATTATTATTAATGAAGCAGTTCTTATTACTAAAAAGTATTTCATCAATAGTGAATATAAATATATTAATGGCATTTTGCAAAGTATTGCTGATAATGAGAAAAAAAACTAACAAGGATGACAACTATGGAAAATGAATTATTGAAGAAATCTATTAAATTAGCAAAGAAAACATTAATTAAAACCATAAAACAAACCAATAATCCAGAAATTATCCAAGATGGTTTGTATATTTTAAATGTTGTTACTAAACATAGTATTTTTATGCAAGCATTAGGTCTATTAATTGTTAATGAAAAATTAAGTCCCGAGTTATTTATTCGTCATTTAATTTCTTGCAAAGCTATAGTTTGTAGTCAAATTTATCTTTTTGATTTAGAAATTAAAAAAATTAAAAATCTGAAAGTAATTAATGAATTTTTTCAAAACTTAGCAGTTAGTTCTGCAATTAAATCACCAATTGAATTACAATTACAAGATACCTATAATAGTAAAATTAAAAATATTGACGAGTTAAAAGGTTTAGAATTAATAAGAAATGAAAAATTTTATCTTCTCGCCCATCTGATTGGTAATTCATTTGAATCGGTAGCAATTTTTAATCACAAAGAAAATAACAAAACTTATTATTATAATTTTGGTTTTTATTTAGCATTATATTTTTTATTACATCGTGAAACCTTAGCCCGAAAAGCTAAAATTCCTTCTTTATTAGACCAATTACCAACACAAAATCTTTTAATTGTAAAGCTTAATATTATGGAAAAATATATTAATGCTATTGCTACAATATATCCTTTAGAATTTAACGAATTTATTATCCTCAATAACAAATCAATAAACAAAATGAAAAATTTATCGTAAGTGAAGAACAACAATGAAAAAAATCCGATTAGATATATTATTAGTTCAAAAAGAATTATTTCATTCTCGAACTGAAGCTCAACGTGCCATTATTAATCATCAAGTACTTGTAAATGAGGAATTAATTATTAAGTCAGGAACTTTAGTTGCCCTTAACAGTATTATTAGAATAAAAAAACAAGATAATCAATTTGTTTCTCGTGGGGGATATAAATTAAGTAAAGCTCTTAAAGCGTTTAATATCAATTTAGAAAATCTTGTATGTTTAGATATCGGTTCTTCTACGGGTGGTTTTACTGATTGTATGTTACAAAATCAAGCAAAATTGGTTTATAGTTTAGATGTCGGTACTAATCAATTAGCTTGAAAATTACGAATTCACCCCCAAGTAATTGTTATGGAAAACACTAATTTTCGTTATGTTAAGAAAGAAATGTTTAAAAATAATATTAGTTTTTGTGCTATTGATGTTGCCTTTATTTCATTAACAAAAATTATTCCGGTTTTAACAGAAATTTTAATGCCCCTAGGTCAATTAGTTTGTTTAATTAAACCACAATTTGAAAGTAGGAAAACGCAAATTGAAAAGGGGGGCGTTGTTAAAAACCCCATAGTGCATTATCAAGTATTAAATAATTTAATTGCTTTTTTTAAAGAATATGGTTTTTCTTTACAAGGTTTAATTTATAGTCCAATCGTTGGCCACAAGAAAGGAAATATTGAATATTTAGCTCATTTATCTTTCAATAACCTTTTACAAAGCAAAGAAATTAATGTTATAAAATTAGTAGATGATGCTTTTAATACCCTTAAAAATCCCACCAAATAGATTTTATATTAACTAAAAAGGATAAGTTAAAAGATGAAAGTAATATTTTATATTGATATGAATGCTTTTTTTGCTAGTTGTCATCAAGTTATTGATCCAAGGATTGTTTCCAAACCTATTATTGTTAGTAGTCAATCCAGAAGAGCAATTGTTGCTTCAGCTAACTATGAAGCGAGAAAATATAATATTAAAACTGCCATGCCCTTATATCAAGCAAAAGCGTTATGTCCGACATTAATTTGTATTAACATCAATCGTAAACTTTATATTGAGTATTCACATAAAATTTTCAATTTATTAGTAAATAATTTTACCAATAAAGTAGAAATAACTTCGATTGATGAATACTGTTTAGACGCAACTAATATTTATCTTCAATACAATAATGCATTTGAATGCGCTAAAGCAATCCAAAACAATATTTTAAATTCATTAAATTTACCTTGTAGTATTGGAATTTCTTATAACAAATTTTTAGCTAAAATGGCATCAAAAGTTAATAAACCATTAGGAATATTTATTTTTAAACCTCATAATATCAAAACTAAACTATGACCACTAGATATTAAAGAACTATCTGGTATCGGCAAAAAAACAACTGAAAAATTAAAAAATATTAATATTAATACTATTGGTGACTTTGCAAATAGCACTAATAACTGAGCTTTACAAGAAATAATAGGGAAAGGTTATTTTGTTCTTCAACAAATAGCTCTTGGAAAAACATCAAACATTAATGATCAGATTAATTTTCAAGAGCAAAAATCAATTAGTCATGATTTAACATTTGAATATGATACTGAAAATATTGATGAAATTAAACAATATTTATTAGATTTAACTTGCAAAGTTGTTAGTCGTGCTAAAAGTAATTCATTAGTAGGGAAGATAATTACTTTCGCTTTCAAAACTAATCGTACTCAGTGAACATCTAAACGAATTTCATTAACTGATTATACCAATGATATTGATACCATTTATTCCTCGGTTTTATATTTATTTGAAACCATTTGAAACTATCATTCAATTCGTGCCATTAGAATTAATTTAGGAAAAACAGTTAATCAATATGACTTAAATATCCAACTTGAATTATTTAATCCCGCATTATCATCCGAGAAAAAATCACAAATGACCGTACAAGAGACAATAATTAAAAAAATAAATAGACAATGAAAACAAGAAATTAGTATGACTGGTAAAAAATATTTAGACAAAATTTATTCTAAAAACAATAATAGCTATGCTACTAAAAATAAAACTAAAAAATATAAATAATAATATAATAAATAAAAATGTCTTAAAATTTTAAGACATTTTTATTTATTACTCCCCTATTGCGGATAATCTTGTCTTCGTAATACAAGAAGATTATTTATATATATAAATATACTTCCTAAAATTAAAAATACTAAAAAGAAAATAATATAAGCAATAAAAAAGACTAGTCACCCATTAGGAGAAGTTTGTTGCACATTAAAAAAGAAATATGGATAATAACGAGTTCAATCATAATGATTATTGCCTTGTTCGGTTATGATTTTAATATGACCTCGTAATAATACAAAAAAACCATAAAACATTGGGTATAGATAATAAAGATAAAGATTTTTCTTTAAGTATTTTGATAATGAAATATATGATGATGGTGCAAATAATGAGTATACTAACATTAAAATTGGTAAACAAAAATGTTGAATATGAGTGGGAATTCAGTAATTACGATAAGCAAATTTTTTTGTTAAGTCGTTAATTGGTGGTGGACCAATAATAATAGCTACATAATAAGAAATCATTGCAATTACTAAAAATATATTAGTAAAATTACGAATATGAAAATTAGTCACCCATTGTAAAGCAATATTAGGTTTTAAATAATAAATGATATTTAATAAACTATAAAATAATACAATTACTGTTGATTGCATACTTCAATAACCAAAAAAATCTCATGCTAAAACATCAGAAGAATATTCAGGATTTATTAATGCTTCATTGAAAACTAAAAATCAATAATGTCACGATAAACTTCCTAAAGAAACTATAAAAAATGATAATTGAACATAGAAATGGTAGTTTTGATACCATTTAGGATAATTATGAACACTGGTTAACATTTTTAAATTTTTCTCTCCTTCTCTTTTTGATTAATATTGGCACCAATTATTATTGGATAAAGTTTTAATCTATTGGATAATTTAATAAATAAATAAAATGAAATTTTTTTAATTATAAAACAAATAAAATAAATTATTATTAAATGCCCCAAAGTTCATAGTAATAATAAAAATCAATGTGAATAAATAGCAGAAATTAAAGAAATAAAAAAAGTTGCACGAAAATCACGACTAAAATCTAAAATATAAGTTAAAGCGATGCCACATGGCATCATTATTATTGTGGTATTAAATATATTATTACTTTTTAATCCAATTTTATTTTGCGAATTAGTTTCTAAAGTACTTAAAACTGTTAATAACAGAAAACTAATTAATAAATAATTTATACCAATAGTACTATGACTATAAAATATTAATTGACTAGTAAAATAAATAATAATAACTAAAAAAACTACCATTAACTGTCACATTAATAAATAATTATGTGCAAGTTTTTTTAAATAAAATGAACCTTGAAAATAATGAAAACATAAACCAATCATAAAAGCACAAAGAAAAAATATTCCTGCAATAACAGTAGGTTCTTCTAAACTATAAAAGAAATTGCTTCGTTGATATATTCCAATTTTAGAAATGTATTGGCAGTCATATATAAGAACAGTAATCGATAAAGCAATAACTACTACTAAAACAACTACTAATAATGTTATAAGCGTAATAGTAATCATTTTAGTTTTTCTAATGATATTTCCTTTAAATAATACGAGACGAATTAAATAACAAACCATAAAAAGTAATGTTACATAAATACTTCCGCGTTCATATGTTAAATAACTTAAAAAATCCATTATTGCTAAATATTGTTCTGGTAATCCTGTTCAATGACCATAAACACCAATAAAATTAATTACTACCATTAGCAACGCCATCATAATCATTAGTGAAATAATAAAAAATCATATTCAATGTGCTTGCTTTTTAGTTCATTTAAAACTAATACTAAAATATCCTAAAAGCATTACATTTAAAGTTAAAAAAATATTTTTAAGAACTAACAAATATTCTTCAAAATCAATCATAAAACTAGCAAAAAAAAAAGATTAGTTTGTAAAAATAAATATAAAATTGTTGTTGTAATAAATCCTATTTGTAAAATTACTTTATTATTTTTCATCTTGAAATACATCCAATATTCTACTTTGATAATTTCATCAAGGTTGAATTTCACCTAAAATATTTTTATAAGTTTTTAATATTGGTAATCCTAAAGCACTGGCAATTATTGGTGTTAGATCCATATTACTAATTTGATATCCCAATATGCCATTTTTTCTATTATGAGGATGATACATTATAAAAGGAATTTGTAATTCTAATGGTGCATAAAAAGTATGATTCTTACCAATATGTCCGTGATCAGAAACAAAAATTAATAAGTAATTATCATATTCTGCCCTTTTTAAAGCATTTAATATATTTTCTAGTCACACATATTCAACATTACTAAGCAAATACTGGTCATAATAACCGCTATTACCATATTTAGCGTGTGCTAATAAATCAGTACTAGCTAAATATAGAAATGATAACGGACCTGACTTTTTATCCTTAGTATCATTTAAAAATAAGTTAACAGCTGCTTGATCTATTTTTACTAACCGATCGTATGACCCAGGCAAAGAATTATATATACTCATCCGATCTAGTTGTGTGTGTTGTAAAATATCTAAAACCTTATCTTGTTTAAAAAAACCCTCTTGATATTTTTTCTTTGAATTATTAATATTTTCCTTAATATTATCTTGAATATTAGCAGCAATTTTCTTGTTCCACGCCCTACTGGCATATTGGCGATATAATTCACTTTTTAAGATTACATCCATTGTAAAATCATAAGTCCCATAATATTGCGAAGAATTATGACTATTTTTTGTATTAAACATATCAATATACTTCATAATTGATAATGGTGGTACTTTTAATGGGTTTCAATAACATTTTGAATTATGATTATCAATTCATCAATTATCTTGGTCTTGTTGCAAATATTGACTACAATCGGTTACCTCGTGATTATTTCAGTGTTTTTTTTGAATATCATCACTAGTAGCAGTTAAGACCGAAGACCAATTAGAATCCGAATGAATTGTTCCATTATTTAATGCTGTTTTACTATAAATTCCTTTATTAATAATTTTTTGGAAATTAGGATATTTATTTTTAAATACATTAGCAGAAGATACACCATCAACACCAACAAGAATAACATTATCAACCGGTTTATTTAAATTTAAATTATTATAAAATATTGTTGGTTTATTTAAATTAACTAAAATAATAAAAAACAATATTAATGTTGTTAGCATCATTATAATAATATAAAAAAATATTGTTTTTTGAAATTTCATTTGTATTGTAATCCATTTCTATGAAATAATTGATAATTGCTTATAATTTATTTTAAGATAAGAAAATAACTCTTGCTTATTTTTAAAAAGTAAAAATGAATATTCTTGTTTTTTAAAAATAAATATTCATAACAGTATTGTAGTGCTACATAATAATAAAATAATGCTAATAATGTTAAAAATATCATTAATATTAAATTGTAAGATTCTTTGAAATTGATTTTTAATAATTGTTAACTTTCACTTATGACTTTGAGCAAAAAAATTTAAATCATCAACAATAATTTCGTTATAAAATGTTATCATTATTAATAATATTATTTTTAATATTACTAAAAACAATAAGACAAATGGTCCATAAAAACAAATACCCTTTTTGTTAATAAATAAAATACTAGTAATAACAATTATTCATAAACTTAAACTTAAACATAATGCTACAATAATAATTAAAGGAAAAAAATCTTGTATTGGTTTAAATTCTGCCAATACATGTTGTTGCAAATTACTGCTATCTAAAGCATTGGTAAAAATATCATTAATTTTATTTTGAACATAGCTTAATGAGATTATATATTGAATAATAATAAAAATCAAAGCTAACAATAATAAAATTCTTGCGATTGTTAAACTTCAATATCCTTTTTTCAATATTAAATTCCTCTTTCATTTATAAATTATATTATACAAATTATTTTGCTAATTTTCAATAAAGAAATCCTTCTTTAAAAATATTAAATCATAAAAATGCCTGATAGTTTGCTTATCAGGTATTTAAAATATATGTTTTCTACTTTTAACCTTTTTGTTTTAACCCGCTAAACCTTTCTGCCATTGATGGTTGTTGCGTTGCTCAAAAATAAATTGTAATAATAAAACCAATAATAGTAAAATTTATTAATCACTGAACCATTGATCAACCAGCATAACTAAATTTTTCATTTTGAGTGGTTCCGACAGTTATTTTTGATGCCATTTCTCCTAATGAAGATTTATTTACTAATAATAAAATTAAATTAATAATGATTGTAATTCCTAAAATATTAATAAAACTTTTAATAAATCTTTTGCCTCTCATTCTGTCTATCTCCTATTTTAAAATTCTAATAACTGATTTATTTTCTAGAAAATATTATTGCAATAAACATTCCTTTCCTTATTTAATTAAAAACTTATTACTTAATTTAATATTAACATAAAAATCAATGTTATTAGATGCTTTTAATTAATAACAAATTTTCATTGCTGTAAAATAAAATTATTAAAAGGATTTTGATAAATAACTTTAACTGCAATTGGTAATGGACAATTATCAGTGATATATAAAAACCGCAACTTATTTTGTGGTAAATTAGGAAATAATCTTATTCACTCTTGAATAAAAAGTCTTTGAAAAATATGTTGATCTAAATAATAAAATGCTTGTTTAAGCCATCCTACTTTTATTGCCGGATTTAATTTTTTAGAATTAATATTTTTATTAGAATTATCTTTATTGTAAATTATTTTCTCAACATTAGTAATATTAATATTATTTTCTTTAAAAAAGAAAATAAAAACTAATGAGACTAATCAAGAAAATATTAAAATTAAAACAAACAATAAACGCTTAATTTTATAAAACATTTTTTAATTAATATCTCCTTGCAAAATAAATTTTTCATATTCCTTTTGACTTAAATTACCATTTACATATCATCATTTAACTTGTTCACTACTAATTAATAATGATTGTTCAAAATCATAAATTATTTTTTCATCAGCAGGAATAGCTATTTGCAAAATATTAGAATCTTGCGTTAATGATTTTTTAATAAAAAAATTTTGACTAATATTTAATATTAAATCAGTAGTAATCGTTTTAATTTTAAGTTTAGTACTAATGTTTCCCCTTCAATTTTGATATTCAAAAGGCAATATTATTCCTTGACTATTTGAATAAATCGCTGAACTAGAACTAAGGTTAACAGTTTCTTGAAATTTTTGAAAATAGTAATAAACCATATTAGAGGTGTGAAATACACTTTTAATTTTTACTGGTGTTTTATTTGTTAAATAATAGTCTTTAATTGTTGAAACAGCACTAGGTTCCAATAAAGGTCGTTCATACTGTTGAATAATTTTTGTCCTTATCTCTTTATCAGCTTTGTCTTCTAAATGAGTTCAATTTATTGTTGATAATTGATGATAAAAATAAAATAATGATCTAATTACACGAGGATATTCATAAGTTGTGGAATCATTATTTTTTAAAAAAATAGTTTCTGTTATTGGTTCTGAAACTATAATATCTTCTACTTTAGCTATTCATTCATTAACAATAGGCATAAAATTATATGCTAACGGATTATTAATCTGCACCGTTTCATCGCCTTCTAAACTAACATTATAAGTTTAAGAGCGAATGATATTGAAAGTTAATTACTCCCATTGATTTATGACTATCAATGCTAATAACTGTATTTTCATTTTTTGTTTGCTGAAATGAATAATAAATTTTATTCATTTTATTTTCAAAAAAACATTTTTGAGGAATAAGAACTTTTCAAGGTTTTTTATTTTTTGATGAAAATGAATGTGCTGTGCTATCATTGGGAATTATTAAATCAACAGTACCAATATCTGGTACTATTGCTCGACACCCTTTATTTTCATAATTCTCATTAACATTAAAAGAAAACTGCAAATTATCAAATTTATGAATGTCATAAAGTTTTGTTAAATTACCACCAGCATCGTTATTTTTACCTTTTAAAATAGTTAAATAAAATGTTAAAACATAAGAATTGCCTAATTCAGGATGCATTAAAGGAACAAAATAAAGTGTAAAATCTGGTAAAAATATAATCTGATTATACCGTAAACTGGAATCATTATTATTAAAATAACTAACAGTAGTACGATGATTTTCACTAATTAATTGGGGATTATTAATCTAATATCACTCCTTTCACAATTTAATTAACAAAATAACGAATTAATTCCTTTTTAAAAATAAAAAATCACTCTTTATTTAAAGAGTGATGATAAAATTCATTTTTCTTTAATCGGTTTTAAAGATTGATAACTTAAAACTCCGCGCTCGCTTAGATATTCATAATAAAATGGAATTAGAACATATAAATCATCTTGATTAATCTCTCATTGTTCAAATTCTGGTTCATGATTTAATTCATATAGTGCTTGTAAAAGTGAAATTGGAAATATTTGTTGTTCGTTTTTAAAACAACCACGACAAACAAACCCACCAGCTGATCAATTTATTGTTTTAATATTCTTATTACTTTTACAAATGCTACAATGGTTTAGTTGCAATTGTAATCCTAAAAGTTTTAACACTTTAAAAGTTAAAAAACAGAAAAGTTTTTTAACTTCATTTTTATCACTATTAATAGTTTGTAAAATAACTAATAATTCATTAAAAATAATATTAGTATCCTCACTAAGTTCACTATAAAGTTTAACTAAATAATTAGTGACCATTAAGCGTTCATAGTTACTATGAATATTAGGGAATGTTTCAAGAATAACTCCGGTTTTTAAGCGATGCATTTTATTTTTACTATAAGCAAAAAATAATTCAAATTCACAATAATTAAATAATTGTAAAAATGCTTGATTTTTAGAAGTGATTTTTCGTACCCCCGGACAATAAATAGCAATAATGCCATTAATAGTATAAATATTAACAATGGCATCAACCAATTGATAATCTTGTTTATTAACAATTATTCCCGAAATTTTTGTTGTCAATGCACTTTATTTCCTTTATTTTTTACCATAACCTAATTTTGCTAATATGTTAGGACTATCTCTTCATTTTTTTATTACTTTAACGAATAATTCTAAATAAAATTGGGTTGCAAAAATTTCTTCTAATTCAATTCTTGCTTGCGAACCAATATTTTTAATCATTTTACCACCATTACCAATTAAAATTCCTTTTTGCGAATCTCTTTCAACAACAATAGTAGCGATTACACGAATAATTTTTTTTGTTCTTTCTTTTTTAAATTCCTCAATTAAAATTGCAACACCGTGTGGTACTTCTTGATGAGTTAATAAGAGAATTTTCTCACGAATAATTTCTTTAACAAAAAAATCTTCTTGTTGATCTTGAAACATATTTTTAGGGAAATACTGCGGTCCAAGCGGTAATGTCATCATCAGCTTATTTAATAAAAAACTAATATTAATATTTTTTAAACAACTAATACCAATAATTTCTTGGACATTAAATCGTTCATTTCATAATTTAATTTTTTGCTCTAATTGCTCAGAAGTAATTAAATCAATTTTTGTCAATCCTAAAAAAATTGGTACCTCTCGTTCCTGCAAAGACTTATATATATATTGATGTGTTAATGAAATTTCTTCATAACTATTAACTAATCATAAAATACCTTCAACACCTTTAGTACTTTGCATTGCCACCCGATTTAAACTTTTTCCTAATTCATTAGTAGACTTATGAATTCCTGGACTATCAATAAAAATTATTTGATAATCATCGGTAGTCAAAATTCCTTGAATTCGATTTCTTGTTGTTTGCGGTTTATTACTAATAATAGCAATTTTTTTTAACATTAAAGTATTTAATAAAGTAGATTTACCAACATTTGGTTCACCAACAATGGCAATAAAACCAGAACGAAAATTATTATTCATATCATTTTCACCATTTAATCGCAACGCCAATAAATATTAAGGGTAAAGCACTAGAAACTAAAATATTAATAATAAAATTTGTGTTGGATAAGATACTATTGTTAGCAATATTATTCATTAATAAACTACTTGGATATTTAAAAATTGATAAATAACTAAAAATCTTAAAAATTAAATTCTTATCAAAATTTAAATTTGATAAAAATACGCCACTAAAAAGCATCATTGGTAAAAATAAAGCATTAGAAATTAACATATGTTGTTTTTGAGTTTTAAAAAATGTTGCTAATAAGACTCCAAAACTAATACTAATAATAATAGAAAATATTAAATAACCAATAACTGGTAAATTAATAAAACTTAAAAGTTCACTAATATTAAATTGACGCCCAAAAATAATGATAGTTCAAAATAATGTTATTAAAATTGTAAATAAACTTAAAATACAACCAAATAAAATAACAGTTAAGAAAAAAGTTCTGGGTTTCATATTAATTGATCCAAAATGTTTAATAATTATTGAATTACGAAATTCAACAATTGTTCCTGAAATAATTTGAAACCCAATAATCATTACTTGAATCATTAATGCCCCCGCAATCATATTTTTTATTTTGCTTAATAAAAATTCATTATCAACATTAGGTAATTCACTGGAAAAAACAATGAAATCAATTATTAATATCATTAAAGAAGAATTATTATTTTTATCTTGTTCTTTATAAAATTTAAATTTTACCTTTGTATATTCAGCAACGGTACCATATTGTTCAATAACTTCTTTAACAGTAATTTGTTCTTTAATTAAACCATTATGTAAAAAAATGATTTTTTCACAAAACTTTTCTACTTCACTCATAATATGGGTTACTAAAATCATCGTTACATTTTTCTTAACAATATTTTCTTCTAAAAATTCAAAAATATCTTCACGCACTTCAATATCTAAACCTGTTGATACTTCATCTAAAATAATTAATTGCGGTTTATGAATAACTGCTAATAAAATATTTAATCTTTGTTGTTGACCCCCAGATAAAGAATTAATTTGTTTTTTCTTAATACCATCTAGTTGATATGTTTTTAACAAATTTTCTAAATCATCATAATGATATTTAATATTAAAAGTTTCTAAGTAATATTGAATCATATCTAAAATAGTAATACCCATCGGATATTTAGAATCTTGAAACTGAATCCCAATAACTAATTCTGACTTTTTTCAAACTACTCCTGCTGTTGGCTTTCTTATTCCCGCAATAATTTCTGAAATGGTTGATTTACCACTACCATTAGCACCAATTAAACCAATTCGCTCGCCACAATAAATTTGCAAATTAATATCTTGTAAAGCTCATTTTTGACGATATTTTTTACTTAAATTTTTTATGTCAACTAATAATAAATTACTATTTGTTTCCTTCATAAAATTATGCTCCATTACTATAACTTATTTTAAACATATTTCTTTATTCTAATGTTATTTAGTTAATTGATTTAAAACGATTCGGCAATAATTGTTCATTTTTATATACACCAACTATTTCTGTTTCATTGTAAATATAAACTTGACAATTTGCCGTTAATAATTCACTCATTACTTGCCGACAACTACCACAAGGAGTTATTCCTATTTTTGTATAAAGATGAATGGCAATTAAATCTTTTTTTGTAAAACCTTGCGTATAGGCTTGCATCAAAGCTACTCTTTCAGCACAAATAGTTTCACCATAAGCGATATTTTCAACATTAACACCTTTAATTATTATATCATCCTTTATTTGTACTATTGCTGCTACTTGAAACTTTGAATATGGACTATAAGAATTATTACTTAACTCTTTTAATATTTTTAAATAATCTTTTTCCATAATTTCTCCTCTATTTATTTCTAGGAATTTTTAGTTTTGTTAATACTTCATCTTGTAAAGCAAACATGATATCTTCTTCTGATTTAGTTTGATGATCATATCCCAATAAATGTAATAAACCGTGTAAAAATAAAAACGATAACTCGCGCAATAAACTATGTTCATATTTATCGGCTTGTTCTTGTGCTAATTCAAAACAAATAAAAATATCACCTAAAATTCGCATATTAATCATCGCATAAAGCTTTTGATTATCTGCTTCAACGGGAAAAGATAGCACATCAGCAACATAATTTTTTTGCCGATAAGTTTGATTTAATTTCAAACTCATTTCTTTACTAATAATGTTTAACGATAATTCTAAAGCATCATCAATATTTAACATATCGGTTATGGTATTTAAAATTTTATGTCACGAGTCAGTATAAAATGTGACATCAAATTCAGTATTATTAATGATATCAAAATTATTTTTCATATCTTACCTCACTAATTAAATTATATCAAATTAATTCAGTTTTAAAATATTGTAATAACTTTTACTATTATAACAAATATTTTATTAATAAGCATTTGCTATTTCTTAAATTAACAAGAAATCATAGGAATAAACAAAAATACTAAGAATTTTAAAATTCTTAGTATTTTCTAAATTAATTAACTAAATTAACTTTTAATAATTTTTGGTAACTCTAACATAAAATATTGATTTAATATTTCTCATCCATAAGTTCGTAAATGCTTCGGAGTTAACATTCAATAGGCAAAAGCCTCACCAAATCACTCTTCAATTCAAGTAGATTCTAACGGATGGAAAATATGATAATTACTGGGAACTAAAATTCACGAAAATAACATTTGCGATAAATAATTATTAAAATTTATTTTTTTATTTAATCATTCTCAAAGGTGAAATGCTCCGCTTTGGTTATTATTTTTAAAATATGTATAATAAGAAACTAAGTGCCCATATTCATGAACAAAAACATTATGAGCAGCACTAGTAGGATTCACAATATAATCTTTAAATTCTTGACCATTATAAGTAATTATATTTCAATCACCTTGATATCACTTTCAAGCATCTTCTTTATTAACACCAGCACCAAAAAGTAATAAATTTATCATTTGATTATCATCGTCTTTATTAACAATACCATTCAAGCCATTCAATTTTTGAATATAAGTTCATTGAAGTTTTGTTAAACTATTTTTCAAGAATTTTTTACCATAAAGAAAATTTAATTGTCCAAAAAAAGATATAAATGCTTGTTTCATTTCACCTACAGTATTAATTTTAAAAAAAGGCATTCAATTAACTTCATCATTATCGTTTCAAATATTGTTTATTGCTTCTAAAGTATTAAACTCAAAATATGATCCAATTGTTTCCAATCCATCTTTTATTTTACTGGCCTTGTTAGATGCTTTGCGAGTCAAAATATTATCTCACTTGCTTAAAAATATTTTATCATTACTATCTAACTTAGTTTTATGATTTTCTTTTAAAATATCTATAAACCATCCAGAAATATCATCGTTAGGTTGCATAATTAAGTTAATAAAATCAACATTTCGGTCAAAAGAAACTTTTTCGCGTTGTAAGATTTCAAAATAATTATGAGAATAAATTTCATTAATTTTATTATTATTAATCGCTTGATAAAAACTATTTCCTAATGTAATAACGGATATTAAACATCCACTTACTATTTTTCGCATAGTTAGTATCCTTTGATTTAATATTAATTCATATTAATGATTTCATCATTAACAACATCAATATTATATGCTTGTGGACTCTTACTTAATCCTAGCATTGTAATAATATCTCCCGTACTAATAATAATAAAACCAGCACCACTATTTACTTTTAAATTACGAACAGTAATATCAAAATTTTTTGGAGCTCCTAAAATTTTAGGATTATCAGTTAAAGATACGGGGGTTTTAGCAAAACATATTGGTAATTGAGCATAAGAACTATTTTCTAATTGTTGTAATTTTTCTTCTGCTTGTGATGTATAAATAACATTATTTCCTTGATAAATCTTTTGAACAACAGTTAAAATTTTTTCTCGTAGCGAATTATTACTGTCATAAATCGGAAGATATTGTTGTTCTGGCTTATTTAATTGTTCAAGAACTACTTTTGCTAATGCTATTGAACCAGCGCCACCGTCTTTAACTGCAGTTGATATTGCTACTGGTATATTTTGACTTTCACATCATTGTAATAACATTGCAATTTCTTCATCACTATCATCTGGTCAACGATTAATACAAACAACCAACTTACGGTTAAAAGTTTTAACAATATTTATATGACGAGATAAATTAGCAATTCCTGTTTGCAATCTTTCTAATTCATTAGGGTTATTACTATCGGTGATACCATGAAGTTTTAAAGCCTTAATTGTTGATACAATAACAACAATATCTGGTATAATGTCTGTTTTTCTTGCTTTAATATTCATAAATTTTTCTAATCCTAAATCAGCACCAAACCCAGCTTCAGTAATAACAAAATCACTTAATTTTAATGCTAAATCAGTAGCAATAACAGAGTTACAACCGTGAGCAATATTAGCAAACGGACCACAATGAATTAATGCCGGAACACCTTCTAATGATTGAACAAGATTAGGGTTTAAAGCATCTTTTAAAATCGCTAAAAGTGAACCAACAATTTGTAAATCAGCAATCGTAATTTCTTTCCCCGTATTGCTATAAGCAACTACTGTTCTTTTTAATCGAACTTTTAAATCCTCAAAGTCTTTTGCTAAGGCCATAATTGCCATAATATCACTAGCAGTAGTAATTTGAAATTGTTCTTTTCTTTTAATAGTTTTTGAAATTGTAACTTCAACATTACGAAGTGAACGGTCATTAAGGTCTAAACATCGTTTTCAAATAATGTTATTAATATCAATATCAAGACTATTACCTTGAAAAATATAATTATCAATAATGGCACTAACTAAATTATTAGCCGTAGTGATAGCATGAAAATCACCCGTAAAATGTAAATTAATATTATCTTTAGGTTGAATAATACTTAATCCGCCGCCAATGGCACCCCCTTTAATCCCAAAAACTGGACCTAAACTAGGTTCTCGTAATGCTAGACAAACACTCTGATTTAATTGTTTAAGACCTTGTGCTAAACCAATACTCATTGTTGTTTTTCCTTCACCAGATGGTGTTGGATTAGTACTAGTAAATAGGATTAATTTTCCTTTACGGGGTTGATTAATATTTTGAAATTTAATTTTTGTCATTGCTGAACCATAAACAATTAAATCATCATCTTTAATTCCTAAATCATTAGCAACCAATTTAATATTTTTCATTATTAATCTCCTCTTTTCTCGAATTCAAATAAATTCTATTTAAATATTCATACTTTCATAAAATGTAAGCATAATATCGTAACTATTAATAATCATATACTAGAAAAAATAAAATAGATTGTTTTTCGTCTTTTTTGTTCTTTTTTAATTGGTCGAAATCCAAAATGTTGTCGACAAAAATTATTTTGATACGGATCATAGTATGTTCAAAGCAATAAAAATATTGGCGTAATAGATAAAAAAAATAATCATTTAATAGTAATAATTAAACCAATTAATATTTTTCGCCTATAACTAGCATTTTTATTTTTAAACACTTTATCGCGTTGATATATCACTGATTTTTTATTATTACTATGTGAGAAACTTCAACTATCTAAATATCTTGTTGCTTGAACACAATTTCTTGCTAATTTATTCAGCATATAAAAACACATTAAACATTCAGAATTTAAATTAATTAATTCTTCAGTATAAGTTTCTTGATTGTTAATACTACGAATACTTGCAACCTCTTTATTTATTATATCTATTTGTTGTTCAGTAATGGGCTTTATCGACTTAATAATCATTTCCTATGACCCTTCCAATTATTACCTATATCCTTTTTACTTATAGTATACAATAAATTACATAAAAAATAATGTAATATACCACAGACTTATGACAAGTACAAGCAGTTTTTAAAAAGGGGTCGCGTTTAGTTTTCTTAGGTATTTTTTAAAAAAGAAAAAATAGTCATTTACTATAAATTATTTCAATATGCAAATTAAGTATATATTTCTTATGTATGATTTTTGTTGTAAAAAATTATTTTAATGTTGTTTTTATAAGCATTTTACTTAGTTTTTATAACCTTTTATTAAGAATATGTTTGTTAATATTAAATATTTTGTTTTATTAATTATTTTTCAAGTAAAAAGGTAATAAATTTTTAGTTGCTTTTCTTTCAAAATTATTCAAATCTTTACCCACCTAACAAAACTTTATGCGCCCCAAGAAGCATTGCTTTTTAACAGCGCAATCATCTTCTTATTTTGATTTTGTTGAGCAATTTTTAACATTGCTTGATGCTCAGAATGTTCATTATTAATATTTGCACCAAAATCTATTAATAATTGAAAAATTTCTATATTATTCATATATACTGTCAAATATAAAGGAGAATAACCTTGATTATCTTTAATCTCAATATCAGCACCATTTTCTATTAATAACATCACTGTCTCAATATAACCTTTTCAAATTGCAAAATGAAGTGGGGTTTCACCAGCTCTATTTTGCAGATTAATGTTAACACCTTGTTCAATTAATAACTTTGTGATATCAATATTATTATTTTGCACTGCTAAATATAAAAAATTTCAACCACTTTTTGCTTCAAACTTAACATTAGCATTATTTTTAAATAATAATCATACCATTTCCTTATTTTTATCAGCAATAGCAATACATAATGCTGTCTCTTCATCATTGGTTTCAATTTCAATATCAGCACCAGCATTTATTAGTAATTCTACTATTTCTATATTATTTTCCATAACTGCTAAATGAATCCCTGTTTCACCATTAATATTTTGAGCGTTAATATTAATACCATTTTCAATTAATAATTGAATAATCGCAACATTATTAAATTCAATAGCAAAATGTAATGCTGTATATTGGTCTTTATACACAGCCTTAATATTAATACCATAATCAATTAATAATTGTAAAATTGCTAAAATTACATCAGATTTTTCATCGCGATAAACCCTCATTGCCATAATAAATATTGATTGATCAATATTTAAATTTATCGGTGTATTTTGTAAATATGTTTTAATAGCTGAAATATTTTGAATAGTAATTAATTGTTGTAAAAAATTAAAAATTTCCTTTTCCTTTTGTTGAGTATAATTAGTATTTAATGCCTTAATCCGATAATTAATCATATTAATAATACTATCTAGTTGTTCTTTGCTAATTGTTATTTTTTGAACTTCATTATTAATGTATTGGATTTCTTCAGCAAAGATTGGTGATGCACTATATTCTGAATTCCATTGTGTTAACAAAGCGACTGTTTTTTCATAATAGAAATATAATTTTTTTTGTAATTTAATACATTCCTCTTTTAAATCTTCTAATTCAATAACCGAATATTGCGAATAGTTTTTAAACTCATTTTTTATGATTAATACTTCTTCTTGTAATTGTTGTGGTAACATTTTTAAATATCCTTTCAAAATAAAATATTGCTATTAATTAAATATTAATTTAATTAAAAAATTCACTAAATCATTAGTGAATTTTTTAAATATATTTATAAATCGTTTAAACGATATTTTTTTATTGCAGAACACATTCCCAAACTGCTATAGCTTCTTAAATGTTTTTAAAAAGCTGACTATCTTTAATCTTGCTAAGAATATTATGAAATAATAAAATAAAAATAGCAAGATTAATTTATTTTTCTTTTAATATCTGTTTAATTACTAGCTTCATTTTTTTATTTTAATAACATATTACAATGATGACTGCACAGTATAAATTAAATTTCTTGGTAACATAATTGCTTTAACGATATTATCACTACTAACAACATCAATATAAATTGGACCATCAACACCAACAGGAAGTCCAGTAACACTTCAAAGGAGAAAAATAATTGTTCCCATTAATAAGAAAGACAGTGAATATGGAAACATAATTGACATCATTGAACCAATTTCAAATTTCTCTTTTTGCTTTGGTTGAATTCATTCTTTTGCTCAAATAATTATTAAAGGAAAGTATGGCATTAGTGGTGAAATCATATTTGTTGAAGCATCACCAACACGATAAGCAGCAATTGCAGCCGCTGGATGAATTTGTGACTTTAATAAAGCCATTACAAATATTGGCCCTAAAATCCCTCATTTAACAGACATTGAACCAATAAATAAATTAATAATTGTTACGATTAAAATAAAGACAAATAAAGTTAATGTTGTATTATTAAAGTTAATTGCCGAACCAATATAATATCCTAAAGCAATATCAATTCCTGATTGTGCAAAACCAGCAATAAACTGTGTCATAACTAAAAATAAAATTAAACTTGGAGCAGTTTTTTTAAATCCAATAACTAAAGCATTAACAATATCATCTTTAGTTTTAAATGTCTTGGCAGCAAAACCATAAGTTATTCCAATACCTAAAAATAAAAACCCAATAATTAATACTAAGTGTGTCGTTAATTGATAGTCTTTCGGTTCTAATTTTTTATTAGGAGTAATATTAGTAATATTATTAATAAAACCATTAAATGGTGCTTGGGGAATAAAAGTCATTAATAATATTCCAATAATATAAATAATCACAAATCCTAAAACAAATCACATTGCTTTTCGTTGTTGATCATCTAAATGAAAATTTTTATTAACTTGCAAATCATCTCTTTTGGCAATTGGATAATGAGCAATAATTCTTTTATCAACAACTTTTTCAGTAATAAATCAACCAATTAATGTAAACACAAATAAAAGTAATAATGTAAAATAATAAGTTGATAATGGATTTACTTGATAAGCAGAACCTTTACCTAAAAAATCATTTGTTAATGAAGACATTATAAACTCAACGCTTCCCGGAATAAGTGATGTTGCAAATCCACCAGCAACACCAGCAAATACTGCCGCCATTCCTGTTAAAGGATGTCTACCAACACGATAATATAATGTGCCTGCCAAGGGAATTAAAATTAAATAACCAGCATCAGCGGCTAATGATGAAATACATCCTAGAAAAATGCAAGCCGGAGTTAAAATTACTTTTGGTAAACTAGAACCAACTTTTCTTAAAGAAACATCAATAAATCCTGATTTATCAGCCACACCAACAAATACTGTTGTTAACAATACAATTCCCGTTGTTGCTAAACCCATAAAATTACTAATAAAGTTTTTTAATCATCATACAATGCCATCACGACCAATAAGATTAAAAAACTTTAGTTGATATTTATCAACTACTTGCTGGGTATTACGATCATAAAATTTTTCTAAAACAACGCCATCAGGTAAAGCATAACTTAATATTAATGATACTAACATTAAAATAATAATCAAATAAATAAATAAATAAAATGATTTTGGTAATTTATTTCCTAATCATTCAATACCATTTAATGATTTATTAATTCCTTTATTAACACCATTACTAACTTTTTTTCAAGCCCTTTGCTGCCTATTAGTATTTTCTTCCATAAATAAAATCTCCGTTTCTATATACTATCCAAAGCAATAATTGCTTGAATATAAATTTTCATTGCTTTTTTTAAATCTGAAATTAAAACTTGTTCATTATATTGATGTTCCGTTGAAGTATTACTATCAAAAATAGCCCCTAAAGCAACACAATTTTCCATACTCCGAGCGTAAGTCCCACCACCAATTGCTAACGGTTGCGACATATCATTAGTTGCTTGCTGATAAACATTTAATAATTTTTTAACAATTAATGAGTTTTTATCAAAAAATAATTTTTCTTTTAAATCAACTTGCTCAATTACTAAATTATATGGTGCTAATGAAGCTTCTAATTTCTTTAAAATTACATTAACATCTGTATGAACGGGAATTCTAAAATCACAACCAATAAAATTAGTTTTTGAATTCATTTCAATAAAACCAACATTAAGAGTTAACTTGCCTGATTCATCTTCAATATTAGTAAAAATATTAATAGCATTGGGGTCTAATCTTAATTGTTGTGCAATTCACATAACTAATTTACTATCATTATTAATTGTTGCTAATGCCATTACTAATTGTAATCCCGCATTTATTCCCTCTTGTGGTTTTGAACCATGAGCAGCTTTTCCTAAAACAATAACTTTATTATCTTGTTTTTTATATAAAAACTTATTTTGTTCTAATACCGTAATTAGTGTTTCTAATTGTGAACCACGATATTCTGCTTGATCACAAGTAACATTATAGACTGCACCACCATTTACTGTAAAATCTTGTTGCGGATTTTTTTCAATAATTTTTAAATTTAAAATCGTTTTTTCAGCATAGACAAGCGGAAAATAACCATCCGGAGTATATGCAAATTTTGGTTTTTCTTCATTATTCATATAATGCTTAATTGAATCTCATGTTGTTTCTTCGGTAATCCCAAAAATTAACCGAATTCTTTTCTGAGGAATAAAACCTTCATCAACTAAATATTTTAAAGCAAATAAATTTATAATGGCGGGTCCTTTATCATCAATAACTCCCCGACCATAAAGAATATCATTTTTAATAGTTGGTTCAAAAGGAGGAAATTCTCATTTTGATAAATCACCTGGGGGAACAACATCAAGATGACATAAAATGCCAATTAATTCTTTACCTGCACCATACTCAATATATCCATAACGATTTTGTGTGCCTAATTTAGTTTTAAAACCAAGTTTTTTACCTAAATCAATAACATCCTCTAATACTTGATGAACATTTTTTCCATAAGGATATTGTTCATTAACTTCACCATTACTAAATGAAGGTACTTTAATTATTGCTTTAATTTCTTCCAAAGAAGTTTGAAACAAATCATTAAACCGCTGCTTATTAATATCTGATTCCATTTTTTCTTTATCCTTTCTTTTAAAAAAAATAATACTTTAATTTTAACATATTTGTCATATTTTCTAAAATCAGATAGTAAACTAGGTTTTATTTTCAAATTTTGAAAATAAAACCATATTGTAAATAAATAATCTCGGTGCGATTATTTTCAGCACAAATATAAAAAAATATCGTTAATCAACGATATTTTTTAACTATTTAAATTTTTTAATAAATTCATTGTTAGGATTAAAATCTAATTCATCACTTAACTGTTGTAAAATCTTTTCTTGCTGTTTTGAAAGATGCTTTGGAAAAGCAATTTCTATTTTAACAATAATATCACCGCGTTTTTTACTATTTAAAGGATGATAACTTCCCATTTTAGGAATCGTAAAAACAGCATTATTTTTAGTTTTAGGAGGAATTTTAAATTCTACTGTTTTCTCAAATGTTGGAACTTTAATGATTGTCCCTAACATTGCATCAATAAAAGATATTGGAATCGTAATTAATAAATCTAAATCATCACGCTGAAAAAAAGCATGCTTTTGAACTTCAATTTCAATATAAACATCTCCACGAGATTGTCCTTTAAGTCCATAATGACCCTTTTCTTGAACACGCACTTTTTGTCCAGAAAAAATTCCTTTGGGGACATCAAGACTAATGGTTTCTTGTTTAGTAATAAACTTTTTACCTTTACATTGTAAACATTTATTTTTAATAATTTCACCAATTCCGTGACAAGAATGACAAGGTCTTTCTTGTCTAATAATTCCTAACATTGTTCTTTGCTCAGTAACTTCAATCCCCCGACCATTACAATTTGAACATTTTACAACATCTCCTGATGTTTTAGCACCTGTTTGATGACATTCATCACAAGGAAAATTAACATTAACTTTAAACTGAATCGTTGTTCCCAAAATTGCATCTTTTAAACTAATAGTTTCGCGATAAAAGATATCTTCACCCTTATGTGCTTGTGAATGTCGTTGTCGCGTTCTTTGACCACCACCAAAAATATCGCCAAAGAAATCACCAAAAACACTACCAATATCACCAAACATATCTTCAAAATTACCAAAACCTTGACCACCACTAAACATATTTGGGTCAGCACTGCCATATTGATCATACATTTGTCGTTTTTGAGAATCAGACAATACTTCATACGCTTCATTAATTTCTTGAATTTTAGCTTCAGCATCACTTTGTTTATATACATCAGGATGATATTGCTTAGCTAACTTACGATAAGCGCGTTTAATATCATCATTGTTCGCATTACGCGATAAACCTAATATTTCATAAAAGTCTCGCTTGTTTTTAGTGCTCATTTTTTAACCCTACCTTGCTCATAAAATAATTCTTACTACACGCTGTAGTAAGAATCATTCCTAATTTACTTCTTCTCATCACTAGATTCAACACTAGAATCATTAGATTCAGCATCAATAACATCATCTTTTTTATCATTATTTTCTTGTTCATTAATTTCTGGAGCTTCAGAATTAGCTTGTTATTGCATAAACTGTGCTACTTGCATCATCATTTGTTCCAAGTCAGTCATTTTTTTCTCTAAACCAACATAATCTTCTTCTTTAATTAGTTTTTCAATTTCTGCTTTCATATCATTCATCGCTGTTTTTTGTTCTTCAGTCACTTTTTCTTTGCCTTCTTCAATTCCTCGTTCAATATCATGTAAATAAGTTTGGGCTTTATTTACTAACTCAACATTTTTACGACGAGCTTCATCAGCTTCTTTATTAGCTTCTGCTTCTTCAACCATTCTTTTAATATCTGTTTCACTTAAACCTTCATCAGATTTAATTGTAATTGATTGTTCTTTATTATTTTTCAAGTCTTTAGCTTTAACCGCAACAATACCATTAACATCAATTGAAAATGTTACTTCAATTTGTGGTACTCCTCTAGGTGCCTTATCAATTCCTGATAATTGAAAACGACCTAAAGTCTTATTATCACTAGCCATTGGTCTTTCACCTTGTAAAACATGAATATCCACAGCCGGTTGATTATCATCAGCAGTAGAAAATACTTGTGACTTTGATGTTGGAATTGTTGTATTTCTTGGAATTAAAGGTGTCATTACACCACCTAAAGTTTCAATTCCTAATGACAATGGAGTTACATCTAACAATAAAATATCTTTAACATCACCAGCAATAATTCCACCTTGAATAGCAGCTCCCAAAGCAACAACTTCATCAGGATTAATACTACGATTAGGTTCTTTCCCTAATATTTTTTTAACTGCTT
Source organism: Spiroplasma endosymbiont of Dilophus febrilis (assembly GCF_964030685.1). Taxonomy (NCBI): domain Bacteria; kingdom Bacillati; phylum Mycoplasmatota; class Mollicutes; order Entomoplasmatales; family Spiroplasmataceae; genus Spiroplasma; species Spiroplasma endosymbiont of Dilophus febrilis. The sequence continues at coordinate 520,768 of NZ_OZ034912.1, forward strand.
CTTGAACAGCTGGAATTCTTGTTGAACCACCCACCAATAAAACTTGATCTAAATCACTAGCTTTTAATTTGGCATCATTTAATGCATTTTCAACAGGTTTTAAAGTTCGTTCAACTAATAATCTTGTCATTTTATCAAATGCTGCTCGTGTTAAGGTTTTTTGTAAATGTACTGGTCCTGATTCATTAGCTGAAATAAATGATAATGAAATTGTTGCTTGTAAACTACCAGATAATTCTTTTTTAGCTTGTTCTGAAGCTTCTTTTACTCGTTGCATTGCCAATTTATCTTTTGATAAATCAATACCAGTTTCTTTTTTAAAGTCAGCAACTAATCAGTCAGTAATTATTTGATCAAAATCATCACCACCTAATTTATTATCACCTGATGTTGCTAACACTTGAAAAACGCCATCAGCTAATTCCAAAATTGAAACATCAAAAGTTCCGCCTCCTAAATCATAAACTAATATTTTTTGCTCTTTATTCACTTTATCAATACCATATGCTAACGCCGCTGCTGTTGGTTCATTAATAATTCGTTCAACTTCAAAACCAGCAATTTTACCAGCATTTTCTGTTGCTTGTCTTTGCGCATTATTAAAATATGCTGGAACCGTAATTACTGCTTTAGTAATTTTTTCACCAAGTTTCTTTTCTGAAAAATCACGCACATAACTTAAAATTTTTGCTGAAATTTCTTCTGGTGTATAGTCTTTACCATTAATATTAATTTTTTCGTCAGTTCCCATTTTACTTTTAATTGAAAAAATAGTATTAATATTCGCTACTGCTTGGTGTTTTGCACTATTTCCAACAAGAATTTCTTCATTTTTAAATGCTACTACCGACGGTGCCGTTCTGGCTCCATCTGGAGTTTCAATTACTCTTGGTTCAGCACCATCCATAAATGCCACACAAGTATTTGTTGTTCCTAAATCTATTCCAATAATTTTTGCCATTTTATTTTTCCTCTTTCATTTCAATATTTTCTTGATTTTCTTCATTATTATTAATCATCTTTTCCTTTGCTACCTGTACGGTGGCAACTCGTAAAACCCGATTATATAAATGATATCCTTTTTGTAAAATTTTAGTAATTTCATTTGGTTGATATTTATCACTTTCAACTTGTTCAATTGCATAATGCAAATGACTATTAAACATATCACCAACTTTAACATCAATCTCAGTAACACCTTCATTAGTTAAAATTACTTTTAATTGATTAATCATCATTTCAAAACCTTGAAGAAAATTTTTAACATCAGCACCAACATTTTTTACATTTAATGCTCGTTCAAAATTATCCATAATTGGTAATAATTGCACAATCATTGCTTGCGAACGATACTTTCTAACTTCTTTGAGGTCATTATCGTATTGTTTTCTTGCATTATCTCAATCAGCTAAAGCACGAATTTTATCATTCTCAGTTGTTTCTAATAACATTTTTAAATTTGTAATTTCTAATTGTAATTTGGTAATATCATCCGTTGTTCCACTAACATCATTTAAATTTTGATTATCAAGTTCTTTTTGTTTATCATTATTCATAATATCTCTTATCCCTTTCTCTTAAAAACTCTCTTCAATTTTGCGTGATATTCAATCTAATAATTCTGACATCTTATCATAATCAATCCGCTTAGGGCCAATTACCGCTAACTGTCCAATTTGCTTATTACCAGTATGATAATCAGTACTAATAACAGCAATATCATCTGTTTGTTTTCCTAGTTCATTGCCAATAAGAATATGAATATTTTCTTGATTATATTCTTGCTGTTCTTTTTCTGTTTTTATAAACTGTTTTCAAGGCGAATAATCTTCAATAAATCGGACAATTTCTTTAATTTTATTAACATCATTAAATTCAGGATTATCTAACATATATTGAAGACCATGTGTTGAATGTTCACGCTTTTTAAAACTAACTAAAGTATTAATAAATGACTGTAAAATATATTCATGTTTCAAAACTTGTTTTTCCAATATTGGTTGTAAAGCTTGCATTTTTTCTTTAATCTCTTCTAATTTTGTACCAATTAAACGACTATTAAATAATTCAATCGCTAAAACTAAATCTTGCAAGGTGACATCTTTAATATTAAAAGTCTTATTAACAACATGTCCCTTTTCACTAATAAAAATTGCAACTGCATTTTCTTCACTAATAGGCACTAATTCAATTTTTTTCAAACAATCTTCTTGCGAATTAGAACCAATAACTACTGTAATCAAATTAGTCATCGCACTTAATATTTCAGCTGTTTGTTCAATAATATCTTCAATAGCTAATTGCCGATTAGCAAAAATATTTTCTAATTGTTGCTTAATATCATTATCACCATTACGAACATCCATTAAATTATCAACATAATAGCGATAACCAAGTGATGCTGGTATCCGACCACTAGAAACATGAGTTTTTTCTAATAATCCTGTCTCTTCTAAAAACGCACACTCACTACGAATTGTCGCTGAAGAATAAGGTAACTTATACTTTTCAATTAAGATTTTACTTGATACTGGTTGCGCACTTTGAATATATTCATCAATAATAAACTTCAATATTTCTTTTTGTCTTATCGTTAACATAATTTCATTCCTACTTTTAGCACTTAATCTTGTTTACTGCCAATAATAAAATTATATAACAATTACTAGAAAAATCAATCATTAATTTAACTTTTCCTTACTAGCAATGATAATTTTATCATTCTTAACAGTTAACGAATAAATGCGATTTTCTTTAATATGGTCTTCAATAATTGACTTAGCAAGTAAATTTTCAATATGCTTTTGAATATATCGCTTAATTGGTCGGGCACCAAATTGCTGATCATAACCCTCTTTAAGAATTTTTTCTTTAACCTTATTATCAAAAACTAATTTAATATCTTTAGTCATTTCTAAGCGATCATTCAATAATGCTAACTCTTTATCAATAATTTCTTTAATAATCTTTTCCGATAATGAATTAAAAATAACAATTTCATCAATCCGATTAACTAATTCTGGACGAAATGTTGTTTTTAATTTTTGCATTACCAATGCTTTACTGTCTTCTCTTGGTGATAATAAAAATTCCGAACCAAGATTGGAAGTCATAATAATAATTGTATTTTTAAAATCAATTATTTTACCATGCCGATCACTAACTATTCCTTCATCTAAAATTTGTAATAAGATATTAAAAATATCACTATGTGCCTTTTCAATCTCATCAAATAAAATAATACTATATGGATTTCTGCGAACTTTTTCTGTTAATTGTCCACCTTGCAAATAACCCACATAACCCGGAGGGGCCCCAAGTAAATTACTTACCGAATGTTTTTCCATATATTCTGACATATCTAGTCTAATAATATTTTTTTCTGAACCAAATAAATATTCTCCAAGGGCACGAGCTACTTCAGTTTTTCCAACTCCAGTAGGACCTAAAAAAATAAATGAACCAATTGGTCGATTTGGATCTTTAATCCCACTTCTTGCTCTAATAATTGCATCACTTACTAACTGTAAAACTTCATCTTGACCTTTAACTCTAATTCGTAAATGCTTAGTTAAATTAAGTAACTTATGTTTTTCACTTTCAACGAGGCGACTAACAGGAATCCCCGTTCATCTTTCAACAATATTAGCAACATCTTGTTCAGTAACATCTTCTTTTAATAATGCATTAATTTTTGTTTTATTAGTAATCTCATCCAATTTTTTTTCTAATTTTGGTAATAAACCATATTGAATTTCACCAGCACGGTTAAAGTTACCTTTTAATTGTGTTTGTTCCAATTCTGTTTTTAATTGTTCTACTTGTAATCTAGTATTTTTAATTTCATCTAATTGTGCTTTTTCTTCATTCCAAACTAATTCTAAAGAATTTTCCTTCACTTTCAATTTTTCTAATTCTGCAATTAATTCATCTAATCGTTGCTTTGACTTATGATCTTTTTCCTTTAATAAAGCCGCCTTTTCAATTTCCAATTGCATTACTTTTCGCTTCACATCATCAAGCGGAGCAGGAATTGAACCAATTTCTGTTTTAATGTTGGCACACGCTTCATCAATTAAATCAATTGCCTTATCAGGTAAAAATCGATCACTAATATATTTAGTAGCTAAATTAGCAGCTGCAACAATAGCATTATCATGAATTCGCACACCATGATATGATTCATAACGATCTTTTAAACCGCGTAAAATTGAAATTGTATCATCAACAGTTGGTTCTTTAATAAGAACTCTTTGAAATCTTCGTTCTAAAGCACCATCTTTTTCAATATATTCGCGATATTCATCCAATGTTGTTGCTCCCACACATCGCAGTTCACCACGAGCTAACATTGGTTTTAAAATATTTGAAGCATCAATTGCTCCCTGAGTTTTACCCATTCCCACAATTAAATGCAATTCATCAATAAACAAAATAATTTCTCCAGCTGAGGCTTTAACTTTGTTAATAACTGCCTTTAATCGCTCTTCAAATTCACCTTGAAATTTAGCACCGGCAATTATTGATGACATATCCAGTTCATAAATAATTTTATTTTTTAAATTACTAGGGACATCACCCTTAACAATTCTTTGTGCCAATCCTTCAATAATAGCTGTTTTCCCAACTCCGGGTTCACCAATAAGTACTGGATTATTTTTTTGTTTTCGCGATAAAATTTCAATAATTCGTCGGGTTTCATCATCACGACCAATTATTGGATCAGTTTTGCCTTCAATATGCATCTCATTTAAATTACGAGCAAATTTTTCTAAAATCTTAGGATCATTGCTGTAATTAGGTATTTCATTAATTTGCATATTTATCAAACCTCCCCATTTATTTTAGCAGTCTACATACTAGAATGCTGATAAAATAATTATAGTATATTATTTTGGCAGTGTCAATAGTAGATTGCTAATTTTTTGTAGAAACCATATACATATGACAAGATTTTGTTTTCTACAAACTTTTAGGGGGTGTTTTCTTTTGGCAGTAATATTTTGTATTGAATGCGACAGCGAAAGCTATGTCATTGGTAATAAAAATACAGTTGGAATCTGTAATTCTTGCGATGAAAAGGGTTTTTAAATTTTGAAAGGAAAGATAAATTATAAAATATGTCGCTGGTGTTTACATCTATTTAGTGATAAACGATATTTGCATGTTGCTTGTGAGAAAAAATTTATTAATCATATTAAAAAAATTTTAAAAAATAAAAGTAAAAGGAATTTAGATAATAATGTTTAAAGTTAAATTAGTTAGTATAAAAAGAAAAATATTTAAAAATAAAGATGGCTCTATGATGTCAGGTTATTCTGCCGAATTTTTGCGTTATGAAAATGACTTATTTGAGCCTACCGGCGAACAAAAGGCTTTATGAATTGATGATAACAATCTAGAACAACAAGAAATTTATAAACTGTTAAAAGAAAATGTTAAATCATTTTTTAGTTGCGAATTAACTTTTGAAAAAACCCCCAAAATAGTTAACTTGCAAAAAATTGAATTATCAAAAAATCAAAAAAACTTGTCCAGTTAATTGATAATCACTTCGGTCTGCGAAGCGGTGCGGAAGGCGTATGCCCCGCCCGCTAGCGGGTTAGTCGGCGAAGCCGACTATTACTTGATTAAATAACACAACTGGCGAAAATCTAAAACGGGAGCATAAAATATGAATTTACAACTTCAAAATCCGATTGATTTTTATATGAAAACTATTTATTACGGTCAATACATTCGTAATATTGTTATGCCTTTAGAACATATCAAAGCAAATAACCGCAATGTTGGCGGTTTAAAAAATAAGGGTAATTGCGATACAAAACTGCTTAATAGTAATATTCGTGCAAAATCTAATGTTATTCGGAAGGCATATCATAATTTTTGAGATTGTAAAAAACTTACATTTTTAACTCTTACTTATGCTGATGTTAATGAATTTGACATTAGAAAATGTAAGCGTGATTTAAATAAATTTTTAAAAAAATTAAAATATTGATTTAAAGTTAAAAATAAAAATATTAAGTATTTGTATACCTATGAATATCAGAAACGAGGCGTTATTCATTTTCATATTTTAATCACCGAAAAAATACCCCATAAAATTATTTTACAATTTTGACCTTATGGAATTAATAAAAATATTAGAGTTCGTGAAAATACTAATGAAATGGTTGTAAAATATTGCTCCAAATATATAACTAAAAATGTCCTGAACGAAAAATCATTAAATCAATATGATTTAAATATCAAGGCTTATCAATTCTCTTATAACTGTCAAAACCCCATTACTAGAAAACAAATATTTACCGATACTTTGAATAATGTTGTTAATAGAACCGTAAATTCTGAATTTGTAAAGTACTTAAAATCAACAGTTAATAATTTTAAAACTAAAATGTGCGGAGCAATCTATGAATTTAAAAATATTAATTATATAGACTTTGAAAGTGCAAATTATGCTTCATTAGAAAGTTTAAGATTTAGAAATCAACTAAGAAAAATGAAACATTAAGAGTTAAAAAATGAAAGAAAAATTGCAATTTAAAATAAGAATTAAAAATTAAAAAATTAAGGAGAAAAGAAAGATGAGTATATTTGGATTAGTATTTTTTACGATTTTAACATTATTACTAGCATACTATATTGCGGTTAATATTTATCGGTTTTTTAAAGATAAAAAGAAATATGGTAGCGAAGCAAAGCAGTTGCCAAAAGATTTTACTTATGCACAACGAATATTTATTGCAAAGTTTAAGCGAAATTTATTAGAACAAGATGAAAAAGAAATTAAAAAGTAGGTTTAGAAAATGTTTAAAAAAATAATTATTGAGTTAATTGAACTAATTTATCCAACTGCCGATTTACCACCCCAAGTTGTATTTTTGTTTTCAATTGGGCGCATAAAGTTTTGTTAGGTGGGTAAAGATTTGAATAATTTTGAAAGAAAAGCAACTAAAAATTTATTACCTTTTTACTTGAAAAATAATTAATAAAACAAAATATTTAATATTAACAAACATATTCTTAATAAAAGGTTATAAAAACTAAGTAAAATGCTTATAAAAACAACATTAAAATAATTTTTTACAACAAAAATCATACATAAGAAATATATACTTAATTTGCATATTGAAATAATTTATAGTAAATGACTATTTTTTCTTTTTTAAAAAATACCTAAGAAAACTAAACGCGACCCTTTTTAAGTAACTAGTTTACTAAAAAACAATTATTTGCTATAATTACTTTTGGTTTTATAATAATAAAATAAACTAAGGAGACAATGATGGCAAATATCAAATCACAAATTAAACGCGCAATAACAAATGAAAAAGCAAGACAAAGAAATGTTCATATCAAATCAACAACAAGAACAGCAATTAAAAAAGCTAAAATCGCAATTACCAGTAATGAAACTAATATGCAACAAACATTAAATCACGCTATTTCAATGCTTGACCGTGCAGAAAGTAAAAATATTTTTCACAAAAATAAAGTTGCCCGAATAAAATCTAAACTAACTATTAAAGCTAATAATATTGCTAATAATTAATATTAAAGAAACTAATTAACTAATTAACAAAAAAGAGTGTTAGTTAGCACTCTTTTTTGTTGTCTTACTTGTTTTTTGACTAGCAATAAAAACTATAAATCATGCTTTTTATTATTTTCATCCTGCTTTTCAGCTTCTAAAATTAAATCTTGGTCAAATAATGATGCATCAATAACATACGATTCACCTTTTAATGTTGCCTGCAATGCTTTTTGATATTCCAAATCCGCTTGCATTAACTTATCACGATCCAAACGAGGATTAATGGAAAATACAATAAAAATTAGTAATATCGGAATAATAGCAATACCAGCACCCACAATTTTTAAAACCCGATAAACTTGAAAACTAGAACTACTTCAAATTTCCTCTAAGACACTATCAACATTATGAACTTGATCAAAAGCATTTTTAAAAAACTGAACAAACGAATTATAAGATAAAAATCCAAACACACCATAAATAGAATTAAAAAGAATAGCAATAATGGCAAATATTAACATCATTGGTTGCATTCGATGTTTATCTCTTAAAAATTGTGGTTTTTTAAAGAAAGAATAAGTTAACATTGCATAAGTTAAAATTTCTAAAATTATACTTCACATTGACAAATTTCAAGCAATAGACGCTGGCCGAAAATTAAAACTTTTTGGCTCAACTAAATTATCTTTTAAAATAACATCAGTTAACTTAATTTCAGCAACAAAACCATAAACATTAATACCAATAACAATAGCCAACAAAAACATAAAAACATAACTTAAAACCCTTTTAAAAAACGGCATTGCTTTAGGTTTACCAGTATATGGATAAAAACCTTGATTATTTGCCGGATGAGTTGGCAATTTTAAACCTTGCAAATTAAGTTGTAAATTTTGCAAATTAATTAACTGTTCATTAACTTTTTTTTGCGAATCAGCCTCAGTTGCTTTTTCGCCACTATCTTTTAAAATTTGAGAATTATTATTAGAAATTTGTTCAGAATTATTATTCTGACTAGTTACTAAAACATTATCGTTTTTTAATAATTGCTTTTGTAAATTTGAATCAATATTTGATAATTCTTTAACAATATCAAGAGAAATCACTGTTGGTGTAACCAATTCTTGTTTTGATATTTGAAAAATATTAAGAATATAAGTTTGTAAAAAATTACAATCATTCTCAATAGTTTCTAAGGTTAAATTATCATCTTTAACAATTTTTATTTCTTCATCTCTTAAATCAGCTAATACTTGCACAAAACTTCTCGCATAGCGTTGCCCTTCATAATTAGCGTGATGCTCTTGTTCTAAAAATAAAAGACTATTAACTAATCGTAAAAAATAAGTATAAAATTCATCATCCTTAATCACTTTAAGTTTCAATTTAGAACTTTGTAAAATATTAACTAATAAATTAACAATATTTTCATAAGTATTTTTGCTATTATTCATTAATAAACTCACCCTCTTACAATTGCAATAAAAACATCTCAAAGCCAATATTTTTATTAACATGACTTCTTTTTATATTATAATCTAAATTACTTAAACTACCTAATAAATAATGAATTTGTTGATCATCAATTTTTAAAAGATACTTTCAAAGAATTTTTAACCGAAAAGGATTAATAGTCATTTTTTGACAAATAGTATTAAAATCATAATTCCTTTGTTGATAAATTTTAATATCACGAATCGTCCTCAGTTGATTAGCTAACAAACCAATAATTGCCAAAACATCTTGATTACTATTTTTAAAATCATAGTATCGTTGCCATATTTGTGAAATATCACGAACAATAAAAGCATTAGCTAAATCAAAAATATTACTATCTAAATAACGACTAACCAAAACATCAACATCTTCCAATATTAATGAATTACTATAATTAACCAGTTTATTTAATTCATTAGCAATAATTTGCAAACTATTAGGTAATCTTTCTAATAATAAATTTAAACCCTCATTAGTAATTTCAGTATTATGCTTAACAAAATAATTTTGAACAAACATTTTTAACTGACTATCATTTAATTCTTTAACAACTAAAACTTTACCTGTTTTTTCAATAACTTTAATAATTTTTTTTCGTTGATCAATATTAGAGCTGTTAACAACAAAAAATATCTCAGTAAATGGTGCGGGATTTTCACAATATTTAAGTAAATTTTTAAATTGTAAACTACTTAATTGATGCTCACGAGAAGAAGTTAAAAACCAACAATCTTCAATAATAACAATTTGTTTATTGTTAAATAATGGTGGCATTGAAATAACTTGTAGTATTTCATCAATATTAGTATTTATCATACTATACTTTAAAATATTCATTTGTTGATCTTTATTAATAACATTAATTACTTTTTGAATTTGTTTATTAATAAGAAATTTATCACTACCGTAAATTAGAAACATTTTATTCACCTTTTAGAATTATATAATATTATTTTATTAATGTTGATATAAAATGTTGATAATTTTTCACATTATAAATTATTGTTTGATTATTATTTGTTGTATAAATATTATCACAGTTTTGTTCCAATCGTTGCATTACTAGTGGATGGGGCAAATTGCGATTATTAGTTTTTTTAGTAGAAATAATACAAGTTTCAGGATTAATAATTTTTAAAAATTCATCACTTGTTGAACTATTACTCCCATGATGTGCAACTTGAAACAAATTAATTTTTTGTGGCAAAATATAATTTAATAATTTTTTCTCACCACTTTTTTCTAAATCACCTGTAAGCAAAAATTTATGGCGCTGATACTCCCAAAACAAGACTAACGAGCGATTATTTTCATCTTGCTCTTTAATTTGTTCATAATAATTAAAAGCTCAATTATCAAATTTAAATCCATTAATATTATATGTTTTTTGCATTAATTTATTAGTATATATATTTCTAATATATAAATTTTGCTGTAAATATTGCAAATTATTATTATGATCTTGATGATTATGACTAATAAACACAGCATCAAGAGTATTAATACCTTCTCGTTTTAAATAATCTAAAATTAATGAATTATTTTTATTCAAACTATCAATTCCCGCATCAAAAAGAATATTTCCTTGATTATGAGGTAATTTTATTAAAATACTCAAAGCATTACCAACATTTAACATTTGCACGGATAATGATGAATTTAAATATGGGACCAGCATTCAATATCCTCATACACAAACATATCCCAAAAATGCCATTATTTTTCCAACATAATTATTTCACCCATAGCAAAGCAAAATAACAATAACATAATATATAAAATAAAATCACACTGGCATTTCTGTTAAATGGAAAAATATCGTTGTTGAAACTAAAAAATAAGTAAATATTAAAATTCCTTGATAAAGATAATGTAAAAAAAAACAATAACGGTTTAATTCAAATAATAACAAGAAAAAAATAATAAAAAATTTGAACTAAACTACTAAAAATAATTTGATGAACTAAAAATAATAAATTAATATGACCTTGCATATATATCGTTATTGGCAAAGTAATAATACTAATAGTTAATTGCGTAAATAATAACTTCATAATTTTATTAAAATTTCAACAAATTTGATTAACATAAATTATTATTAAACTAATTAAAAATGAAAATTGCCAATTAGTTTGATAAAGTACCAAGGGATTCATTATCAGAAAAAAACAACAAACTACTGCTCATAAATCTAATGATGAAATATTTAATTTAAAAATTTTATTAATATATGAACCTGTTCAATATAACAATGCTCTTAATGCTGATAATTGTCAATTTAATAAATAAACATAAAAACTTAATCAAGCAAAAATAATACTATTTCGCAAAATACTTTTTTTAATTAACTTACATAAAACCCAACGCAATAATGTTATTTGTAAATTAATATGAAAACCACTAACTACTAATAAATGACTAACATTTAATTTTTGTCACATTGCTAATAACTCAGAATGATTATCAGAATAATTTTGCAAAAGAAAAAAATCTAACAAATTATTATAATCATACTGTTGTAATCATTTTCAAATATAATTTCGTAATGTGAACACTTCATAATGAAAATACTGCTTATTAGTTAATTTAATTTCACCAACAATATGCTTACCATAATAATCTCAACCCCAATTATATTGATGAAAATTATTAATTGCTTGATGCTTAAATATTATGCCTTTAATTTTAACTTGATCAGCAATATTTAAACTAATATTAAAAAAATATTTTTTTATCATTAAATATTTTTTTTGATATTCAACAACATAATAATTACGATATTTTTGAACAACTTTAACAGTTAATCATTGCTCAGAACTATTATTTTCAAAAACAACAGTTTTAATTACTAGTAAAAAAATTAAGACAATAAATAAGAAAATAACAATAAAAAAGAAATATTTTCAATAAAATTTCATATTATTATAAAACACAAATCCTAATGATGCTACGCCTGTTAATAACAACGAATAATAACTAATATTTGTTATTAACAACAACCAGCAAATAATCAAAATGATTGTCGGAAATATTTTTAAACTCATATTAACTGCAAAATAATTTCATAATATTTATTTAATTTACTATCCTGTAAATATTTCTCTAAAGTTGGTCACCGAACTTCAATGGGTAAAGAAGATAATAAAATATTCACAATGTCATTAATAATGCGTCGCTCTAACTTTAAAATACCTTGCAAAAAAGACACAGTAATATCTTCAATATAAACTTTAGCAATGTCTTGCGAAAATGGTTCTAATTCAATAGTAATATCATTGTAAATAACTTGTAATAATTTTTTTGCTGCCAAAGGCTGAAAATAATACAACGGCACTTGATAATAAAAAATGATGTCCACTAAGCGCTGTTTATTAATTTTTTGTTCATTTTTACTAATACTAATCTTTTTTGGCAAAATATTTCTTAGCAACGGCAAGTTATTTTTGACTAAAAAATTAATCTCAATACTTGATTTAGTAATAATATTTGGTTGTGGTTTTATGATATTAATATCAGCATTAATAAAAAAATGCGATAATAAAAATCCCATTAAAATAAGAATACTTATTATAATAGCAAAAATAATAATTTTAGTTTTCTTCATTTTTTCACCCGTAATTAAATTACTTATAAAACAATGAATTTCCTTTAAAATATTTATTAATAACTAAGATAAAATGTCTTGTAATTTTTTTTGCAATTGTTTATATAATTCTTCATACTGTTCATATTTATGCTTTTCAGCATTAACTTTTGCAATTGGTGCCTTATTTAAAAACTGTTCATTATTTAATATTGTTTTACTTCGTTCTAACTCATAATGAATATCTTGTAACTGTTTTTGAATAAATAATTCTTGTTCTTTTTTATTAATTGTCATATCTAAAAAAACATCAATTGTTCCATCAATTAAAGGAAGCGCGATTGTTTGTCCTAAATGAGATATTTTCTTATTAATAGTTGTCATTTGACTATTAGTTAACTTTTCCAAAAAACCATTAATTTCCTGAGCATACTTCTGATAATCTTGATTATCAGAATTTAAATTAAAATTCAAAGCAATGTGATGTTTAATATTTCTTGTTGCCCGTAATTCTCTAATAACTGTTGTAATATTAATAACATTAACTAAATAATTTACGGGAGCAATATTTTCTAAAACTATCGGATATTTTTCTTCCATAATTGATTTTTCATTATTAAACATCTTTTGATAAATTTCTTCAGTTACAAAAGGAATTAAAGGATGCAATAAAATAATAATTTGCTTTAAAAGATAAAATAAGACTTGAATTGATGCCACTTTAGTTTTAGGATTTTGTAAATTACTTTTTGATAACTCAATATATCAAGAGCAAAAATCATCTCAAACAAAATTAAAAAGATATTTACCGCTAACAACAAATTCATATTTCTCCATATTTGCTTGCACTTTTTCAAGAACAAAATTAAAATTATTTAAAATTCAATAATCAACAGCTTCTAATTGTAAATCCAAAATATTATTCACTGGCTTAAAATCATCGGCTAAATTTAAAAGCACATATCGGCTCGCATTTCAAAGTTTATTAATAAAATTTCACGAAGAACGAACTTTAGTAATACTAAATCGTAAATCTTGCCCCGGAGTACTATTAGTTAATAAAAAAAATCGTAAACTATCAGCACCATACTCAGTAATAATATCCATTGGATCAATCCCATTACCCAAAGATTTTGACATTTTTCTTCCTTGTTCATCACGAATTAAACCATGAATTAATACCGCTTTGAAAGGTTTTTTATTAACTAAATATAATGATTCAAAAATCATCCGACTAATTCAAAAGAAAATAATATCATAACCAGTAACTAACAAGGAATTTGGCAAATATTTTTCAAAAAATAATTTATCATTATTTTGTTGCGCAAATATTAAAGGTCACAAAGCACTAGAAAATCAAGTATCTAAAACATCACTATCTTGTACTCATTCTTCTTTATTAGGTGGCGTTATGGCCACAATAATTTCCTTAGTATCTTGATGATATCATACTGGCAATTGATGACCCCATCACAATTGTCGGGAGATACATCAATCCTGAATATTTTCCAACCATTGATCTAAAATATTTGCAAATCTTGATGGATAAAACAAAATCGCATCAGCACTATTTTGTAATTTTAAAGCTCTGTTTACTAATGGCTGCATTTTAACAAACCATTGTTCTGATAAATATGGTTCAATAATAGCATCACTGCGTTCTGAATATCCTACTTGATGAACAAAATCAGCAATTTTAACAACTAAATTTTGTTTTTCTAAATCACCTATTAACTGTTGTCGACAAACAAAACGGTCTAATCCCTCATATTGTAAAGCTGTGGCATTCATTATGCCACCAGAATCCATACAAATAATTAAATCCAAATTATGTCTTTTAGCAATTTGATAATCATTAAAATCATGAGCAGGCGTACATTTCATTATTCCTGTTCCAAGTTTCATTACAATGTATTCATCAGCAATTATCGGAATTCTTTGTTTATTAACCGGATTAATAACTTCTTTATGAAGATACTTTTGATAACGAACATCATTAGGATGAAAAACTAAGGCTTGATCAGCAAACATCGTTTCTGGTCTTGTTGTGGCAATTGTAATCATTTCATCACTATCTACTAAGGGATAATTAAGATAATACATTTTACCTTGAACTTCTTTATAAGTTACTTCCATATTTGATAACGCTGTTTTTAATTGTGGGTCTCAATTAATAATTTTTTTGCCACGATAAATTAAACCATCATTATATAATTTAACAAATGTTTCATTAACTAATTGATTAACATCACTATCTAAAGTAAACTTCTCATAACGATAATCTAATGCTAATCCTAATTTTGCTCATTGCTCACGAATTATCTGAGCATATTCATCCTTTCACGAATTAACTTTAGTAATAAACTGATCACGAGAAAAACTAGTAATCCGTTTTTTCTCTTCATCTCATATTCTTTCAGCAACTTTTACTTGGGTAGCAATTCCCGCATGATCCATTCCTGGAAATCAAGTAACACCATAACCAGTTAAAATTTTATAACGCGCCATAACATCTTGTAAAGTATTATTCCAAGCATGACCCAAATGTAATTTACCAGTAATATTAGGTGGAGGCAAAATCATACTAAAAACAGGTTTATTATTAATATTATCAGCACTAAATAATCGTTTTTCTAGTCAATAATCATACTTACCATTTTCTACTTCAAAATGCTCATATTTTTTACTTAATGATTTCATTAATTCTCTCCTACTTATTTTCAATAATTATATCAAACATTAAGAAATATAAAAAATGATACTTAATTAATCTAATATTTAATCTTTTTTCAACGATAATATAATGAATTTAAAACAACAGTAAGATCAGAAAATGCCATCGCCGCGGCTGCAAAAATTGCAAATTCAAAATTAGGAATTGATATTCAAAATCAACCAGATAACATTGCTACTGGTAAGGCAATAAGGTTATAACCAAATGCTCACATAAAATTAGTTCAAATAACCCTTCTTGTTTGCTTCGTTAACACAATCGCTTTATAAATATTTAAAACATCAGGTTTAATGATAATAATATCACTAAGATTAACTGCGATTTCCGCTCCTGTTCCCATCGCAATTGATAAATCAGCTTGTTGTAAAGCAACACTATCATTAACACCATCACCAACAAATGCCACTTTTTTACCTTGTTTTTGCAATTTCTTAATAATATTAGCTTTATCTAATGGTTGAATATTAGCAAAGTAATGCTCAATACCAATAGCAGTAGCAACTCCTCTAGTAATAACTTCATTATCACCACTAATCATATAAACTTCAATACCTTCTTGCTTCAACTTAGCAACCGTTTTAATCGCATTTAACTTAATCTGATCCTCTAACACAAATAAAGTTACAATAACTTTATCAATTGCTAACCCCAATACCAATTGATTAATTTCTTTGCTTTTTTCAACAATTCTTTGTAAAGGAACTGCTAAAACAAATTTTTTTTCTAATAATTTAGTAACCGAAGAAATCGTAACTCGCTGTTTATTACATAACCCTTGAATGCCAAAACCAATAGTTTCTTTCACATCCGTCAAGGATACTTTACTAATATTATATGCTTCTTGGTATGCTTTAAAAGCAGTAGCAATTGGATGCGCTGACATATTTTCTAAACTCACAGCAAAAGTAATATGCTTTTCTTCGCCATAAATAGCCTTAATACTTAATTTGCCATCAGTAACAGTTCCGGTTTTATCAAAAGCAACAATATCAATTTGATTAATTTTTTCAAAAGCATGAACTTTATTAAAAATAATTCCTTCTTGGGTTGACTTTGCAATTCCCACAGTTATTGCTAAAGGTGTTGCTAATCCCAAAGCACAAGGACAAGCAATAATTAATGTTGAAATTGCAGTTTTAATAGCAATACCATAAGGATCAGACATAATAAATGATAAATCAAATAACGGTAAAATAAAAGCATAAACTAAAAAAACTAATAATGCTAACCCTAAAACAAAAGGAACAAAAATCGCCGCAATCTTATCAGCAATCTTTTGTAAATTGGTTTTTTGTTGTTGCAATTGTTCTACTTTATTAATAATACTTGCTAATATCGTTTCATTACCAATTTTTGTTGCTCGCATTATAAAAGCTTCACCTGCATTAGCAGAACCACCAATTAATAATTCACCAGTCAATTTTTTTACAATTTGACTTTCACCTGTAATTAATGAATCATTAATATATGCTAACTCGCCTATTAAAACACCATCAGTAGGAATTTTATCACCCTTTTTAACTAATAACTGATCATCAATTTTAATATCAATAGCAGCAATTGTTGCATATTTATTATTTTCTTTAAAAATAGTCGCCTCTTTTACTTGCAACGACATTAAATCTTGTAAGCCATCAATCGCACGATTACGAACTATTTGCGATATTGCATCGCCGACTAAAACAAAAGCTATAATTGAAGCCCCAATCTCAAAATACATATGTTGAAATTTATTATCAATCATCATATAATTCATTAATTGTTGATGACTAATTCCTTGAAATAAACCAATAATATGTTGCTTACCATATGGTGAATATTGCAACATCAAAACAATTAAATAAATACTATAGATAAATGCCACCAAAGACGACAAAATGATTAATGAATACATGCCGACTCGTCGTTGTTGAAACAATTCTTGATATCAGGCTTTATAAAAATTAAATCCTAAAATAAACTGGACAATACTCGCAAGCATTAATTGAATAATTGGATTACCAAAATATACTGCCAATGGATTTACTTTACCCATTGATATTCACATCGGAATAACTAATAAAATAGCAAAAACTGAGCGTAAAATTTCTTTGATTTCAAATCAACGATGTTGTTTATCAGTATGTGTTAAATGCATCTGATGACAAAGATTACTATTTGACTTGATCTTTCTTAATTTCATTATAACTCTACCTCTAAACTTAGTTTTTAAATATATTCAGTAATTTTTTCAAGAACAGCATCATAACCCATTTTACTAATACTTGATGTTTTAATAATGTCAATATCATTAATAATCAGCAATGTTTCTTTAATTATTTTTTCTTGCTTGCTAATATCATTTTTCTTTAGTTTATCTAACTTCGTAGTAACAATGAGAATATTAATATTTCGTTCTCGTAAAAAATTAAACATTAATAAATCATCCGCATTAGGAGTTCGTCTTAAATCTAATAATAAGATTGCTAACTTTAAATTTTTTCGCTCTAATAAATAAGTATCCATCATTTTAACAAATTGTTTTTTAATACTCTTACTTATTTTTGCAAAACCATAACCGGGGCAATCAACAAAACGAAATTCATTATTATTAATAGCAAAAAAATTAAGCATTTGTGTTTTACCAGGCGAACTAGACACCTTTGCTAATTGTTTATTGTTACATAAAGAATTAATAAATGTTGATTTTCCAACATTACTTCGTCCTAATAACAATACTTCACTAATCTCATCATCAATTCATTGTTCCTTATTAATAGCACCTTTAAGAAACACACTCTTAGTAATTTTCATTGTTTTCACCACTTTTATTTTCTAAAACTAAAAATGAAATAATTTTTAATTTTATTAAAATTTTACCTTGTGCTTAAAATTTTATCGTATAGAATAAAAATATGCAACTATTTAGTTTGTAAGGGTCGCGTTTAGTTTTCTTAGGTATTTTTTAAAAAAGAAAAAATAGTCATTTACTATAAATTATTTCAATATGCAAATTAAGTATATATTTCTTATGTATGATTTTTGTTGTAAAAAATTATTTTAATGTTGTTTTTATAAGCATTTTACTTAGTTTTTATAACCTTTTATTAAGAATATGTTTGTTAATATTAAATATTTTGTTTTATTAATTATTTTTCAAGTAAAAAGGTAATAAATTTTTAGTTGCTTTTCTTTCAAAATTATTCAAATCTTTACCCACCTAACAAAACTTTATGCGCCCGTTTGTAAGGGTCGCGTTTAGTTTTCTTAGGTATTTTTTAAAAAAGAAAAAATAGTCATTTACTATAAATTATTTCAATATGCAAATTAAGTATATATTTCTTATGTATGATTTTTGTTGTAAAAAATTATTTTAATGTTGTTTTTATAAGCATTTTACTTAGTTTTTATAACCTTTTATTAAGAATATGTTTGTTAATATTAAATATTTTGTTTTATTAATTATTTTTCAAGTAAAAAGGTAATAAATTTTTAGTTGCTTTTCTTTCAAAATTATTCAAATCTTTACCCACCTAACAAAACTTTATGCGCCCTCATTGGCATATCTTTCATTTTTATCTCATTCTTGTACTTTCATTTTTATGGTTTTTAATTTTTTATTTTGATATGATAAAAAATTTTTATTTTCTCAATATCTTGGTTCACTGTTTTTTTCTCAATTTAAATCATATTCTAATGATTTTAATATCGGTATTGTAATCTTGTCATTTTTATCAACATAAAATTCTCAATCATTAAGTTTCATTCGCGGAGGCAAGTTTTTGGGCATAAATTCATTTTCTACATTAACTTTTATTTCTCATTTTTGATTTCACTTGCTGTTGTCATCTTTTGATGATTTAAGTGTTAATTTTGATTTTTTTAAGTTTAAGTCGTATGACTCATTCTTAATTTGTAATATTGGTTTATTTTCTTTTTTAGAACACCCGACTATTGGCAATGTTGTCAGCCCCAAAAGAGCTATTATATTTAAAATTTTCATAAATTTAACTCCTTCATTTTATTTTTTCAATAGACTTGGTACATAACTATAACATTTTATGTATATTAGACTATAAAATTCATTTTTATCTTTGTATTTATCTAACATTTGTGCTTCACCTAGGAAATAATATTATCAAAATAGTAGATAAAATTAAAGGCTATGTACCAAGTCTAATATATATATAATTATACAAAAATTCTTAATATCATTAGAAAAATGGCAAAACCGATTAAAAATTGAAAGGTATAGTAAAAAGCTGGTACCGTTTTAAAAACTGGAAAAATGGCGGTTGAAAAGTTAACTGTTGCTTTTGCAATAATTGCTAACGGTCGCAAAATCGTGATGATTTGTGAAGCTGTGAGTATTCAGTTTATCATTTTGATACCAGCATTTTGAATGGCACAACCAATATCATTAAAGGTTGGTATTCATCGTCCAGAATATTTGCAATTTGCTGGTGGAATTAAATCGTCTCATTCACTGTTATTTGAGCCATCAGGGATAAAGGCTGTTGAATTTAATACATTAAAGTCATAAATTTTAAAATTGTAGTTAGAGATATTCCCTTTGTGATAAAGTGGAAAAGTTAAGGTAAAAATGTTAATACCATAGCGAATATCAATATCGGTATTTAGATAATTAATACTGTTAGCGGTTTTGTTGGTTGGCAAGGCAATGAGTTTATTATCATAAGATTTAAGGACATTAAAATCAATTTGATAAATGCTATTGGTGTTGTTAATAGCATTGTAATTATCTTGGTGCATTTTTTTGTCAAAAGTAAAGAAATAACTTCTTAGTAATAATTCTGAGTTTCCTATAATATTTACTAAGTATTTTTTGGGATAAAAGGTAATTAATGAACGATAAAAGAAACCGATTTGAATAAAGTAATCCTTCTTATAGTTTTCTACACCCTTAAAATCAATTTCGGTATGAGTTTTTTCGTCCATATCAAAAGTCGCATAAAATAAACTAGCAAAGAAATTGCCAAGAATTTCATAGATTTCGTTAAAAACATTTTTGTAATCGCTATTGTTAATACTAGGAATGTTGTTTTTAAAATATAGGTAAATATCATTTTTTAAATCGGGGTCATAGCGTAGAAAACTAAATCTAACATTGAGGTAATTTAAGGTACCAAAAAGATATTTAATTAGGTAATAATCGTTAGAATTCGTAGTGCCATATTTTCAGATTTCATTTTCACCGTGTAGCAATTGTAAATACTTATTTCCAGCAATTAGAGTTTTGTTAAATGCCTTAATTTTCAAAACATTCTCATTTACTACATTTTTATCACTAGAAGTTTTATGATAAAAATAGCTCTCGTTTTTAAAGCCATAATTTTTAATCGTAAATTCTTTGTAATAACCTTTTTCTAGGGTGTCAATGAAATTAAATACGGGCGTTCAATAGAGATACGAGTAATTAAATTTATCAAAATCACCACGGTGAATCATTAAGTAATCAAGATTATCAACAACATCGTTATAGTTATAGTTGCCATCAAATTTGGTGGTTTTTTCTGGTAAATCAATATCAGTCGAGGGTTTAATTTCTGATTGTGCGTTAAATTCTAATATTTTTCATTTGGCATATCTTTCATTTTTATCTCATTCTTGTACTTTCATTTTTATGTTTTTTAATTTTTTATTTTGATATGATAAAAAATCTTTATTTTCTCAATATCTTGGTTCACTGTTTTTTTCTCAATTTAAATCATATTCTAATGATTTTAATATTGGCAGTGTGATCTTGTCATTTTTGTCAACATAAAATTCTCAATCATTAAGTTTCATTCGTGGAGGCAAGTTTTTGGGAATAAATTCATTTTCTACATTAACTTTTATTTCTCATTTTTGATTTCACTTGCTGTTATCATCTTTTGATGATTTAAGTGTTAATTTTGATTTTTTTAAGTTTAATTCGTATGATTCATTATTTTGCCTTTTACTTCTAATTAGTGATTGTGCTGTTGATTTGTCATTATTAATGTTTTGTGGAATGGTAAAAATGTTATTGAAACTAATAATTAACACGGTAAATATTTTCATAAACATTTTTATCGCTCCTTTTTAAAATATTTTATTTTTCATTATTCTTTTAGCTTTAATCTTTTTTAATATAAAACGAATTAAGCAGTTTGCTATTTCTGTTATGGTTACTCATACTAATGAATAACCTATAATCATTAACTTACCAATTGCTCCAAAATTTTTAATAAATTGTTGCAAATTTTCAATATCTGTATGTAATAATAAAACTATATTTAAAGATATGAATATAATGTAATTAAGTATTATTCATCAATATTTTTTTAAAGAATTAATGAGTTTGTTTGATTTCATTTTTCAAGGCTCTTTTTGCTTTAATTTTCTGAACAATCAAGCGAATTAATTTTTCAAATTTAAGTGCAAAATATATTGCTCCGCCTCATCAAAAAACAAATATTCCTGCGAGCATAATACCACTATTGAACTTGCCAAAGAATTTAACCATTTCTTCACTCATAAAATTATTAAATTCGTCACTTGTTCCAGTTATTCATTTAGCATCGCTTACTGTTAATGCACAAATTAATAAGCTTATAAAGATAAAAATGATACTTAACACTATTTTTAACCACTGCTTTTTAAAAGAATTTTTAATTCTTAATTTTAATGGCATTTTTTCTTTCATTTTTAAACTCCTTTAATTTTCTACAAACAATTTGCTTAGGCAAAACATTATGACAAATATAAGCAGTTTCACTTGGTGGATTTTTGCAAACTATACCATTATAAGTAATAAATTTTATTCTTTTATCAAAAACTAATAACTCACACTGATCTATTTTTTCTCTAATTGGTTTTAATGCAATACTTACTAATGGTATTAACATCGCAAACGGTTTGCCCAAATTAAATAAATGTTCTATTACTTGCTTTCTTTTACTAAACGGAGGGTTAGAAATAATATAATCATATCTATCCACATCACTTTTAATGTAATTAAAGAAATCAATTCCATCATCAATATGACTATTCCAAACTTTATGCCCATTTCTTTCTAAAACACATACAAATTTACTATCAATTTTATCAAAAGGGCATAAAATAGTACTATTAGGTTTTAAAAATTCTAAAATTGGTTTAACAGCATATTCCTGTGTATATCATTCATCATTAACATTAATTTTATTTAATAAATTAGAATTTAACATAATTAACTATTAATTCCTTTCTTTGTCTTTCTAATTTGTCATTCTCTATTTTTTTAATTCTTGTTTTTTAGTTCATTTCTTCATTTTTTACCTACCTTTAATCACAATAAATAAAGCAACAAGTACACAAGTGACGCCAAGAATAGTAAAAATTGGGTGTTGCGAAAATGTTCGTGCCATTGGTTTAAACAGTTCTAAAATTGTTAAATTGCTGGTAATAAATTTTTGGAAATTAGCAAGACCTTCGCTAATATAGTTCGTTAAAGTTTCAAAATGACTACCAGCTAATAACCCAAGCACAGTTATTAAGATAAAAATAATAATTAGTTTAAACATTTTTAGTTACCTTGTTTTGTTTTTATTGGTTTTATTTGTTTTTTAGCTTTTCCTCACACACTTAAACGCCCCTTATTTTTAACAGCATATTGGCGTTGTTTTTCTAAATTAACTTGTTGACTACCAAATCCAAGAATAATTGCCATAAGAAATTCTACAGCCAGTGTTAAGAATAAAGGAAATATTAGTTGAATATTTGTTCCCGGCACTTCAAGACTTCAAATTAAATCAAAAACTTTATAAAGCATTTGGGCGAGAAAGTCGGCCATTTTTGCGAGATTTTCCATTTTTTATTATTCCTTTTCTTTCATTTTTCTTAAAAATTTGCTAAATTTATCCATTTTTAAGTATTCTAAGTCTTCTAAATCAATTGCTGTGTCATTATAGTATTTGTCTTCATAGTCAGGATTTACTTTTGAATTTAAGTAATCTCTTAAAAACGCTAGGTAAAAAGAATTGTAAGTGTTAAGTATTGGTAAAGGAATTTTTAATTTAAAAAAATAAATATCAAGTTCAGGAATATCACGATATTTAATACGGCGACCTTTTTTGCTATTTTTTGCATCAATTAAGGTGTTTCGTCAGCGTTCATATTCTTCAATGCTCGTAAAGGTACCATAGATGACTTTTAAGTAGGGGCGAAAAATATTAACTGGTTTTTTACGAATTCCCACAATCACATTATTGGCAATATCACGAACTTTAACTCAAATATGTTTATCTCTTTGACCGCTAGCAAGCACAATATGACCAAAATGGCGTGCCAGAGCGAAATATTCTTGAATACCGGTTTCTTCGTTTTTGGTATTATTTTTTTCTCAATCGGTTCCTTCTAAAAATAAATTGGTTTCATCTCATAGCAGTAATGTTTTGTCTGGCAATACCGGATAATCAAAGTCTAATAATCCCATATGTCCTAAACTTAATTTTTGGGTTTTTAGTAATGGAAATGTTGAGGCGATGTGATATTTTTTCTTTTTTAGTAATTTTGATGCGTACGCTAGAAAAGCGGTTTTTCCAGTTCCTAATGAACCAATCACAATATTTAATGGTGAGTTTTTTAAGAAATTAATAACTTTGTTAATTTGTGTTAAATTACTTATTTTAAAAAGAAAAATTAAAATACAACCTGCTAAAAATAAATAGCTTACAATGTTTTTAAAATAACCGTTGTAAATATATCAAATTGCTCCCCAATGTCATAAAATTAAAAATGAGGTGCGATTTAATTCAATAAAATGGTTATTTTTTTCTATTATTCATTTGCAAAATTTCATCTTGCACCTCACTTTATTTTTTTATTAGCGTACTGCTCCAAGTAGTTTTTCAAACATTTTAAAGCAAATAAAGAATATTGCCAAAATAAATGGAAAAATGAAGATTCAGTAGTCAGCAAAGAAGTTACCGACTTGTGGCATATTAACAGCAATAATTTCTCACATTTTAGTAAACGCTGTTATAATCGCATTTCACAATTTGGTCATCGCGTCACTAGCTGTTATTTTTGTTACTGCTGGTGTATCGGCCAAGAAAGTTCCAATCATATAATCACCCCCTTTCTTTTTAAAACATTCACATTTATATTTAAAGTTTTTCTTAAATTTGTTAAAACCGCGGTTAACCTTAACATGATTGTATTTTTTCCTAATTAATTTTGAATTTCTTTGTGAATGCATCACAATGTAACTCCGCGACATTACTTTTGTCTCTATCTAAATACTGATATGGTTTTTCAAAGTAGCATTAGAATAAATCACACCATAATCGCTGTTAATAATCAAAAAGCAATGTTTGCTATTAAAAGTCAAAGTGTTTCTTGGGTTAAATCAATTTCTTTACCACCACTAATATGAGCGGGAATAGTTGTAATTTGAATAAATAAATCTCAGAAAGTTTGTTTAATTTGTTCTCAATTAAATTCTTTTAAATTTACTGTCATTTTTTATCTCCCAAAAATCATTTTTATTGGTAAATACATAATTGAAATTAACGCGAAAAGAAAAGTAATGATAATAATTAATCCGGCAATAAAAGCAACTTGTGCAGGCATTTTTTCTATCGGAACAAACAGTTCTAAAAATTCCATAATAATTTTTCAAAACATTATTTTTTATTCTCATTATTTTCTTTTGAATTAGGAGCTTTAACTCATTCTTCAAAGCGGGCAATAAATACTTTTTCGTCTTTTGTAAAATTACCAGTATTATTTTTAATGGCATTTTTATATTTAATTCGCATTTTTATTTTGGCATAAATTTTATAAGCAAAATATGCCAATAGCATTATGCAAATGATAATAAATATTATTCCAATCGCAATATTCATTTTTAATCTCCTTTAAAATAGTTATAATTTATATCTTTTTTGTTGTTTTCTTTTTCGGCAATGAAGAAGCCTAATAATTCTTGTCCCTTAATTAATTTGGTTTCTTTTTCTTTTTGATTAATTGAGATTACTTGATATTTACTATCTTTTATTATTCCAATACAAATTGAATTTTCGTATTTTCCTTTATAAACAAATCGTTTTGGAAACCAAATGCCGATTTGTTCATTAAATCACGGTATTTTTGGTGCTTTAATAAGCATTGCGTTTTGCGTTTCTTTTAAGAGATATTTTTTAGTATTTAAGAAAATGTTTTCAATGTTTTTCATAATAAATTACCTTTCTTATAGATAAACTAAGTTATATTAACTAAGTTAACTAACTTAGTTTTTTAAACACTTATATATCGCAGATTTAAGTGTTTAACAAGCTTTGTTATTAAATTTTGTTTTTTTAATTAGATAAATATTTTAATAATTTTAAACTTAGCATACCCCTATTTAGAAATTTCTACACTTTAACATCCGCATCCTACCCTTGGAACTAATTTAATAGCGTGTATATTTTTAGGAAATCCACCCATTCATTTTTTTATTGCAAAACGAAACAAATTGCTATAGCTAATAGGGTGTTATCTATTAACTGGTAAACTTCTTTTGGTTATGGCGACCACCCACAATTTATCGTGCTTTAATACATACCAACATTATTAATTCACTTGTATTTAATTTTCAAAGAACAAATTTTTAACACCTTATAAAATAAAAAGACAATCATTACTGACTGCCTTAATACTTATTCAAATATTTTCCTACCTAAGAAAACTTTATGCGCCCATATTGAGATACTAAAGGATGATTAAACAATGAAGAAAGTAATCAATTAACTTTTAAATTTAAGAAACACTTAAATATTAATTTGGAGCAAGCAGCCAAATATATTAAACCAATTGATAGCGCCCAAGCATCATTTAATGAATGATCGCCCATAACAAAAACTACGGAAACAATCCGATTAGATTATCAAAAAGGTAATGCTTTTTGCTCTAATCATTACTTAACTTTTAATAGCACCGTAGATAAATATCCCATATTAAATAAAGAAAAAAGTGATTTTCTATATTATACTAATGGCAATGAAATGATACCAAGATTTCGTAATAACTCCATAACAAAACAACTATGATGAAACGAAATAAAATTTTTATTTATTACCAAGTTAGTTTTCACACCTTATCTAGAAAGTAAAAGCGATTGAACACAACAACAAGCTGATAAATGAATAGCAATGTATAAAGAATACGCTCAATATATTTTTGCTGGTAAACCTGTAATGAATTCACCAATGGATTTAGTTAACCCTTGTGCCTTTAAATTAGATAAAACAAATCAAAATAATGAATTTATCTTAACAATAAATCCTAAAACATATAACCCATGAGGTAATGAAAAAAAATCGACAACACTACCGCATTGAGGATTTAGTTTTGGGATTACATCCAAATATAATGGTTCAATGACCGATTTAATTTATCAAGGACGCACCATACTAACTAATATTAGTGATGCTAATTTATCTTCGGAAATTTTAAAATACTTACTTTCAAAAAGATAATCGTGACAAAAAGAATTTCTAATTCTTAACTAAGGATTAGAAATTCTTTATCTTTTAAACTTACTAAAATCTGGCATTCTTCCTGATTTAATTTGTTTTGCCATTGCATCAACACTTTTTTTAGCTTTTTCAAATTGATTTATTAAATTATTAAATTCTTTTTCATTTCGTCCCGAACCTTTAATAATCCGATTTTTTCTTTTTAAATGTTTTAAAAGTCGTGGATCTCTTCGTTCTTTTTTAGTCATTGAATCTAATAATGCTCTTGTAACTAATAGTTTACTTTCAGCACCTTCAATTTTGGCATCACTAAGATTATTAACCCCAGGCATCATTTTAATTATTCCTGAAAGTTTACCCATCTTTGACATTTGTTTCATTTGATTAGCTAAATCATCTAAATCAAATTGTCCCATCATCATTCGATTCATTGTTTTCTGAATTGATCTTTCATCAACAACATCTTGAGCTTTTTCAAATAAACTTTGAACATCGCCCATCCCTAAAATTCGGTCAGCCATTCTTTCAGGATAAAAAATATCTAATGCTTCAACCTTTTCTCCTGTACCAGCAAACATAATCGGAATTTTAGTTAAATGACTAATAGAAAGTGCCGCTCCACCACGAGCATCACCATCTAATTTAGAAAGAATTGTTCCTGTTAAATTAAGATATTGATGAAATCGTTCAGTAACATTAATTATTTCTTGTCCTGTCATCGCATCAACAACAATAAGAATTTCTTGGGGATTAATATTTTGTTTTAAATTAGATAATTCATCCATTAATACGCTATCAATATGCAATCTTCCTGCTGTATCAACAATAACAACATCAAACTTATTTTCCATTGCATAATTAAGAGCATTGTTAGCAATTTTAACAACATCTTTTTCATTATCCAATGAAAATACAGGAATGTCTAATTGCTTACCTAACGATTTTAACTGCTCAATGGCGGCTGGCCGATACACATCACAAGCAACTAACAAAGAATTCTTATGATACTTTTTTCGTAATAAATTTGCTAACTTAGCTGTTGTGGTTGTTTTTCCACTTCCTTGTAACCCCACCATCATAATAACTGTTGGTCGTTTATTAAGATTCAATAAATGTTCTTTATGTCCCATAATACGAATTAACTCATTATGAACAATTTTAATTAACATTTGTTCAGGTTTTAAACCTTCAAGAATAAACTCTCCCTTTGCAAGATCACGAACATTATTAACAAATTCTTTTACCACATTAAAATTAACATCAGCCTCTAATAAAGCAAGTTTAATTTCACTTAAAGTAGCTTCCATATTTTGTTCTGTTAAAGTTGATGTCTTAATATTTTTCTTAATAGCTTTAGTAATACGATTCGCCAAAAAATCAGTAAACATTTTTATACCCCATTTATTTATAAATTTTAACTTCGCTAATAATTATATCATATGTAATAAGAAATTTATAGATATCGTAGAAAAGAGAGAATTTATATTCTCTCTTTTCTGCTCTTTAAATTATGAATTGTTTCTAGGTTTTGTTTTAACTAAAAAATTAATCTTTTTATCACTATCAGAAATAATATCACGAGAATTTTTTTCTCTTAATTGAAATAATACCGTAACTTGCCCAAAACTTTTACCAGCAGCCGTTATTACTTTATCATTTCAATCGCTTTCATTAGGAACGATTAATAATTCATAATTGCCTTTATAAATATCTTTTGTTTTATTTTGTAAATAATTTATAAACTCAGACATAGTTGCAAGAGGTTCATTAATCATTGTTTTATTTTCAGGAAATATCCTTCCAAGTTCTGAATGAATATAATCTTTTATTTCTTCACCTGTTGAAGCCAAGACCTTAACAGTAATAGTTTTTGTTTCTAAAATTTCACAATTATATGAATTGCTTGAATTTTAACTTGGACATCATAATCACTAATATAAACTTTTTTTCAATCTAAAACTTCATATTTTATCTTAACACCAACTGGTGGCATTTCCGTAACTAAATTTCTAACTACTTGTTCAATATCTTGCTCATTTTTATAAGCACGAGTTTCAGCAATACTATTAAACTTATTTAAATAGTTACTTACTTCGTTTTTAATTTTTTCACTACAAGTAATCGCCTTAACTTTAAGCTTAACTTCACCAACCTCAGTAGTATTATTCATTGCTTTAACAACAACTTCTAAGTCAACATTTGATAATTCACTAGTAGCGACTAAATCTCAATGCAAAACTTTACTAACAATTGTAATTCCTTTTGGCGGTGAAACATCAACTAATTCTTTAATGGCTTCCATAACTTCATCTTCATTATGATAATATTTAGGCACATCAATATTTTTAAACTTACTTAAATAAGATTTAATCGCACTTTTTAATTCCTTAACTTTCACATTAACTTGAATAGTATTAATTTCTTTACCATCCTTTATTGCTTTAACAATAACTACGGCATCAAAACTTCCAGATACATAGGGGTCTTTTCAATTTAACACTTCATATTCTATCGTAATATTATTAGGAACTACAGCAACAACGGAATTTTTTACAGCTTCAATCACTTCTTCTTTACAAAATAACAATTTTCTTCAAGAATATCTTTAAAATTATCCAAATAATTCTTAATCGGTTCAAATAAACCCCATACCTTAACAACAATATCCTTTGTTTTAATTAAAACTGTATGATGTAATATTGATATTTTTACTTTCAGCGCATAAAAAACCGTTGGTTCTGTTTGCATCACTTGCTCTCAATCATTATTATCAATTTCAATATTAACCCTTAAATCATTTTCTTTATTATTAGGTATCTGTTGCTGTAATGCATATGTCATTTCTTTAATTGAATGATAATGAAAGACATTCTCAATAGTTTTAAACTTATTTAAAATATTACTAGCTTCGTTATCTAAAACCCGACGATGCTTTTCATTAATAGTAATTTTCCTTTCAATTTTAACTTCGGTTTTATTTTTATCAATCGCTTTTCCTTTTAAAATAACATTAACATTAATGACATCAACATCCTTCAAAACCATAATATTATTACCTTTTAATTCAATCGTAACATCACTAACATATAAAAATAATAATCCCGCAATACAATCTGATAACTTTTTGGTAATTAAATTAACAATATTATCGCCAACAATAGTTTGTTCTAAAAACAAAGGGTTAAGAACTTTATTTGTTAATTCATTAGTTGCTGCCGCAAGCTTCGCATTTTTTATTTTAAAATTGTCATCATTAAAACTACCTGTATTACAACCAATTATTGTGCTTATTGGTGTAATAATAAAAGTAAAAGTTAGTAACTGCTTTAAAATTCTATTCATTTAAATCAACACATTCCCTTCATATAACAAATAAAAAGTAATTAAAATTATACTATTGATAATAATACTTTTATAGATAATTTAATAATTACTTTTACTTGCTATTATTTTAATCACTTTAAAATAAAAATACAAGCATTTAACCACTTAATATCAAAAAGGAACAACATCATCATAAATTGTTCCTAATTATTTTATTATTTAATTTTAACGAGCAACCTCATTAGCTCTTAATTCTCTAATAACAGTGATATGAATATCGCCAGGAATGGTAATTTCTTTTTCAATTTTAATTTTCACATCATGAGCAATTTTATAAACCTTAGCATCACTAACCTTACCAGGATCAACAATAATTCTAATTTGTCTTCCAGCTTGAACAGCATAAGATTTTTGTACCCCAGGAATTGATTGACAAATTTCTTCAATTTGTTGCATTCTTTGAATAAACTCTTCTAAAGAGTTATTTCTTGCTCCCGGTCTAGCTGCCGATAAAGTATCCGCTGCCATTACTAAAACCGCATAAATACTTTGCGGACTAACCTCACCATGGTGCGCATGAATAGCATTAATAATTAGCGGGTGTTCACCATATTTTTTTGCTAATTGCACCCCCAAATTAACATGCGAACCATCCATTTCATAATCAATTGCTTTACCAATATCATGTAATAAACCCGCTCTTCTTGCTAATTTTTCATCCAATTCTAACTCAGCAGCCATTGTTCCTGCCAATTTTGCTACTTCAATACAATGCTGTAAAGCATTTTGACCAAAACTAGTACGATATCGTAATCTTCCAAGATAATAAACTAATCCAAGCTTCATATTAGTAATTCCTAAGTCATTAAGTACCTTTTGTCCAGTTTCTTGAATTAAAGTTTCCAACTCATCTTGGGTTTTCTTTAAAACTTCTTCAATTCTTATTGGTTGAATTCGCCCATCGCGCATTAATGAATTTAAAGTTCGAACCGCAATCTCTCGTCTAATCGGATTAAAAGATGCCACTTGAATCACTTCTGGAGTATCATCAATAATAATATCAACACCTGCCGCTTGTTCAAGAGCCTTAATATTTCTACCTTCTTTACCAATAATTCGTCCCTTCATTTCATCATTAGGTAACTTAACAAATGCTGTTGTTTTTTCAGCAACAACATCATGGGCATACTTTTCAATAGCAACAGCAATAATATTGTCAGCAATATTTTTTGCTTTAATTTTAGCATCATTTTCACGATTTTTAATTAACTGTCCTAACTCTAAATCAAGTTTCTCCTCTAATTCCTTAAACAAAACTACTTTTGCTTCTTGTTGACTAAGTCCCGCAACTTTTTCTAATTTCAAAACAATTTTGTCTAACTTATCATAATAGTTTTCTTCAATTTTTTTAATATTATCTTTTTTTTGAAGAATTTCACGATATTGAGATTCCAACACTTCTTCGTGTTCAATAATATTTTTTTCGCGTTTCATTAATAAGGCTTCATAATTATTACTTTGACTTCTTCTTTGTTCTAAATCCATTGCTACTTCTTTTTTCATTTGCGCAATTTCTACTTTGATATCTGCCTTTGCTGATTGAATAATATTTTTTGCTTCTCGTTCTGCTTGCTCCAATTTTATTTGACTCTTTTTATCATTACTAGTACGAACAAAATACTTAATTAACAGACCAACGCCAATGCCAATCGCCAATGCCAAAAAAATTCCAACCAAAAGACCGAATTCTAATTTACTCATAAATTTTCCTTTCTGAATAGTTAATTTTCTTTTCAAATTATTAATAAAATTTAATTTTTTTTTTTTAAATAATAGATAATTAGTTTAAAACATTACTTTAATGTTTACCTATTAAATAATATCATTTTTTAATAACTAATTAAATACCAATATCAAGATTAAAAAACAAAAAGCAAGTCTTTGTTAAAAGACTTGCGATTAAACATTACTTAACAGTCTGTAATCACTCAGCAACATTACAATGCAACTGTTCTTGTAAATCAACATTAGCAATAAAAAATTCTCTAACCTTATCACGACCTAAACCAAGTTTCTGCTCACCATAATTATATCAAGAACCATTTTTTTGCAAAATATTAGCCTTTAAACCTAATGAAATCAATTCTTCTAACTTACATATTCCCCGATCAAAGTAAATATCTAAAACTGTCATTTGAAAAGGAGCAGCAACTTTATTTTTAACAATTTTAACTTTAGTTTTATAACCAACCAATTGATTATTAAGCAGAATTTGTTCACTTCTTCTTAATTCAACTCGTAATGATGAATAAAATCTTAATGCTCTACCTCCGGGGGTTATTTCTGGATTACCAAAAATAATTCCTACTTTTTCTCTAATTTGATTAATAAAAAAAACCAAACAATTAGTTTTAGCAATATATGAATTTAACTTGCGTAATGCCTTTGACATTAATCGCGCTTGCGCACCAATTGTTTGATC
This sequence comes from Spiroplasma endosymbiont of Dilophus febrilis, assembly GCF_964030685.1. NCBI lineage: Bacteria > Bacillati > Mycoplasmatota > Mollicutes > Entomoplasmatales > Spiroplasmataceae > Spiroplasma > Spiroplasma endosymbiont of Dilophus febrilis. Next base: position 553,393 of record NZ_OZ034912.1, read on the forward strand.
AGACATTTCACCATCTAATTCAACTTGGGGAGTTAATGCTGCCACAGAATCAATTACAATCAAATCAATAGCATTTGATTTAACAAAAACTTCTAATATCCCTAACGCTTGCTCACCTGAATCTGGTTGAACAATTATTAATTGTTCTAAAATAACACCAATTTTTTGAGCATAATTTGGGTCTAACGCATGTTCTACATCAATAAAAGCCGCTTTACCATTACTCTTTTGAACTTCACTAATGGCATGTAATGCCAAAGTGGTTTTTCCTGAAGATTCAGCACCATAAACTTCAATAACTCGGCCCCGAGGATACCCACCAATCCCAATTGCCATATCCAATAATAAACTTCCCGAACTAATGACATTATCTTTGGATGGCAGTTTTTTATTCATATCTACAACCGCATCCCGACCATATTCTTTAATAATTGTTTGTAATGCTTGTTGTAAAAGTTCTTCGCGATTAATAATTTCGGTAGTATTTGTTTTATTTTTTGACATTTTCTTACCTCCACTAAATAAATTAACAAAAAAAATAAACTTTTCCTAGTTTATTTTAAATTTTCTTTAATTAATTCTTTAGTTAATTTAACACATTTATTAATAATTTGTTTGCGATTTCCCGATAATTGATATTCATAAACTAAACATTTGTTATTATAAGCCAATGCAATATATACTAAACCTAATGGCTTATTTTCATGATTTTCAGGACCAGCATTACCAGTAAAACTAATTGCCATATCACTATCAAATAAATTTTTTGCGTTTTGTGCCATTTCAATAGCTGTTTCAACACTAACAGCACCAAATGATTGTAAAGTTGTTAACTGAACTCTTGCTAAATGAACTTTAGAATGAGCACTATAAGCTATTAACCCACCACGAAATACTTTACTAGCTCCTTCCGTCTTAACTAATGCTTCACTAAAAGCTCCTCCTGTAATACTTTCACAACTACTAATGGTTAAATTTTTCTTTTCTAATAATTTAACTAAATCGTGCAACTTTTTTTCCTCCTAATTAGTATTTATTTTTGATTGCTTTGTTTAATTCCAAAAATATAAGTAATTGCACTCCAAATTGAAAGCAATAATGATAAATACATTGGTATTAAAATAATATGATACTTTCATGAACCTCAACCACTATCTCATCCAAATCAAATATGATTAATAAAAAATAATAATGTTAACCCCACCATTTGCATTAGCGTTTTTAATTTACCATAATAATTAGCAGCAATAACAACTTTCTTAGTTGCTAAAAACATTCTTATCCCATCAAGCAAAATATCGCGAGAAATCAAAATTAATGTTACTCAAACCGGAATAATTTGCGGAATTGTCATAATAATTAAAACACCACTAGTCAACATCTTATCAGCAATCGGATCAGCAATCTTACCAAAGTTTGTTACTTGATTATTTTTTCTAGCAAGATAACCATCTAATCAATCACTAAAACAAGCAATAATAAAAAGGAACCCTGCAATAATTCAAAGAATATTAATTTTAACATTACTATCAATACTAATACTACCACTAACAAAATTATAGTTATCAAATGGTCCGCCTAACAACATTAAAATTAAAATTATTGGTACTAAAATAATTCGTACTAATGTTATTTTATTTGGTAAATTCATTAGCAACCCTCCTATATTAAATAATTATAACCTAAAAATAAAAAAACGAGATTAAAAATCTCATAAGCCACATTCTGTTCTTAAAGACATCAATGCCTTAAGTGCTAATCATTTATCTATATTAATTAACCTTTAAATGTTAACAAATATCCATTAATTACTTATCATTCGCAATTAATAGTTCCCCTACCATAATTTGGGTTTCTCACTTATGGGGTTTACCGCGTTCCACTCTAATAATTTCTCATTAGCATCGTCACTATGGCACTTTTATAAACTACTAAACCATATTAAATAATTAACTTAGGTTATTAATTAGCCATCTAAGAAACAGCAGATGCTATTTCTTATCCTTGGATTATTTTTTATCCAAGCATAAACATTACTAGCATCACAGCTAGTGTGAGTGTGGACTTTCCTCTATTAAAAATAAATTTCTAACAGCGATTAGCACGGATTTTTAATCTCATATCCATTTTACTATTTATTAACTTTACTTTCAAGTTTACTTAACCGATTTATGATATCAACATTTCGTAAACCTTTTTCTTCTAACTTATCTCGTTGTTGCATAACAATTTCATAATTACTTTTTAACTTTTCATGTTCTTCAATTATTTCTTTAAGTTTTTCTTTTAAACGCGAAATTTCATCAATATGAGTTTCCATAATTTTATTAAAAGCATCATAATCTTTTTGAACAATATCTAAAAACCGATCAACTTCTTGGGCATCATAACCTTTAAAATTAATTTGAAATTCTTTTTCTAAAATATCCTCTTTTGCCAATTTAAAACTATTATCATTTTTCATAAAATTATTCCTCCTTTTTTATGGCATCAATCATATCAGTAATTAATCAATTAAATTGTGATAAACCTTTTTTATTACTAGAATTTAAAATCAATTGTTGTAATTTAATAAAATTAGTTTTTTTATTATTACTTTTTAACGATTGCACCTTATTAATTAAATTTTCATCATTCAAATGTTGCTCAATAAATAATTTTTGTTCAAAAGATAACGGTGTTACTAAAACACTATTAATATCAACAAACTTATCTTCAATAATTACATTATCATCTTGCAACATCTGAAAAATCCTATTAAATAATGGCGTTAATGACATTGTTAACTTATCATTAAAATTACTAATTTGTAAATAATCTTTTTCTAATAATTGAACTAATAATTTATCAATTTTGTTAACATCAAAATTAGAAAAATTTTCTAATTCCCGTGGAGTTATAAATTGATATTCTTCCGATAATAAATGCATTAGTAATAATAAAATAATTAATTCATCTTCAGTAATTAAAAGAACCTTATAAAACTGTAATAAAAGTCTTCACTTATGAAAAATATTTAACGAATTTATGTTCATTATTTTTATTCAATTGGAAAATGTTTTAAAAAGTCGTTAATTACAATTTGCGGATTTTCATATAAATAAAGAATTTTATATAATAATGCAAATAAAGGGAGGTTTAACTTTAATTTTAGCATTTGTTCATTAACCAACCGACAAGTACCAAAACCTTCAACAGTTTTTTGCAATTGCTTAATAACAGTTTCTGGATCATTAGTTTTTCCAATTTCATAACCAAATTGATAATTACGAGATTTCGGTGACATTGCTGTTAAAATTAAATCACCAATTCCAGCTGGCGTTAAAAATGTTTCTGACTTTCCCCCCATTTTATTACTAAATTTAATTGCTTCATTTAAACCAATAGTAATAAAAGATGCGACAGTATTATCACTAGCATTTTGACCTTTTAACATTCCCGAAATAATCGCAACAACATTTTTTAATGCACTAGCACATTCAACACCAATAAAATCATTAGTAATCGTCACCGAAAAATTTTCACTATTAAAATATTGTTGAACTTTTTTTGCATATAATAAATTCTCACTAACCGCTGTTACTTGTGTGGAAAATCTTTGAACAATTTCAATCGCAATACTAGGGCCATATAGTCCTGACAAATCTTCAATAATATCAGGATTTAAATTTTTGCGAATTGTTAATGATAACCTTTCACCACTATTAGGGTCAAAACCTTTAGCAATATTAATAAAATGCACTGGATAAGTTACTAACTCATTAATTTGCTGACAAACACTAGGTAAAACCAGCGAAGGAACCGCAAAAACAATAACTTTAGCATCACATAAAGCTTGTTTTAAATCATTAGTCGCCACAATATTTTCATTTAAACGAATTTCTTGAAAATATTTACTATTTTGATGATTATTATTAATATCATCAACTTCACTTTTTTCAATACCATACATTAATACTTCATTTTTATTATCTGCTAAAACTTGTGCCAAAGCACTAGCAAATGCACCAGTTCCTAAAATAATAATTTTTTGCATTCTTTTTACCTTCCTTAAATATTTATTTTCTTTGACGAAAAATCAATCGTAAAGGAATTCCTTGAAAGTCAAAATATTCTCGTAACTGATTTTCCAAAAATCTTGCATATGAAAAATGTAAATGCTTCGGGTTATTAACAAATAAAACAAAAGTAATCGGTTGCTTACTTACTTGCGTAGCATAATATATCTTTAATCGTTCACCTTGAAAAATAGGTGGTTGATGTAATAATTGAGCCTTACTAAGAATTTCATTAACAACACTAGTTTGAATTCGTAAATTTTGTTTTTCTTGAATCTTATTAATATTTTGAAAAATCTTTCCAAGATGGGCATTTTTTAATGCCGAAACAAAAATTACAAAAGCATAATGAAGATATTTAAAATGAACTTGAATTTCTTTACGAAAATCATCTAAGGTTTTTTTTGTTTTTTCCATTTCATCATATTTGTTAACAACAATAATTACCGGTTTATAACCCTCTTTCGCAATGGCACCAATTTTAGCATCTTGTTCTCTAATACCTTCTTTACCATCTAATACTAATAAAACAATATCACTTCGTTCCACAGCTTTTAAAGCCCGCAAAACACTATACTTTTCTAAATTTGTTTGAACTTTTCCTCGTTTTCTAATTCCCGCCGTATCAATAACAACAAATTTTTGCCCATTTCTAACAAATGAACTATCAACCGCATCAGTTGTCGTGCCTGGAACATTAGAAACCACAACCCGCGATTCATTTAATAATGCGTTTGTTAAACTAGACTTACCAACATTCGGTCGGCCAATAATAGCCATTTTAGTTTCATTTTCAAGATCTGGTTTTATTTCTAAATTTAACTGATTTAAACTAAAAATAATTTTATCTAACAAATCACCAATCCCAATCCCATGCGTTGACGAAACAGCAATTGGTTCACCAAATCCTAATTGAATAAACTCATATAGTTCATTATTAACTTGTTGATTATCATATTTATTAACAACCAAAATAACCGGTTTATTAATTCCATAAAGCATTTTAGCAATTTGTTTTTCCTCATCTTGCAAGCGTTCTTGATAGTTAGTAGTAAAAATAATAACATCCGCTTGTTCAATCGCAATTTGTGCTTGTAACAAAATTTGTTCTTGTAATTCATCATTACCAAAACCAAGACCACCTGTATCTACTAATCAAAATTCACGATTAAGTCATTGTGCCTTTTGATAAATCCGATCCCGCGTAACTCCTACTGTATCATCAACAATTGATAAACGATTTTTAATCAAGCGATTAAATAATGTTGACTTACCAACATTAGGTCGCCCAATAATAGCGACAATTGCAGAATTTTTCATTTTATTTTTTCCTAACTATGCATTTGCAAAAAGCATTGATTTCTTTTTAATTTCATAAGCCATTGTTGCAATTAAATCAACAATTTGATCTAAAGATAAATTACTATTATCAATTTCAATCGCATCATTTGCTTTCTTTAAGGGACCAACTTTACGATCGGAATCTTGACGATCACGATCTTGTAAATTATTTTGAACATTAGACAATTCTAAAACTATTCCTTGTTGTCGTGCTTGTTCCACTCTTCTTTGTGCTCTTTTACTAACTGTTGCTGTTAAAAATATTTTTAATTGCGCATTAGGTAAAACAACCGTCCCAATATCTCTCCCTGCAAGAATATAACCAAAACCTTGAACAATTGCTCTTTGACTTTTAACCATAAATGTTCTTACTGTTTTGATAGCACTAATAGGACTAACATACTCAACAACCTTTTTACTACTTAAATCATAAGAATTTTGTTTTACCCCATTCACATAAATATTGCCATTAGCATCATAACTAAATCTAATATTAGTCAACACCTTAATAACTGCTCGATTATCATCAATATCAATTTTATTTACTAAACAATAAAGTGTCAAAGCCCGATACATTAAGCCAGTGTCAATAAAAATATAATGTAACCGTTTAGCGACTAATTTAGCAGTTGTTGACTTACCACTTCCAGCTGGTCCATCAATAGCAATATTTATCTGTTTCATTTTTATTCCACCTCTAATAAATTATACATCTAATATAATGATATTATTGAATTAATAAAAGTAAAAGAACAATTAATAATGCGATAATCAAGATAATACTACCAATTATTAACAATACCAATCATTTAAAACTAATTTTTTGTTTTTTAAACCTTGTTACTAACTGATTAAATTGCTCATCAGTAATTACTGCTGAATTGGATAATAATTCTACTAACGGTTTTTTACTAGGCATTAACGCCTCGGGATGCTTTTTTAAATCTTCTTGATAGATTTTAATTACTTGCTGGGCCAATTCCGTTTCTGAAGAAATTTTAGTTTGTAAATTTTTAACAGAATTTTCTAATGCTAAAATTATTTCTTGATATTTACTTTCACTAGTACCATTTAAATGCTGTCCAAACTTATGATGATAATTATGGTCTTGTAAAATTTGCTGTAAATTAACATTATCATTTAAATCACAATCATACTTACTACGAATATCGGTTAAATATTGATTAATTTCATATCTAACTTCAAAATTAATAAAATCTTTTGAATGGTCTTGATGTAGTTGAGGACTTAATAGTTCTCATTCTTGATTAATATTATCAAGAAATTCTTGAAAATATTCCTTATCAATATGACTAAAACGCGTAATATAATCTTGCAATAACTCTTCTTCTTGCAATAATGCTTGATCTAACTCAATCTCACGATTAATTTGCTCTCGTAAGAGCGAAAATCGTTCCATCCTTGTTTGTTCAATTTTCACTACTACCGCCTCATTTCTCTAATATAATTATAATAAAATATAATAACTTGCGTTAGCATTTTTTTCAATTAATGGTCAAGTTGCTGTTATGATTAAACTATAAACTAAAGCTTCCAAACAAAATTTTATTAAATTAAATGGTAAAAAAACTACAAATAATTGATTTCGTAAAGATGCCATCCCATATAATTCCAAAATAAAAGCTCAATTTAAAAAAGTCATTCAAAATGAATTAATGATGGCTGCTAAAAAAATACTAATAATTCAAACAATAATTGTTAAAAATTTACCAGAACTATTTTTTGTTCATCCACAAAATTGAATAATAAAAAATAATGGTATTTGGACAATTAAAAATATTGAATAAAATCCTCCTGTTGCTAACATTAAAGCTAAATAAGCAATTGGACCACTAACACTAGTAATTAGCATTAACATTCAAGGAATTAAAAATACTAAAAAATAAGTATAAATAATTCCTAAAAACGGAAAAGCAATAATAATAAAAACATCAATAAATTCTAATTTTAAGTAAGGCAAAAATAAAGGCGGAATAAATTTACTAATATAACCCACTAATAAACAAATAGCTAAAAAATTAGCAATTAAAACTAGCTTTTTAATTGTTAATTGACTATCATTTTTAAATGTTACTCATAACAATCTTGTTGTCTTTCTCATTAATTTATTACTCCTTAATTAATTACCGTTATTTCAACATATTTATTGTATAATATTTTTACAAATAAAGAAAAGGAGAAAATTTATTAATGGAAAATAATATCGTTCCTGTAATTATTGAAATTACTACTGGTAGTAGTAACAAATATGAATATAATTTTGAAACTAAAAGAATTATTTTAGATCGTGTTTTATATGGTGCTAATGTTTATCCTGCCGAATATGGTTGTATTGAAAATACTTTAGACTGAGATGGTGATCCGCTTGATGTTATTGCTTTAGCAACATATCCAACAATTGCTGGATGTCAAGCCAATGTTAGAATTCTTGGAGCCTTAGAAATGATTGATGGTGGTGAAATTGATACTAAGCTATTTGGTGTTTTAGCCGATGACCCGCATTTTAATCATCTTAAATCTTTAAAAGATGTTCCTGAACATACTTTAGCAAAAATTAAAAATTTCTTTATCCAATATAAACAGTTACAAAAAAAAGCAGTTATTGTTAAAGAATGAAAAGATGAACAATGAGCTTTAAAAGAGTTAGCTCATTGTCGTGAACTATATACTAAATATAACGAACTTCTAATTAATGAAGGAAAAGAAAAATTACTAGAAAAATTTAAAGAAATACAAAAATAATCCTTAGGGATTATTTTTTTTCGCCATTATTTCTAATTGCTTAACTTCATTATTTGTTAATAACCGATAATGACCTTCACTAATACCACTAAGGGTTAATATTCCCACAGCAACCCGTTTTAATGCTAAAACTTTACCATTTATTGCTTTAATCATTTTCCGAATTTGTTGATTGTGACCATCTTGAATTGTTATTGCTAACATATAAGATTGTTGCTTACTATTTACTCTTAATAATTTAACTTGTACTGCTTTAGCTAAAAAATCATCATCAATTAAAACACCATTTAATAAATTATTAATCGTTGTGGAAGTAATTTTACCTTTAACCGCTACTTCATAAACTTTATTAATGCCGTGGGTTGGATGCATAATTAAATTAGCAAAATTACCATCATTAGTTAATAATAATAACCCACTAGTATAATAATCTAATCTGCCAATCGGATAAATTCGCACAGTAATATCTTGTAAATAATCAAAGACAGTTTTTCTTCCGAGGGGGTCATCCAAAGAAGTAATACAGCCAATTGGTTTATTAAAAGCTAAATAAATATTTTCTTGTTCTGCTGGCAATAATTCACCATTAACAGTAATTTTAGCATTTACTTCAACTTTAAATCCTAATTCCGTAATAATTTGTTCATTAACTGCAACTTTACCTGCTAAAATTAATTGTTCTGCTTTTCGCCGTGAACAATAACCACGCATAGCAATTATTTTTTGTAATCGTTCTTTTTTCATTATCATTATCCTTAATTAATAAACAAATTAGTGTCTTCATCTTTATCAAAAAAAGATTCTGGTAATGGTGGTAATTTATCTAACGAAGATAAATTAAAATAATCTAAAAAATATTGACTCACACCATATAATATTGGTCGCCCCGGAGCATCACTTCTTCCCAATTCAACAATTAATTCTCGGGCTTTTAATTTAGCAACCATAAAATCACTGCTAACACCACGAATACTTTCAATTTCACTTTTTACTATTGGACCTTTATAAGCAATAATTGCTAGCGTTTCTAATGCAGCCGTTGATAATTTACTAGTTTGCTCAATAACTAATGATTCATAAATATTAAAATGTTCTTGTTTTGTCATAAACTTAAAAACATTATTATTATTCATTAATGCTATGCCTCGCGATTCATCCGCTTCTAACTGCTGTTGGATAGTAATTAACATTTCATTAACAAGATTAAGACTAAGATTTAACTTTTTAGCAATTTTTTGATTACTAATGCCTTCTTCACCAGCAATAAAAATTAATCCTTCCATTAAAGCATAATTATTCATTTTCTTCACTAAATTCACCTCGATATTTTAATGTGATGGGAGCAAACATATCTGCTTGTTCAATGTATATTTGCTGACTACGAACTAAATCCAAAATGGCACTAAAACTAACAACAAGCAAATTATTTGTAATATTATCACTTTCAACAAAAATATCATAAAGATTATAACTTTTTTGGGGATTTTGTTTTAAAAAATTAAAAATTTCTGATGCCCGCTTTTGTGGTGATATTTGTTGTTTAGCCACGCGTGTTGTTATTGGCATATTTAATTGATACCTTTTATACACTTCTTGTAATTGAAAACTCAACTGCTCTAAGTTAAAATCTCAATTAGTTTCCTTTGCTAACGATGCATATTGTTGAGAATTAGAAACAATTGCTGGTCTCGTAAAAACTTGCTGACGAACAATTTCTTGTTCTTTAAAAAAACCAGTTGTTTCTTTAATAGTTTGATATTCTAATAATTTTTGAATTAATTCTTGACGATTATCGGCTTCATAATCACTATTATCTTCTTCTAAATTAGTCTGTTGTAATAATCGCCGTGATTTTAATTCCAAAAGATATGCTGCCATTGTTAAATATTCACTAGCAATATCTAAATTTAATGTTTCCATTTTATTTAAATAATCTAAATATTGCGTTGTAATCATACTAACATCAACAGTAAAGATATCAAGATTTTTTTCTTTAATTAAATGTAAAAGTAAATCTAATGGTCCTTGAAAATTATCAATGTTAATCAGATATTTACTCATATTTAGTTATCCACCTTATCTTAATTATCTTATTGCATTATTTCATAAATAATATTATTAATTAGCGGTAAAGATTGTTCAATTGTAAATAATTCTTTTGCCATTGCTGTAAACTCACTGACATTATTAATATTAGTATATAAAGTTAATACCGTTTCATTAGCATTAACCTTTTCTTGGGTTTTTTTATTAATAAAAATTCCGGCCATATAATCAATTGATGAATAATTTGTTTCTCTTCCTGCTCCTAAATGCATTGCTAAATTACCTAAACCATAACAGTTATGAAAATTAACAAATCCTGAAACTGATGCCTTAATTTCAATAACAAATTTAACAGCATCTTTTCAAACAAAATTAGTAACAAAATCAATATCACCAGATTGCTGTTTAATAAATTGTTTAAAAATATTCAATGGCGCTAATGATTTTAGTTGCTCAATACATTTTTGTTTTGCTTCATCAAAATTACTACAAATTTCTGCTTGTAATAAACTAATTGCACTTAGAGAGGTTACAAGTTCTAACAATGCTGAATCTTGATTTTTACCTTGTAAAAATTCATATGCTTCATAAACTTCACAAATGTTACCAATCATTCTTCCTAATGGTTGATTCATATCACTAATAATAACAGCGGTTTTAACCTTTAATTCTTGAGCAATTTGTAACATTAGTCTTGCTAATTTTTTAGCATCATTTAAATTACTCATAAAAGCACCATTACCACACTTAACATCTAAAACAAGACCATCACTACCCATAGCAATTTTCTTAGCCATAATACTGGCTGCTATTAAAGGGATGGAATCAACAGTTCCCGTAGTATCTCTTAAAGCATAAACTTTCTTATCAGCCGGAGTAAAATCTTGCGTTTGACTAATAATACTCATTCCGCATTCATTAATTACTTTTAAAAAATCATTTCATTGCAAATTAACATTAAAATTAGGAATCGCTTCTAACTTATCAATTGTTCCACCAGTTTGTTCTAATCCTCTTCCAGAAATTTTTGCTACCTTAATGCCAAAACTTGCTAACAAAGGAGCATAAAGTAAACTTATTTTATCACCAACACCACCTGTAGAATGTTTATCAGCTTTAAAACCACTAATTGATGATAAATCTAATGAATCACCAGAATTAATTAATGATTTTGTTAAATCAAATGTTTCTTGATTATTTAAACCATTAAATCAAACAGTCATTAAAAAAGCACTCATTTGATAATCAGGAATATCACCCTTAGTAAAACCACTAATAATAAAATCAATTTCTTTTGTTGTTAATTGTTGATTTTGTTTTTTCTTATTAATTAAATCTAACATTCACATTATTTTTTTTCATCCTTATTTTTTAAATTAAAATTATTAATGATTTTTTGAATATTACTTTGCATATTTCTTGCTAAATTATCAGTAGTAATATTAATAAAATTAGCAGGGTCTAATGGTTTTTGAATCACAAGATAAATTTTTTTCTTTCCTTGAGATTTTTTATTAAAAACTTCATACGAATTAATAATAGCAACCGGAATAATTGGAACATATGCTTGATACGCAATTCTAAGTGCTGCTGGCTTAAATTCTTGTACTGTTGAACTATTACTTCTCGTTCCTTCTGGAAAAATAACCATTGTTCGTGGGACACGAATTAACATTTTCGCATCACTAAAAACTTCTAATGCTTGCCTTGGATTATTACGATCTAAAAATAACACATCAATTAATTGTACAAAGCGTTTAAATATTTTATGTTCTTGTAATTCTTGCTTAGCAATGAATGCTAAGGGAGCAAATTTACTAAAATCATTAATTAAAAGTAATAATAAAGCATCAAAATTTGATTGATGATTGGCAATCATCACACATCCCTTATTATTAACTCAATTTTCTAATCCTTGGGGATAAACTTTAACATTATATAACCATGCAAAATATCGCGCTCGCTTTTGCAATCATTTATAACGATATTCTTCTGATACTGAATTAGGATCACGAAGCACTTTCTTTGTCATTTTTTTTGCTTTTCTTAAAGTTTGTAGCAAATATGGCAATGTAATTATTACTCTTCATTTATTCATTAGTAACTTTCCTTTCATAAATTAATCCAACAAATTTATCATATTGTTTCTTACTAATTTCTTTAAATTGATGGAAATCAATTTCTGGAAAATAAGTATCGCCTCCATATGAATCATTAATAAGTGAAACAAATAATTTGCTGGCATAGGGGATTGCGATTTGATAAATCAAAGCCCCCCCACAAACATATAAGTCATCACCACTATGCTCATATTGTTTTAAAATCCCTTCTAAATCATTACTCACAATTACATCAGGATGATTAAATTCATAATTAGGATTTCAACTAACAACAATAGTTTTTCTTTGTGATAAAGGTTTAACTTTTAAACTAGCAAAAGTTTTTCTTCCCATTAAAATTGTTTTTCCGATAGTAATTTCTTTAAAATATTGTAATTCTTGATTTAAACACCACGGCAATTTATTATCTTTACCAATAACACCATTCTTATCCATTGCTCATACCAAAATTACCATAATTAAACTGCCACTTGTCCTTTTATCGCCGGATGCGATTCATAATCTAATAATGAAAAATCTTCATATTTAAAATCAAAAATTGAAGTTACTGAACGATTAATTATTAATTTGCCTAATTTTTTTGGAGGTCTTGTTAATTGTTCATTTATTTGTTCTAAATGATTAGTATAAATATGCGCATCACCAATTGTATGCACAAAATCACCAACTTCATACCCACAAACAGATGCTAGCATATAAGTTAATAAAGCATAACTAGCAATATTAAAAGGAACACCTAAAAATACATCAGCACTTCTTTGATATAACTGACAAGATAATTTATTGTCAGCACTAACATAAAATTGAAATAATGTATGACAAGGCGGTAATGCCATTTCTTCAATTTCCTCAGGATTTCAACTAGATAAAATATGTCTTCGTGAATGGGGATTATCTTTTAATTGCTTTTCTAAATTTTTTAATTGATCCATACCATTAAAATTTCGCCATTGTTTACCATAAACTGGACCTAAATCACCATATTTTTTAGCAAATTGCTCATCATTTTTAATTTTAGAAATAAAATCTTGTAATTGCTCACCTTTAAAATCAGGTGAATTTTGATATTTTTTATACGGTCACTCATTTCAAATATTAACATTATTTTGAACTAATGTTCTAATATTAGTATCACCTTTAATAAATCATAATAATTCATAAATAACAGCTTTTAAATATACTTTTTTTGTTGTTAATAGTGGAAACCCTTTTTGTAAATCAAACCGCATTTGATAACCAAAAAAACTAATTGTATCAATAAGGGTACGATTAGGTTTATTTTGACCTTTTTCTAATATCTGACGACATAAACTTAAATACTGCTCCATTGTTTCACCTCACGATAATTTCTATTCTGTTTTTAATTTTAACATAAAATCTAATAACAAACTATTACGCTTAATAAAAAGTAAAAAGCTAAGGTAATTTTAAATTACCTTAGCTACTATGATTTCTTAGTTATAAAATTTTATTTTTAACAATTACAGGGCAGTAAATTCATCGTCTGGCTTTTCATCTAAAGTTTTACAATTCCCAATGTTATATTTTTGTTTAAATTCTTCAACCACAGGATTTAATATACTTGCTAATTGCGAATTACCATATTCTTTATTTCCATTGTCTAATGTTCTAAAATTCCCATTACTATCAAACTCATCTTGATAAAGATTGCACTCATTTCTTTTTGCGACCACTTGTTCTATTTCCCGATTAAGAGTCATTTTCAAATCGTCCATTTCTAAATTAGGCTTTGTTCCTTGTTCATTTTTTGCTTGTCAATTTACTGGTTTCATTGCTGGCTTTACAGGCACAGGTGGCGCCTGACGCTTAGTAGCAATTCCTTCTTTATTTTTGGTCAATACTGTAGCAACTTTATCATAAGGATTTCAATTATTTCGTTGCGCATTTGGTTGTTTAGAATCATTAACAATCGCATTACGAAGTTCATCACTATCTAACATATTTAATGGTTTCATTGCTGGTTTTGGGGGCACAGGTGGCGCTTGGCGTTTAACTATCGTACATTGTTCGTTTTTGCCCATACCTTTATCTAATTCATCGGGCACAGCTCTTTGTCCTACCTTTGGTTCTGAAAATAAACGATGATTATTTTCTCTTATTTGCATAAAGTCAATAAAACTATTAAAATTATAATTTTTAAATTGAAAATATATTCCATATTCATTATCAAACATAAAATGCATATAGTGCTCTTTAAGACTTTTAATAGCAACGGCTTCAAAATTATAATTTGTTAATTTTTGATACGCTACTTTAAACCCAACAACATCATTAAGTTTAGTTAACCGAATTAAGTTTTCAATTGATTGATTGGTAGCAGAATCATTTTTAAACCGTTTATTAATTTGAGCACACAAAAGATTAATATAGGCATATTGTTTTACTTCTTGACAAGCATTGGTAACTTTTCATAATTGAAAATCTTTCATTTTTAATAAAACATCAAATTTAATATATTCATTGATGCGTTTTGTTATTTCCGCACTAATTTTTTCATTCATAAATATTCTCTCCCTTTATTTTTTAATAAATTACTATTTATTTACTATTTAGATAATTAAAATTTCTTAATTTTTAGATATTTAAATTTGTCCCATTTGCTAATAAAAGATTAATTATATCTAAATTTTTTCTTATTCTAGCAAAATAAAGTGCCGACCTACCAGCATTATCTTTGATATTAGCATCAGCGCCCTTTTCTAAGATTAATTCAATCATTTCAATATTAGCACCACTTGCTGATAATAATTTTGCATCTCTGACACAATTCAACATTATTGGAATATGAAGCAGGGTATTATCATTATTATTTTTAATATTAGCTCCCTTTGAAATTAATAAGGACAGCAATTCTAAATTATTATTTTTACGCATTATAAATATTTTTTTCAAGTTCCATTAAATCGTTTCTTTTCATTAATTATTATTGTTCTTTAACTATTGCCTTATCTTTGGAGAAATTGTTCAAAACTCTCACCTTGTAAATAGATTTTTTTAAAAAAATTTAACATTTTCCTTGTTTTATTCATTAAAAAATCAACATCAAATTTTTTTCTTGAAAAAATTTGATGATAATTTCCGACATAATATTCAATAGCACTATTAACAAAATTATAATTTGTTATTGCTTCATACTTTTCTTTAAAACCTAAAATATCATTAATTTTAACTAATTTAGAAAGACTTCTTATTCGCTTATAGATTTCAAAGTCAAACAATTTCTCATCAGGAATTCAATAATAAATATATTCCAAGTTATTTATTTCATCTCCTCTTTCATTTATTAATATTCAAACTTTAAAAGTCTTCATTTTTGATAAAATATCAAATTTAATATATTCATTAATACACTTTACTTTTTCTTGTTGAATTGTCGCTAACAAATATTCTCATTCCTTTTATTTAATTTTAAGATATTATTTAGAAACATATTAATATTTTATTCTTGCAAAACATTAGCTTCCCCTTCTAAATTAAGAAAGGTTTCAAAACTCTCACCTTGTAAATATAATTGCTTTATTAAAAATATCATTTTACTTGTTGGAAAAATAATCCTTTGATTGCCGACTCCAAAAATATTACGATAATTTTTGATATCATATTTAATGGCAGCATTTTCAAAGTTATAATTTGTTAATTTTTGATATGCTTTTTTAAATCCTAAAATATCATTAGTTTTAACTAAGCTAACGAGTTTATTTACAATATTTATTGCTCTTGAATTAATTGTTGTACCCTTAGGAATTCAAATGTTAACATATGTACAAATATTTTCTTTGTCTTGATTTTGATTTTTTATTGTTCAAGTTTCAAAGTCTTTCATTTTTGATAAAACATCAAATTTAATATGTTCATTAATAGAACGATTTTTTTCTTCATAAACTCTATATATATATTTATTTTTGCTATCTTCTTTACTAATATTTTGTCCGATATATAATCTCTCCTCGTCTAATTAAATACCATTACTTTGCTAATTATTTTAAATTAAATTTTAACTAGATAAGAAGTTTTCTTTTTGTTTTTTTCTCTCTACTTTTTTTTGCTACTTTGACAGTCTCTGCTTCAAGTTTACGACTATTTTCTAACTTTCTTTTTTCTTTTGCTTCTTGCATTTTTTCATATTGAACTAATTTATTTTTCTGTTTTAAAAATTCTTGCCTGTCTCGTGCTTTAGTTCTTACGGCCCATTCTCTATCTGTTTGCAATTGTTTAAATGATGTTGCTTCTTTTTTTAGTTGTTCTGTTTCTCTTGGCCATGCTTGTTGTTGCTTGTCTCATTCTTTAACACTTTTGTTGATGAACTTTCTTGTTGGTTCTTTTTTGTATGTTTGCAAAGAAATATCTTTAAGTTTAATAGTTTTTAGAGTAGTGTCTGACAACGCAGGTAAAGTATAACTTTGTTCAACTTCAAAATCCATTTGACAATCATCAACAGCATCAACTTCAAAATCCATTCGATAGTTATTAAAATTACTAAGGGCAAAATTCATTGTATCAGGTTGAAAATCTTCAATTTCATTTTTAATTGCCAATGAATTTGCTACTGAACAAGACGACGGTTCTAAAAAAGCATCTTCTGAGAAATTTACTCCTACACGCTCGCTTTCTTGCTCAAACCTGTTCCTCGCATATTGCTCGGCACTTAATTTTCTTACCGATTCATTAACTGTTCTTAGACTATTTTGTTCTTCTAATGTCTGAAGTTGTGATGCTTCATCTACGGCTCTTTTTGCTAACTGTTCAATATTAATTTTGTATTTATTAACTACTTCCATAATTGCTTTTTTACCGCTTAAAGATCTAGAATCAGCAATTAACTTACCAAAATTCATACCATCACGATTCCTAATATAAATATTAGCGCCACGATTCAATAAAGTTTGTACATTGATAAGATAATTTTTCACATTATGACGCGAATAACAAATGAGATGTTTTCTTGTATTTATTAAAAGGGCAGTATCGCCAAATACATTTTGAAGATTAATATTAGCACCATTATCTAACAAAAGATTTATTTTATCACTATTTTTAGCTAAATGAAGTGGATTTCTACCAAAACCAGAAAATGCTACGGCATTCGGGTCAGCCCCTAACTTTAATAAATTTTCCATACATTTTAATGAATCTCTATTATTTGACTTCGTCCAATAACAAAACTTATAACTAATTGTCATATTAGTATTAGTTAATTTTACAGCAATACGCTTATCAACCTCAATGACCTTAAAATTTAATTTTATTTGTTCAATATCTTCATCCATATCTAAAAAAAGCAAATAATCATTACGAAATTTATAATATTCATCTTTAATAATATTAGGCATTTTGTAATTTTCTTTATTAAGATTTTTTATTCGTTGTTCAGTTTCATAACTAATAATTTTTTCTTTAAATTCATCTCAATTAAGATTCTGAGATAAATCTAAAAATTGATTGAAAAACTTAGGTATTGGGATTATTTGGTTAATTCTGCGCATTAAAAATACCTTATTTGGATCCACATCTAATATTCCTTTCTGATTACTATATAAAAAATAAAAATTAAAGTGCTAATTTTTTTAAAGATAAATTAAGTTATCTTTAAAATTAAACAAACTTTTTTATTGCAGAGTACATGCCTGAACTGCTATAGTTTTTTAAATAATTTTAAAAAACTGGCTATCTTTACCATTGGAGTAGACCAATCCAATTTTTAAATATAATTTATATAATTACTACTAAATTACACTTTTTATTATGTAATAAAATAATAAAAATATCAAGGGTAATAATTATCAAGCAGATTATTTATTCAAGAATATAATGACCAACCCGCATAATGCGATCAGCAATAATTTCCAAATAATGATTCTCATTATCTTTATATTGAAATGATTGAATTCTAGCTTTAATAGCAATCATCGTATCAATTACTAAAAATGATACGATATCAGCAATTAAATTATTTCATACTTTAATAACAAGATAATCTTCATCATAATGACCTAACTTATTTTTAAAAGGTCGGGTTACACTAATAGTTAATCGCATCATTTTTGATGTTCTTTCACCAGTTTGATTATGAATAATTTCTGGCGGATTAACAATTCTTCCTACTAAAACAAGATTATTTAACATTATATCACCTACCTTTCCCATTTTATTGTAAAAGATAGCACCGATTTTTAAGTTAAAAGATATTGCTGTCGTATATTTATAATGTTAATATTGCCATACCAACGGCATATTCTTTTTCATGACTAATTGATAATCAACTATTATGTTCAAATCCAATCCATTGTAATTGCTTATTTACTAATTGAATATTAACTTCACAAAAAATTAAAACCTCATTAACATTATTTATTGCTTTATACAATGCTTCTTTTAATGCTCATCTTCCTGCTAAAAATTGTTTTTTTTCGGTTTCACTTTTAATTGTTTGTAAATAACTAATTTCTTCTAAATGTAATACTTTATTAATAAATGATTTTTTTAATTGCATTCGTTTAATGCTAACAATATCAATTCCCACACCTTTAATCATTTTTACTGCCATCCTTTTAAAATAATATTATTTAAATTATAACAAAGAAACAATTTATAAATAAAACTCTTAATTAATATGATGGAGTTTCTATTTTGGTAGATTATGTTGTAAAAATGTGTTCCAATGTCTTAATTGCAATTCACGAGTTTTAAATTCTCTTAAATTATATCATTTGTTTAATTTAAAATGGTGAAAAATAATCAAAATATGAATACAAAAAATATTACTTTCGTAATTAATAATAGATTTGTTAAGTTTTTAATTAAATTAGAAAACAGTAGAGAAGTTTTTAGCTCATTTACCTGTTTTTGAACCATTTTTAGTAATAGGTAATTCGTGCCTATTATCAATACCAACTTAGTTTTGTGTTTTTTGTGAATACTATTTAGTAGCTAATATCTCAAAATCCAATGTATCTCATTCAGTACCATTCACAATAAGCGTAAGTGAATGAATACCTGGATAATGTTTTCTTGTGCTTACATCTGCAAATGAATGTTTTTTTGTATAAGATTTCTTCGTGTTTGCGTTTAAAGATATCTCGGAGATTTGGAATATCTTACAATTTCGTTTACCATTTGCTTTCACATAATCAATACCATATTCTAATCGTAACTTGACCGCTTTTTTTGATTCAATCTTAAAGGAAAAACTCATCTCCGCTCCAATAAAAATAGACTCAACACTCAAAGAAAAATCATCCACATTCACGCAATCAATATTTTTAAACCCGAATATGTCCAGTACATCCCTATTGCCTTTTTTTAGAAGTGTTCTACAACCATGCTTTACAATCCAATCAGTACGGCTGTTTTTACCATACCATTCCCTTGCAATTTTTGTAGCTAGATTAGGATGTGTTTTGGAAATATCATTTAAGTTATTGGCTACACTTTTACGAACATATAGTGAAGGATCATCTTTTAATTGTTCTAAAATATCAAAGATTGGGTAAGGGTTTTTTTTGAAACTTGCTAATGATTGGCCTCAAGGTAATTGCGGGCGACAACCTTCGCTAGCAAGTCGTCGCACATGTTCATTCTCATGGTTAGACCAAGCGAGCATTTGTTGCATCATACGCTTTTCATGGTTTATGATAAATTGTCTCACTGCAAATTCAGAAGATGAGAATTTAGTATACCGTTCTAATGCAATTATTGACAAATTCCAATGCCCTTCATTCTGTCCGTAGATTTCAACAAAATCAGGGAAATACATTAAAGTAAAGTCATTAAACCCTACAGGATAATGAGCTATAATTTTATCAATAATTTCAAGTGCTTGTTCATAATCACTTGGCAAATACCTTCCTAAATTCATAGTAATTTTCCTCATACGAGCTTTCAGTTCTAACTTATCTCATGTTTCGTCTATAATGTCATTAATAAAATTATCAATCTTAAACAAAGGATATACAGCTCTAATTCTCAAAGCCAAATCTTGAATTGACTGGTAATTATACCTGTTTTTTAGTAGTTCGGGCATATATTTCTCCTTTTAAATCTTTTTAATAAAATTAAAAAATAAATAAAATCATTCATAATATTTTATCATTCTTTAACCTCCTTTTTGCATATAAAAAGCAATAAATTTTGGGTTATATTTATACGCCAACAAAAATTATGATAATATTTAAGAGTGAAAGAAGGGAATATGATGGCAACTTACAGTTTACAACTGAGTGAAGAAAATAAAAACCAAGTAATAACCTATTATGATGCCTATAAAGTACCTGTTAATAATCCTAACATTATTGCTAAATACAAATACCATAATATAACTATTTTATTATATCGTTCTTTAAAAATCGTTTTCCAAGGTGGTGATGAAGATGAAGTTAAAACACAATGAAACAAATGAAAACCAGAGATGATATTAAAAGAACAAATTAATATTATTGGCAGTGATGAATCAGGCGTTGGTGATTTTTTTGGTCCCTTAGTAGTAACAGCCTGTTATATTAAAGAAAAAGATTTAGCATTAATTAAATCATTAAAAATTCGTGATTCTAAAGTCTTATCAACAATACAAATTAATATTATCGCTAAACAATTAATCCAACAATTAGAATATAGTACTATCATCATTAATAACCGCCAATACAATAAGTTATATGAAACATATCAAAACAGTCATATTTTAAAAACCATTGGGCATCATCAAGTAATAAGAAAACTTGCCAATAAAGTTAACTGCAAAAAAGTAATTATTGACCAATTTGTTAACAAAAAAAAATATGAAGAATATTTAAAAATTCTTAATGTTGCTGATAATGATTTAAAGTTATCATTTACAACCCACGCCGAAGATAAATTTCTTGCTGTCGGATGTGCTGCCATTATTAGTCGTTACTTCTTTTTAAAAAGTATTAAACAATTAGAACAAGAATATAACCGGATTTTTCCTTTGGGTGCTAGTACAATTGTTGACAAAGCCATTGCGAAAATAAAACAAGACGGTCTTGAAGATAAGGCAATTGACTTTGGAAAATTACATTTTATAAATTGAAAAAAAGTAATAAAATAAATTAGTAATAATAAATCTACTCATCAAGGAGGAAAAAAATGAATCCCAATATTCATAGTCTATTAAATAAATATGCTGATGACCATAACAAACTACAATTAGATTGCTATGTAATGTCTTCCGTTAGTAACACGCTTGGATTTCCCGGAGCAAGTACTTGATTTCAAATTCAAGCACAAGATGAAGTCTTACATACAAGAAAAATATATAATTATTTAATTGGTCGGGATGAAATACTTATTGTTAATCCAACCCAACCAGAAGCACATCATGAAAAAAGTTTATTAGAATTAATGGAAAAATATCTGACTTACAAACTGCAATTTATTGAAAAAACTAATACTCTAATTGCAACCTGTCAAGAAGCCAAAGATTTCCTAACAATTAAATTTCTTGACTGATTCCTAATTGATTTCTACGAAGAAGTTGAACTCGCAAAAACCTATATTGATAAGATTAAAATGTCTAATAATAACTATTATGGTATTGATAAGCACCTTGCTAAACGCGAAGAACCGGATACTCTAAAAGTTATCCTTCCCTATACTGACAAATAAAAACTACGCTATAGCGTAGTTTTTTTACTAATTAAACCTTTATTGTAATTTCGCTAAACGCCAATTTCTTTAACACCACATTAGCATCACCTAACATTCTTTTAGCAGCGATATTATTTTCGGTATTTTCATATTTATCTTCTTCATAAATAATGGTTTGAATTCCCGACTGAATAATTGCTTTTGCACATTCATTGCAAGGAAATAAACTAACATAAATAACACTATTTTCTAATTTAACTGTGGCACTTAAAATCGCATTCAATTCCGCATGAACAATATATGGATATTTTGTTTCTAAAAATTTTCCTGTCCGAGCTCAAGGATAGTTGTCATCATCTAAAAGTCGTGGTAAACCATTATAACCAGTAGCAATTATTTGCTGGC
This sequence comes from Spiroplasma endosymbiont of Dilophus febrilis, assembly GCF_964030685.1. Taxonomy (NCBI): domain Bacteria; kingdom Bacillati; phylum Mycoplasmatota; class Mollicutes; order Entomoplasmatales; family Spiroplasmataceae; genus Spiroplasma; species Spiroplasma endosymbiont of Dilophus febrilis. The sequence continues at coordinate 575,747 of NZ_OZ034912.1, forward strand.
GGTCGTTAACAATACAAGCACCAACTTGCGTATTAGGGTCTTTACTCCTTAAAGCAGAAACTTTAGCAACACTCATAAAATATTGATCTCATGTTAAATAAGATAAGCGTTTTGACATCATCTATCTAAATATACCAAAAATATCTAATTTTTCCTGTGAAATTAAACCTAGCTTAACATAATCTTCAAGAATTGTATGAGTTCAACCATCTTCATCAGTAAAAAAACGATTATTAGTTAAATACAAAATTAATACCACTAACACTAATACTAAAACAACAACAACAGCAACACCGCGCTTTCATTCTCATGCTTGCTTAGTATAACCTAAAAAATAACTAATAAAAAAACTAACAAAAAAAGTCAAAACTAATGGCATTGCTAAACGGTCACCACTTGAAATAAATGTTACCAACATAAAAACTGTTGGTAAAATTAATCTTCTGCGAACAACAAAAGCTGAAAAATCCTTTTTAGTAAAACTAAAAATATAAAGCGGTGGAATTACCATTCATGCTCAATATAAAGGTCCTGTTAAAATATTTGGTATCTTTTGCGACTTAAAATGATACATCGCACTAGCAACAACTGAATGAGTAAAGCCAACAATTACTGTTGTACAAAGAATAATTAACCCTAACTTTCATGGTTTATAAAATGACTCAACTAAACGAGCACAATAAAAAATAACTAAACACGATAAAAATAAATTAAACATATTGTCACCCGCTAATGGATAAACTATTCATCGCCAAAACTGACCAGCTTGAAAAATTAAATGTTTATAAGAACCACCTAACATTAATTGTGACTCAAATCCCCCATCAATTAAACTATTATCATTTTTTCCTTGCAAAATCTCACGAATTTGTGGCACAAAAAATGGCACTAAAATTGGTAATAGCAAGGGAATAAATGTAAACACATAAGCTAAAAATATATTTTGCTTAGTTGTTAAATTATGAAAATCCTTCATTCGTTTTTGCAATAACGAACCTTCTTTTAAATCATCACTAGTAATTGACTTCGGATCAAAAACTTCGTCATCATTACTAGGTTTTTCTTGAAAAGTAATGGTTTCAATTTGATCAATTTGTGAATAAATTGGTTTCAATTGCGCAACTAAAGTTTCTGGATTAACAAAAACAATCCCATCGTTATTACTAAAAAGCAATGGTTCATGAATAACTTTAGTTAATACAATTGTTAATACTTGTAATTTACTATGACTACTAGTAGCAATTTCTTTACGAAAACTATCAATATCTAACTGATTTTGTTTTAAATCTTTTGCCGATCACATCTCTGAATGATTAAAATAATCCAAAATCTTAATAACTTGATAACTCTTATTAAATAAATTAATTAAATATAAATTATGTTCTTTATTTCGCTTTCAGCGTCATTTCCGCTGATGAATTTGATATTTTTCAATTTGTTTAAAATACTCAACTAATTGCATTTTTAAAATATCAAATGTATTTCTTTCCATTGTCATACTCCCTTATTAGATAAAGCTTATCACTAAGTGATTAAAAACCTTATTGTAAACTATCTAACCTTGTTTTAAAAGATTCTGGTAATTCACAATTCAACTGCATTTTTTTACCACTAATAGGATGAATAAATGCAATCTCATGAGCATGTAAATATTGTTCATAAGGTTCATCTAAATCTTGTTTAATTTCATATAAATGATCTCCTAAAATAGGATGTTTAATAGAACTTAAGTGAACACGAATTTGATGTGTTCTTCCTGTTAATAACTCACATTCAAGAAAAGTAATATTACTTTCTAAAAATCTTTTAATAACATTAAATTTAGTTTGAGCTGGTTTACTATTTTTAAAAACAATCGCCATTCGTTTACGATTTTTAGGATCACGACCAATGGGACCATCAATAAAGCCATTCTCTTTATTAATAATACCACGAACAAGAGCAAAATACTTTCTAGTTAAAGATTTATTTTGTAACTGACTAGTTAACTTTTGATGAACAGAATTACATTTAGCAATAATAAGTAACCCTGTTGTATTTTTATCTAAACGATGGACAATACCTGGTCTTGCGATATCATTATCAGATAATTTAATATCTTTAGCTAATAAAATATTAACTAGTGTATTATCTCAATTACCAACTCCGGGATGAACAACAAGATTTTTTGGTTTATTTATTACCAATAAATACTCATCTTCATAAACAATATCTAAATCTTTTTCATCAAGATTTTCGCCTTGTCAAGATTTCTCTTCTTGAAAATTAATTGTAATCACATCATCTTGCTTAACATTATAGTTATTAGTAATAATTTGATTATTAACAATAACTTTTTTATTAGTAATTAATTTTTGAATTTGACTACGAGAAAGTCCTCTAATTGCAGAAAATTTTAATTGCAAATACTTATCAATTCTTTTAATACTTGGTGTATCTTCAACAATAATAACTAATTTCTTTTCCATCTTATTGTTCTCAATAACTAGTTATTGGTGTTAAAATAATTGCAAAAATAATTACCATTGTTCCGCCAACCACAAACATATCGGCAATATTAAAAATTGAATATGGTGGAAATAATTGTCAAGAAAAATAATCAACAACACCTCATTCAACAATTTGATTTGAAAACCGATCACCAAAATTACTTAATGCACCCGCAACAATTAATGCTAAACCAATATTCATCATTGTTGTTTGGGCAAATAAAAATCCTACTAAAATTAATAAAATAATAATACTTTGCACAACAACCATTAATTGAGGATTTTCAGCACCAATTCCAAATGCCGCTCCTGTGTTATATACTAACTCTATTTGAATAAATCCTGGTAAAAAATTAACCATTTCATTTTCATTTAAATTATTAATAACAACATTTTTAATTACAAAATCAATTAAAATCAGAATAAAAATACCTATTAACAATAATAATTTTTTCTTTAAATTTCAAGTATAATTACTGAAATATTCCTTAACTGAATTTTTTCACTGTTTTAAATGACGATTCATTATTTATTTTCCTCTAATTTACTAATAACCTTTTGACAACGAGAACAAAGTTCATCCATCGTAACACTCACAATCATTCAACAACGAACACACTTATCACCAAGTTTTAATTTTACCGCAATTTTAGCCGTTGGATACTGAACACCCTCACTTAAATTATTAGTAACAATTAACTCACTAATAATAAACATTTGTCCTAAATTATTTATTGTTGCTAACTCTTGATAATTATCATTTAACTCCATAATAACTTGAGCTTGTAAAGACTTACCAATAATTCTTTCATTTCTTGCTAGTTCTAATGCCTTATTAACATCTTCGCGTAATTGTAAAAGTTTATATCCAATATTTTTAATTTCCTTAATATTTTCAAATGTTGGTAAGACAACCATATCCATTAAATGAATTGAAGATAATTTATTTGTTAACGGTAAATACTCATAAACTTCTTCACAAGTGTGAACTAAAATTGGTGCCAAATTAAACAATAGCGTTTGTAAAATATAATAAATTGTTGTTTGTACTTGTTTTCGACGCATACTATTTGCTTCTTCAATATACAAAATATCTTTAGTAAAATCAAGATAAAATGCTGAAAGGCTATTAACAATAAAATTATTTGTTAATACATATACTTCATTAAAATCATAATTATTATATGCTACTTGGGTTGCTTGATGATATTCTTGAGTTTTAACTAATAAATACTGATCAACTATTTCATACTCTTTAACAATATGTTCTAATTTAAAATCAAATAAATTTCCTAACATAAAACGCATTGTATTACGAATCTTACGATAGGTTTCACTAACTTGTTTTAAAATATCATTACCAATTTTCATTTCATCAGTATAATCAACTGATGAAACCCATAATCGTAAAATATCACTGCCATAAGTATTACATACTTCCAAAGGGTCAACAACATTACCTAATGATTTTGACATTTTTTTACCTTTTTCATCATTAATAAAGCCGTGAATAATTACTTGTTCATAAGGAGCTCGTTTTAATGGACTAATAACACCCGTAGTTAATGAAGAATTAAATCATCCTCGAAACTGATCACTGCCTTCTAAATAAAGATCCACAGGATATTTTCAATGCTTTTGTTGCCACAAGTTTCAATGCGAAATTCCACTATCAAATCAAACATCCATAATATCAGTTTCTTTACGAAACTTACCATTAGGGGCTTGATGATGCACATAATTTTTTGGCAATAACTTATCTAATGATCAACTTCATCAAATTGCTGTTCCATATTGCGCAATTAAATCACGAAAATGTTTAATTAATGCCACATCATAAATCGGTTCATTATCTTCACCATATAAAATAGTAATCGGTACTCCCCATAATCTTTGACGCGAAATACATCAATCATCACGATGCATAATCATCTGACGCATTCTTTCTTGCCCTCAAACTGGTAAATATTTAACTTGATTAATTTGTTCCAATAATTGTGATTTAATCGCACTAATAGCAACAAACCATTGTTCAGTTGCACGATAAATAATTGGCTTTTTAGTCCTTCAATCATGAGGATAAGAATGCTTAATAAAAGATAAAGCTAATAATCTATTGTCAGCTTTTAATCTGGTAGTAATAATTTTATTAGTATCTTCATAAAATTTACCATATAATTGTTCATCATTAATTATATCAGTAAAATAACCAGCATCATCAACACTAACAATTGGAGCAGTATTATTTTGTTGACCAATAATAAAATCATCAACGCCAAAACCACAAGCAGTATGAACTAATGCTGTCCCCTCAGTTAAAGTAATATGATGTCCTAAAACTACTTTATTAATAATATTGCTATATAACGGATGAAAATAAGTAATACCAACTAAATTAGCTCCAATTAATTGTTTAATAACTTTAACATCTAATAACTGACATTGTTCACTAACTTTTGCTAATAATTCCTTAGCAACGACCAATTTACCTTGGTTGGAGTTAATAACAACATATTCAATATCTTTACCAACAGCAATAAATTGATTACTAGTTAACGTTCACGGTGTTGTCGTTCATACTACTAATCGTACATCATTATCTAAAACACCATTACCAGCTTTCAAATCACAAGCAATAAAAATACTTGGTGATGTCTTTTCCATATATTCTACTTCTGCTTCAGCTAACGCTGTCTGACTACTTGGTGACCAATATACAGGTTTTAATCCCCGATAAATAAGCTTTTGTTCAATCATCATTATTAAAAAATCAATTTGATAACCTTCATATGTGGGAACACAAGTAATATATTCATCATTAGGAATATTTAATAACCCTAAACGAGCAAATTGTTGCTTTTGAATTGCTATTTGCTCTTGAGCATATTCATAACACTTATTACGAAATAAAACTGGATCTGATTTTTTTCACTCAATATTTAACTTAGTAACTGCGGTTTCAATTGGTAATCCATGTGTATCTCAACCAAATAATAATGGTGCATAATAACCATTAAAACTACGATTTCGCACAATAATATCTTTTAAAATTTTATTCAAAGCATGACCAACATGAATACTACCATTAGCATAAGGTGGTCCATCATGTAAAATAAACTTTTTACCAAATTCATTTTTCAATAAAATTTGTGACCATAATTGTTCTTTTTGCCACTTTTGCTGATAATGCAGTTCTTTATCTTTTAAATTAGCTCGCATTTCAAACATAGTTTGTGGCATTAACAAAGTACTTTTTCAATCACGCATCTACAATTCTCCTTTTTTTAAGAAATTCTCTTACTAACCTTAATAAACATCCAAAATCTAGTTTATTGACGACAAAATGTCTAACAACTGAAACAATAATATCACATTTATTAGCGACATTAAAACCTTCCCTAAATGAATTTATCGTGCACAACTAAGCAATCATTAGATAATCATTTCACAATAAATTATAACACTAACCTAAAATAACAAAAAGTAGAAGGTAAATATTGGTCGCGTTTAGTTTTCTTAGGTATTTTTTAAAAAAGAAAAAATAGTCATTTACTATAAATTATTTCAATATGCAAATTAAGTATATATTTCTTATGTATGATTTTTGTTGTAAAAAATTATTTTAATGTTGTTTTTATAAGCATTTTACTTAGTTTTTATAACCTTTTATTAAGAATATGTTTGTTAATATTAAATATTTTGTTTTATTAATTATTTTTCAAGTAAAAAGGTAATAAATTTTTAGTTGCTTTTCTTTCAAAATTATTCAAATCTTTACCCACCTAACAAAACTTTATGCGCCCGTAAATATTTATTATCTTCTACTTAATGATTTATTTTTTATTTTAATTTACTAATAATAATATTAGTTATTTCATCAATTGACTTATCATCACTTTCAATAACTAAAAAATTAAACTTAGTTTTATATTTTTCATATCATTGTTCATACTTCTCATTTAATAAAACTCAATAATTTTCATCTACTAATAATTCACTAGTTCGGCCACGAACTTTTATGCGCTGAATCGCCGTTGCTGAAGACACGCGTAAAAAAACAATTAAGTCCGGAGTAATTAAATTATCTAAATAAATACTTTCTAAAACCACATTGTGATAAAAGTCACAATAAACTTGATAATCAATATCATTAATAAGTTGTAAGTCTTTTAACACTTCAACAAAAATAACATCTTCCATCACACTACGATCAAAAATTACATTTGTTTTACCCTTAGTTAATTTTAATTGCTGACTTCGTGCCATTAACATATATACTTGCATTTTAAAAGCTGTTTGTTGCGGATTGCGATAATATTCATCCAAATATGGATTTTCCTTTACTGGCTCATTCATTAATAAATAATCGGCATATCTTTTTGATAATTTTTCACTAATAGTTGATTTGCCAGCCCCCACGACTCCTGATAATATAATTCGCATTTATTTAAACTCCTTATTTATGTTAATCTTGACTTTCATTTTTAAATTTATCACTGGCAACCGTCGCTTCTTCAGTTGTTGTTATTGATTCTGATTGGTGAGCCAGTAATATTTGTTGACAACTACTTTTTGATGTTAAGAACAACAAATTCATTGTAACAATTATTTTATTTAAAATTAATTTGTTAGATTTTTTTGCTTGTTTTTTAGTAGAAAAAATTTTAACTAAATTACTACTTATTTTTAATAAAACTTTACTCATACTTCTTCTGATTAATGAACAATAATTAAAGATAATATCTATTTCTGCAAGTTCTACTGTACTACCAGCGATAGCAATAATTGTTATGTTGCTTAACAACTTTAAAATTTTTGCCATTTTTTATCCTCCCAAATAAATATATTTATCTAAGTATTATTATTTATTTTACATTTTTTATCATTTTTTAGCAATATTTTATTTAAAAATATTATTAAGAAAATTAATCCGTTTGAATGAACTTAATTACAAACATTTTATCGTTCCAACACTTGTGGTATTTTAATTCAAACTGTTTCGTTATTTGGAATCTTGTCCTATAATATCCTTTAAAAATTCATTTCATTTTTGTTGTTCTACTAATTGTGATTGTTTAATGACAAAACCATCATTAACCAAATCCTCAGTATCATTATTTTGTTGTTGTGATGTTGTAATATCCTTTAAAAATTCATCTCATTTTTGTTGTTCCAATGCACTACTCTCATAATGAAAAATATTATTAAAATCAATTAATTCACTATCTTGCGAATTAACCGCTTTTAATTTTGAAAAACTGCCATATTTACCACCACATTTTAACAACAGATTATACTTTTCACCAGTTGCAAGATCTAACGGCGTTTTGCCTTCAAAATTCTCAATATTAGTATTAGCATCACGAAATAATAACATTTTAACAACAGTAATATTGTTAGCATAATGCAGTAAAGTATTACCAAAACTATCTTGTGCATTAACATTAGGATAACTTCCTAGTAATAATTTAATAACATCAAGATTAACATCAGTACAATTTTCTAGTAATAATTTAATAACATCAGGATTAACATCAGTACAATTTTCTAGTAATAATTTAATAGCAGCACCATTAGGATTAACACCATTACCGATTAATAATTTAATAATATCAGCATTCTTAATTTTAGGAATTGATTTTATTATTAAATTATTGTCAATATTAGAATTAGCACCATTTTGTCTTAATAACCTAATAATATCAGAATTCCTAGTTTTCTGAATTGGTCTAATGCCTTTATTATTGACAGCATTAATATCAGCACCATATGCAATTAAAATTTTAATATTAGCAAAATTTTTAGCTCGATGTAATGGGGTCTCACCCAAACTATTTTTAATATTAATATTAGCACCTAATTCTAAAATTATTTTTAAGGATTCGATTGCAGATTTATTATTTTTAAACCTTCACCCTAACAATTTTTCATTAATAATCTTAGGGAAATCATCAAATAAAGAAATTTTATCTAATTTTAAAATTTTATAAATGCGATTTGTAGTAGCAATAATTTTAAAATCTGCTGATTTTTTTTTATATTCTACTAATGAAATAATAAAACTATTAAAGTCTTGTTGGCATTCCAAACCTTTTTCTTTAGAAAATCTAGTAATAAACTTTTGCAATTTATTTTTAGTTTCATTTGCAATCAGCAAATTATAAAGTTCATCAAATTGTATTTTAGTATTTATTTTTATTATTTGTGATATCATTTCAGGAACCTTTATGATTCTTTTGGCAATAAAAATTATAAAAATATTTTCATTCATTTTTTAATATCCTCTCTAATTTAAATTTATAAACAAAATAAAAAAATAACAAAATCTTATATAAACTTGTTATTTTTGCTTTTAAGTTACAATACCATAACTTAATATTAATCAATTATGCAATAAAAATTGTTAAAATTATGAATTATTTTTAACTAATTGTAAAGATGCCTCTAAATCTTGAAAAACGCGATGCGATTCATTAGCATTTACTAAAAATGTTTGTTGATGTTTTTCTAAAAAGTTATCAATTAATTTTAAAACCATCACCGGATCAGTTTGTTTACTTTCTAAATCTAACCATAATTGTTCTAATTCAATTTTAAAGTTATAAGCAATATTAATGGCTTTAGCAATAATAACATTAGCATTTTGATTAGCATTATTAATAATTTCATTTTGTTTAATATGCAAATTTCTTTGCAAATCATTAATATATTTTTCTAAAGTATAAATTCGTTGTTTTAAAATATTATTTTCTTGTTTTAATTTATCAATCACCATTTGTTTCTCATTCAATATATAATCTCTGGAATAATTCATATTCATCACCTATTAAAATCATAACATAAAAAATAGACACCAATTATGTCTATTAAATATTTATTTTACATAAAAATCTCTGATCGCTAAAATAATAACTATTAAAAATTTTCATTACTAATAAAAACATAAGCACAAGCATCAATTTTTTGAGCTTTACCTTGCAAAGTATAAATAACACCACCTAAAAACTCTAAAGTGCGTTTGCGATCAATTGGTGATAAATTTGCAACATTAACAATTAAATTTTCACCAGCAACTAAACGGTCTGCTAAAGCAACAACTTGAGCATAAGCTTCTAATTCATATTCTAATAATGGTTTTGTTAAATTCTCATCAACTGCTAATGACTGCACAGTAGGACTTAAATCATTATCTTGAAGCCTCATTGTTGAATGTAACTGTGACAATACTGGATTAGATTGACTGTCATCATTTTGAACCAATATTGCTGATTTTTTTTGTCTTCTTTTGAACATCATTATCGCCCTCTTAAAAATGGTGGTAAATCATCATCATTACTTAATTCCTCTTGTAAACCATCTGGTGATGGTTTAAAATTACCAACTCTTTGCGGTTTATAAATAACACTTCGTTCTTGCAACTGATCATTTTCATAACCAAAATTAGACAAATTTTCTGCTCCTACGGGGCGAAATCTTTTTAATCGGGCTTCTTCAATAACCTGAGGATTAGCTTTCTCAATTTGTCTTTCATCAAAACCAGTAGCAATAACCGTAACAATCATCTCATCATCGAGATGTTCGTTCACAGCAACACCAAAAATAATATTTACTTCACTACCAGCAGCTTGACGAACAATATCAACAGCATCATTAGCATCAAATAATGACATAGTATTACCACCTGTAACATTCACAATCGCATTTTGAGCTCCTTTAATTGATGCTTCCAATAATGGTGAAGAAATCGCTTTATTAGCAGCTTCAATAGCTTTATTTTCACCAGTGCCAATACCAATACCAAATAAAGCACTACCTTTACTTTCAATGACTGTTTTAACATCAGCAAAATCTAAATTAATTAACGCGGGAACAGCAATTAAATCAGTAATTGTTTGTACTCCTTGTCGTAAAATATTATCAGTTTCATTAAATGATTCTGTTAAAGGCACACCACCAATTACTTGCAATAACTTATCATTAGAAATAATTATTAATGAATCAACATGCTTTCTTAATTCTTCAATACCTTGAACAGCATAAGAACTTCTTAAACGACCTTCAAAAGTAAATGGTCTTGTAACAATAGCAATTGTTAAAGCACCCAAATCTTTAGCAATTCGGGCAATAATTGGTGCCGCTCCCGTACCAGTTCCACCACCCATCCCAGCGGCAATAAAAACCATATCAGAATTTTCTAACATCTTTTTAATTTCCGGTTCAGTTTCAATTGCTGCTTGCTTACCAATTTCTGGATTAGCACCTGCTCCTAAACCTTTAGTTAATTGTTTGCCTAAAATAATCTTTTCACGAGCTTTAGAAACGCTTAATACTTGAGCATCAGTATTTGCAACAATGAAATCAACACCTTGAACTCCTGCCTCGATCATGCGATTAACAGCATTGTTTCCAGCTCCACCAACACCAATTACTTTAATATGAGCTACTTGATCATATTGTTCTAGTTGAGTATCATTATTCATTTCTCTTCATCTCCTCTTTATGAATTAAACCGGCAAATATTACTAATACTTATGAACATAATCTAACTTATGATTCTTAGGTATGTTCGGATATTGTGGTTCTCTACTTATTCTATCAATTGAAAATACTTTTTCAATAGTATTTTTGTTTAATAAGTGTTGATAATAAGCATTACCAATAAGTCCTGACCAAATTTCATCATTAGCACCAATAATATTAGAATTATAAAACCGTAATGATGCTAAATTACTATTTTTATTAATATAATTAACAAAACCAGCAATCTTCATTACTTCACCCAAAAACACAATTGGCAAATTTCTCGCTTTCAAAATATGTGCCAAATGCTCCGTAATTTTAATTAAAACTGCCTCAACACGACTAATAATAATATTTTTTAATGTTTGATGACTATACTCCAAATATTTCTTTTTCTCATAATCATATTTAGAGTAAATAATCTTATTATCCAAAAAATTATTATCAATATTAATAATTTTATGTAAATAGTCTTCAGCAACATCTCATGGACATTGCAAAGCATATTGTAAATCAGCAATAAGATTTTTAAACCCATAATCAATAATATTTAAATCATACAGTGTTTCTTTAGCAAAAATACTTACTTGCGTATTATCATAATTTCAATCAATAATAATTGCTCCCTCTTGTAATTCTTTGCGAGAAACTGTTGCTCAAGCATGACAAAAAGGCATTAAAACTAAAGATAACAACTCTAACTTACTATAATTTATTGCTTCTAAATGTGAATTATAAACTTCTTTTTTAATTGTATAGACTAACGAATTAACCGCAACACTTGTTGCTAACTCATCAATTGGCGGGTATGGTAGCTTTTTCTGCCCATTAACAATAAATTTATATGGTCGTGTCAAACAAATAACTTCATCATTAGCAAGAGAAATATTTTTACTCATTGCAATCAAATTACTAATATCTTCATTAGTAATCCGATGTTGTTTGCGATTAATTTCAATTATTGCTTGTCCCTGACGAATAGTTAAACCATTACTTACTAAATTCAAAGCCACGCGTTTAATTTGAATTGCTAATTGCAAATTAACCTTTTTAACCATCATATTAATAAGTTTACCGACAATTTTAGGTTCTAATACAACACCATTATCACAAAAATTACCATTTTGCATATGATTAAACAAAACATTAAACTGTGATTTATGATAACTAAAAACCATAAATTTAATGCGTTTAGTATCTATTTCAATAACTGCATAAAGCTCTTGATTAATCACTAACAATACCTTCCTTAAATTTTTCTGATTGCCCTTAATTTAGCACTACGAGCACGAGAATTTTCTTGAATTTCTTGCTCACAAGGCGAAACAGCTTTTTTAGTTAATAATTCAAAACTAGGGTCCCATTTGATTGAGATTGGTAATTTAGATAATAATGGATCAAATTTAGGAACTACTTGTTCTTTAAATAATGTTTTAACAATCCGATCTTCCAAAGAATGAAAACTAATAACCACAAGCACCCCTTTTGATTTTAATAGTTGCAAAGATTGCTTTAACGAAACTCGCAAACTATCTAATTCATCATTAACGGCAATTCTTAATGCTTGAAATGTCTTTCTGGCTGGATGTTTAGCCTTTTTTAAAATTTTCATTGGTAAGGCACTCTTAACAATATCAACAAGTTGTAATGTTGTTATAATTTTACTATTTTCACGATATTTTACAATAGCACGAGCTATTGTTCTTGCAAACTTTTCTTCACCATAAATTCATAAAATATTAACAATATCTTCAAAACTTCAATTATTAACAATAACTTCTGCCGATAGCGTTTGATTTTGATCCATTCGCATATCTAAAGGACCATCTTGATGATAACTAAATCCTCGCTCTGCTTCATCTAATTGTGGTGATGATACTCCTAAATCATAAATAATACCATCAACTTGTAAAATATTTCTTAATTGTAATTCTTTCTTTAAATGACGAAAATTAGTGGCAATAATTTCATAATTATGAAATTTATTTAATATTACTTTAGCATCAACAATTGCTTGTTTATCTTGTTCTAAACAATATAATTTTCCAGTTGTTAACTTTTCTAAAATTTTCTCACTATGTCCTGCCCTTCCTAAAGTACAATCCACATAAATACCATCAGATTTAATATTTAATAAGTCTATGGTTTCTGACAATAAAACTGGTTTATGTTTTAACATTAATTTTTCTCCTCAATATTCATTATTAAATTTTGAGCAGATTGTTCTAAATTATTTTCAGCATTTACTAAATAATTTTCTCAGGCCTTAATGTCTCAAATTTCTATTTTATTAGCAAGTCCAATAATCATAACTTCTTTCTTAATATTAGCTAATATTAATAAATTTGCCGGAAGATTAATTCTTCCAACTTTATCAATATTAAGTTCTAAAGAATTAGCAAAAATTTGTCGTTGTAAGATACGACTATCCTTTAAACCTTCTGAACTTAATAAAATTTGCTCTTGTCATTTAATAAACACATCATACGCTCTTAATACTAAACAACCATCAAAGCCTTTAGAAATGACTACTTGTTCACCTAGTTTACTACGAAAGCGTGTCGGAACTATAATTCTGCCTTTATCATCAAGACTATGTTTAAATTGTCCTAACAGCATATTATAACCCACTTTCTCCCACTAGTAAACACATTATATTCCTAATTAACAAGTTTTTCAATAAAATTTAACACAATTTATTAAAAATTTTAAAAAAAGCACTGCTATTATAAGCAATGCTCTTTTTTTATCATTTGAAATTAAATACAAATTTTACTCACCAATTTTAACTGCTTCTTTGCCTTTGTAATAACCACATTCTTTACAAACACGATGGGGCTTAATATTTGCACCACAATTAGTACAACTAACTAATGTTGGATGTCATAACTTAAAATGTGTTCTTCTTTTCGCTTTTCTTGTTTTTGATATACGTCGAAACGGAACTGCCATTATTTATCCTCCTTAATACTTTCTAATTTCAATTTTTTTAAGGGCATTCAACGACTATCTTGTTCTAAAGAATTATAAACTTCTTTTTCAGTAATAAATTGTCATTTTTTACCTTTCTTACATATTTTAACATCTTTTACTGTTAAATTGATAGGAGTTATTGCAAATATTTCATCTCACAAATACTTATCTAAATAAAATATTTTTTCATTAATATAGTTTAAATTACAATTAAAGTAATCAAAACCATACTCATCCTTTCAATTTCATTCATTAGTTCAACTAAAAGGTTGTAAACTTAAAGCACACAATAATGTTATCCTTACTGTCACTTGCACATCAATAATTAATGAATTAACTTGTGAGTTATAAATTATTGTCCCTTTAAGATGCGCATAATTAACTTCTTTAATATGACTATTACTAGCTCTTATCACTTCGGGATTAATCGTAATAACATTATCCAAATTAATAACTGGATTATTTTTTAAATAACTTTGTGAATATTCCACTACTCTTCCTCACTTTTTTTGCACTATTTAATTTTAAATAAGAACGATATTTTTTTCAAGTCATAATTAATATTGGGATTGATATCAAAGCTGAAATTGGTGCTACCAAACCTAAAAATAAAAAATAATAATGAGCATTTTTAGTTACCAAAGCAACGAAATAACCAATAATAATACAAGGTATAAAAACAATTATTGAACGAAGCGCCGAAAAAAATAATGACATCTTAGGACGACTAATTGATTGATAAAAAATAATCCCAACATATGGCACAACAACTGTTGGATAAACTAAATAACTTAACAAGAAATATCACCGATAAGTCGTATCAACATTAGAAATAAATAGACTTAACATTTCATTACCAAAAATACCAATAATTAATTCGGTAATTATTAATATTAAAAATTGCACTAAAATTATCCTTTTAAGAATATCCCAAATCCTTTGATAATCTTTAGCACCATAAGAATAAGATAATAATGCCCTTCCGCCTTGACTAACACCAATTAAAGGAGAATCAGTTAACGCAATTCATGGCGCAATCCCAGCAAATAATTGCACAACTCATGGAACAGTAAAACCCGGCCGAGGTAATTCACTACTTAACATTGAAACAAAAAAATTAGATAGTGCTGATGTAACAGCAACTGAAATATTAATAAATAATGGTGTCATTCCGATAGCAATAATATTATATAAAATCGTTTTTTCAATTTTCAAATCTTCTCAATAAATTTTTAACTTTGATTTCGGATCTAAATAGATAACTAATAATGCAAAAATAATATTTCAAAGTCACGAAATAACTGTCGCAATCGCTGCCCCTTCTAATCCTAATTTACCATAAACCATTAATACAATATCTAAAACAACATTAACAATTACTGAAGTAAAAATAATAATTGTTGCTCAAAAACCTTGACCTTCAGATCTTAATAAATTAATTAAAAAATTACTTAGTAATACAAAAAATAAAAAGAAAATAAACCACTTCGTATAACCAACTGCCAACTGCAAAGTAATTTTATATACTTCAGGATTTGTCATTTGCGAATTTTTTGATTGCAAAGCAATTAGCGGTTCATTAGTAAATACTAAAATTGGTGTTAAAACAATAGCAACAATAATCATTAAAGAAATTCCATTACCAATAGTTCGCGATATTAATGGATTATTTCTTTCCCCATAAGCAATACCAAACCTTGTTGATGTCCCAATAGCAATAAATAAACTAAAAGCTGTCAATAAACCAATTGTTGAAGAAGAATATTGGGTTGCAACATTAATAATATTTCGAGCTAACATTTGCAAATTATTTTGTTCAATTAAAGGATTATTTTCTAAAAATGTACTAATAACATAACTATCAGCAAATTGTAATGCTAAAAACTTATCAATCAAATTATATGTTGACATAATAATCATAATTATAACGGTTGGCAAGCACATAAAAAATATTGCTTTTCAAGGATTATAATTACGAATTACTATTTCTCTTTTTGTTAATTGTAATTCATCATCATTTTTAAAATTATCATTAATTATTGTTTTCATTTTTATACCTTTCTAGTTAATAAATAACGATTAACGCACCATAACTTTTAAATCTTTCATTGCTTTTAAAAATAAATCATACTGCTCTTTTAAATCTTCATCAGTAAGTTGTTTTCTTGCATCATTAAAAAATAATCGTAAAGTTCAAGATTTTTTATCTTGACCAAGTTTATCAACATTTTCATACTCATTAATAAGTTGCAAATCAACTAACCTATTACTAATATTTAACAATGGCTTAATAATACTATCATAGTTTGTATCTTTATTAACTAAAAGCGACAAATCAAATCAAGAAAACATATTTCTAATAATTGTCTGATATTTAATATCGCCTTTAAAAAGTTCATTAATTAATGTCATATTTAATGAAATAATAAAATTATCATCTTTAAAATCTAATTCTTGTTGAATTTTTGGATGCACTTTACCAATTATCGCAATTTGCTGATTTTTTATTACAACATTAGCTTGTAAATGCGGATGCAAATCATCGTATGTTGAAGGAACATACTGAATATCTTGATCATTAAAGTTTAATTTCCGCAATATTCCTTGCAATAATCCCTTAGTATTAATGAAATCAACAGTAATTGCTTGTGATAAATAAGGAATATCCATTCATTTACCTTGCAATAAAATTGATAATTGTTGATGATGAAATTTTAAATCATCATAAATATCTTCATAACTATAAATTTTAATATCATTAATTTTTCGGAAATTATTATATTGGGCTATCGTTAACAACGAATTTACTAAATTAGTTCTTAAATACTGATGATTTAACGACATTGGTTGTAATACCTTAACAGGTTTTGTAACATTAAAAAAATTAAAACGATTTAAATTAATACTTGACTCTAAATTATAAGTTTTTGTTTCAAAAATATTTTGATTTAATAAATAACTAATAATTGTTTCTAAAATATATTTACTTCAATTTTTTTCTTTAGTTAATGGTATAAATAATGGCATTATATTAGGAATATTGTTATAACCATATCTACGAGCAATTTCCTCACTAATATCAGCCTCATTCATAATATCAAGACGATACTTAGGGACAGTAATTACTAAATCATCATTAATACCCGATTCCGAAATTAAAAACCCTAACGGTTTTAAAAATTCAATAATATCTTTTTTTGTTAAATCACTAATGCCTAAAATACTTTTCTGAATTTTTAATGATGTTTTTATCGTTACATTTTTTATCGCTAACACTTTATTATTAATTATTGGTGATACTTGTTTAATAGCTACAATTGATGTTAATAACTCTAAAAACCTTTGGATAGCAATTTCTAAATTATGCCCATTTGATGGTTTTGACCATCGTAATAAATTATTAGCATTAAGTAATGATAAATATCTTTTCTTTTGCTCATACATCTGCTTCTCATTTAAATGTAATGCTAAAACTACAAATTGTTTAGTTGCATTAATAATTTCATATTTCTTGTTAGTCATAACACCTAACACTTCAATAATATCATCACCAGCAATGACAAAATCTTGTAAAGATATCTCTTGGTCATTAACTTTCGTTTCTGCCATCGCTTTTTGAATTGATATTTCACTATTAATTTTTGAAAAATCATAACCTACTAATGGTTGTCCGGTTTCTCAAGAAACATAATTTAGTAAATCTTGAATTAAATTATTTGGACGAATATTAGCATAACAAAGTCTTGAAAATAATCACTTTGGCGTAACGACACTACTATCAATTAACACCGTAACATTTTTCATCGCTTTAACAAGATTATTATCAATTTTAATGTCTAATGATAACTTATCATTAACTAAATTTCCTAAATGAGAAAAATCATCAGTTATTAACGATTTTAAAGGCAATTTAAAGAATGCTGCTATCTCGCGAGCTAATTCATAAGCACTTAAACAGTCACTACGATTATAGGTCAAATTAATAACAAAAGCAGTATCATTTTCAAAAATATAACTTAAAGGATTAGTATTACCTAATGGATAATTAACATCCTCAGGAAATAAATAAACCCCAACAGCATCTTGATTAGCTAAAACTTCCTTAGGGATTCCTAATTCTTGTAACGAACAAATCATTCCTAATGAAGGCTTATTAGCAATCATTCTTTCTTCAATAATCATGCCATTGGCTAAATGAGCACCAATTTTAGCAAAAATAACAAAACGATTTTCTTCAACATTATTAGCACCACAAACAACAGGAATCGGTAACTCTTCATTAATATCAACCATACAATACGATAACTTATCAAAATTAGCAAGTTTAACTTTTGATAATACTTTCCCAATAACAATATTAGTATTTAAAGTATCAAAACTAAAAACTCTTTCAACTTCAAAACCACTATCATTTAATGCTTGTTCAATATCTTCATTACTAATATTTTTTAAATCAACATATTCATTTAAAAATTTACGGGTAAAAATCATATATACGCTCCTATTATTCTAAAAATTTCTAAATTGCTTTAAAAAACGATAATCATTCTTATAAAAATGACGAATATCTTCAATACCATATTTTAACATTGCAATCCGCTCAATACCAATACCAAAAGCAAAACCTTGTAAAGAAGCAACAAGATTATTTTTAATAAAAACATTCGGACTAATCATTCCAGCACCTAAAATTTCTAATCACCCTGTATGTTTACAAATACTACATCCAATACCAGCACACTTAGTACAACTTACATCCACCTCAACTGATGGTTCCGTAAAAGGAAAATAACTGGGGCGCAAGCGCATTTTACTTTCTTCGTTAAATAAGCGTTTAATTAAATAATTTAAAGTTCATTTCAAGTTAGCAAAGGAAATATTTGGTGCAACTAAAAAACCATCAATTTGCATAAACTGATGACTATGCGTAGCATCATCATCATCACGACGATAAACATTACCAATAGAAACAATAGCTAACGGTAAAGAAGCATCTTTATATTTTTCTAAATAACGAGCCGTAACATTAGTACAATGTGTTCTTAACAAATAATTACTATCTAAATAAAATGAATCTTGCATCTCACGAGCTGGATGATTTTTAGCTAAATTTAACCTTTCAAAGTTATATTCATCAGTATCTACTTCCTGTCCTTGCACAATTTCATACCCTAACTGTTCAAAAATTTCACTAATCTCACAAATAATTAAATTTAAAGGATGACGATTAGCAATCAAAAAACTATTCACTGGTAAACTAACATCAATTGTTTCTGATTTTAATTCTAATGCCAAATTTTTTTCCTTTAAAAATTTTTCTTGAGTTTCAAATAAACTAATTATTTCCTTTTTAAAAACATTAATCATCCTTCCTAAAGCAATTCTTGCTTCATTTTTTAAATTATGCATTGTTCCTAACAAAGTAGCTAATTGCGATTTTTTACCTAAATATTTTATTTTTAAAGTTTGTAAAAGGTCTAAATCTTGACATTCATTAACTTCCTTTTTTGCTTGCACTAATAATTCCTGTAATTGTTGTTCTGTCATTTACTTCACCCTACTATCATATAATAACTTGTTTAATTATAACAAATTCTATGTAAACCCTAATAAAAAAAGAAATTATATTTAAAATATAATTTCTTTTTTTATCTTTCTTTTATCACAAGTAAATATTAAATCTAATTATAATAACTATAAATTCTATTCATTTTCATTATCGTGATACGATTTATTTCATACTAATGATAATAATATACAAGCACTTACACCACAAACTATTAAAAATATAAAGGTTGCATCCCAACGATTGCTTAAACTTTGTAATCCCGAACCAATAACAACTTTAGATATCACAGCATCACCAAAATAACCAAATATCCCCGTAAAACCAGCAGCTGTCGCTACAACTCTTTTATTTGATAAATCCATCGCTTGCATCCCAATAAACGCAACTGGACCATAAATACAAAAACCAGCAATTCCCATAAAGAGAGCAATTTGTCAAATACTTTGATATTGAGCTTGTCATAAACCAACAATTGATAATGTCGTAATAGCAATTGCTGCTATCATAATCGGTGTTAATCTTCCTTTAAATAATGTTTTAGCAGTAAATCCCATTAATATCGTTCCTGGAACTGCCATTCATTCAAAAATACTTCATAATCATTTACCTTGATTTTTAACATCAAAATTATGCTGTTCTTTAAAGAAAGTTAATGTTCAATCAGAAACACCATTTCTTAATACATATATAAATAAATTAGCAAAAGCAATAATTCACAAATTTTTATTTAATAAAACATATTTTTTAAAATAATAAAATCAAGTTTTTTCAACAAGCTTATTTTTATTACCATTAGCACTAACAAATTTTTTAACTTCAATATCTAATTTTTCAGGGTAATACTTTTTATAATGTTCTTCAACTGATAACAAACCTAAACTTTCTGGGCGGTCTTTCATAAATATACAAATTAATATTCCCCCAACTAAAGCAATAGCACTAGGCAAAATAAAGTAACCTGCAATACCAATATATTCTTCTAATAATGAATGCGATATTATAATTATTATCGCAATTATTGCTGTTCCAAAATTATGCGATGTATTCCAGAAAGTCATCCGCATTTGTTTTTCTTTCGGAATAAACCAATTAGTCATACTTCTAGCGCTAGCCGGTCATCCCATTCCTTGAAATCAACCAATTAAAGCCATTGAACTCATCATTAATACAATATTAGTAATATTAATACCAACCGTTCATCCCATTACAAAATTCATTAATGATGACAAAATTAAACCGATTCCTAAGAGTCAGCGCGCATTACTACGATCACCAACAGAACCCATTACAAATTTAGAAACTCCATAACTAAGTCCCATTGCCATACCAACTAATGAATAAATATCTTTCGTCATTAAACCATTATTAATTAAATCACTTCCAGCAACACTTCATTGTCTTCTAATAAAATAATATAATATATATGATATTATTGCTATTCAAAATACTCGCTCTTGATGAGATTTAAAATATTTTTTAATTAAAAAATCTTCAGTTAATTGTTCTTTTGCTTTTGCTGGTTTCATAAACGCAAACATTTTTGCAAATCAAATTTTCATATTTTTTATTACCATCCTTAATAATCTTTATTAATTTTTATTAATTTTTATTTTTTAATTCTTTTTCTTGAATCATATTAACAACATATTTAGCAATCGCCGGACTTGCACTTAAACCAGGACTAGATATACCAACAACATTAATTCATTTTTCAGAACCCCATTCAATATGAAAATCATTTTTTGCTTCAATTGACCTTGAACCAGCAAACATACTCGTAATGTTAAAATTTAAATCAGGTTTTATTTTTTTCCCTGTTGCAATTAATTCCTGAATAGTTTCTGTTTTTAAAACAATTGTATTGTGATTATGATAATCATTATGATTTTCTGCTGTTGGACCAATAATTATTTTATTATCAAAGCTTGGAGCAACTAATATCCCCTTTCCTAAACTAGTTGGTGGTAAAAAATATATCACATCAATATTATCTTCATTTTCACAAACTAAATACTGACCTTTTCTTAATGACAAACTAAAGTTTTTTGTTTCTTCAATATTAAACTGAGCCCCATGACCAGCACAATTAATAATTAAATCAAAATCAGATGGGATAACATCTTTATGACCATCAAAAAATAATTTAGTTGTTAATGCCACAAAACTACAATTTTTAATAATTTTAATGCGATCATTATTTTCTCATTGTTTAAGCAATAGCGTTACATATTTCTTAACATTTAAAATATAAGAATCAACGCCTAATAAATATTTGCTAACATTTTTATTACTAGATGAATTTGCATTTAATGTTAACAAATTACTATTAATACCATTAACAATTCCTTGCTTTAAAAGCCGATCTAATATTTTAACATCATCTTCATTAAAACCCAATACTTGTGAAGGAGCATATTTTATAATCTCATTATTAGCTTTTTTATCCGCCAAATATCTTTTTTTTCAAATATTATGACCTTGCATTCCCAAAATTGCTTTTAAAGTTCCTGGTGTTGCGTCAAAACCCATATGAATAATATTTGAATTTAAAATTGATGTTTCGGAACAAACATCTTGATTTTTTTCAATAATTGTTATTTTATTATTAGATTGTGCTAATAATTCCTTTGCAAGTTCAAGACCAACAATTCCCGAACCAATAATTAATATTTTTTTCACCTTAACATTCCTTCTTTCCTTACTAACTAATTAAATATCTTAAAGCCAACTTTATTTTAATACGCTATAAAGTGAAAAAAACTTTTTTCTTTGAAACATTATTTCATTATTAGTTTATTATTTTAAAATTTTTATTTTTTTAATTAAACATTTAATTTATATATCGTGGTAGCAATAACAACCATATGCTATCTTCTTAACCATTTTTATTTAATAAGTTCCTCTCTAAGACATAAAAAAATGCAACTAAAAAAGTTACATTAATTTTGATTCATTATTTCATAAAGACTAATAGTTAAAGCATTAGCAACATTCAAAGATTCTACTCCATTTGATGTTGGAATATAAAAATTATCATCAATCAATGGTCATAAATGAGGATTTATTCCTTTACCCTCATTACCAAATAATAATGCTACTTGACTATTAAATTTTACATCTCGCAAACGATTATTAGCTTCTTTAAATACTGTACCATAAACTTTAAAACCTTTATCTTTTACACTAGCAATAATAAGTTCCAAATTAGTTTTAATAATATTTAAATGAAATATCGCCCCCATTGAAGTCCGAATTACTTTATCATTATAAATATCAACACTATCATTACTAATATATAATGTTTGAACATTAAAGGCAACACAACTACGAATGATGTTTCCTAAATTAGTCGGATCTTGAATCTTATCTAACATGACAACTAAATTTTTATCAACTTCATAGTTATCTAAAAAACTACAAACACCAATAATTGGTTGTGGGTTAACAGTTGTAGATATTTTTTTAATAATTTGCTCATTAACAACAATTATATTACTAAAATCTTCTATTTTATTAGCAATATCTTGTGTTGTTAAAATCATTAATAACTTATTTTGTTTCTTAGCCTCTTCAATTAAGTGAAACCCTTCAATAAGAAACTGTTCCTTTTCTTTACGATACTTGCTCTCTTTTAACTTGACTAAATCCTTAATTAATGAATTATCTATTGAATTAATTATTTTCATAACAAAAATTCTTTCTAAAATTAATGGTGCCCAAGATCGGACTCGAACCGATACGGATTAACCGATGGTTTTTGAGACCATTGTGTCTACCATTCCACCACTTGGACCTTATTTTTTTAATTATATAGTATTTTACTAAAAAATCAATATTTTCCCCAAGAAAATCTGTAGAAACGGTCGCGTTTAGTTTTCTTAGGTATTTTTTAAAAAAGAAAAAATAGTCATTTACTATAAATTATTTCAATATGCAAATTAAGTATATATTTCTTATGTATGATTTTTGTTGTAAAAAATTATTTTAATGTTGTTTTTATAAGCATTTTACTTAGTTTTTATAACCTTTTATTAAGAATATGTTTGTTAATATTAAATATTTTGTTTTATTAATTATTTTTCAAGTAAAAAGGTAATAAATTTTTAGTTGCTTTTCTTTCAAAATTATTCAAATCTTTACCCACCTAACAAAACTTTATGCGCCCGCAACCAATTAACTATTCTCAATTTTCAGTTTTATTATTTGTTAATACTTCAATTTCAAACGAAGCATAAGAATTTCTTACTTTAATAATTCGGAAAATATAGTTATTATATTGAAATTCTGGACTTTTCTTAGTAATTTTTGCTTCACCGCTAATTTCACGATATCATTCATTTAATGACTTAGCATTTGTTACCGGTACTGATTCATTTAAAGTTTGAAATAACTTTTTTAACTTAATTGTTCCTACTACTTGAAATTTATGATGTCCAATTTCATAAATTTTTCCTGTTGCATCATGCTCATCATAAATTTCGCCAACTAATTCTTCAATTAAATCCTCCATTGTAATAATACCAATAAAATCTTTTTTAGTTTTACTACTTGTTACAATTGCTAAATGCATCTTACTCTTTTGCATTTTTTCTAAGGCAACACTTAATTTGGTATTTTTAGACAAAAATAACGGTTTTTGCAAAAGCGCTGGTATCGTTAATGATTCATCATCAAGAGTATTAATAATAATATCTTTAACATTAAGAATTCCCTTAACAACTTTAGTATTAGAATTTATTACAGGTACTCTAGTAAACCTCTTTTGCCGATATAAAGTCTTAATATCACTAATAGAACTATTGTAATTAATTGTTATTACTTTATCTCTTGGCTGCATTGCCACTTTAACAGTTTTTTCATCAAACATAATTGCTGAAGTAATTAAATGACGCTCTTGTTTTTCCAAAACACCTTCATTTTCAATAGTTTTTACAAGCTCTAATAACTCTCTTTCTGTTGTTGAAGGATGCTCTGATTTTAATTTAATTTTTGAAAACATATAAGCTAATGGGTAAAAAATTAACCGCACCACAACAATCACTCATGAACAACTAATAGCTAACCTTTCAGGAATTCATCGCGCAATATTTTTAGGAATAATTTCTCCAAATAGCAATACAATCACTAAAGAAAACATTGTTGATATTATTAATGATCAATATGTTGGTAAACCCAATTGATTATCAAAAAAGAAAGTAACAAATGTCGCTAAAGCAATGTTAACTAAATTATTAGCGATTAACAGCGTTGTAATCGTAATACTATAATCTTTAACTAAAAGATATACTCTTTTAGCTTTTTTTGCCTGTCTTTTATTAGTTTTTGCTAAATTTTTAATCCTAATAATATTAATTGAGGTTAATGCTGTTTCCATTGCTGAAAAAAAAGCACTTAAAAATAATAAAATAAATATTGTTGGTGCTAACCAAGATAATGTAATTTGTCAACTCATATTAAAAACAAGCCAATCATCAATTTCCACTAGTTATTAATTCCTCCTAAAAGATAGTTTCTTTAAATATGGACTATAATTATAACATAAAAAATCCATTGATATTAACTAATTCTTATATAGGGGTCGCGTTTAGTTTTCTTAGGTATTTTTTAAAAAAGAAAAAATAGTCATTTACTATAAATTATTTCAATATGCAAATTAAGTATATATTTCTTATGTATGATTTTTGTTGTAAAAAATTATTTTAATGTTGTTTTTATAAGCATTTTACTTAGTTTTTATAACCTTTTATTAAGAATATGTTTGTTAATATTAAATATTTTGTTTTATTAATTATTTTTCAAGTAAAAAGGTAATAAATTTTTAGTTGCTTTTCTTTCAAAATTATTCAAATCTTTACCCACCTAACAAAACTTTATGCGCCCTGATAACTAAAATACTGGTATTTAATAGTTAAAATATTTATTAGTAATAATTAGGTACCTTATAATTATAGATTTTTAAAAATAATGATATAATTCAAATTATAGAAAAGCAAATGGAGGAAACTAAATATGGAAATTATAAATATTATCTTTATGGTGGGATGATTAATAATTGCAATTTTATTTTTGGTTTTTGAACTAGTATCATTGGACTTAACATCAATTTGATTTTCTATTGGTGCGATGGCAAGTTTATTTAGTGCTGCCTTTCAAATTCCATTTTATTGACAAATTTTTGTTTTTGCTGTTATTAGTGTTATTTGTTTGCTTAGTTTAAAACCATTAATTAGTAAAACAATGAAAAAAATTCAAATAACAAAAACTAATGTTGATTTATTAATTGGTCAGACAATAAAGGTTATTAAAACATTTGATGAGGAAGGCCTTAATGGTGAAGCAAAAGCAGAGGGTAAATTATGGACAATAACTTCTAATGATAATGAACCTTTAAAAGTAGAACAATATGTTAAAGTTATTGCTATTAAAGGTGTTAAATTATTAGTTACAAATGAAACGGAGAAAAAATAAATGAATATCATTGGTATCGCAGTAATAATTGTTTTAGCATTAATAATGATTATTACCTTAGTTACATTAGGACTTTCAATTCGCATTGTTCCGCAATCTCATCAATATGTTATTGAAAGGTTAGGAAAATATTTTAAAACATGAACATCTGGTTTACATTTTAAAATTCCGTTTATTGATCGTGTTGTTCGCGATGTTAATTTAAAAGAACAAGTTATGGATTTTCCACCACAAGATTCTATTACTAAGGATAATGTAATCATGAAAATTGATACGGTAATTTTCTTTCAAGTAACTGATGCTAAATTATTTGCTTATGGGGCTGAAGACCCTTATCGTGCGATTGAAAATTTATCGGCAACGACTTTAAGAAATGTTATTGGTGAATTAGAGTTAGATGAAACCTTAACATCACGAGAAAAAATTAATAATAAATTAAGAATTATTTTAGATGAAGCTAGTGATGCATGGGGCGTTAAAGTTATTCGTGTTGAAGTTAAAAATATTATTCCACCACATAGTATTATTGAAGCAATGGAAAAGCAAATGCGAGCTGAACGAGAAAAACGCGAATCAATTTTAAAAGCAGAAGGTTTTCGGCAATCAAAAATTTTAGAAGCTGAAGGAATTAAACAATCAGAAATTATGAAAGCAGAAGGTAAAGCAAGAGCTGTAGAATTAGATGCCAATGCTAAAGCAGAAGCGATTAAGTTAATTAATGATGCTCAACCAGCAAAGGAATATATTGCTTTGGAAGCTTTTAAATCATTTGAAAAAGTTGCTGATGGTAATGCTGTTAAAATTGTGGTACCATCAGAATTAGCAACTATTGCTTCAACAGCAACTATTTTAAAGGAAATTTTTCAACATAATAATAATAAAAATGAAAAATAATATTTTTAAAAAAATATTATTTTTTTATGTCATAATAAAATTAAGAGCATATTTTAATTAATTAAATAGATTATTTAGTAATTTTAAATAATTAAAATTATTTAGAATGTTTTTACTTTCCAATTTCTTATTTATTAAATAAATAAAAATGGATAATTTTATTTTGTTATTATTTGCATTAAATTGATAAAAAATATAAAATTAAAAAGTAAATGTTGAATAAAATTAAAAACTATTAATAATTTTTGAAAGGAGAAAATGATATTGATTAAAAAAATTCTAACCATTGAAAAAATATTAATAAGATTACTAAAAAAGTAACTATTGCTAGTAAAAATAAATTGTGATTAGGATTAATTTTAACTTTTACAGTTATTGCGATAATTATTCCAGGTGTATATTTATTAACATTAGATATGGTTAGTGTTTTTACCAATGCTATTAGTTTAGAAGATACTAATAATAAAAAAATTCCCGATATTAGTCCTAAAATTCTTAATCCTGATGATGGTGAAGGGTTAACTGTTAAACCAATTCCTGATGATGATTCAGCACCGGGGATTGTTAATGATAGGTTACTTTTAGATGGTGCTAAAATTAATGTTAAAAACTATGATAAGTTTAAAAGTTTACGGCTTATTGAATTAGAGAATTTAGTATTAGAATATTTTAAAAATTATGTTCAAAATAATAAATTTTTACAGACAAATAATAAAACTTATAAAAAATTTGATTATCGTTATAAATATCTTACTGCTGAAAATAGTAAAGAAATTGATAATAGTTTTATTCAAGATGATGTGAAAATAAAAAAGTGTTAGTTAAAGATATTGAAAGATATGAGATTAATCGGCCTGATATTTATGAAGTTGTTAATGCTAATATTTTTTCACTATCGTTTAATTTAAAAATTATTAATACAAATGTGTTTTATAAAAATTATTTTGACTTTTATTCATTTCAAGGGTCTAGAGAGCAAATTTCTCAAAATAATATAACTAATGCTACTACTGGTTATTTAACTAGTGAACGGGTATTGTTTACTGATAAAGTATTAGGAAAAGAAATTTATCGCGAAGTAAATGATTCATTAAGAGATTTTATTTTTGCAAATCCAATTGAGTTTGATAATGATATTAAGATTAAACCAATAATTACTACACAATGTCTTAATGAGTGTGCTAGTATTAATGATTGAGATACTTTTAGAGAAAAGTTATATGATGCATCACAAGTTCTTATTGAAGAAAATAAAATTTATTATTCTGATTTAGTAATTTATATTTATTTTATTAGTACTAATATTAAACTTGATAAGTTATATGAATCCTATGAGCAATTGCCAATTCAGCCTTTTATTGTAACTAATCATTATACTAATAAAGTTGCTAGTCAGAAATTATTAATTAGTTCAACGAATCGATTGAAACAGAAGCGCAACAAAACTATTGCTGAATATATTGCTTTTGCTATTTCATTTCCAAAACTTGTTTTAGAGAAAATTCAAGATTGAGAATTTTTAAATGATAATTGAAAAGATAGAGTAAAAAAAGGAATTTATAATTATCTTTATAATTATCTTGTAACTAATAAAAAATTTAATATTATTGATGATGTTAGTTTACCAATATTATCGGAAAATCATTATCTTAATTTATTAAATTTAAAAAGGAAGTTAAACATTATTGAAATTAAGCAGATTAATTTTAATGCCTACAAATATACTGTGAATATTATTGGGTTTAATGATGAAGAAATTATTTTAATGGGAATTAGTTTTTTTGCTTAGAGAAATTATTGTTAGTGTTGTTGCTAAAAATATTGTGTTATTAAATAATGAAAGAATGGTTAAAAATGTTAAATAGAAATGATTTAAATGAAAGTAATGATATTTATGAATTAGGTAAAAAACGATTAGATCAAAGTAATAATCGCATTATTACTTTAAAGCAAGATATTAATGCCACAAGAATTTACTATGGTTCATTTTTAGAAATAATGGCACGATTAATATTAATTTTAAGTCAGGTTTTATTTATTGTTACTATTTTTTTAAATGCTATTAATTATGCGAAATGATTTTTAGATTTTAATAGTGAAGTCACAATAACAGTTAGAATGATTATTATTTCCATAATATTTATTTTTTCAACGATTATGGCGTTATTATCGTCATTATTTTTTATTATTCCATTATTAGTGTGCAAAACTATTGCTAGTATTAAAAGTTGGTCAATTGTGTTTATTTTGGGCGCATAAAGTTTTGTTAGGTGGGTAAAGATTTGAATAATTTTGAAAGAAAAGCAACTAAAAATTTATTACCTTTTTACTTGAAAAATAATTAATAAAACAAAATATTTAATATTAACAAACATATTCTTAATAAAAGGTTATAAAAACTAAGTAAAATGCTTATAAAAACAACATTAAAATAATTTTTTACAACAAAAATCATACATAAGAAATATATACTTAATTTGCATATTGAAATAATTTATAGTAAATGACTATTTTTTCTTTTTTAAAAAATACCTAAGAAAACTAAACGCGACCCTTTTTAAAAAACTTCTTGTGCTTGTCATAAGTCTGTGGTATATTACATAATTACAAATATTGTTATAACTAAAACCATAAATAAAAAAATATTTAATTATTAAAAGTTAATAATGCTGTTATTTATAAAATTTAATCGCTCTCCTAATCAACTTAATTTAAAATCACAACAAATGCAATTAGACTTCACGATTGACACATTAGACAAAGAATATACCCAACTAATTCTTAAAAAAATTCAAGAAGCTGGCTATAATGTAATAATTAGTTAGCATTGCTAACCATTCAATTTATTCAATGTTATAATAAAGGAAATTAAAAGATTACTAAATATAATATTGAAATTGAAAGGACTACATAGTGACTTGTCTTATTTGTGAAAAACTAATTAGCCCCGAAGAACTAAAAGAATTAAAGGAGCAATATCATCACTTAATACAAATCCACGAAAATAAACTTTTACAAACTCATTTCCAATGTGCAGGTGATGGTATCATATACTAATAAAATGAACCACGGAGTAATCCGTGGTTCATTTTCATTGTACTTAATACTATAATTTAGTTCCTTTAAATTTTCCAGCAGCGATTTCTGCATTAATTCGTTTTTTAAATACTAATAAATAAACCATTGGTAATACCACACTACCACCAATAAAATTACCTAACAATGTTGGTAGCATATTCATTATTGAAAATGTTCCAAAATCTTGACCAACCATACCATTA
The DNA here is from genome assembly GCF_964030685.1 of Spiroplasma endosymbiont of Dilophus febrilis. Taxonomy (NCBI): domain Bacteria; kingdom Bacillati; phylum Mycoplasmatota; class Mollicutes; order Entomoplasmatales; family Spiroplasmataceae; genus Spiroplasma; species Spiroplasma endosymbiont of Dilophus febrilis. The sequence goes on from NZ_OZ034912.1 coordinate 605,941, forward strand.
TTTAAAAATAAACCAGTCATTCAAACATAAGCATTAGCAACAATATGTTGAAAACCAGAAATTCCAAATGCTAAAATTACAAAGAAGCATAATAATACCTTAGTTGCTGAATTTTTAACAGACATATTCATTCAGAACAACCCCGCAATTAAAATATTACAATAAATGCCACTAACAAAATTTTTTAAAAAAACTGTCCAATTAAGATTACTCGGACTAGAACCGATTTTCTTATCATAAATATACTTAAAAGCATTATAAAACTCAGAATCAACTTTCATATGTCCCATTAAATAAGTAGATATCGCAACAATTAATGCTCCTAAACAATTACCAACTAATACTAAAGATAAATTTACAAGCATGCGACGCAGTTTTGCTTCTCTTTTAACTATTGGTAATAATGTCAATGAATTAGAAGTAAATAATGTCCCACCAATAAAAATAACCATTAATATTGCTGGCGTAAAAGTTAGTCCTGTAATTAAAGCAATCATACCAGAAGGCATCCCATTAGGTTTTAAATTTCCATTACTGTCTTTAATAATAAATCCTGATAAAGCAACAATAACAATAACATAAGCAATTGCTACAAAAAAACCTGCCATAATGCCAAATAGAAATGTCTTATATCACGGATCGCGTAATTTTTGAAAAGCATATTCAAATACTTCAACAAATGTCTCTTCATGTGAAATATGATCTTTAATAAGGACAGCATTACTATCATCAAAACTATGTAATGGTTTTTCTTTTGAACTCATTTATTAATCTCCTTTGAAGCTCATATTAAAAAATAAATAAATATTTTCAATTATTTATATTATGTAATAAAAGATTAAAAATTACAAGGTCGCGTTTAGTTTTCTTAGGTATTTTTTAAAAAAGAAAAAATGGTCATTTACTATAAATTATTTCAATATGCAAATTAAGTATATATTTCTTATGTATGATTTTTGTTGTAAAAAATTATTTTAATGTTGTTTTTATAAGCATTTTACTTAGTTTTTATAACCTTTTATTAAGAATATGTTTGTTAATATTAAATATTTTGTTTTATTAATTATTTTTCAAGTAAAAAGGTAATAAATTTTTAGTTGCTTTTCTTTCAAAATTATTCAAATCTTTACCCACCTAACAAAACTTTATGCGCCCTTTAGTTTTCTTAGGTATTGCTTTGAAGAAGTAAAACAATCAGCTAATTATATTATTTAATTACTAAACTAACCCTGCCTTTCTTGTTATTATCATTTTTATTCTTTTTCATTTTATCATATTATTGAATTTTTACACAACAAAAATTATTAATTTTATTAAATTTTAACTAATATTTTTACTTACTTAAATCTATTATATTTATTTGTTACAGCATTACCTTTATAGTTAATTCAACTATCATCATTTTTGTTATTATATTTATTTCATAATGAAGTTTTATATATTTCTTTTCTGATTTCTATTTCTGAATTAATATTTTCATTAATGTAATGTAATACATTTAATTTGTTTAAATTTGCCATTCTTAAATGTAATAAGTTATTTAAATTTTTATGATTATATATTTTCGCCCCATATCCTAATTGTTGTTTTACCAAATGTGACACATCACTTTCAATGCTACAACCAATATTTCATTCTAAATTTTGATTATGAATACCTTGCTTATTATTACTGAAATAATTACTCGCCTTTCTTAAATTTATTTTAATATCTTTATTTAATTCATTTTTAGCAACATTACGAATGTTTTTGATTAATTCTTGATGATTTCCATCCTTATATAATTTAATTCAACTATTTAGTGTTACTTTACGATTTTCAAAAATAATATTAAATGCAGTTTGTTTTAATTTTTTAATAGCATGATAACCATCTAAAATATATCTAACATTACCAAAACTATTGGCAATTTCTCTAATTCAAGTAGCACCATCACCACAAACAATTATTTTGTCATAATTAATATTAACATAATGTTTTTGCAATTCTTTAATTAATAAAGGTCGCGGGTCGCGTTTAGTTTTCTTAGGTATTTTTTAAAAAAGAAAAAATAGTCATTTACTATAAATTATTTCAATATGCAAATTAAGTATATATTTCTTATGTATGATTTTTGTTGTAAAAAATTATTTTAATGTTGTTTTTATAAGCATTTTACTTAGTTTTTATAACCTTTTATTAAGAATATGTTTGTTAATATTAAATATTTTGTTTTATTAATTATTTTTCAAGTAAAAAGGTAATAAATTTTTAGTTGCTTTTCTTTCAAAATTATTCAAATCTTTACCCACCTAACAAAACTTTATGCGCCCTCGTTATTTATAAAAATTTTAAATAAAAAAATAAATCCACCCCTTTTTAAAAAACTTCTTGTGCTTGTCATAAGTCTGTGGTATATTACACTAACAACTATATTTTAAAATTTAACCTTTTTCATTATTAACATTAAATGCTTCTAACCAGCACAAATACTTTATAACCATTTCAATATCATAATAAACATTATCCAAAATAACATTTCTAATTTGATTTAAAGAATGAACTTTATGAAAAGAACATAATAATTCGGAATTTGGACTAGCAACTGGACCTAAATCTCATATAAACGAAAATTCATCATTATTAATTAATATTTGCGGAATTTTCTTATTATTATCAAGAGCCACTGTTGTTAATTTTTCCATAACTATTGGTGTAAAAAGTTTTCTTAAATTAATTGGATCATCATCTTGTAATTTAAATAATGAGCCAAATTCTGCTGATTCAAAACAATCTTTATTTTTTCTTAACGAACGAATAATTTTTAAATCTTCACGATTAACAGTAGTTATTAAATTTGTTGCTTTTGTTTTCGCAATTAAATACAACTTGCGATAATATGTTCTTCTTAAATGAGAATTTCCTTTGTTATCACTGCTAGTAGTTAAATGTTCATAAATAATAGTTCCAAATTGAAAAGGAAAATCTTTATATTTACCCACAAAAGTATTTTTATAAAAAAAATCATTATAGAAACTTTGATGTTTAACTGGCAAATTAGTGAGTCCTGCTTTAACTTCACTAATGACTACTTCTGGATAAGCAATATTTGTATAATATGAATAAAAACTACTTAATGTTTCTAAATTATTAAAAGCACTAATTAACTTAGTTCAAGCCTTATTTCTTAAAAATAAAATTGTTATCCCAGTTAATATACAAATAATAGTAATAATAATTAGAAAAACAGGAATGACCATTGCTCATTGAAAAATAAAAGATAAAAAAATTACCGGCAACATCACAATAAAACTTAAAATTATTAATAACAAACCTCAATATCGATATCAAAGATTTAAATATTTTTCATCAGTTACAGAGAGCATTAATCCATTAAAAATAACATTAATATTTTCATTAATAGCCCGTTCAACTTCTACAGGAATTTTATTTGTTAATGAATTTTCCATCCTTTATCACACTAAAAATTAATTTTAACATCTTCCCTTTCTAAAACTTATTAGTATTAGTATGGTTATTATTTCTTAAAGCTATAACTTGATTCAAAGTTTCTTTTTCACATTTCATATATAACTTTAGTAGCATCAATTAACTTCACTAATATCGTCTTGCGTTCTTAACAATCAATTGCTTTTTAAAAAACTATTGCTCATAATTTACTCCTTAAATATTTACAATAGTTTCATTATATAATAATTACTATAAAATAACACCACCAATAAATTATCATAAAAACAAAAAAATCCAACTTTATTGTAAAGTTAGATTATTTATATCACTTAATGGTGACCCGTACGGGATTTGAACCCGTGAATGCACGCGTGAAAGGCGTGTGTGTTAACCGCTTCACCAACGGGCCCTAAAATGGCGCCTAGTGTAGGGCTTGAACCTACGACCTACCGGTTAACAGCCGGTTGCTCTACCAACTGAGCTAACTAGGCAATTGTTTAATTCAATCATTTTAAATTATATCTACTTTTAATTTTTTTGCAACTAAAAATGCCATAGTGGTCGCGTTTAGTTTTCTTAGGTATTTTTTAAAAAAGAAAAAATAGTCATTTACTATAAATTATTTCAATATGCAAATTAAGTATATATTTCTTATGTATGATTTTTGTTGTAAAAAATTATTTTAATGTTGTTTTTATAAGCATTTTACTTAGTTTTTATAACCTTTTATTAAGAATATGTTTGTTAATATTAAATATTTTGTTTTATTAATTATTTTTCAAGTAAAAAGGTAATAAATTTTTAGTTGCTTTTCTTTCAAAATTATTCAAATCTTTACCCACCTAACAAAACTTTATGCGCCCGTAATAAAGGAGTTAAAATAATGAAAATTTTAAATATAATAGCTCTTTTAGGACTAACAACATTACCAATAGTTGGGTGTTCTAAAAGGGAAAACAAAACAATATTACAAGTTGATAATGAAACATACGAATTTACTTTATCAAAAGCAAAAATTAATTGAATGTGAGACGGTTTTAGACAAAATTTTAGTATAGCTTTAAGTGAATTTGATAAAAATGAAATCGGATTAAATAAATTACCAATTGATTTTAAAAATACATTAGCTATGAAAAATAGTTATATTTATTTAGATGAAGAAGGAGCAAGCACATTAAAAATTGATAATCTTGGAAAAAATGGTGACTTAAAAGTAACAAATATTAAAGGTAAAATAATTAAAACACGAAGTTTTTATAATTGATTAGAATTTAATTTTCAACATAATTAAAAAGAAATAGTTTTTTAATATGACGCAATTCTTAAACAACTAAACAACTTTTTCATTTTTTCTATTTTAACAAAATAAAAAACCAGTAATTAACCAAAATTACTGGTTTGAATATTTTTTATTTTTACAAGAAATTTAAACTTGTTTTGTTTGTTTCAATTGTAATGACTAATCACTCCCAAAAAACTTAATATTTTTTCAAAATGTGTTTATGCTTAATTTTTTTCTACAATTATACTTGTTGTATTATCTTTAAAAGTTATATTTTGTTCATCTAAAGTTAAGGGAATAGCTTCTCCAATTTCAGTCTGATGCATAATTATTTCTTTTTTACTTTTAATATTATAAGAAAAATTTATGCTATCATCATCGTTTATCTTTATTTTTGAAGGTAAGATATTATTTTCTAATAAATTAAGCATAGCATCCTTAATTGAAATAGAAATTGTGGTTTTATTATTATTTTTATCAATAAAATCTACGCTAACCCTACCATCAACTTTTTGAAAAACATTTAAAGTAAGTTGTATGTTATTTTTTCATGAACTATTAAAAATTGAAATTTTACTATGTGGTGGCACCTTTACTGGTTGAGATGGAACAGCTATTGTTGTAGTACTTGTAGTTGTTTTAATTTCTGTATCAGAAGAATTTGAAGTATTTCCTACAGTATAAGTCTTTGATCCTCCCCATGTATATCCAGCGCCAACTTCAACACCAACTTCAACTTTTCCTTTTGCAACAAGTGGTATACCAGCTTCTCCACTAGCTTTTACTGTAACTTTAGTATTTACATTTCAACTTCAATTTTCAGTATTTGATGTTGAATTTGATTTAGAAAATCCATTCATTTTTTGAAATGTATTTGTTTCTGTAAATTGTTTAGAACAAGAAATCGTATATTGAGTTTGCTCGCTATTGCTTTTATTTATAAATGTTGAAGCAGAATCTTTACAGGCACTTTCAAGGTTTTCTTCTGAATTAAATGATTTATTTTTTTGTTCTTCATCTATTATAACATTAGATACCGTTAAATTTTCTAAATTAATATTTAAAATATCTTTAATTTCAGAATTAGGGTTTTGTTTTTTGTGTTGTAAATATAATCCTCTTTTTGCATGTTCTTTCATATCATTAATATTAGATTCAATTAATTCAAAAGGTTCATATTTATATATTTTTTCTGAATTAGTAAGATAAATATTATTGTTTATATTAAAAATAGAAGAAAAATGTTTATTTTTTAAAATTTGTACTTTATTTTTTCCATCTAAATCAGAAACATAAATTGACCAATTTTCAATATAATAAATCTTATCATTTACAATAATAGAATTTGCATTTTTTCCATGATAATCTGTTTTATCGCCAATATGTTGATGAAAATATTTTTTTTCTTTTGTTTCAGGATTATATTCACAAATTAAACCTGATGCAGAATTTCTAATGTATATTTTATTATTTAAATAAACACAACCTAAAGCATTCCCGTTACCATTTTCAAAAAGAGTTTCAATAGACTCTAAATTTTGATTAATTAAGTTATATTTATAAAATTTAGAATAAAAACTTCTTTTTGTTTCATCTTTAAATTTTGCACCTATAAAATATATATTATTATTTACATTTATAGGGCTATAATATATATTATAGTTTTGATCAACTTTTAAAATAAATTGTAAAAAATAATTATTTTTAATTTCTCTTTTAACTCTACTTAAATTTTCTAGATTATTTGTTTTGAAAGAATTAATTTCTTTATTTATTATTTTATTTTCTGGTATTTCTGCTGAGGCATTAGCCAAGATTATTGGTGTTATGCTCGATAAGCTGGTAATTGTTGTTAAGATAGCGAGTAATTTTTTCATATTAATTAACTTCCTTTTTGTTAATGTTTACTAATTAATAAAATTTATTCAACAATCAACAGCCCTTCTCAAATTTGTAAAGTTTAATTAATACAAATTAATTATAAACAATTAAATAAGAATTTCTTTCATTTTTTCAGGATATTGAATACTAGTTCTAAAAAAATTTATCATTAAAGCAGAAAAATAAGCTAACTAAACTTTATTAAAATTACTATCAAGAAAGGCAATTTATTATGTTAAAAATTAATAATAATGTAAAAAGTTCAGAAAACAAGCATTGGTTTAGTTTGTTTACAACCCATAAAAATATGTACACCAACTGGCTAATGAATACGAAAAATTAGATGAATATTTATATAAATATCACTATCGCTTAAAACAAGGTTATAAAGTAGTTCATTTTTCATCAAGAACAATTATTACAATTTTTGGTGATATTACTTTTAAACGACGCCGATATAAATATTGAAATCAAAAATCAGGTAAATTTGAATATGTATGTTTGTTAGATAAAGAAATTGGTTTATTGCCCAAACAACGCATTTATTTTGATGTTCAATTTAAAGTTTTAAATCTTCTGGGTGATGGTAAAAGGTATCGCGATGTTTTAGATGCTCTAAATCATTGTTATATTTCAAAAGCTAGTATTTCGAATATTTTAAATAAATATGATATTGCTGAATATTTTCAACTTGCAGAAAAAGAAACTAAAACTAGAATTGATGTCAAAAATAAGGATTTATATATTCAACTAGATGAGACATTTTTAGCGACATTAGATCATAAAGTTAAACAAGACCAAAGAATTCGTTTAGTTACTTTTCACACCGGACATAAAGAAAAAAATTACAAAAATGCTCGTAGAGAATTAGAAAACAAACGAGGTCATTTTCTAATGTTAAAAATTGGTAAGCAAATAAATACGATGGATTATCGTGATTTATTAATTAGAGAATTACAAAAACATTATGTGAATATTAATTATGACAGAATAATTATTTGTGGCGATGGTGATGCTTGAATTAGAGAAATTGCCAATAGTTTTGGTAATGTTAGATATATTTTAGATGGTTATCATGCTATTAAAAAATTAAAACAAACGGCATTTAATATTATTTTTGAAAATCGTAAAGTAACACTAAATAGTTGAATTAAATTATATAAGGATGGAAATCATCAAGAACTAATTAAAAACATTCGTAATGTTGCTAAAAATGAATTAAATAAAAATATTAAAACAAATTTAAGAAAAGCGAGTAATTATTTCATTAATAATAAGCACGGCGTTCATCATCAAAATTTAGAATGAAATATTGGTTGTAGCATTGAAAGTGATGTATCGCATTTAGTAAAACAACAATTAGGATATGGAGCAAAAATATATAATCATAAGAATTTAAATAACTTATTACATTTAAGAATAGCAAATTTAAACAAATTAAATGTATTACATTACATTAATGAAAATATTAATTCAGAAATAGAAATCAGAAAAGAAATATATAAAAATTCATTATGAAATAAATATAATAATAAAAATGATGATAGTTGAATTAATTATAAAGGTAATGCTGTAACAAATAAATATAATAGATTTAAGTAAGTAAAAATATAAAATTAATATATATTTAGTCAAAATTTAATAATAATTAATAATTTTTATTGTGTAAAAATTCAATAATATGATGAAATAATGATGAATTAAAAATGACAATAATAAGAAAGGTATGGTTGGTTTAGTAATTAAATAATATAATTAGCTGATTGTTTTACTTCTTCAAAGCAATACCTAAGATAACTAAACGCGACCCATATTCTTGTAAACCTTGAGTTACTCTATCATTTTCTTTATAGTCAGTTCCTTCTAAAAATAAGTTAGTTTCATCTCATAACAGCAAATGCTTTTCTTCTAATATCGGATAATTATAATCTAATAAAGACATATGCCCTAATGAAAGCATTTGTTTATCCGTAATCGGAAAAGTAGAAATCGTTTTTCAACCACTTAATAAGTAAGAAGCTAAAACCATTAAAGCGGTTTTCCCAGTTCCTAAGGCACCAATTACTAAATTTAAAGGTGAATTTAATAAGAAATTAATAAAACTACGGCGAGCAAAAAAATGAGAAATTTTAGTATATAAAACATACAAAACAATTAATAAATAAATAATATCAAATAACATTCGTCAACTTTGAGGATTATAATAATACAAAATCGCACCGTAGAATCACGCAATAATAAATAAAGTGCGATTTAAAGCGACAAAATCATATAATCTTAAATTTATTTTTTTAAACAATAGCATCACTTAAATCACACTCTCTTTATTTTTATTACTATCTGCCGGGCATTAATTTTTCAAACATTTTGAAAGCAATTAAAAATAAACCAATAATTACTCCAAGCAAGAAAACTCAATATGTAGCAAAAAAATTAACAACATTAGGCATATTACCACCAATAATATCGGTTCAAATGTGACCAAACGCTCCAATTAACGCTTTTCATAAGTTAGTAACCGCTTGTTCACCAGTGACAGCCACAGGCGTGGTCGCTTCTGCTAAGAAAGTTCCAATCATATAATCACCCCCTTTCTAAACAAAATATGATTTAACCTTATAAAATAAAATAACCATAAATAAGATAATGAATACTAATACCATTCAAAAGGCAATGTTCGCTATTAAAAGTCAAAGTAGTTCTTGGGTTAAATCAATTTCCTTGCCAGAAACTCACGCCGGAATAACTTTAATTTGAATAAATAAATCTCAAAAATACAATTTTGTCATTTCTCAATCTAAATCTTTTCAAGCAACTAAAAACATAATAATTATCGCTTAAAAGGTCAAAAGAGTAGAAAAATAATGGCCGAGAACAGCATCACAATTATTAAAATTGAAAACAAAAATACAACTTGGGGTGGTAAATCGGTAGTTGGATAAATTAATTCAATTAACTCAATAATTATTTTTTTAAACATTTTCTAAACCTACTTTTTAATTTCTTTTTCATCTTGTTCTAATAAATTTCGCTTAAACTTTGCAATAAATATTCGTTGTGCATAAGTAAAATCTTTTGGCAACTGCTTTGCTTCACTACCATATTTCTTTTTATCTTTAAAAAAACGATAAATATTAACCGCAATATAGTATGCTAGTAATAATGTTAAAATCGTAAAGAACACTAGGCCAAATATACTCATCTTTCTTTTCTCCTTAATTTTTTAATTTTTAATTCTTATTTTAAATTGCAATTTTTTTCATTTTTAAACTCCTAATGTTTCATTTTTCTTAGTTGATTTCTAAATATTAAACTTTCTAATGAAGCATAATTTGCACTTTCAAAGTCAATATAATCAATATTTTTAAATTCATAGATTGCTCCGCACATTTTGGTTTTAAATTTATTAACTGTTGATTTTAAGTATTTTACAAATTCAGAATTTACAGTTCTATTAACAATATTATTCAAAGTATCGGTAAATACTTGTTTTCTAGTAATGGGATTTTGACAGTTATATGAGAATTGATAAGCCTTGATATTTAAGTCATACTGGTTTAATGACTTTTCATTCAGGACATTTTTAGTTATATATTTGGAGCAATATTTTACAACCATTTCATTAGTGTTTTCACGAACTCTAATATTTTTGTTAATTCCATAAGGTCAAAATTGTAAAATAATTTTATGTGGTATTTTTTCGGTAATTAAAATATGAAAATGAATAACGCCTCGTTTCTGATATTCATAGGTATACAAGTACTTAATATTTTTATTTTTAACTTTAAATCAGTATTTTAATTTTTTAAAAAATTTATTTAAATCACGCTTACATTTTCTAATATCAAATTCATTAACATCAGCATAAGTAAGAGTTAAGAATGTAAGTTTTTTACAGTCTCAAAAATTATGATATGCTTTTCGAATAACATTAGATTTTGCACGAATATTGCTATTAAGCAGTTTTGTACCACAATTACCATTATTTTTTAAACCGCTAGCATTACGAGTATTTGCTTTGATGCGTTCTAAAGGCATAACAATATTGCGAATATATTGACCATAATAAATGGTTTTCATATAAAAATCAGTCGGATTTTGAGGTTGTAAATTCATATTTTATGCTCCCGTTTTAGATTTTCGCCAGTTGTGTTATTTAATCAAGTAATAGTCGGCTTCGCCGACTAACCCGCTAGCGGGCGGGGCATACGCCTTCCGCACCGCTTCGCAGACCGAAGTGATTATCAATTAACTGGACAAGTTTTTTTGATTTTTTGATAATTCAATTTTTTGCAAGTTAACTATTTTGGGGGTTTTTTCAAAAGTTAATTCGCAACTAAAAAATGATTTAACATTTTCTTTTAACAGTTTATAAATTTCTTGTTGTTCTAGATTGTTATCATCAATTCATAAAGCCTTTTGTTCGCCTGTAGGCTCAAATAAGTCATTTTCATAACGCAAAAATTCGGCAGAATAACCTGACATCATAGAGCCATCTTTATTTTTAAATATTTTTCTTTTTATACTAACTAATTTAACTTTAAACATTATTTTTTAAATTCCTTTTACTTTTATTTTTTAAAATTTTTTTAATATGATTAATAAATTTTTTCTCACAAGCAACATGCAAATATCGTTTATCACTAAATAGATGTAAACTACCAGCGACATATTTTATAATCTATCGTTCCTTTCAAAATTTAAAAACCCTTTTCATCGCAAGAATTACAGATTCCAACTGTATTTTTATTACCAACAACATAACTTTCGTTGTCGCATTCAATACAAAATATTACTGCCAAAAGAAAACACCCCCTAAAAGTTTGTAGAAAACAAAATCTTGTCATATGTATATGGTTTCTACAAAATTTTTAGTAAAATGTAATATACCACAGACTTATGACAAGTACAAGCAGTTTTTTAAAAAAGGGATGATAAATTATAAAATAATGCAGAAAATTTTTAAAAATAATTTATAATGAAATTTCAAAGTAAAGAAATTGCAGATTAAAATTTGGAGAAAGGTTGTTGATTGTTGAATAAATTTTATTAATTAGTAAAAATTCACGAAAGGAATTTGATTAACTATGAAAAAAATACTAGGAATCTTAGGAACAATAATAACAGCAGGAAGTGGAACATTAACATTAGTTGCAAACAGCCCCTCATCTATAAAAACAGAAGAAAAAATTTTAAAAAGAAGCAAACGATGAGGAGAGACCCAATGAATTTATATTCAAAACGAATGAAAAAATGTCGAGCAAGCATATCAAAATGCAGCAAATGAATTTCAAAGAACACAAAATCATTGACAATTTTCTCAAGCTCAACAACATTTTTTACAAGCTCAACAATCATATAATAATTCAGTTTGAGAATGACAACAAGGGTTAACACAGTGAGCAAACGAAATTAGAAATGAAAGAAATCAACAATGATGAATTCAGGTTGACACACGACAAAAAAGAAATGCAGGAAAACAATGAACAAGTAATAAAATAGATGCATTAGCTATAAAATTAGGTAAAGAAATAAAACCAGAAAGTAATCCAGTTCTAAAAAATAATGAAAATTTTAAAATTAAAACTGAAACACATATTGAAAGAGATATTTTTAAGGGTATAATTTCGGGAGTTACTGGTGTGATAGGATCAATTTTCGGAGGACCAATTGCTGGATTAATAATTGGCGGAGGTAGTTATGGTGTCTCTACTTTTTTAGATAAAGCATCTGATAATTGATGAGATAGTTTATGAGAGGGAATGTCTCAAGTTAGATTTAATTAAAGTGAAAAAATATTAATTTAATCTCTGTAAAACGAAGAAAAATATTCAAACCAGTAATTTTAATTAGTTAAAATTACTGGTTTTTGTTTTGCCAAAATAGAAAATAATTATTCAGACTTACAAAAATTACTTTGTTAAAAATTTTTGTAATGTTTGAAATGGCGATTTATTTTGTAATGATGAGTGACTACGTTCAAAGTTATAAAAGTAATAATATTTATTTAAATAATGTTGGAGTTCATTTTGATTTAATTTTTTATCCGTAGCATAAAATAATTTGGTATAATGTTGGTGGAATCGTTCAATCTTTCCGTTGCTCTGAGGCGAGCGGATTGGTGTGGTTTCATGAACAATTCCGTTTCTTGAAAGAAAGGTTGTAAAAGGCCTTTCTTTTACTTTGTATGATTTTTTATTACTTCAGTTAGAAGTAGTAAATTCAGGAGCATTATCAGTACGAAGGCGTTTAATGGTTATGCCAAGCTCGCTAAAATCTTTCATTGCTCTTTGTACGGCATTAATTGCGTTATTGGTTCCTAAACTATCATAAACATAACCAAATACTATCCGTGTTATTTCGTCAATGAAATCATAAATGTAATACTTTTTATCAACCGGAAAATTTGATGTGGTAATAATTTTAGCATCCATTTGTAAAAGACCAATCTCGGAAACTTCATAACGCTTAAAATGGCGTTTTGTTTGTTTAATTTGTTGTTTTAATTCTTTTCAGCGAGGGTCAGATTTAATTCAACGATAAAAAGTTTTGATGTTTTTAGGAACTTCTGAATTTTTAATATCGTGAAAACCGATTTTTAAATTGTTAAATAAAGACCACATTCCACCGGCTTGAAGATTTTTGTAATCAAAATATAAATCACATACTTTTTCACGAGAATTTAAACTATATTGATAATTAAGATTTTGTGGTTTTGTAGTTTTAAACAATAACAAATCTAAATTGTCAGAATAATAAGCAGTCATAATTTTTTCCGCCCAACGATAAAAGGTTTTCGTTGCATTCTTAAAATATTTTTTAATAAGTTTTGTTAAAGTGGTTTCTTCAATATAGAAATAAGTACATAAATTTAAATAGTTAGTAATGCGTTTTTTAGTTTTATAGTAATAAGGATTACGGCAATTAGCACTTAGTCAACTTTGGATTTTTGCTTTTAAATCCGCTAAATCAGCTTGAGAAATAATATATTTCATTTTTTAAAACTCCTTAAATTGAGAAAATCGTATTTTTTTAATACGATTTTCAATAATATTTATTAAATTACTAAATTAATGAGGCATTTCGGCAGAAAAAGATATTACGCCTCATTCTTGACGATAATTTTTATTAGAAAATGTAATTTTAACATCAACAAGTTTATCAATAATATATCTATCATAAGGAGTGTTACCAAAATTACCGCTAACTTTTTTTGCATTAGATTTATAAAAGTTTTGAACCTCCTGTCTAGTTGAATAACCATCATATCTAAAACTGTGAGAATCAAACTCAGTCCACACATGTATATCAGGAACAACATTAGAAGGCAATTGACTTTTAACATCATCAATATTTATAAACATAGTTGGACCCCCGTTAATTACCGTTAAATAGCTATTTGAAATCTCGGAAAATGAGAAATCATATTTTTTAAAATCGTTGCTATTTTTACTACAACCAAAAATAAACATTACACATATTAAATTTAAAGCTGATAAAAATTTTCGCATAAAGAAAAATCCTCCTTTCAAAGGAATTATATTAGACTTGGTACATAACCTTTAATTTTATCTACTATTTTGATAATATTATTTCCTAGGTGAAGTATAAATGTTAGATAAATACAAAGACGAAAATGAATTTTATAGTTTATTAAGAATAAAATGATATAGTTATGTACCAAGTCTATTATAAAAAATAATGGCAATATTTAAGAGAACTTTTTTAATATCATTAATAAGATTGCTAATGGCACTACAAATTCAAATAACATCTGAAATGCTGGAATAACTTCAAACACTGGAAAGGCGGTTTTGGTAAAATTAATCGTTGTTTTCGCAATATCCGCAAGGGGGCGAATTAAAAGATTAATCCCTGAAAGACCAAGTAATCAATTCAACATACTAACAGAAGCGTGCTGAATACCACAAGATATGGCACTAAATAAACCTCAATAAGAACAGTTGGGTGTAGGAATTAAGTCATCCATATTACCACTTATGCCGCCGCCAATAAAAGCTGTGGAATTCAAAATGTTAAAATCGTATAAAGAATAATGATATTCAGTACTTTCATTTTGTTTTTTATATAGCGGAAAAGTCAGTGTAAAAATATTAATCCCATACATCACATCGACGTTAGCGTTATAAAAATGCAGTTTATTACTAGTAGCGTTTCATAATTGGTTATCATACGCTTTTAAAACATTAAAATCTATTTGATAAGAACTTTTACCAGTATTAAAACTATTGGCAATTTGTTTGTCTTTAACAAAGAAATAAGAACGAAAAATCATATTCTTACTATTTTCGATTGTTGAACCAAAGTTAATTAAATACTGTTTGGGATAAAAAGTAATTAAGGAACGATAGAAAAATCCCATTTGTAAAACATTTTTAGGGATTTGTTGCATCCCTTTGTAATCTAATTCTACATAAGTATAGGCATCCATATCAAAACTGGCATAAAAGAATTGTACAAAAAACTCACCTAAAACTTTATAAATTTTATTAAATAAATCATTAATGAAATCAATAGTTAAATCTTTTTGATAATGAAACATAAAATCTTTAAAATCAAATTTTAATTTGTCATCATAGCGTAAAAAATGAAAGGTATTACCATAATAATTAACTTGTCCAAAAAAGGTATTAATAAAATCTCCTCCAAAACTTGTTCGCGAACCAGATTTTCAAAGCGATTTACCATTTTCTAAAAACTCATTATTACCTCTAATCCTACCATGTTCAGTTTTTATAGTAATAACATCACCAAAACTAGAAAAGGAAAGTTCTCTAAAAATAACTTTTTCAATGAAACCAGACGGATATGAATTTTTACGACTTAAACTAAATTTACTATTTTGTTTAAAACCATTTAATTTAATTGAAATTTCACTCATATATTTAAAATTATCATCAAAGAAATTAAAAATTGGAACTCAATATAAGTAACTATAATTAAATTTATCAAAATCTCGGCGTTGTATCATCAAATAGTCTAACTTATCTTGAAACTGATTATACTGATATTCACCATCATGTTTAGTTATTTCTGTAGGCAATTGTTGTTCATTATCTTTTTCAGGCAAAGGAGGAGGAGTATATACTGTTGCAGAAAAAGATATTACGCCTCATTCTTGACGATAATTTTTATTAGAAAATGTAATTTTAACATCAACAAGTTTATCAATAATATATCTATCATAAGGAGTGTTACCAAAATTACCGCTAACTTTTTTTGCATTAGATTTATAAAAGTTTTGAACCTCCTGTCTAGTTGAATAACCATCATATCTAAAACTGTGAGAATCAAACTCAGTCCACACATGTATATCAGGAACAACATTAGAAGGCAATTGACTTTTAACATCATCAATATTTATAAACATAGTTGGACCCCCGTTAATTACCGTTAAATAGCTATTTGAAATCTCGGAAAACTTTAACTCACAGCTATTACCACATTGACTGGGATTTGTAGCTCGTTTTTCTCGTTTCATAAAGGATTGTTCCATATTAGGTTTTGGTGGTTGTTTTGTATCAAAGAAGGCACCTAAAGGAACTAAACCAATAAACATTATAATAAATCAAGAAATAATCTTATCCATCTCATCACGCCTTAAAACTCTTTTTTATCGCTTTAAAAGCATCAGAAAATTTATATTGATTATGTTGTGGACATTCACAATTAACAACTTGCATTTGATGCTTTCTAAAAATTTTATTAAAGTAATAACCCCTAATAATTAACTTAATACCAGTTATTAAGAAATAAATAATTAATAATCAAATATAAACATTAAAAAATACACTTTGAAAATTTAATGGTATAAAATCTTTAAAAAATTTATCCCCTTTAATTTGAAGGACCGTTAAAAATATTCAAATTATAATAACAACACTATGAAGTATAATAAAAAAATGTATAAAACCTAAAACGCTTTTAAATCATTTAATACCTAATATTTTCTTTAATTTTTTCATTTTTAACTCCTTAAAATTAAATATATTGTTGATAAAATACAAATCGTTCCTAAAATTTGGAAAATCGGATGTTGAGAAAATAACCTTATCATTGGTTTAAACAAATCTAAAATTTTAATATTATTTGATAGAACTTTATTAAAATATTCTAAACCCTCACGCACATAGGCTCATAAACCTAAAAAGTCATTTAAAGCAAAAATAGAAAAAACAGCAACAAGAATAAATAAAATTATCAATTTAAACATTTTAAAAACCTACCTTTTTATTCGCCGTCCATGTTAGTTAACTCACGGTCTATTTTTAGGACTATTACCACTGAATTTCTTAATTGGACCACTAGATGATTTTTTCTTAGCTCCTCAATTAGCAACTGATTTTTGATATTTTTTACGAAAACCAACTTTTGGTCGTTCAATATGAATACCTAAAATACCACCAATTACAAGATTTATTACAAGCATAATTAGCGGAAAAATAATAATGCGAATATCTGTTCCAGGAATGGTTAAAGTTCAAATTAAATCAAAAACTTTATAAAACATATCGCCAATCAAACTAGCCATTTTTTCTAAGTTTTCCATCTTTTAAACTCCTTTACTTATTTTTCTTATTCAGATTATTTTTTAACTTAGTAAGTATCTTACTAAATTTTTCCATTTTTAAATATTCTAACGCTTCAATATCCATTACATTATCATTTCAAAATTTATGTTGATAATTATCATTCAAAGCACGATTACTTAATTCACGCAAGAAAGATAAATATTTATTATCATAAAGGTTTAAAATTGACATCGGAATTTTTAATTTAAAGAAATAAATATCTAATTCCGGAATGCTACGATACTTGATTTTGCGACCTTTTTTATCATTTTTAGCATTAATCAGAGTTAATCGTCATTGTTCGTATTCGCTTACCGATTTAAAAGTGCCATAAATAACTTGTAAATAAGGACGAAAGATACTAACTGGTTTTTTTCTAATGCCAACAATTATTGAATTCGCAATATCACGAACTTTAACTCATATATGTTCGGCTCGTTGTCCGCTTGCTAATACAATATGGGTAAATTGCCGTGCTGAAGCAAAATATTCTTGTAAACCTTGAGTTACTCTATCATTTTCTTTATAGTCAGTTCCTTCTAAAAATAAGTTGGTTTCATCTCATAACAGTAAATGCTTTTCTTCTAATATCGGATAATTATAATCTAATAAAGACATATGCCCTAATGAAAGCATTTGTTTATCCGTAATCGGAAAAGTAGAAATCGTTTTTCAACCACTCAATAAGTAAGAAGCTAAAACCATTAAAGCAGTTTTTCCAGTTCCTAAGGCACCAATTACTAAATTTAAAGGTGAATTTAATAAGAAATTAATAAAACTACGACGAGCAAAGAAATGAGAAATTTTAGTATATAAAACATACAAAGCAATTAATAAATAAATAATATCAAATAACATTCGTCAACTCTGAGGATTATAATAATACAAAATCGCACCATAAACTCACGCAATAATAAATAAAGTGCGATTTAAAGCGACAAAATCATATAATCTTAAATTTATTTTTTTAAACAATAGCATCACTTAAATCACACTTTCTTTATTTTTATTACTATCTATCTGCCAGGCATTAATTTTTCAAACATTTTGAAAGCGATTAAAAATAAACCAATAATCACGCCAAGCAAGAAAACTCAATATGTAGCAAAGAAATTAACAACATTTGGCATATTACCACCAATAATATCAGTTCAAATATTACCAAATGCTTTAATTAATGCTTTTCATAAATTAGTAACCGCTTGTTCACCAGTAACAGCTACTGGCGTAGTCGCTTCTGTTAAGAAAGTTCTAATCATACAATCACCCCCTTTCTAAACAAAATATGATTTAACCTTATAAAACAAAATAACCATAAATAAGATAATGAATACTAATACCATTCAAAAGGCGATATTTGCTATTAAAAGTCAAAGTAGTTCTTTAGTTAAATCAATTTCCTCGCCAGAAACTCACGCCGGAATAACTTTAATTTGAATAAATAAATCCCAAAAATACAATTTTGTCATTTCTCAATCTAAATCTTTTCAAGCAACTAAAAACATAACAATTACCGCTTAAAAGGTCAAAAGAGTAGAAAAATAATTGCTGAGAAGAGCATTACAATTATTAAAATTGAAAACAAAAATACAACTTGGGGTGGTAAATCGGCAGTTGGATAAATTAATTCAATTAACTCAATAATTATTTTTTTAAACATTTTCTAAACCTACTTTTTAATTTCTTTTTCATCTTGTTCTAATAAATTTCGTTTAAACTTTGCAATAAATATTCGTTGTGAATAAGTAAAATCTTTTGGCAACTGTTTTGCTTCACTACCATATTTCTTTTTATCTTTAAAAAACCGATAAATATTAACCGCAATATAGTATGCTAGTAATAATGTTAAAATCGTAAAAAAAACTAATCCAAAAATACTCATTTTTCTTTTCTCCTTAATTTTCTAATTTTTTAGTACACAAATCATAAGCACGAATATCTCAATCATAACTATTTTTCTTTATTCAAGCTCGAACACAGACTCACTTTTTACCATTTAAATCAGTTCTAATTAAGTGAATAGTATCTCTACAAGCTCAAAATCTTTGTTCTAATCCAGTTTTTTTATTAATAGAATGTATAAATTCTCGATGATAATTTTTATCTTTTAAATTAACTCATATTTTCATTTTTAAACTCCCAAGTTTTGTAGTGATTATTTTTAAAACCATGATTAACTTTAACCCGACTGTATTTTTTTCTAATTAATTTTGAATTTCTTTGTGAATGCATAACGATATAACTACGAGACATACTTATTAACTCCTAATATTTCATTTTTCTTAGTTGATTTCTAAATCTTAAGCTTTCTAACGAAGCATAATTTGCACTCTCAAAATCTACATAATTAATATTTTTAAATTCATAAATTACTCCACACATTTTAGTTTTAAACTTGTTAACTGCTGATTTTAGGTACTTTACAAATTCAGAATTTATGGTGCGATTAACAATATTATTCAAAGTATCGGTAAATACTTGTTTTCTAGTAATAGGATTTTGACAGTTGTAAGAGAATTGATAAGCCTTGATATTTAAGTCATACTGATTTAATGATTTTTCATTCAAGACATTTTTAGTAATATATTTAGAGCAGTATTTAACAACTGCTTCGTTAGTATCTTGTTTAACAACCAAATTTTTATTTAACCCATAAGGTCAGTGTTTAAGAACTAATTTATTTGGTATTTTTTTATCAAGTAAAATATGAAAATGTATAGCACCTCTTTGTTGATATTCATATGTATAAAAATATTTAATTTCTTTATTCTTTTTTTTAAAATAATATTTTATATTTCTAAAAAATTTTTTTAATTCTTTTTTACATTTTTTAACATCTGTTTCCTTTAACTTATAAGTCAAAGTTAAAAATGTAAGTTCTTTAACTGAAAAATTATGATATGCCTTTCTAACAGCACTACATTTAGCACGCACATTACTATTTAACATTTTGGTTTTTCGTTCTCCTTTATTTTTTAAGCCACTAACATTACGAGTATTTGCTTTAATGCGTTCTAAGGGCATAACAACATTACGAATATATTGACCGTAATAAATTGGTTTTCATATAAAAATCAGTTGGATTTTGAGCTTGTAAATTCATATTTTTTGCTCCTATTTTAGGTTTTCGTTCAGTTGTGTTATTTAATCAAGTAATAGTCGGCTTCGCCGACTAACCCGCTAGCGGGCGGGGCATACGCCTTCCGCACCGCTTCGCAGACCGAAGTGATTATCAATTAACTGGACAAGTTTTTTTGATTTTTTGATAATTCAATTTTTTGCAAGTTAACTATTTTGGGGGTTTTTTCAAAAGTTAATTCGCAACTAAAAAATGATTTAACATTTTCTTTTAACAGTTTATAAATTTCTTGTTGTTCTAGATTGTTATCATCAATTCATAAAGCCTTTTGTTCGCCGGTAGGCTCAAATAAGTCATTTTCATAACGCAAAAATTCGGCAGAATAACCTGACATCATAGAGCCATCTTTATTTTTAAATATTTTTCTTTTTATACTAACTAATTTAACTTTAAACATTATTTTTTAAATTCCTTTTACTTTTATTTTTTAAAATTTTTTTAATATGATTAATAAATTTTTTCTCACAAGCAACATGCAAATATCGTTTATCACTAAATAGATGTAAACACCAGCGACATATTTTATAATCTATCGTTCCTTTCAAAATTTAAAAACCCTTTTCATCGCAAGAATTACAGATTCCAACTGTATTTTTATTACCAACAACATAACTTTCGTTGTCGCATTCAATACAAAATATTACTGCCAAAAGAAAACACCCCCTAAAAGTTTGTAGAAAACAAAATCTTGTCATATGTATATGGTTTCTACAAAATTTTTAGTAAAACTTATTGCTTCTTATTTTTAAATGTGATATATTTTGTAATGAACTTACATTATGCGAGTGTAGTTTAATGGCAGAACTTCAGCCTTCCAAGCTGATTGTGTGGGTTCGATTCCCATCACTCGCTCCATTAGATAAATAAAACTAGACTTTTAGAAGTCTAGTTTTTTGTTGTATAATTCATGAGAGTGAGGAAATAGTGATGTTAAGTAGTGAAAAGATGCGAAGTGATAATAAGTTAAGAAGTATTTTTTTTGTTGTGTGGCAAGCACTAATCCCTGGGTTGATGATTTGATTACTTTTAGATCCGCAATTAAATTTATTAAAATTGAATTTTAAAGATAGTATTGCTTTTGGATATATGTTTTTAATTGGAATGGGAATGCTACTATATGCTTTTATTACAACATTAGTTTGTTTTTTATGTGGTTATCATCAACAAGAACAGTTTATTTATAGTATTATTGTGATGTTAGAATTTGTTGTGTTATATTTAACTAGTTTATGATTATTATCAGTTTTTTGACGCTTTATTATTGCCATCTCATTAGCTATTTTAGGAACTTTAGTGATGACAATTATTGTGATGACAATTACAAATTATTTTTATAAAGAATAATAACTAAATAAATAATAAGTCATTTGTTCAACCTTTTTGTAACTCTTCGTATTTATCATTTAATATTTCTTGATAGATTGATGATGAAGTTTGTTCTCATAGGTAATTGGCTCAATAGCATCAAATTAGGTTTTGATATTGAATTCATCATCAAATCGTTTTAACATCAGTTATTGTTAAACTAAATTCGTGTAAAAAATGATTAATTAAATTGTTATTACGATAAATAGTTTCGCTAATAAAAGAAGCAATATCAAATAAGGGGTCGTTTTTCATTGCATATTCATAGTCAATAATATAAATTTGTTGCTTAGTAATTAAAATATTGCCAGGAACTAAGTCATTATGGCAAAGTTTTAATTCTTGGGGTTCATAGTTAGTAAAAAAATTAATTATTTTTTGTTCATCACTAGTTAAATTTTGTTGGGAAGTATTTACAAGTCCTTTAAATAGTTCTAATTGTGATTTTCAGTTTCAAGTTTTAATAGTTGTAGGAATTTCTATTTGATGTAAATCTTTAATAAGATGAGCAATTTTCTTAACTAATGAAGGAGTTATTTTAATTTGCGTTAAATTTAAAGCATCTTTAATATGTTTAGTAATATAAAAGAAATATTTATCATTTTGAAAATAATCAATAACCGGAACATTAATATTTTTAACTAATGGTAAAACTAGTTGTTCAGTTTTATGGTCTAAGAAAATATCACAAAATGGTTGTGATTTACGAATAATATAATCTAAATAAGAATAATTAATATTTGTTAAACCATATTTTGTTAATTTTGCTTTAGTTCAATTTATTTTCATATCATACCTCCCAAGTAATTAATTTTATTATATAATGACAATGAATAAATATATTATATTATCTGGAGGTTAAGTAATGAATCAAGAACAAGGATATCTTCATATTTACTGTGGTGAAGGTAAAGGTAAAACTAGTATTTTAAATGGAATGACAATTAGAGCCTTAGGAAATAATTGAAATGTAGTATATTTTCGTTTTTTAAAAAATCGTCCTACAGGTGAATTAATATTTTTTGAAAAGCATACTAATTTAACAATTCTTGATTTTTATCATTCATCAAAAAAATTTTTTTGAGAAATGAATGTTGAAGAAAAACAAGAGTTAAAAGCTGAAACAAGAAAAGGTTTTGAAGTTTTAGTAGCAAGTTTAAAAAATTCTAATATTGATTTAATTGTTGTTGATGAGATTTTAGGTTGTTTACAAAATCAATTAATTTATGAAGATGAATTAGTGTTAGCATTAGAAAATAAAGCTAAGAATATTGAAGTTGCCCTTTCAGGAAGATATTGTCCAGAAAAATTACAATCAATTGCTGATTTAATTAGTGAGGTAACGCCAACAAGACATTATTCAGAAAAGAATATTTGGGCTCGGAAGGGTATTGAGTATTAATGATAAAACAATTATTTTTAGCAACTACTAATGCTAATAAGTTAGAAGAATTTCAAAACATATTAGGGCAAAAATACGATTTAAAGACACTTTTAGACATTAAGCAGTTTCTGGGTACTTGAAATTGAAGATATTGAAGAAACAGGAGCGACATTTATTGAAAATGCTTTAATTAAGGCAAGAACTTTAAGCAAATTATTACAAAAACCAGTCTTAGGTGATGATTCTGGATTAGAAATATTAGCATTAGATAATTTCCCGGGAATTTATTCGGCGCGTTGGATGGATACTACTGATGGTTTTATGCAAGCATCTAATGTTATTTTAGAAAAGATGATGAATATTAAATTCCGAGATTGTCGGTATGTTTGTGCTCTTGCTTTTGTTGATGTTACTAAAAATATTGAAAAAGTGTTTGTCGGTTCGTTAAATGGTTTAATTCATAGTGAACGCCAAGGTAATTATGGTTTTGGTTATGATGCTATATTTTATTTACCAGAATATAAAAAAACGCTAGGTGAAATAACAGCACAAGAAAAAAATCAAATATCACATCGTGCTATAGCAATCCAAAAGATGGTTAATTGAATAAATAAGGAAGATAATAATGAATACTAAAATTAACATTGTTTTATATGAACCAGAAATTGCTGGTAATGTTGGTTCGATTATGCGAACTTGTGTTGCTATTAATGTGAACCATTAGGGTTCTTTTTAAATGATCGTTTTATTATTGGCTCATCTGCTAACTATTTTGAATTTTTACAATATGAAAGTGATGAAGATTGAAATAGTTTTCTTAGTAAAAATCCTCATGCTAACTTATTTTTTTCTACAAGATATGGTCAAAAACCACCTAGTGCCATTGATTTTACAGAAAGTGAAACACCAATGTATTTAGTATTTGGTAAAGAATCGTCGGTTATTCCAAAAACGATATTACAAGAGCATTTGAATCAATGTTTTCGTTTACCAATGAGTATATTAATACTCGCAGTCTTAATGTCGCTAATGTTGTTTGTACTGTAAGTTATGAGGTTTTACGGCAATTAGATTATTTAGATTTATCTTTAAATGAAATTCAGAAAGGTAAAGATTATTTACAAAATTAAAAAGCTGGTAATTCAATTACCAGCTTTTTGTTTAATTTAATGTATAAAAATCTTTAAAATCATTAATTATAAAGTCACGAACTAGTCGTGTTAAAGTACTACGATTATATGCTGGTTTTTGCTTAAAGTCGCTGTTGCTAGTTAACATATCATCAATACCATCAACAGCGTCACCTCATTTATTAATAAATCAGCGATATTCACCATTTTTAACAAAAAATATTGTGGGAATACCATTTCCAGGGAGATAATCTGGGTCAAAGCCGTTCTTAATGTTTTCGTTGGTTGCTCATAAGTTTTTTTGTGATTTTTTTAATCATTCAAAAGTATTCTTAACTCACTTAGTTTCAAAAAAAGTTTTATTTCAAGT
The DNA here is from genome assembly GCF_964030685.1 of Spiroplasma endosymbiont of Dilophus febrilis. Lineage (NCBI taxonomy): Bacteria > Bacillati > Mycoplasmatota > Mollicutes > Entomoplasmatales > Spiroplasmataceae > Spiroplasma > Spiroplasma endosymbiont of Dilophus febrilis. The sequence goes on from NZ_OZ034912.1 coordinate 630,534, forward strand.
ATTATCATTAGCACCTTTAAAGTCATAATCACTAACAAAAGCATAGCGATTAATTTTTAAATTTTCATCTTTTAAATCCAAAATATCTTTGTCTCAATCTTTTTCTTGCATTCAAAGATCTCATTGTTTTGATAATGTTTGACATCCTGGACAATTTTCTGATCCAATATAACCAATAAATGTTTCTTTATTTTTAATTTTTAATATTATTTCATCATAATTGCTATTACACGCAGTAACAGATATTATAGGTAATATTGTTAAAATAAAACTGCTTTTAATACTCAATATTTTTTTAAATTGCATTTAATTCACCTCTATAAAAATAAAATCAAAACCATTATAACATAAAGTTATTATTTTCTTGTTATATATATGATAACTGGTCGCGTTTAGTTTTCTTAGGTATTTTTTAAAAAAGAAAAAATAGTCATTTACTATAAATTATTTCAATATGCAAATTAAGTATATATTTCTTATGTATGATTTTTGTTGTAAAAAATTATTTTAATGTTGTTTTTATAAGCATTTTACTTAGTTTTTATAACCTTTTATTAAGAATATGTTTGTTAATATTAAATATTTTGTTTTATTAATTATTTTTCAAGTAAAAAGGTAATAAATTTTTAGTTGCTTTTCTTTCAAAATTATTCAAATCTTTACCCACCTAACAAAACTTTATGCGCCCATTAATAAATCACGATAATCCATCGTATTTATTTGTTTACCAACTTTTAACATTAGAAAATGACCTCGTTTATTTTCTAACTCTCTACGAGCATTTTTGTATTTTTTTTCTTTATGTCCGGTATGAAAAGTAACTAAACGAATTCTTTGGTCTTGTTTAACTTTCTGATCTAATGTCGCTAAAAATGTTTCATCTAGTTGAATATATAAATTCTTATTTTTGATATCAATTCTAGTTTTAGTTTCTTTTTCTGCTAATTGAAAATATTCGGCAATATTGTATTTATTTAAAATATTTGAAATACTACTTTTTGAAATATAACAATGATTTAGAGCATCTAAAACATCGCGATACCGTTTACCATCGCCCAAAAGACTTAAAACTTTAAATTGGACATCAAAATAAATGCGTTGTTTGGGCAATAAACCAATTTCTTTATCTAGTAAACATACATATTCGAATTTACCTGATTTTTGATTTCAATATTTATATCGGCGTCGTTTAAAAGTAACATCACCAAAAATTGTAATAATTGTTCTTGATGCAAAATGAACTACTTTATAACCTTGTTTTAACCGATAATGATATTTATATAAATATTCATCTAATTTTTCGTATTCATTAGTTAATTGTTTGCATTTATTGGTGTACATATTTTTATGCGTTGTAAATAAGTTTAATCAATGCTTATTTTCTAAGGTTTTTACATTATTATTAATTTCTAACATAATAAGTTACCTTTCTTGATAGTAATTTTAATAAAGTTTAGTTAGCTTATTTTTCTGCTTTAATGATAAATATTTTTTTAGAGCTAGTATTCAATATCCTGAAAAAATGATATAAATTCTTATTTTAATGATTTATAATTAATTTGTATTAATTAAATTTTATAAATTTAAGAAAAGGTTTACGGGATGATTACTATAAAAATTTATTAATTTAGTAAAAATTGACATAAAGGTAAAGGATTTAATAAATGAAAAAACTTTTAGGATTATTAGGAACAATTTTAATAACTGGCAACGCCTTGCCGACCGTGATTGCAGCTGCTCCTAATCGAAAACAAAGAACAAAAACTAAATTATTAAATAGTGAGCTTAATTATTCACAAACAAATAATTTAGAAAATCTCCAAAGAAGTAAAAGACAAAACAACGAAGATATTTCAAATACTCCAAAAATACAAGATGAACAACAATCTCAATTTTCATCAAATTCAGATAATCAAATTGATATTATTGAAAAAGAAGTTACTCTGGATAAAAATTATTCCGAAGGTATTAAAAAAATATTACAAGAACTGATTGATGAAAAATATATTGATCCATTAAGAAGTATCAATATGGGCGGACTTATAAGCAAAGAACTTGATAATAAAACAATTATTTCTAAATTAGAAGAATTAGATCCTAAAATGATTAATTGAATTAAAAAACAACAAAATAACAAAGAAAAAATACTAATATTAACATTAAAAAATAGTAATAATAAAAGGATAAAATTAGTAATTAATTTAAATAATCTTTATTTACTGGGATTTATTAATAATCAAAATCAATATTTTTATTTTGATGATGAACTTTTAGAAAAAATAAAACAACATAATCAAGAAGAAATCAAAAAACTTAATAATTTAAAGGAAAAATTAAATAATTTAAAAGAAAACAAACTTTTATTTAATGAAGAAAAAGTAAAAGAATATTTACAACAAAAAAATGAACTTATTCCACTTAAAGAAAAAGAAAAAAAAATTAAAAAATTAAATTATAATAATGAATTAAATTCTTTAAATAAAAAAATTAATAATTTACAAGGTGAAAATTTAAAAGATGAAGAAAAAAAAATTAAAGCTTTAAATGAATCAGTAATTAAAAAATATAATTGTCAAAATATTAATTTAAATTATACAGGAGCATATACAAGTGACGGTTTAAATGTTGTAATAAAAGAAAATGGAAAACTCGATAAAGGAAAAGATATTATTATTTCAAAAGATACTTTAAATAATGCAATTACAAATTTAACAAATTATCATAATAAACAACAAAATCAATCAATAAAAGATGATTTAGTAAGAATGATTTTTATTACAAGTGAAGCTATGAGATTTCAATGTGATGAAAAAACTTTAGAAATTTTTGCAGAAATTAAAAATACCAATGAATTAAAAAAAATCATAGCTGAGAGTCAAAATATATTAATAAATATTCAAGAAAAAATATTTATTAAAAATCAAAAAATAAATTGAAAAGATTATACATCACAATTAAGGGGTGATTGAAAAAAATATTCAGAACAATTCAATAAATTTAGAATAGAAATTTGAAATGAATTAAATGAATTTAAAAAAATTTTTAATTTTATTAATGATTCAAAATATGAAGTAAACGAATTTCTAACAAAAATATTAGATAATAATGTAGAGAAAATAAAACAAATTTTAAAAATTGCACAAGAAACTAATTTAATTCAAAAAATAAATAAATATGATTTAGATAATAAACAAGCTATTATTTTTTTGCTTAGTATAAAAAAAGATATTATTACTTGAAAAAAAAGATTAGATAAATTATTTCCATTAAAAAACTGAAAAGAAATAGAATTTGGTTGTTTTAAATTTTTACATGTAACAATTTTACAACGCAACCTTGATTTAACTAAATTACTGATTAATATTGATGCTGGTACTACTGATATTAATCCTCAATATAAAAATAGCTTAAGTCTTTTATATTATGCAATAGATACAGGCGACATTCAAATAGTAAAATTATTGATTGATAATGGTGCTGATGTTAATTTTCAAGATGAAAACGGTTTAACTCCTTTACATTTTGCAATAGAGAATGCAATAGATACAGGTGACATTCAAATAGTAAAATTATTGATTGATAATGGTGCTGATCCTAATGTTTTAGATTGTAATAATGATTTTATTTCACCTTTACATTATGCAATTATAAAAAACAAAAAAGAAGTGGTGGAAGTGCTTTTAAAATCAAAAAACATTAAAAATAAAATTAATAATAAAAGTTATCTAAATATAGGATGTTTACATTGAATAAGTTTAAATTCAAAAAATATAAATAATTTAGAAATAGCAGAATTATTGATTGATAATGGTGCTGATGTTAATCTTCAAGATGAAAACGATGCAACTCCTTTATACTATGCAATAAGTACCAACAATAAAGAAATGGTTCAATTATTAATTAATAAAGGAGCTAATATTAAAAATATAACTAAGAATGGTTTAACCCCACTATATTACGCAATAATTTTAGACAATAAAGAAATGGTTCAATTATTAATTGAAAAAGGTGCTAATGTTAATATGCAAGATGAAAACGGTTTAACTCCTTTACATTTTGCAATAGAAGAAAATAATCAAGAAATGGTTCAATTATTAATTAATAATAATGCTGATGTTAACATTAAAATAACATCAGATGGTGCAACTATTTTACATTATGCAATTCTAAACAATAAAAAAGAAATGGTAAAGTTATTGATTAAAAAAGGTGCTAATGTTAATAAAGGTGTAAATGGTTTAATTCCTTTATACTATGCAATAAGTACCAACAATAAAGAAATGGTTCAATTATTAATTAATAAAGGAGCTAATGTTAATATGCAAGATGAAAATGATTTTTCTCCTTTATACTATGCAATAAATGAAGAGAACATTGAAATCGTTAAATTATTGCTTGCCAATGATGCGGATGTTAATCTTCAAAATAAAAATGGTTTAACTCCTTTACTTTATTCAAAATATAACAAATATATAAAAATTGAGAATCTTTTTAAAAATTTTAAAAATTTAAAAAATAAAATAGAATCATTAAATGAACAATTAAAAAAGATAAAAATTAATGAACAAAAAACAAAAATTAATAACAATTTAAAAAAATCTGAGGATAAATTAAAAAAATTATTGTATGTTACACTTGATAAAAAAATATATACGCCAATTTATACACAAAAAACAATTACAGAATATGAATATAATGCTGGTATAGGACAAAATAATTTAAATGCACCAACACATCAAAATAATCTATATGATGTTCCTGCAGATAATAGTTGTTTATTTTGGTCTGTGGCAACAGCTTATTTATTGCCGGTCCGAAATAATTATGAAGAATTTAGAGCAAGATTCATTCAATTATTTGGTGAAGAAAATTTAAAAAATATATTACATCTTCAAAAATTACTACAACAATATGATTTAATAAATAATAGAAATTTAAATCAATTATGATATAAAGATGTAATAGTAAATAATTTAGTCACAAATGTTTTTCGTAATAGTGTTGAGGATTATATTGAAAAAAATTTAGATAATCCTATTCAAAACAATTCTAATAGAAGCCAAGCACCAACTTTTAGAAATCTTATTCAAGAAAATAATGAAGTTGCTTCTAACTACTTAGAAAGAATGCGACAATCTTCATCGTGGGGTGGGGTGCCAGAAATAATAGCAATGAGTAATATTTTAAATTCTAACATTAGTGTAAATAATGACGGATCTTATCAACCCGTGCATCAAAATGCAAATAATAATAACATCGCGATATCTTATGTTGAGCTTGAAAAAGGTTCGGGTATTAACAATCATTATAATTTTGCTTTAACACCAGAAGAAGATCAAACAAATCACCCTATTGTTATTAATGACAATCAGGGAAATGCCCCGGTCGTTGATATAACCAAGAGACCAGATAATTTACTACCAATCACGCCAAAACCAGAGGCGAACGCAATTAAATTAGCAGTTGATGATCATGGTCAATACCACGCCAATTTGGCCAACAACAATAATGATGATGATGCTAATCAAGGTAATAATATTGCCAAAGCACCAGAACCAGCAACAACCCCATTGCAAAAAGATGAATATCATTTTGTAGATAAAAAAACAGAAGATGATAGTTTAAAAAATGATGAAAATTTAGAAATTAACTTAATTAAAAACAATAAAGACGAAATAAAACAAAATGCCTCGGCAGGAAATCAATCCATCAGTACAAATATTGAGAATTTACAAACAACAACTGCTGAGGCAATAAATCAATACAACGCTCTTTCAAAAGAAGAAAAATTAAAAAAATTAAATGAAATTAATCGTTATTATCAAACATTACCGGAAAACGATAAAAAAACTTTTAAAGAAAAATTAACAAATACTGGATTAGCAGCTTTAAGTGGGGGTGCATTAACAGCTTATGGAACCAAAATAACTGTTAGTGGCACCGCCGCCGCTACTGGTGTTACAAATGCAGAAGCAATGGAAATGGCCCCGCTCTTATCAACAAGCACAACAGAAAGCTTGGCCGCCGCAGAAACAATTACTGTTGCCGAAACAGCGGCGGTTGAAGGCGGAGTTATAGCCGGAGAAGCTGGTACTGTGCTGCCGCTCTGGCTCCGGAAACCCTAGGCCTATCCTTAGTGATTGGAGGATTGGCAATTGCCGGAACATGAATGTATTTGACTTTTCATCATCATGCAACATCTGATATTGCGTTGCCAACTTCAATTCATCATAATGTTTATGATAACATTGAAAAATGATATAAATTTCTAGCCCATGATCAATTAAAAATTAAAATTAACAAAAATACATGAAATGAAATTAAACAAAATAAAAATTCACAAGCAACCATTACTAAAATTATTAAAAATAAATTTATTATAAATGACCATTCTGGCTGAGGCGAAAGTGTCACAAATGAAGATTTCAATACTCTCGTAAAAGTAATACTGCTTCATTTTGAACAAATAAATGGTTATTTTGAAATATTAGATAATGAAAATGATGGTTTTGTCATTATAACCAACACTGAAGGTGATTGACTAGGAATAGAATAAAATTTAACATTATTAATTAAAAGAGAAAAATATTTCTTATATGTGTTATGTAGAATAACCTAACTTCAAATTTTAATTTTAATATATTTGTTAATTATTTAAATTAAGATTAAAAATATTTTTACTAAAGCAGTATTTAAATTTAAATACTGCTTTTTTATTTTGTCAAAATAGAAAAAATGAAAAAATTGTTTAAGAGCAGTATCGTCATATAAAGCTACATTTTGGGGTAGCGATTTTAACAGTTTAATTATTTTAATTAAATTCAGTTTTAAATTCTAATATTTTTCATTTGGCATATCTTTCATTTTTATCTCATTCTTGTACTTTCATTTTTATGTTTTTTAATTTTTTATTTTGATATGATAAAAAATTTTTATTTTCTCAATATCTTGGTTCACTGTTTTTTTCTCAATTTAAATCATATTCTAATGATTTTAATATCGGTATTGTAATCTTGTCATTTTTATCAACATAAAATTCTCAATCATTAAGTTTCATTCGCGGAGGCAAGTTTTTGGGCATAAATTCATTTTCTACATTAACTTTTATTTCTCATTTTTGATTTCACTTGCTGTTGTCATCTTTTGATGATTTAAGTGTTAATTTTGATTTTTTTAAGTTTAAGTCGTATGACTCATTCTTAATTTGTAATATTGGTTTATTTTCTTTTTTAGAACACCCGACTATTGGCAATGTTGTCAGCCCCAAAAGAGCTATTATATTTAAAATTTTCATAAATTTAACTCCTTCATTTTATTTTTTCAATAGACTTGGTACATAACTATAACATTTTATGTATATTAGACTATAAAATTCATTTTTATCTTTGTATTTATCTAACATTTGTGCTTCACCTAGGAAATAATATTATCAAAATAGTAGATAAAATTAAAGGCTATGTACCAAGTGGTCGCGTTTAGTTTTCTTAGGTATTTTTTAAAAAAGAAAAAATAGTCATTTACTATAAATTATTTCAATATGCAAATTAAGTATATATTTCTTATGTATGATTTTTGTTGTAAAAAATTATTTTAATGTTGTTTTTATAAGCATTTTACTTAGTTTTTATAACCTTTTATTAAGAATATGTTTGTTAATATTAAATATTTTGTTTTATTAATTATTTTTCAAGTAAAAAGGTAATAAATTTTTAGTTGCTTTTCTTTCAAAATTATTCAAATCTTTACCCACCTAACAAAACTTTATGCGCCCTACCAAGTCTAATATATATATAATTATACAAAAATTCTTAATATCATTAGAAAAATGGCAAAACCGATTAAAAATTGAAAGGTATAGTAAAAAGCTGGTACCGTTTTAAAAACTGGAAAAATGGCGGTTGAAAAGTTAACTGTTGCTTTTGCAATAATTGCTAACGGTCGCAAAATCGTGATGATTTGTGAAGCTGTGAGTATTCAGTTTATCATTTTGATACCAGCATTTTGAATGGCACAACCAATATCATTAAAGGTTGGTATTCATCGTCCAGAATATTTGCAATTTGCTGGTGGAATTAAATCGTCTCATTCACTGTTATTTGAGCCATCAGGGATAAAGGCTGTTGAATTTAATACATTAAAGTCATAAATTTTAAAATTGTAGTTAGAGATATTCCCTTTGTGATAAAGTGGAAAAGTTAAGGTAAAAATGTTAATACCATAGCGAATATCAATATCGGTATTTAGATAATTAATACTGTTAGCGGTTTTGTTGGTTGGCAAGGCAATGAGTTTATTATCATAAGATTTAAGGACATTAAAATCAATTTGATAAATGCTATTGGTGTTGTTAATAGCATTGTAATTATCTTGGTGCATTTTTTTGTCAAAAGTAAAGAAATAACTTCTTAGTAATAATTCTGAGTTTCCTATAATATTTACTAAGTATTTTTTGGGATAAAAGGTAATTAATGAACGATAAAAGAAACCGATTTGAATAAAGTAATCCTTCTTATAGTTTTCTACACCCTTAAAATCAATTTCGGTATGAGTTTTTTCGTCCATATCAAAAGTCGCATAAAATAAACTAGCAAAGAAATTGCCAAGAATTTCATAGATTTCGTTAAAAACATTTTTGTAATCGCTATTGTTAATACTAGGAATGTTGTTTTTAAAATATAGGTAAATATCATTTTTTAAATCGGGGTCATAGCGTAGAAAACTAAATCTAACATTGAGGTAATTTAAGGTACCAAAAAGATATTTAATTAGGTAATAATCGTTAGAATTCGTAGTGCCATATTTTCAGATTTCATTTTCACCGTGTAGCAATTGTAAATACTTATTTCCAGCAATTAGAGTTTTGTTAAATGCCTTAATTTTCAAAACATTCTCATTTACTACATTTTTATCACTAGAAGTTTTATGATAAAAATAGCTCTCGTTTTTAAAGCCATAATTTTTAATCGTAAATTCTTTGTAATAACCTTTTTCTAGGGTGTCAATGAAATTAAATACGGGCGTTCAATAGAGATACGAGTAATTAAATTTATCAAAATCACCACGGTGAATCATTAAGTAATCAAGATTATCAACAACATCGTTATAGTTATAGTTGCCATCAAATTTGGTGGTTTTTTCTGGTAAATCAATATCAGTCGAGGGTTTAATTTCTGATTGTGCGTTAAATTCTAATATTTTTCATTTGGCATATCTTTCATTTTTATCTCATTCTTGTACTTTCATTTTTATGTTTTTTAATTTTTTATTTTGATATGATAAAAAATCTTTATTTTCTCAATATCTTGGTTCACTGTTTTTTTCTCAATTTAAATCATATTCTAATGATTTTAATATTGGCAGTGTGATCTTGTCATTTTTGTCAACATAAAATTCTCAATCATTAAGTTTCATTCGTGGAGGCAAGTTTTTGGGAATAAATTCATTTTCTACATTAACTTTTATTTCTCATTTTTGATTTCACTTGCTGTTATCATCTTTTGATGATTTAAGTGTTAATTTTGATTTTTTTAAGTTTAATTCGTATGATTCATTATTTTGCCTTTTACTTCTAATTAGTGATTGTGCTGTTGATTTGTCATTATTAATGTTTTGTGGAATGGTAAAAATGTTATTGAAACTAATAATTAACACGGTAAATATTTTCATAAACATTTTTATCGCTCCTTTTTAAAATATTTTATTTTTCATTATTCTTTTAGCTTTAATCTTTTTTAATATAAAACGAATTAAGCAGTTTGCTATTTCTGTTATGGTTACTCATACTAATGAATAACCTATAATCATTAACTTACCAATTGCTCCAAAATTTTTAATAAATTGTTGCAAATTTTCAATATCTGTATGTAATAATAAAACTATATTTAAAGATATGAATATAATGTAATTAAGTATTATTCATCAATATTTTTTTAAAGAATTAATGAGTTTGTTTGATTTCATTTTTCAAGGCTCTTTTTGCTTTAATTTTCTGAACAATCAAGCGAATTAATTTTTCAAATTTAAGTGCAAAATATATTGCTCCGCCTCATCAAAAAACAAATATTCCTGCGAGCATAATACCACTATTGAACTTGCCAAAGAATTTAACCATTTCTTCACTCATAAAATTATTAAATTCGTCACTTGTTCCAGTTATTCATTTAGCATCGCTTACTGTTAATGCACAAATTAATAAGCTTATAAAGATAAAAATGATACTTAACACTATTTTTAACCACTGCTTTTTAAAAGAATTTTTAATTCTTAATTTTAATGGCATTTTTTCTTTCATTTTTAAACTCCTTTAATTTTCTACAAACAATTTGCTTAGGCAAAACATTATGACAAATATAAGCAGTTTCACTTGGTGGATTTTTGCAAACTATACCATTATAAGTAATAAATTTTATTCTTTTATCAAAAACTAATAACTCACACTGATCTATTTTTTCTCTAATTGGTTTTAATGCAATACTTACTAATGGTATTAACATCGCAAACGGTTTGCCCAAATTAAATAAATGTTCTATTACTTGCTTTCTTTTACTAAACGGAGGGTTAGAAATAATATAATCATATCTATCCACATCACTTTTAATGTAATTAAAGAAATCAATTCCATCATCAATATGACTATTCCAAACTTTATGCCCATTTCTTTCTAAAACACATACAAATTTACTATCAATTTTATCAAAAGGGCATAAAATAGTACTATTAGGTTTTAAAAATTCTAAAATTGGTTTAACAGCATATTCCTGTGTATATCATTCATCATTAACATTAATTTTATTTAATAAATTAGAATTTAACATAATTAACTATTAATTCCTTTCTTTGTCTTTCTAATTTGTCATTCTCTATTTTTTTAATTCTTGTTTTTTAGTTCATTTCTTCATTTTTTACCTACCTTTAATCACAATAAATAAAGCAACAAGTACACAAGTGACGCCAAGAATAGTAAAAATTGGGTGTTGCGAAAATGTTCGTGCCATTGGTTTAAACAGTTCTAAAATTGTTAAATTGCTGGTAATAAATTTTTGGAAATTAGCAAGACCTTCGCTAATATAGTTCGTTAAAGTTTCAAAATGACTACCAGCTAATAACCCAAGCACAGTTATTAAGATAAAAATAATAATTAGTTTAAACATTTTTAGTTACCTTGTTTTGTTTTTATTGGTTTTATTTGTTTTTTAGCTTTTCCTCACACACTTAAACGCCCCTTATTTTTAACAGCATATTGGCGTTGTTTTTCTAAATTAACTTGTTGACTACCAAATCCAAGAATAATTGCCATAAGAAATTCTACAGCCAGTGTTAAGAATAAAGGAAATATTAGTTGAATATTTGTTCCCGGCACTTCAAGACTTCAAATTAAATCAAAAACTTTATAAAGCATTTGGGCGAGAAAGTCGGCCATTTTTGCGAGATTTTCCATTTTTTATTATTCCTTTTCTTTCATTTTTCTTAAAAATTTGCTAAATTTATCCATTTTTAAGTATTCTAAGTCTTCTAAATCAATTGCTGTGTCATTATAGTATTTGTCTTCATAGTCAGGATTTACTTTTGAATTTAAGTAATCTCTTAAAAACGCTAGGTAAAAAGAATTGTAAGTGTTAAGTATTGGTAAAGGAATTTTTAATTTAAAAAAATAAATATCAAGTTCAGGAATATCACGATATTTAATACGGCGACCTTTTTTGCTATTTTTTGCATCAATTAAGGTGTTTCGTCAGCGTTCATATTCTTCAATGCTCGTAAAGGTACCATAGATGACTTTTAAGTAGGGGCGAAAAATATTAACTGGTTTTTTACGAATTCCCACAATCACATTATTGGCAATATCACGAACTTTAACTCAAATATGTTTATCTCTTTGACCGCTAGCAAGCACAATATGACCAAAATGGCGTGCCAGAGCGAAATATTCTTGAATACCGGTTTCTTCGTTTTTGGTATTATTTTTTTCTCAATCGGTTCCTTCTAAAAATAAATTGGTTTCATCTCATAGCAGTAATGTTTTGTCTGGCAATACCGGATAATCAAAGTCTAATAATCCCATATGTCCTAAACTTAATTTTTGGGTTTTTAGTAATGGAAATGTTGAGGCGATGTGATATTTTTTCTTTTTTAGTAATTTTGATGCGTACGCTAGAAAAGCGGTTTTTCCAGTTCCTAATGAACCAATCACAATATTTAATGGTGAGTTTTTTAAGAAATTAATAACTTTGTTAATTTGTGTTAAATTACTTATTTTAAAAAGAAAAATTAAAATACAACCTGCTAAAAATAAATAGCTTACAATGTTTTTAAAATAACCGTTGTAAATATATCAAATTGCTCCCCAATGTCATAAAATTAAAAATGAGGTGCGATTTAATTCAATAAAATGGTTATTTTTTTCTATTATTCATTTGCAAAATTTCATCTTGCACCTCACTTTATTTTTTTATTAGCGTACTGCTCCAAGTAGTTTTTCAAACATTTTAAAGCAAATAAAGAATATTGCCAAAATAAATGGAAAAATGAAGATTCAGTAGTCAGCAAAGAAGTTACCGACTTGTGGCATATTAACAGCAATAATTTCTCACATTTTAGTAAACGCTGTTATAATCGCATTTCACAATTTGGTCATCGCGTCACTAGCTGTTATTTTTGTTACTGCTGGTGTATCGGCCAAGAAAGTTCCAATCATATAATCACCCCCTTTCTTTTTAAAACATTCACATTTATATTTAAAGTTTTTCTTAAATTTGTTAAAACCGCGGTTAACCTTAACATGATTGTATTTTTTCCTAATTAATTTTGAATTTCTTTGTGAATGCATCACAATGTAACTCCGCGACATTACTTTTGTCTCTATCTAAATACTGATATGGTTTTCCAAAGTAGCATTAGAATAAATCACACCATAATCGCTGTTAATAATCAAAAAGCAATGTTTGCTATTAAAAGTCAAAGTGTTTCTTGGGTTAAATCAATTTCTTTACCACCACTAATATGAGCGGGAATAGTTGTAATTTGAATAAATAAATCTCAGAAAGTTTGTTTAATTTGTTCTCAATTAAATTCTTTTAAATTTACTGTCATTTTTTATCTCCCAAAAATCATTTTTATTGGTAAATACATAATTGAAATTAACGCGAAAAGAAAAGTAATGATAATAATTAATCCGGCAATAAAAGCAACTTGTGCAGGCATTTTTTCTATCGGAACAAACAGTTCTAAAAATTCCATAATAATTTTTCAAAACATTATTTTTTATTCTCATTATTTTCTTTTGAATTAGGAGCTTTAACTCATTCTTCAAAGCGGGCAATAAATACTTTTTCGTCTTTTGTAAAATTACCAGTATTATTTTTAATGGCATTTTTATATTTAATTCGCATTTTTATTTTGGCATAAATTTTATAAGCAAAATATGCCAATAGCATTATGCAAATGATAATAAATATTATTCCAATCGCAATATTCATTTTTAATCTCCTTTAAAATAGTTATAATTTATATCTTTTTTGTTGTTTTCTTTTTCGGCAATGAAGAAGCCTAATAATTCTTGTCCCTTAATTAATTTGGTTTCTTTTTCTTTTTGATTAATTGAGATTACTTGATATTTACTATCTTTTATTATTCCAATACAAATTGAATTTTCGTATTTTCCTTTATAAACAAATCGTTTTGGAAACCAAATGCCGATTTGTTCATTAAATCACGGTATTTTTGGTGCTTTAATAAGCATTGCGTTTTGCGTTTCTTTTAAGAGATATTTTTTAGTATTTAAGAAAATGTTTTCAATGTTTTTCATAATAAATTACCTTTCTTATAGATAAACTAAGTTATATTAACTAAGTTAACTAACTTAGTTTTTTAAACACTTATATATCGCAGATTTAAGTGTTTAACAAGCTTTGTTATTAAATTTTGTTTTTTTAATTAGATAAATATTTTAATAATTTTAAACTTAGCATACCCCTATTTAGAAATTTCTACACTTTAACATCCGCATCCTACCCTTGGAACTAATTTAATAGCGTGTATATTTTTAGGAAATCCACCCATTCATTTTTTTATTGCAAAACGAAACAAATTGCTATAGCTAATAGGGTGTTATCTATTAACTGGTAAACTTCTTTTAGTTATGGCGACCACCCACAATTTATCGTGCTTTAATACATACCAACATTATTAATTCACTTGTATTTAATTTTCAAAGAACAAATTTTTAACACCTTATAAAATAAAAAGACAATCATTACTGACTGCCTTAATACTTATTCAAATATTTTCCTACCTAAGAAAACTTTATGCGCCCAAATTACAAGAAAAACAAAATAAAAAAAGCAGAATATTCTGCTTTAATTTTCTTTATGGTACCTAAGGTCGGACTCGAACCGACACAAACTTTAACCGTTTACTGGAGCTTAAACCCAGCGTGTCTACCAGTTCCACCACTTAGGCACTAATGGTACCCCGTGCAAGGCTCGAACTTGCGACCCTCTGGTTAAAAGCCAGATGCTCTACCGACTGAGCTAACGGAGCATATTAAATTTGGCTGGGGAGGGTGGATTTGAACCACCGCATCAAGGAGTCAAAGTCCTTTGCCTTACCACTTGGCTACACCCCAACATTATGGTGGAGGGAGAGGGATTCGAACCCCCGAACCCTAAGGAGTTGGTTTACAGCCAACCGTGTTTAGCCACTTCACTATCCCTCCAAATAATTTATGGTGCTGGCTATAGGAATTGAACCTACGACCTACCGCTTACAAGGCGGTTGCTCTACCTGCTGAGCTAAGCCAGCAAATGGTGGGTTGTGACGGGATTGAACCGCCGACCGCTCGCTTGTAAGGCGAGTGCTCTCCCAGCTGAGCTAACAACCCATTTAATTTAGGACTTTATAATAATATAAAAAAACATTCTCATTGTCAATGGTCGCGTTTAGTTTTCTTAGGTATTTTTTAAAAAAGAAAAAATAGTCATTTACTATAAATTATTTCAATATGCAAATTAAGTATATATTTCTTATGTATGATTTTTGTTGTAAAAAATTATTTTAATGTTGTTTTTATAAGCATTTTACTTAGTTTTTATAACCTTTTATTAAGAATATGTTTGTTAATATTAAATATTTTGTTTTATTAATTATTTTTCAAGTAAAAAGGTAATAAATTTTTAGTTGCTTTTCTTTCAAAATTATTCAAATCTTTACCCACCTAACAAAACTTTATGCGCCCATTGTCAATTATTTTATCTTTAAAAATCCTAAATATAATAATAATTTTAAAGTATTAATTAGTTAATAATTAAATAATCCTTTAATTATTAACTCTTACCTAATAACTTAAACATTTTTTTCTTATATACTTCAACACCCGGTTGATTAAAAGGATTAACTTCTAGTAAATAAGCACTCATTGCACAAGCTTTAAAGAAAAAGTACACTAAGTAACCAAACATTATTTCATCCATTGTTTCTAACTCTAAAATAATATTAGGAACTTTCCCCTCATTACTATGCGCATCAATTGTTCCTTCTAAAGCTAAAGCATTAATTTGATGTAAAGAATAATTAGTTAAATAATTCAATTGATCTACATCATCACTATTAGTAGCAATTTTAACATCCAAAGAGGGCTTTTTAACTTGTAAAACTGTTTCAAATAAAACTTTACTTCCCTCTTGAATAAATTGTCCTAAGGAATGTAAATCAGTAGAAAAATTAACACTAGCAGGTAAAATTCCTTTACTATCTTTTCCTTCTGATTCACCAAATAACTGTTTTCATCATTCAGCCAAACTAGACATCTGACTTTCATAACTAACTAACATTTCTACAGGATATTGCTTTTCTTGATGTAATATTGTTCGCACAACAGCATATTTATATGCTTGATTTTCTAAAGTATCATTACTTAAATCTGTATATGCTTGATTAGCTCCCAGCATAACCTTATCAATATCAATTCCGGCCATTGCCATTACAAAAATACCAACAGGCGTTAATACTGAAAATCTACCACCAATATCATCAGGAATAACTAAAGTTTCATAACCTTCTTGATTTGCTAAGTTTTTTAAAATCCCATTTTTAGCATCAGTCGTAGCAATAATCCTTGTTTTAGCAATTGCTTTACCTTTTTGTTTCTCTAATAAATCTCTAAAAAGACGAAAAGCAATCGCTGGTTCGGTTGTACTTCCGGATTTAGAAATAACATTAATAGCAAATTCTTTATCCTTAACATATTCTAAAACTTGATTAGTATATGTTGATGATAATGTATTACCAACAAATATTATTTCTAATGAATCTTGGGAATATAATCCTTTAATCATATCAATAGCTGCTTTAGCGCCTAAATAAGAACCACCAATACCAATAACAATTAAAACTTGAATTTCAGGAATTAATCGTTTAGCAATGACTTTCATCGCCTCTCATTCAGTTTTATTATAATTTTTTGGCAAATCAACTCAACCTAAAAAATTACTGCCAAGACCTTTCCTTTCAGTAATCATTGTTTTATGAATTGAATGAATTTTATCTTGATATTTATTAAGTTCTTGATCTGTTAAGTGTGTATAACTAATATTTGTTTTAATCATCTATTATTCGTCACTTTCACTGATTTGTTCACTATTATCAATTCATTGCGATAAGTTATTAGATAAATCTTCAAATCCTGCTCCTGATTCTTTAATATGTACGGACCCACGATTTTGTTCTTCTTTATGAAGTGCTTTATGACTTAAACTTAGTTGCTTTTTATCAACATCAAAATTTAACACTTCTAAGCGATAAACTTTTTCAACTTCTGCAAATTCATTAATATCTTTAACATATCCATCAGAAAACTGACTAATATGACACATCCCAGTTACTCGCTCTGGCTTTGACTGTGAAGAAGTACTGTCTTCATTAACGTTATCAACGATGTTTTCAATAACATAAAATACACCTCATGGTAAAACAGCAGTACACTTTGCTTCAACAATGTCACCTTTTTTATACATAAAATCTCTCCTTTGATTTCAGTAAATATTTTCATATATTCACATGATACCTAATTATAACATTGAGAAAAATAAATATTCATTTTTATTTGCAAAAAATTTACTTTTTATAAAAAATATAAATATCTTTAAAAATTAAAATTTTTCAATTCCAATTTCCGTTATTACTTGATGCATTAAAATATCATTTTTATCAACTGTTATTTCTTCTATAGTTTTTTGTCAACTATAACCAATTCCAATAATTGGATTTTTAAAATCTACTAAAGTTCGGTCATAATATCCTTTCCCATAACCAACCCTAGCGCCGCTACTATCATACGCTAAAAACGGTAAGAAACAAATATTAATTTCCGAAGTCATTAACATTTTACATTGCAAATTAGGTTGTAAAATATTGTAATTATTATCAATTACTAAATCATCAAAACTAGTAATTTGATAAAATAATAAAGAATTATCATCTTGCATTCTTGGTAACCCAACAATCTTGTCATTATTAAAACAAAAACTAATTAAAAGATTAACATTAACTTCTCCCCTAATAGGTGAAAATAAACCAATTATTTTTGCTTTTTGAAAATCGTCATTATTAGTAATAAAATTAATAATTTTTTGATCATATTGTTCTTTATCATCTTTTACCATTGCTAATCTTACTTTTAAAGCTGATTTTCGTAATAAATGTTTATCAAACATCTAAGCACCTCCTTATAATTTATTATAACATCATTAAAAATCCACTACTTGCTAATAATGAGCACTGCTTACGATTTGGTTGCTTTTTAGTATGAGCAAATACAATTAAGTCTTCTAAAATATCACTATCATAATCTTTAATATTAATCATTAATGAATAATTATTTAAAATTGCTATTGCTTGATATTTTGATTTATTAGTAATAGTTTGACAAATCAAGTCAGCACTAGAAGTTGCAATTGCACAAGCATAACCCATAAACCGAGCTGAGACAATAACATCATTGATAACTACTAACTGTAAATTTAACTGATCAGCACAACTTAAATTAGGTTGCAATCGCTCAATTGCTTGGTTATGTTTAATAAAACCTTGATACTGAGGATTTTGATAATGATTAATAATTATCTTTCTTCATTCATTATAAGAAATCATCAATAAAATTACCTCCTGTTTTTAATGCGATAATTAATTTATCAACATCTTCTTTAGTATTATAAATATAAAAACTAGCTCGTAATGAACTTTTAACACCAAGTACTTGATCAATTAAACTAGCACAATGACTACCACTGCGAAGACAAATATTGTGGTTATTAGCTAAATTAACTGATACATCGTGGGCAACAACATTATTAACATTAAAAACTAAAATGCCACTTTTAGCATTAGGATTATAAATTGTTACATTTAAATTTTCCCTTCGTATTTCATTAACAGCATAATCTTTTAAACTAGTAATATGATTATGAATTGTTTCTAAACCAATATTTTGTAAATACTTAATCGCTTCTTGTAAACCAAAAATACCAGCAATATTTTGCGTTCCTGATTCAAAACTCATATATCCTTGTAGTAAAGAATATGTTCCATTCTCATTAATAATACCATTATTACCGCCGCCTAATAACATTGGTGCTAATTTAGATAACATCATATTTTTTCCTCATAAAATACCAATACCCGTTGGTCCTAACATCTTATGACCAGAAAATACTAAAAAATCAATATCTCAATCTTGAACATCAGTTTTAATATGACCAACTGATTGAGCACCATCAATAATAACAATAATGTTAGGATTATATTGTTTAATTGCTTGACAAATCGCTTTAGTATCATTAACAATTCCTAAAACATTACTTATATTTGCAAAACTAACAATTTTAGTTTTCGGTGTTAATAATTTTTTAATATTAGTAATAGTAATCGTTAAATCTTCCAAACCAATATATTTAATCTTTGCTTGTTTAGTTTTTGCTAAACGATACCAAGGTAATAAATTAGAACTATGTTCAGCCATTGTTAATAAAATCTCATCATCCTTAGAAATCAATGTTTCTAACCCTAAAGCCAATTGATTTAATCCAAAAGTAGTTGAAGGAATAAAGATAATCTCACTATCCTTACCATTAATAAATTCAGCAACTAGTTTACGAATTTTTTGAATATTCTCATTACAATCATAGGCTAGTAAAAAATCAGTATTATGAGGATTAGTAGAATATTTTAAATAATAATTAATAATATTGTCAATAACACATTGTGGTTTTAAACTAGTAGCACTATTATCTAAATAAACAATATTTTTATTTTTCTGAAAAAAGGGAAAATCTTTCTTAATATTTTTTATATCTGTCATTAATTAATTTCTTCCTTTCTATCTTTAACTATTTTAATAATTCATTTAATTATTGTCTATCTACAAATATTAGATATAAGAATTTTTAATAACTTTAAGAAATTATTATTTAATTAACTACTAGTATATTTTACCTAATTTAGGCGATAATTGCTATCCTTAACATAAAGTGCTCGTAGGGCGCATAAAGTTTTGTTAGGTGGGTAAAGATTTGAATAATTTTGAAAGAAAAGCAACTAAAAATTTATTACCTTTTTACTTGAAAAATAATTAATAAAACAAAATATTTAATATTAACAAACATATTCTTAATAAAAGGTTATAAAAACTAAGTAAAATGCTTATAAAAACAACATTAAAATAATTTTTTACAACAAAAATCATACATAAGAAATATATACTTAATTTGCATATTGAAATAATTTATAGTAAATGACTATTTTTTCTTTTTTAAAAAATACCTAAGAAAACTAAACGCGACCGTGCCCGTATTTTAGAAATTACATTTTTACTATATAGTGTATAATATGTATTGTAAAATTAAATATTTTATGAAAACTAATATTTAAGGAGTGATTGAGATTAATGAAGAAAAAGATAGTTTTACCATTTGCTTTGGTGTTATCAATAAGTCCAATAATGACATCAGCAGCTTGCTCCAATAAATGAGAATTTATTGGTGATGATGGTTCGCAAGTACTTCTTGACCTTCCAACATTAAAATTTAAAGAATTAGATGATTTTTCAGGAAAATTAGATCGAATTACAATTGATCAACTTTTCAATAATTTCATTAACAATAATGAAATTAAAAAAGAACAATTTGTTGAGTTTACTAAACGCTTACAACTATCTGTTCTTAAAAGCAAAAAAAATGATCCGATATTTAAAAAAAGTTACGATAATATGATGACTAATTTAAATACTTATATTGAAGGAACTTTACATAAACAATGAGGAAATAATAAAACCAAAGAAGAAGCTAAAGAATATAAAAAATGAGGCGGTGCAGAAGGATTTAAAGATCATTTATTATTAGATAATTCTACTCCCAATAATGTTTATGAAACTTTTCGAAAAAAATTTATTAATGACTTTCAAATTGATTATGATCGCTATAGTATGGAGCAAATTAAAAGAATTGCCAATGATTTAATAAAGAAAATCAACAGCGATGGTGATAATTTTAACATTGATTTATGATATGGTAGTAAAACCGAAACCGAAACTCGGAACCGAGCATTAAGAAAAGCATATGAACTTAATGATAATAATGAATTAAAAGAAAAAATTAAAAGTCTTTTCAATACTTTTGCTATCAAGCCAGAAAATCTTGTTAAATTTGATGAGAGCAATAAGGTAATGATGAACCCTGATGCTCAACAATCAAATAAATTAAGTAAAGAGCAAAAATTTATTGCCGAACAATGATACTTTAATTTAAAACCGTTATTAGTTTCTCAAATTAATTTTAAATATGATGGTAAAGACAAAAATGGTTTAGAAGATGGCATTGAAGCAAAAGATTTTGATGAAAATAAGAATTTAAAAAACATTAATGATTTTTTAAGTGATGCTAAAAGTAAATCTTTTGAACAATTGGCTGGTTTGTATAGCGATGATAACAAAACAACCTTTGGTCAATTGCCTAATTTATTAACTTTAGATAGTTCTAATGATAAATTTAGTCCAATATTTAAAGCAGCAACTTATGATTTAGCATACGATGGTACTGATGGCGGGAGTATCCCAACTGATTTTAATGCCCTTTTAAAGGATTTAAATGACGAACGAAAAGATAGCAACAAAAATATTATTTTTAAAAAAATTAAAATTGGTACTGATAAAGTTGTTTTTATTGCTGATACGAATGAAGTGCGTTTTATTAAAATTAATGGTTATGACAAGTTACGAAAAGGTTATGATGCTGATGGTGATATTGGCGAAAATCAAGAAAGTGACGGCAAATATCCGGCAATAACTTCAGATGAAAATATGCGTCTTGCTAAAACTCCCTATTTACAATATTTATTTGATGAATTTAAAAAACGCGTTGATGATAATCCTCAAAGTGAAAGTTCTGGTTTTAATCCTTTGAATGAAATTAAAACTTATACTGATTTTTCCCAAAATAATATTGACAATAATGAAAACTGATGATTTTGATTTTGAGATATGATGGCGTGATTAGAACGAGATGATGATAAACCAAATAATGAATGATATAAAGAATATATTGAATTTGACCAAGATAAATGAAGTGCTATTTTAGGTAAAATATTTAAAACTTCTCGTTCATCACTTTTAGGAACTAAAATTAATATTTTAAGTAAAAATCTAAATGATGAAAATGATGCCATTAATAAGATTCCTAATAAAAATCAAACTATTGGAGCGTTAATTGATGTTAATACAGTTATTAATGATAACTTTATGAATAATAAAGATAACTTATGAACTATTAAAGCGATTACTCCCCCAACTCCTATTAAACCTAAAAACAATCATTCTTCAAAAGGGAACCTTTATTCATCAACAGAAATTAGTAACTACTGATTAGCATTAGAAAAGGAGAAACATTAAGATGCAAATACTAAAGAAATTAGTCAGTTTCACGAGTACAATTTTAATATCTTCATCTCCTATTGTAACTGTTATTGCTTGTAGTAAATCTAAAGACCGCATTGATAGTAATATATCTGAAAAAACTCAAGAAGAACAATTTATTAAATTATTAGAAATAACCGATAAAAATAATATTACTGGAAAAGCATTATTTGATAAATTTAAAGGTAAGATTAGTGAATATGGTTTTAATGCTATTAAAGAGATTATTGCTCGTAATGAATTTGTTACGATATATGCGAAAATGCGAGGCAAAAAAATTGAAAACTTATCTGAGACAGAAATTACCAATTATTTGCAACAATTTGATAACCTTTGAAACCAAATAGCAGGTGATAAATTATATCAAGAATACTTAAAAGCAAGATTAAATAATAGTTTCTTAGAAGCAACAGTTACTAAACAAGGATGCGACATTAAGCAATCAGCGGAATGGCATATTTTAGGAACTTGAGATGAAGAAAAAGATGAGGCCTATACTGATACAATTCAACCAAGCATTAATGATTTAATGACAGCCGAAATCACAAGCACCAACAATGAAACCATAAATTATAAAGTTAAAGTTCGTGAACGATTTGCTGATTACTATAATGCACAAATTAAACCTACTATTCTTGATAATTTAATGACAATGACTTGATTACAAGATCGGATTTTTGAATTAAAAAAAGATGGTAATTATTCATTGCCAATAAGTTGAACTGTTCCTAAAAATGTACAAACATTTGATTCAGGTAATGTTTGAGATAGTAAAATAAAAATGGTTTGAGAAGTAAAAGTTAAAAAGGAAAATGAAGCAAATTTACCTAACGATGATGTTGTGTTAATTCCTGATAATGATACTTTCAAAAATAAATTTAAACCTGATAATAATGAAATCAAAACAATTTTTGATCCAATATTTAATATGGCCGGTTTTCGTGGTTTTGTTGCTTATAGTAATGATAATAATCCTTATGGTGATAACACAATGGAAGATTTTTATAAAGAACAAGTGAAAGAGAGACAAATTGTTGGCTTTGCTAGCAGTAAAGCTCCTAACGATTCTGAAATAAATAAATTTTATACTGAAGACCGTCGTTATGTATCTAAAATTTATGTTCTCCCAATTTTTGTCACTGATTTGTTTAAAGGTTATAAAATTGATGATGATAAAGAAATTCAAATTGATAATGGGATAGAATTTGAGTGAAAAAATAATACTAATAAAACGGGAACTAAAAAAAATAGCGCCCGCAATAATACGGGAATGCAAAATCTTCCTAATAATCAAAAAACATCATTAATTAATGAATTATTATTTACAATTTCCAAAGATGATAATTTAAAAAAGAATGCTAGTCAATATTTATATACAAAATACATTGTAACTAAGAAAAATATTTACGATAAAAAGATATGAGAAGATTTATCTACTTATTTCCAAGATGAAGAAGATGATTAATTTACAAAAAAAGAGAACAGTTAACTGTTCTCTTTTTTAAACAAGGAGGATTATTAAATGAATGAACAATCTTGTTTATTTTGCAAAATAATTTTGCACGAAATTCCTAGTCATATAATTTATGAAGATGAACATACAATTGCCTTTTTAGACATTATGCCTCTTGACAAAGGACACACCCTAGTTATCCCTAAAATTCATAGTACAAATTTTATTAATACTAATGATGACATCATTTCTTTTGTTAATATTACTGCTAAAAAAGTCGCTCAGCAAATTGAAATGCAACTTAATACTTCAGCATTTAATTTTATTTCTAATAATGGTATTCTTGCTGGACAAACTATTGAACATTATCATTTACATATTATCCCTAAATATTCTTCCCACAGTGGTTTACAATTACCAAAAAGTCAAATCGTTGTTGACAGTAAAAAACTAACAGCATTAGAAAAAAAACTTAAATTTAATTAAAAAAGAATTCCTAGATTTGTTAGGAATTCTTTTTTAATAATTAATTATTTAATTTTCACTGTTAAAATAATTGTGACGATAAAAACTACGATTTTCTAGTCCGCCAATGCGTTGTGAAAAAGCTTCATTTTCAATTTGTTCTAAACCACTATCAATCGTATAAATTCTCGCATCTAAATTATCAATATGATGCAAAATTTCTGCTTCCATAATTTGTGGTAAAACTGGCGAACCATATTCATTTTTACCATGACTTGCTAAAATCATATGTTGTAATAAAACTACTTGTTGCATATCTAATTGTAATTTCTCGCCAATGGTAGCAATTTCACCAGCCATAATTGAAATATGTCCTATTAATTTACCTTGCACACTATATTCAACTGTTAAATCACCTTGTAATTCTTTAGTTTTTCCCATATCATGTAAAATAATTCCCGCATATAATAAACTTTTATTAATTTTACGATCATTATAAATTTCACAAATCGCTTTTGCTGTTTGTAACATAGTTAGTGTATGTCACATTAATCCCGAATGAATATTATGATGATGTCTAACCGCTGCTGGAGAAATTTTAAAACGATCTTGTTGCGTCTTTAAAATTTCTTCAACAATTTGTTTTCAAACATTATTTTTAATCTCCCCAATAAACTCATTAATTTGTTCTCACATTAAACTTTCACTAACTGGAGCACTTTTAACAAACAAATTAAGATCTGCTTCTTGTAAAGGAATAATTTCATAATTATTAATTTTAACTTGTAAACTTCTTTGATATTCTGAAACTAAACCATTAATTTCAACAATTACTCCTGCTTGTAATCTAATTGCATCTTCGCGTTGTGAATTTCATAAGCGGGCTTCAATAAGTCCTGTTTTATCTTTTAAAGTTACTGTTAAATATGTTGCTCCATTACTTGCTGTTCCTTGATTAACTTTTTCAACTAAGAATTTATCAAGAACATTACTATTTGCTTTTAAATCTTTAATCATCTAATTTCCCTTTCTTTAAATGTAAATAATTTTTTTCTAAATCGGAAAACATTAATTCCATTTTTATTTTTGCTGCTTTCACTGATTTATCAACACAAACAAAATAAAATTTAATTTTTGGTTCGGTACCACTAGCTCTTATTGCCAACCACGAACCATCATTAAAATAAAATTTTAATAAATCTTGGGAAGGCATATTATATAAACCTTGCAAATAATCTTCTTTTTTTGCTAATTTAATATTATTTAAACTAACAATTGAATCTTTTCTTAACTTTGCTAAAATCGTCTTAATCGCTTTTTGCCCACTAGTACCTTTTAAAACAACATTAACCGTATTAAAGTAAAAATATCCATATTTTTGATAAATATCTTCTAAAACATCTACCAATGACTTATTTTGTTGGCGATAATAATTGCAAGCCTCAGCAACAACCATTGCTGCGGCAATACCATCTTTATCACGAGTTAAATCTTTAACAACATAACCATATGCTTCTTCAAAACCAAAAACAAAATTTATATTCCGTGTCTTTTCTTTTGCCATTTCATTACCAATTCATTTAAAACCAGTTAATGTTTTAATAACTTCACAACCATAAGATTTTGCTACCAAATCACTTAAATGACCAGTAACAAAAGTATTATACATTACTGGATTAGATGGCATAATTTTTTGCTGTTGATAATGACTTAATAAGTATTCTAACAAAATTGGTGCTGTTTCATTACCATTTAATAAAATATACTCATTATGATGTAAAACTGCAATGCCAATTCTGTCACTATCAGGGTCATTAATAATAATTAAGTCAGCATTATTTTTCTTAGCATATTTAATAGCTAATGTAAAAGATTCAGCAACTTCGGGATTAGGTGATGGTGTATTACTAAAATTAGGATCAAAATCTCATTGTTCTTTAACAGGAATAACTTGATAATTACTACTTTGTAAAACATTCATTACTCAATCACGACTAGTACCGTGCTGATTAGAAAAAACTATCTTAATATCCTTTTGTTCATTAGGATAAAATTGTAATGCTTTAACATCTTTAATATATTCTTCTTCAACAATAATCGGAACAGTTTTTATTAATTGTTTTTGAATTGGTTTTAGTAACTTAAAGACATCCTCAATAGCAATATTTTCCATATTATTACCAACTTCATCAGTAACAACTGGTAAAAATTGACAACCATTTTCATCATAAATTTTAAAACCATTATATTCAGGCGGATTATGGCTAGCAGTAATTACAGCACCAGCTAAAGCATTTAATTTTCTCACACTATATGATAATAATGGTGTTGGTCGTAAATCATTATTAGTAAATAAGTATACAGGAATACTATAACTAGTAAAAATATTAGCTACTTCTTGACTAAATTCTAATGAATAATGACGATTATCATGAGCAATAACAATTCCTTTTTGTAATTCATCCATTTCATAATGTTTTTGTAAATATTGGATAAAAGCAATTGTTGCCTTCCTAATATTATAAATATTCATTCTGGCAATTCCAGGTCCCATAATCCCACGAATTCCTGCTGTACCAAAACTTAATGAATTACTAAAAGCATCAATAATTTCTTTTTCATTCATTGCAATTAACTGCTCTCTTAATTGTGGTTCTAAATCATTATTATTTAATCATTTTTGGTATTCTTTTTGATACGCCATATTTTCCTCCTATTAATTGTTAATCCTTATTAATTTTACTATAAATTTAAAGTAATATCTTATTTTTAATTTATAAATTAATTAAAAGCAAATAAAATAGTACTCTTAATAAAGAGTACTATTACCAAAATTTTCTATCAGTTTTTAATCAGTTACTTTCTAATTATTGATTTTGTAAAATTATTTTAATTGTTAACGATTTATTAATTTTCTTTTGATATTCTTTAGCAATTTGCAATGCTTTGGGCAAAGAAAAAACCTTATATAATCATTTATCATTATGCATAATTCGAAATAAATTTAAGTCTTTTTGTTCAATAATTAACATTCCGATATCACATCCTCATAATATTCTTGATAATTAATAAATGGTGAATAAATAACCTTTCCTTGTCAATAATCAGGACTATCCAACTCCATTAATCAAGCCAATGTGGCTGTAATATCATATTGAATAGTTTGCTCTAAAAACTGCCCTGTATTTTTAACACCAGCACCATAAAAGAAAACTGGTACTTTAATCTCATAATCATTAAAATTACCGTGGCAATCATCACCTTGACCTTTGCCACCATGATCAGCAATAAAAACAAATAATGTATTATCTTTCATTTCGGGAATATGACTAATCGTTTCTAAAACTTGTTTTACCCACAAATCAACTTGCAACGCCATTGTTTTAATTTCTGTTGTTTGATGACCAATCTTATGTCCAACAGTATCTGGTTCATTAACATAAACAAAAGATAATTCCGGTTTTTTAGCAATTAAATATTGACAATAATCATCAATAATCATCTGATTAGGTTTAATGTTATCATTACTACTAATTCAAATAGTTTTCTTAGTTGGTTTTCAAGAATCAACATCTTTAACCATCACATTACTTCAATAATCTAATGAATTAACATCTAAAATATATTGGAATTGCGATCACCGAAAAAATGCTGCTGTTTTCAAATTAGTTTGCTTTTTAAACAATGTAAAAATACTAGGGACATTTTTATTATTCACATAATCATAAACACTTTTTGCGTCACCCGTTTCGGAATCTCATTGCGTACGCCCATGAAAATTAGGTGCGGTCCCACATAATAACGATGTTCAGTTAACACTAGACATAATCGGAACAACACTCCGACTATTTAACGAATATGCGCCTTTTTCCATTAACATTTTAAAAGTACTTCCAGCATTATCTTCTAGTAAATATGATCCATAAGCATCCGACCCAAAAATAACAATATACTTAATATTATTCAACATATTTTATTCCTACCTTATGCAAAACCTCATAAATATTAGTCGTTGAAGCTTGAACTAAATCAACACCAAGTAAATAAGCAATTATTGATGCAATATCAACATTACTAGTTGGTCTAACAATTTTATGAGTTTTCCCTTGTAAATGACTATCAATTATATTTAAAGGAATAACTAATTCACGCGAATCTAATCCGCCTTGATTCTCAACTCCTTGATGATATCCACCAGATGTTGAAGTAATAATAACTGTTGATTGGGGATTTTTCAAAATCATTTCATTAATAGCAATAACTTTTTCTTGCAATAATGCAGCATACTCATTAGTATTGAAACCTTGTTTAATACCAATATCATACATTTCGTCATCATAAATAGTTAATAACTGATATTCATTAATATTAACATCAACATAATTAATGGTATCCTTAACAATAAACTCATCTAACAAAAATTTTTCCAACATATTTTCAATCATATGAAAATTAGTAATTATACTTAATTTATAATCAGGCTTTTGCTTTTTAATACTATAAAAAATTGTTGGATACATATTATCCTTAGTATTCAAAACCGCCGTAACCAAACGATTGTTTTCTCAATTAGTAACCCCATGAAACTCCAATGGCGCACCTGTTAAAATTGAAGCCATATTATATGGTGGTAAAGTTGGTAAAATGGCACGATGCTGTTGAAAATAAATCATATTTTCTTTTGGTAATGTTTGCTTTAAACTATTAATTTTAGTTGTTAGCCCTGCAAGAACTATTAAAATAATATTTGTTCGTGGTTTAACAATCTTCTTAGTTTTTTGATAAAGCATTAAAAGTCTCCTTCCTTCTATCTAGTTGCTATTATAACGCAAAAAAAATGAAAGAAAATTCAAAATTAATAATAATATCCCACACCCAAATAAAAACTGCTTCTTAATAAAAATAAGAAGCAGTTTTTAGAATTATTAAATAATAAATTACTTAAAACCGTTGGTGTTGTCTTTTAGTATCAATATTTGATAAATCAATAACTAGCGGTTGATCATCTTTTTGAAGTAATGCTTGAAATACTTGATAAACAATAGTATACATAAAAATTAAATTTATCGTTGCTCCAATATTACTAAAAAATCCACGATTTTCACGACTAAACATTTGACTTAAATAACCAATAGTATTAATTACAAGAACAATAAGCATTTTAACTAATATAAAAATAATACTAAAACCAATCATTAACTTAGCAAACTGATCATTAAATGACTTTACTGGCACATTTTGTAAAGAATTACTATCTGGTAAATTAACATTTTTTAATTTACTAATTGACAATAAGCCCATCACCCCAAATAATAAGAATACCCCAGCAATACTTAAAGTAATAATAAAGGGTTGTTTTATATTAACAATTTCACTATTAAGATTTTTTGTCAATAGTAAAACAGCAGTAAAAATTATTAACATCGCACCTGATAAAGCAAAAACACTTGATTCATGTAGTGCCATTTTTCTTTTCGCTTTAATACCCGTCTCAATTCTTTTTTGATCTAATGAAAGCAACATAAATCCAGTAAAAAATGTCATATTAAAGAAACTATAAACTAAAATTAATCAACGATGTTTAATAAATTGCTCATCATTAAGTGATATTGCTCATTTAATAATTAAAGCACTATAAATTAATTGCATTGCTCCAATATAAATAATTAATGCCATAACTGGAAAATAACCCTTATTTATAATATCAGTAATTACCGTACGAAAATCATTATCATAGGCTGTTAACTCCGTAATCTCATTTCTTAATGCTGCAATTGTATAAAAAGTAATCATTGTTAACACAAAGAACGCGCCAATAAACACAAAAACATTAGCAAAAATTATAAAAAAACGGCGAAATGCAAAATTAGAATTTCTCATTATAAAGAACCTCCTTCATTTAATTATATCCTATCTTGTTTAAAAAAGAAAAACAAAATATCTAAACTAATTCTTGACATTTTTTAAAGCATCTAGTCAACTAGCAAGCAATATTATAAAATAATACCGTTCCTTGAAGATAAATAACAAAGTGAAAGATTTTTGCAGCATTAGAAAAATTAACTACCACTTCAATATTAGAATCAATTTTTTTTAAATCATTATTAATTTTTTCTGTTAAATCATCAAGATTTTTAAGATTAAAAAATATTTGGTTATCTTCAAAATATTCATCAATTAATCTTCGCTTATTTTCAATATTATATTTAATATTTTTTAATCTTAACTTAAATATTTTTGTCGGATTGTTAACTAGTATAACTTCTAACTCATCTCTTAAATATTTAAAACGCCGATTACCATCATCACTGTTAATATTAATAACCTTTAAGTTAGCAATCTTTTGTTCTAATTGATAATTAATTTTTGCCAAAATATCATTAATATTACTAGTCGGGGAAACATCTAAATCATATTCTTGATTAAAAAAATCTTCAACTTCATCAATATCATTAGTACCAACATTAACTTTATTAATTGTAACTTTAAAAATAAATTTATTAATACCAAAATTAAGACTAAACTCTAAATCATTATTAGTAAAAGCTTTAAGTTTTGTTGTTGCTTCACCAGCATTAGTTAATTTTAATGTCATTTGCGAATGAGTTTTACTTTGCAGATTACTTTGAATCTTATTCACAGCAATTGCTTTAGTATCATCACTAGTAAATAATAAAGCATCCGATTGAGAAATATTATTCACAAATTCTTCAATCTTCTCATAATTAATAATATTTTTTAATTTCACTAAATATCCATAATTTAATATCTTAATTGATGATAAAGACTCATTATATTTAACTAACTTATCAGTAACAGTAAATATATCTTGTTGTTCATTTAATAACCGATTTTCTGGTTGTAATTTCGCAATTTCTTCATTACTAATAGGATTTACAATATGATATTCCTCATTTGCTAAAAGTTTGATTTGATTAATATAATTAACATCAGTTTGTAATTTATTACCCAAAATACTAATAACATCCGCTAATGAATTTTTTGTTGTTAAATTTAAATCTAAAGCATTCGTAAAAAAATTATTCATTAATTCCGCAAAATTTGCTTCATTAATCAAATTCGTGAAATTAATTATTTTTTCCTTTACAGCATTACCAAAATTAACTTTTAATTCCATTGGCGAAAAATCAGAAATTATTTTTGCATTTGGTTTATAATGAACGACAATGCTTAAATCCTTACTCAGATTAGTTTGTAATTCAATATTTACTTTATTAATAAAATCAGTAATCAAACTACCAGCATATAGTGGCATTTTACTTATTTTTTCTAACTCTGTATCAACTTTTTCTCATATTTTATTAATTTGCTTATTAGGAATCAAAATCGTTAATGTTTTTATTAATAATTTCTCATTAAGTTTAACAACAAAATTAATATTATGACGCCCAGAAGCAACGAATTGTTGCAATTTAATATTATTATCTTCATATGATACTGCTAGTTGCGAATAAATACTTTTCATATCAGAAGTAACTATTTCTAAAAGATGTTGATAAGTATCAATATCATCTCAATTATGATAATGGGAGCGTTCAAAATAGCGGTTAATATTGCCTTCTACCTTTCAAACTTCTTTAACATTTAAACGAATTGTTTTTAAACGCATCTCATTTCCTAAAATCATTTGAAATTCTATTTGGGCATTATCTTTTAAAAGGTTAGTTTTTGTTGTCGCAAAATTTGCATCTTTTAATTCAAATTCAGAATGAATTTTTTTTGCTTCAAGATTAACCGCCCTAATAAAATCAGCAATTGTATTATTTTCATTTAATTGAAGCAATTTATTATTATTCAATATTGAGTTAAACATATTTCATAATCGTGGCTCATCTTTAACATTATTTAAAGCAATATTTTCCGTTCATGTTTTTTGTCCTAATGAAAAATTCACATTAAAACGATTAATACCAATTAATAAATTCTTATTACCTAACATCATATCAGAAATTCAGATTTTTATTCCATAATAATGCTCTTTCATTTTAGTTTCTAAAATAGCAACAACATCATTTCTTTTTTGAGAAATTGTAAATTCTAAATTAGAAAAAATATTAATTCACGCAAAAACTTTTTTTATCGTATCATTAACGGTTTGAATATTAATTAATTTTAATTTCTTAGAAAAAGATTTTTTTTGATAAGTAATTAAAATTCAAAATGAATCACGAAAAGTATTTAATTTCAACTGATAACTACTATACAATAAGTCAACAATAATAGAACTATCAATTAGCATTATTTTCTTTTTTAACACTTCTAAAACATCAATCCCTTTATTTAATTCAGTTAAATTAAAATCATGTTCACTATTAAAAAAAATCATAATTTGTTCTCTTATAACTTCTAATTGCGTTGCAAAAAAATTATAAACTAAAATAAAATTTCTAGTAACATTCTGAAATTGAATTTTCATTACTAATTGACACTTATTTGTTGAGTCACATATATTAGGAATTTTTCTTGGATGATTATTTTTAATAACTTCAATATTTGTAGCAATATTTTTTAATTTTTGAGCAATATTATTTTCAATTTCTGTTTCTAACTGCTCACCAATAAGATATAAATTATGAATTTTATTAAAAAAATTTTCAATCTGTCCTCAAACATTTTCATCATTATATTTCAAAATATGTGTAGCATTTGACTGATAATTAACTTGGTAAATACTAATATTACTATGAAACATACTCATAATAATAATTAAAACAAACCATAATTTTATTGATTTTTGCATTAATAATAACCTCCTAATTGTATAAACTAAATTCTAATTTTAAAGGTTCCATAAATAGAAAATGATTTAAATAAACTAATAATTTATTGTTTGTAAGATTATATGATTGAATTCAAAAGGAATCCGAACTAAAATAATGAATCTCATTATCAATTTTGATTGTTCCACTATCCAAATAATGTCATAAAATTCTTTTTAATAATTCACTACCTTGTTCTTGCGATATATTACTAATAGTATCAATATATTCCAATCTCAACACTAACGATTTAAATGCATTAGCAATAGCACTTTTAAATTTAGTAATCATATTTAAACTTGGTGGTAAAAATTTATAATTTTTTAAAGGAATATTCACTTGAAAATTACTATTAATATCAATTAATTTACCGATCCGATAGCGATCAAAAAGACCTCATCTTAAATAAGATAAATTATGATTAAATTCCTTAATTGTTAAACTTTGAAAATACTTATTTAATAACTCACTATTAACAACCGAACTAAAATATAACTGTTTTTTAAAAGGCATTGATTGTTGTTTCAATTTTACATATTGTACTCATTCATTAACAGTTTGCTTTAAAAAATTTAGTGGTGCTTCAGGACTGTTAATTGTTGTTTCAAAAAAAGTTTGTTCACTACTTGACCTACTAGGTAGGATTGTCGTTAATTCAGTAAAAATATCATAATCCATACTACTAACAGAACTAATATCGTCAATTGAATTAAAATCATTATACATATTTAAACTATTGATGCTGGCAAAAGAAGAAAATTGTCTTAATCCATTAGCAATACCACTTAAACTTAATGCTTTAATTTTTTCTTTAATTAATAATAAACTCCCCCGGTCGCGTTTAGTTTTCTTAGGTATTTTTTAAAAAAGAAAAAATAGTCATTTACTATAAATTATTTCAATATGCAAATTAAGTATATATTTCTTATGTATGATTTTTGTTGTAAAAAATTATTTTAATGTTGTTTTTATAAGCATTTTACTTAGTTTTTATAACCTTTTATTAAGAATATGTTTGTTAATATTAAATATTTTGTTTTATTAATTATTTTTCAAGTAAAAAGGTAATAAATTTTTAGTTGCTTTTCTTTCAAAATTATTCAAATCTTTACCCACCTAACAAAACTTTATGCGCCCAACTCCCCCCTGCGGTAATACCACTCACAATTGCAGATTTCACAAAATCTTCAACTTTAGAAGTTGTTTCTTTTTGTTTAACTTTTACAGAAATTGGAAGCATATCTTGTTCTTTATCTTCTTTATAAGTATAAATATGTAATGGTATTAAAGCCTCGGCATTAAAATAATTAAAATAAACAATATAATGATTATCCGTAGGATTTCCAGTAATAATGCGTTTCATTGACTCATAAATTAATCTTGATTCAGATACATTAATTAACGCATTATTAACTAATAGTTTTGGACCAATAAAAGAATATAAATATTGTTTAAAATTCCGTGTTTCTGTTAGCAATGCATGCTCAGGAATAATAATATGATTTGCTTCTGATTTAATAATCATCTGATCAATTATTTCTTTTTTAGAAATATTTTCAAAATATTGAAATTGTAAACTAATCTGTTCAGTACCCCGATATAAATATACATCCAATTGTTGAGAATTTTCTTGTTTTTTATATGTATAACCTGATTGATAATATTGTTCATAAGTATCATTATTATCAAATCTAGGAATAATATCTAACATTTCTAATTTAATAGCTTCTTTAATAGTATTAAAATTATTAACTTGTAAATTATAATCTTTCATTATTATCGGTTTCATTTTTTATCATTCATTGACATCAGTCTTAAAAATTTCATTATTAGTTTCTTGATATTGATAAAATAAAAATGGATTGCCATTATTAACGAATAAAAAACAAATTATAAACAAAATTTTCAAAAAATAGTTATTCATATATAAACCCCAACTATAAAAATTAATCATTAATTTCAATATCAAAAAAAATTGGTATTAGAAATACAAAATAATTATTAGCATCTGTTACTTCCTTTTCGGTTGCATAATCATAATTGATTTTTGCTTCAACAACAATAGTATTAAAATTATTTTTTGCTAAATTACCATTACTATTTTTAACATCAAAATCAAAAAATTGCTTTATATTATTAAAATCATTAGGAAAATTGTTAGCAGAAAAATACTTTGGATAAGCTTTTATAAATTGAAATTGGTTTATTGAAATAAGATTATTTTTATATAAAATCTGATATTGAAGAAATTCAATAATATTTCTTCAAACCATTTCAACATATGAGTAATTATCAAAATTTAAAAATGCTGTTTCTAACAACAACGGATTAACTAAATAATCACCATTATATAATTCTCTAAATGCTGAAGCATAAATATAATGTTTTTTATTAATATTATTTAAATTTTCTTGTGCTAGAAAATTATTTTCAAAAAACTGATATCAGCATCGTTTTAAATGATGATAGTCATCTAAATAAGTAATATTAGTCTCAACATTAATAGTTCGCATAATACTATTAACCCTAATTTTTATAACAACTTTTCTTTGCTTTATAAAATTATCTTTTAATCAATAATTAACAACCTCAAAATTATTAATAATTTCAGTAGCAATTTGCTGTTCTAATTCATTAAGATTAAGAGTATTAATTTTTTTAATAATAATATCTTTAAGATTTTTTAATGCTCTTGGGTTAGTAGCAAAATATATATCCTCTAAACTAATAACAATATGCTTTAAAAAAAACTGTTCAATTTTAATCTGTTTTAAAAAAAATTCTTCTTTAAGCTTTGGTTGAAAAGATACTTTAATATTTGACAAATAACTATTTTGATACTTGACACCAATTTCATAGTCAGTAGCCATTATAAGTGATGAACTTGATGTAAAAATAATATCTAAATGATTAATTAAATCTAAATGAACATTAAAACCTTTACTATTAGTAAATTCTAAACCAATAAATTGCATTAATTCATTAATAAGTTCTTTCTTAACAGTATCATCAAAAACATTATCAAAAAGTTGTATTTCCGTTTTAAAATTAGAAATTTTTTTCTTAATTAACGATATAACTTCGCCACCAGTTAATAAATATTTAGTTTTAATATTAATATATTTTTGTGCTTGCTTATAATTAATAACTAATGAAAGTTGATTATTTTTAATTTTACTAATATCTAAAATATTAATTGCTAAGTCATAATAATTAATGCTGTAAGTTAAAAAATTAATATTAATACCATCTTTACTAATATCTTTAATTTTATTAATGATTTTTTGATGTCAAACATTACTATTTACGATAATAGGAAAATAAAAAGCTCATTGTTCATTTTCTTCTAAGTCAATTTTATTAATTAAAGCATCAATAATCGTTTCATTACTAATTTGTTCACTAAAAACAATTGTTGTTATTTGCTTTGTATTTTTATAAAATAAGCGGATTGGTAATAACTTATTATCTTGACTAATTTCCTTTCAAGAAAATTCAATAGCAAATGATTTTTAATCAAAGAAAAAATATTGGGTGCCAGAAGAATCACCAATTTCAAAAAAAGGAATTTTATTAATAATAGCAATAACTTGTTTTTTTAAATTATTTTCAATCATATTTTTTTGCAATAAATATTCATTAGTAGTAGCAAAATATTTATGATCATAATTAAAAAGAAAAATTTTTTCACTTTCAAGTCGAGTAATAATATTTTTTAAAATCAATGAGTTTTCAAATTCTGCTCACTGGACGATTTTATTTTCTAAGAAAAAAATTGGATTTATATTAATAAAAATTAATAACAAAAAATAGGAAATAATTTTCATAAATACTCCTTTTTAAAAATTATGATGTTAGTCACTTAATTTTACTTTTATTTCCAATAAATTATTTAATAACAAATTATAATGATAATTAAATCCAATAAAAGAATTTGTTTTTTCATATGTAATTCCTTCAAATGTAAAGAAATAATTTCGAAAATAAAATGTTTCTTCTTTAAAAAGAAGCTTATTATTTAATCTTTGCTAGCAAATTATAAATTTTAGGAAGAATAACTGAAAATCAATATTGTTCTATCTTTCCTCAATTATTCATAATATCTTTTTCAACATAAACGGTTTTTAAAATTTCTTTTTCAATAGTTCGTTTGACTTCCAAATTTCAATTATTAGCATAGTAATTTTCATTATTTTTTAAAATCATAAAAGAAAAATCATAGTATTTACTATTACCATATTGGTCGCGTTTAGTTTTCTTAGGTATTTTTTAAAAAAGAAAAAATAGTCATTTACTATAAATTATTTCAATATGCAAATTAAGTATATATTTCTTATGTATGATTTTTGTTGTAAAAAATTATTTTAATGTTGTTTTTATAAGCATTTTACTTAGTTTTTATAACCTTTTATTAAGAATATGTTTGTTAATATTAAATATTTTGTTTTATTAATTATTTTTCAAGTAAAAAGGTAATAAATTTTTAGTTGCTTTTCTTTCAAAATTATTCAAATCTTTACCCACCTAACAAAACTTTATGCGCCCAACCTAAGGTTCGCAACATTTTAAATTTTTCGGTTTTTGTTACTAATAAACTAGAAATCTTAAAATTATTAACATCACGATTAAATTGTTCAACAATATTATTTTCAAAAAAAATTAAATTATTACTATAATTTACAATTGTTAACAATTGAACAATAGCTAATAAAAATCCTTTCATATTTTTAAACTCCTTTATTAACTATGAGAATTATCTAACTGGTTCATATAAATCAAATTTTAAATTTAATTTTGCAAAATCCAATGATAATCCATATCAATTATTAACTTTGCTTATTCAATCACTACCACTAGCTAGTTCAATATAGTCATATTGAGCATAAAAATATTGAAAAATAAAATCTCAATTACGATAAGTTGATTTTGACTCATCAGTTATTACTAAATATAATTCACCTCTTTTTCCTAATTTTAAATTTTTATTTATTTTAGAAATAACATCATCTTTAATTGAACCTTGCAATTGTAAATATTTACCAATTTTATATTGCTTACTTTCAACAGAATAATTTCCTGATACCAATTGAATATTAATAAAATAATTAAAAAGTGATTCATTGCTGTCATATTTTTGATGAAGTTTTTTATAAATTTCATCAAATATATCATATTTTTTACTAAAATATTCAGTATAATCGGCACCATTTCGGGTATCAGCAATTTGATTACCGCTAATATCAATATTAACATCAACAGAAATTTTATTAAGTTCAAGATCCAATCAACCAACATTTTCTAAATCAAGAATTTGCGAAAATTTATAAAAATTGCCAATCGTAACATTAAGAGCAATTAAAATATTACCAGAGGCATTTAAATTATGAGCCAATATTTCCAAATTATCTTTAATATTCACAAACTCAAAAGCGATATGTTTTGCTAATTCATTACTAAATACTAAACTCATCTTTTCTTGTAATGTCTTAGTAACAGTTTGATAATTAGTTTTCGAATTAAAATCTCAATCATAAGTTTTATAAAAAAAAGCATTAACTTCTTTTTTTGCATCTTCATAACTTTTAATATTTTTTAATAACACCTTAGTATTTAAAACTTGACCAAAATAATTAACTCTTATTTCTAAAATATCACTACCACTTTTAAATTCTTGCTCATTATTAATTAATGCCATATCAATATTTTCATAAACATTTTTAATTTTATCTTTAATTAAAGCAAATACTGTCTGAACATCAGTAAACTGATAAATATTAAAATCAAATTGTTCATTAAAAAACTGAACAATTTGAACTAACTTAGCTAAACGATTATCTCTAACATTAACTATTGTTATCGGCATATAAAAAGATATATCACTAATAATAAAATGAAAATCAATAATATTGACACCGACTTCTAAATATTTATTTTCACCAGTAAATTCTGGCAATGATATTTGCATTTTATATTTATTAGCAAGCATTTTCGTTAATTCTTGTTCATTTTTTAATAAAACAAGTTGATAAGTATTAGTGTTATCTAAATCATAATCAAATTTCTGATGAAAAAAATTAAAAAGATCAGGTTTAATTCACGACATATTAGCAATATTTTGTAATTTTAAATCATATTGATAAATATCATTATTACCAAAAGAATTATCACTAATAACTAGTTTTAAACTAAAAACACTATTATTAAGCGTTTTAATAGCAATCCGATCAGTATTTTTAGCAATCGCAAATTGAACAGTAAAATTTTCACTAATAGTTTTTAATTCTTTTTTAAGTTTTACTAAAATATCACCATAAATATTATAAGTACTAAAACCTCAGTCATAAGTTTTAGCAAAAAAAGAAGTTAATTCTTTTTTAATATCGGCAGCTGTTTTTGATGGCATTTTAGTTTCATTACAAAATTCTTGTTGCTTAACTTGATTAATAATAACTGCTACTCCCTGACTACTAAGTAATAAACTACTTAATAATGTCAAACGAATTTTCATATATATCAAAACCTTTTATGAGAATTTTTATTAATTATTTTTTATAACTAATTCCTCCTTTTTAAAACAAAAAATATCAAAAATGATTCACTTCTTATGTAATATATAAATTATTAATTTTAAATTAAATACCGATGTTGCTAACTTCAAAAATATTTTATCATATTTAAAAAATATATATTCAATATTTATTAATAAAATTTAAATTGTTTTAAGCACTAACATCAAATTACTTTTGTTAATTTTACAATCAGAACAATTTTACAAAAAAACTTGTTTTAAAATCTGCTGACAAACTTTAAAATTAGGACAAAATTGCACCACTAATTTTCAAAATGCTTGACTATGATTAGGTTCTCATAAATGTACTAACTCGTGAATAATAACATAGTCAATAACCTCAAAATTAAAATGCATAATTTTGGAATTTAGAACAATTTTTTGCTTGTTAAAATGACAAACACCTCATTTACTACGCATCACTCTAAACTTAAGTTGTTGATAGCTTAAATTCATTGTTTTAGCAAGTAATGCCACTCGGGAACTCAAATATAATTTAGCTTGCTTACTAAGAAATTTATTAAAATTTTTCACAAGTTGCTTTTC
This sequence comes from Spiroplasma endosymbiont of Dilophus febrilis, assembly GCF_964030685.1. NCBI lineage: Bacteria > Bacillati > Mycoplasmatota > Mollicutes > Entomoplasmatales > Spiroplasmataceae > Spiroplasma > Spiroplasma endosymbiont of Dilophus febrilis. Next base: position 670,304 of record NZ_OZ034912.1, read on the forward strand.
ATCATTGCCTTTTAAATTAACAACAACAGTTGTTGCGACAAAAATAACTTTATTGTTATTAGCAAAATAATTAATTTGCACCTCATATTTCTTATCTAAGAAATAAACAAAATATGGTTTTTGATGCAAATTAATTAAAATCTTTGAGGATTTATTAATAATTTTCTGTAATTTTTTTCAATTACTAATAAGAAAATCCTCAATATATTGTTCTTTCATTCCTAAGGGGGCATTGACAATAATATCCGATGAATAATATCTTACTGATAATCTTTTACCTTGTTGCAAATAATAATCCAACGCTACATTTTCATAAACTAATTGCTTTTTAAGCATCTAATAACCATCCTCATACTACTTTTTAAATATTGTTTTAATGTTTAAAAACATTATTCCCAAAGCTTTAAAATCCCACGGTTGTTTTACTCTTTTTAAAGGAACAAATTTATTTCCTTTTTTAGAAAAATAAGGTTGCACCTTCGTTAAAATTAAATAACCTAAAGATGTAAAAAATATTCCAAAAGTAAATATAAAAATATAACCTAATGGTCACAAACGACCAGTCCGATCAAAAATATTAGCAGTAGTAACAAGATTATTACCACTACCTCATAATGGATAACCATCACGACCAATAAATAATAAATTAGTTATTTCATTTTCATTTTTCGCAATAACTAATGAAAACGCATTAAAACTTAAAGCCATTAAACTAAATATAATTAAACTAATAAAACTTCATAATAAATAATCACGATGATATTGCACAATACCATACATATATAAAAATCAATAAGTAAAAATGATAATAACATGTAAAACATAATATAACCAGTAAGAAAAATGTTGCGGTCCATACGATTTATCAGCTGGAATTAGTAAACTTGCAAAAACCATAATTACTACTCAAGGTGCAGTAATACTAAATAATTTATCATTAGCCTTAATTAATAAAATGCCACTAATAATTTGTGTTATTGAACTTAAATGAAATGGGAAAATTCAAGGTCAACCTCGTAAATTTTTTCCTGATTCTTTAAAATAATATAAATATAAAAAATGTAAAAAATAATAAAGAAAATATAAGAAAATTTGAAAAATACCAAGAATTCTTAAAAATAATTTATTTTGTGCTAACTTAACATATCCTGTTTTAAAAATAAACAAACAAGCCAAAGCAATTAATGATAAAATAACTGGCAATCAATATTGTCAAGTAACACCAATTTTAGTAATAACTTCACCAGAACTTCCTGCTGGATTAAAAAAATCATATAATGATAAAAACATCTTTACTTCTCCCTTAATAGTTATTACTTATTCGTTGATGATTAATCTCATTTTTATTTAAATAGGCTTGAAAAATATCTTGAAAACTAAACTGCAAAATATTAGCAATTGTAAAAAAATGATTTAAAATATTAGCATAATCATTAGTAATATTTTTTCAAAAAGCAATCGTATGATTAAAAGTTTCTAATATTAACAATGTTAAATCTTGTTCTTGCTTTAATTCATAAGAATATGCTTCTAAATCAATATTAAAACTTAATCCAATACTAATAAGAAAATGCAGACAATCAATAAATTCATCTAAAACTAATTCTTTTGACTTATATGTCATACGATTTGATCAATATTTAAAGCATCGTAATTCATTACTAAATTCCGATAATTCTACTAATAAAGCTAAAAATCGTTTATCAATTGTTTTTTCAACTAATAATTTTTTTTCTTCTAAAATTCTTGCATCTAACTTTTTTTGCAAACTAATAATTTGTTTTCATAATTGTAAATCCAAAATATGTTTCACCCATCCCTAACTTATATTGTTTTATTTATTATAATTATATTTTTTCAAGTTGCAAATAAAAAAATAAAAAAACCTAGTAATAACTTATAAATTATTACTAGATAAAATTAATCTTTTTTTTCTAATGCTGATTTAGACAAATCAACTAATTTTTTAAATTCAACTGGTTGATGAATTGCCATTTCCGATAACATTTTTCGATTAATATCAACATTTGCTTTATGTAAACCATTAATAAATTGTGAATAAGACATATCATATTCTCTAGCAGCACCATTAATTCGTGTAATTCATAAACTTCGAAACTCGCATTTACGCTTTTTACGATCACGATAAGCATATGCTAAAGACTTCATTACTTGTTCTTTAGCAGTTCTAAATAATGTATGTTTTGAACCAAAATAACCTTTAGCTTGTTTTAAAACCTTTTTACGGCGTTTTCTAGTAGTAACGCCTCCTTTAACTCTTGCCATTATTATATTTCCTTTCTAACTAAGTAGTAAATTTTTTAATCTTCGGTAATCAGTTTTATGTACTGCTCCTTCTTTGCTTAAATGTCGTTTTTGTTTAGTTGACTTATTTTGCGCTAAATGAGAAGTAAAAGCATGCTTTCGCTTTCATTTACCAGTTCCAGTAATTTTAATTCGTTTCTGTAATGCTTTTTTTGTTTTCATTTTTGGCATTTTCTTGCTCCTTTTCTTTAATTAAATCTTTATCTTTTCTAGCAATTAAATACATATCATAAAACTGACCAGTTAACTTTGGTGTTTTTTCAATTTCACAATACTCTTTTACTAAATCATAAAACCGCATTAATGTTTCATAACCAAACTCTTTACGATGTGATTCCCTACCTCGAAACTTTAAAGATATTTTAACCCGATCACCATTTTTTAAAAATTCTATTACCTTCTTAGCTTTGAATTGCAAATCATGCTCACCAATATTAGGTGTTAAACGCATTTCTTTGTTTTTAATAATTCGTTGCTTTTTTTTATTATCTTTATCTTTTTTTTGCTCTTCATACTTATATCTGCCATAATCTAAAATTTTCGACACTGGCGGATTAGCATTAGGTGCAACAACAAACAAATCTAGTCCTTGCTCTTTAGCAGTCCTTAAAGCATCATTTCGTGACATCACACCTAATTGATTGTCATCTTGATCAATAACTAAAACTTCACGAAAAGGAATATTTTGGTTAATAAAATCAGTATTTGGCTTATGTTTCATAAAATAGAAAACCTCCTATAACAACATAGAAAAAGTGTGTACTAATACACACTCACCATTAAAATATTTAGATTTAAAATCTAAAATTATTATTAGCTGTTTACCCATAACGATAATATGTTGCTATCAGGTGAGTGTAACACTACTTTCTTTTATTTATGTTCCTATAAATAATAACATAAATAAATAAAAATGCAAAAAAATATTAAACTTAGGTCGCGTTTAGTTTTCTTAGGTATTTTTTAAAAAAGAAAAAATAGTCATTTACTATAAATTATTTCAATATGCAAATTAAGTATATATTTCTTATGTATGATTTTTGTTGTAAAAAATTATTTTAATGTTGTTTTTATAAGCATTTTACTTAGTTTTTATAACCTTTTATTAAGAATATGTTTGTTAATATTAAATATTTTGTTTTATTAATTATTTTTCAAGTAAAAAGGTAATAAATTTTTAGTTGCTTTTCTTTCAAAATTATTCAAATCTTTACCCACCTAACAAAACTTTATGCGCCCTTAAACTTATAAAAAAATAAAAAGAAAGTAGAAAATCAAAAACTATTGTGGAAACCGTTTTAAATTTTCTACTTACAAAAGTTATTATAACATAAATAATAACGGTACCCATTAAATTAAGTAACTGTTATTAAAATTCTTAGCTAATATTTTTCAACTCCTAGTTTGCCGTTTTGCACTTTAACCAAGAATACATAAGGTAGGATCAACAACAACAACAGCATATTTTACAACAACAATTTTTTCATAACCGCCAATTGTAACTTTAACACGAACCTTAGCGTATTTTTTAGTACCTAAAAACCCACCTACTAAATCTAAAGTTTTTTTCAAGACATTAGGAACATCTAATGATTCAATCGTAACATCATTTAAGTTAGTAAATCCTCTTTCTTCTAATTGCCTAATTATTTGTTTAACTAATACATCTTTAGGTCTTATACATAGCAGTCCTAAATCTACTTCCATATTATTAATTTCTTTTGCTAAATCATTTAAACGCTTAATATTAGGGTCAACTTTAATATTAATTAATTGTCCTCTAACTTGATATTTTTCACCATTAATAGTAACTTCGTAATCAACAGTATCTTTATTAACAGTTAATTTTTTATTGGCATCAGTTTTTGAATATAATAATTTAATCCCAATACCATATTCTTTAATTAAATCTTTTAATAATTTCTTAACTAACACAATAGTTTTTTCCTTACTATCACCACTAGTTAATGATGAACCATCCATTTGCTTTAATTTATCTTGAACTTGTTTTAAAATATCCTCATTAGATATTTTAACACCACCCAAATCAATAATAACTCCTTCTGACTCCTTACCAGAAACAATTTTAAAGGAAATCTTATTATCTTTAGCATCTAATTTTTGATTTAAGTCCATATCAGTAACAATTTTTACATTCTTATCAGTTTCATTAGCAATTTGTTTTAATCTATTAATAACATCACCAATCGTTTCATTAGTAGTTGCATCAATAATTAACATATCTTTATCTTTTTCAATTTGTTCTTTAATTTTTTTAATAATATCTTTATCACTAACAGTAATTTTTGTAATTGTAATTACTGTTGGTTTCGCATCATTATCAGTTTTAATAAGCACTTTAATTTCATTATCATCTTTAGTTAATTTCTTATCTTTTTCATTTTTATCTAATAATTCAACAGTTGTTCCCGGGGCAATCTTATCTAATTGTTTCTGAACAATTTTTAATGCTTCTTCATAAGTTTGATCAGTCGTAAATCCAGAACCATCAATTTTTTCTTCTTTAAATTTATCAATGGCTTTATCAATCAAATCAACTGGTGATAATTTTACTTTTTCAACTGTTACTTCAATCTCTTTTTCAACACCATCTAAAATAATAGTAATCTTAAATGAGTTCTCATTTTCTTTTAATTTACTAGTAGCAACATTAATATTAGTAATTTTAGCAATCGCTTTAGGATTGTTTTCTCTAATTTTTGCTAATATTAAACTTAAACTATCATTAACTTTATTAGCAGTAGTTAACGATGACCCATCAATTTTTTTATCTTTAAAAGCATTAATAATTTCATTAATTTTATCTTCCGTAGATTTAATAACGCCAGTTACTTTAACTGTCACTTCTTTTTCTTCATTATTAATTTTTATCTTAAATGTTAAAGAATTATCATCAGGTTTTAATTTTGAAATCGGATCACCTATAAATTCTACTTGGGCATTTTTATCAAATTGACTAATTTGATCTTTTATTTGATTAGCAATTTTTTCAATGGCATCATTAGTTGTCAATTTCGAACCATCAATTTCTTTATTATCAAACGCATTAATAATTTTATCTAAGCGATCACTATCAGTTAATTTAACATTTTTAACAATAAAATTAGTTTCTGCGCTCTTATCACCCGATTTAATAACAACACGAATATCATTAGTTTCTTTTAACTTACTATTAGGGTTAATATTATCTGGTAATAAAAATATTACACCACTATCAGGATATTTTTCCTTAATTAAATCTAAAGCATTTTTAACAGTATCTGCAGTAGTCAATGATGACCCATCAATCGTATTAGTAGTTATCTTACTAATAAATTCTTTTACTTTATCAGCATCAGATATAACAACACCAGTAACTGCTACAATAATTTTTTGAACTTTTTTACCTGACTTAATGGTTACAACAATTTTATTTTCATCAATAACTAAATTATTATCTAAAATATTATTATCACTAATAGTTATAGTAACATTTTGATCATATTTCTCAATTTCTTGTTTAATTAAACTTAAAGTATCCTTAACTTTATTATCAGTAGTTAATGATGACCCATCAATTTTCTTATCTTCCATAATAAGTTTTATTTTTTCTAAACGATCAACATCAGATAATTCAATATTAATAATTTTAACTGGAATATCAACTGTTAAATCACCAACATTAACTTTAATCCGAATAATACTATAATCATCAGTTAGTTTTTCCTTAGCATCTTCAATATCATCCAATGAAATTGTTGCAACTGGATATTGTTTCTGAATTTCAGTAATAATTTTTGGCAATGCATCACTAATATGATTTGATGTTGTTAATCCAATACCATCAAATTCCTTTTCTAAAAGTCATTGCTCTAAATTGTTAATAACTTCTTCATTTGATAACTTAACATTAATAATTTTAAAACTAATTTCTTTTGTTTCATTACCAATTTGAAGAATATATTTAATAATATTCTCATTAATATCTAAAGAACCATTTTCTACTAATTTAATAATAATATCTTTATCTTCTGCTTTTATTTCATCACTAATAAGGGGTAAAGTTTCAGTAAATGTATTATCACTAGTTAATGATGACCCATCAATTTCTTTATTATTAAATTTATTAAAAATATTTTCTAAGCGATCAGCGGATGACAATTTAACATTATCTACTTTAATAGCAACTTCTCTAGTTACTTCTCCTAATTTTACTAATAAAACCAATCTATTTTCAGGACTAACTATTTTATTGGCAATAATATTTGGATCTTTAAGAACAACTGATATTTTATCATCAAGTAAAGCAATTTCTAATTTAATAAATTCTAATAAATCTTTATTAGTTTTGCTAGTATCAAATGAAGAACCATCAAATTTCTTATCTTTAATCTTAGTAACTAAATTTTCAACACGATCCTTATTAGATAAATTAACAGCAACTACTTTAAAAGAAATTTCTTCTGTTTTACCTTCTAATTCAACTTTAACTTTAATAAGATTTTCATTACTATTAAGTTTAACTTTACCATTATCCACTAAAGTAATCGTTGCTTGTTTAACAATTCTTTCAATTTCTGGTTTAATTAACTTATCAAAAGCATCGTGAACCGTATTGTCAGTAGTTAGGGCGCATAAAGTTTTGTTAGGTGGGTAAAGATTTGAATAATTTTGAAAGAAAAGCAACTAAAAATTTATTACCTTTTTACTTGAAAAATAATTAATAAAACAAAATATTTAATATTAACAAACATATTCTTAATAAAAGGTTATAAAAACTAAGTAAAATGCTTATAAAAACAACATTAAAATAATTTTTTACAACAAAAATCATACATAAGAAATATATACTTAATTTGCATATTGAAATAATTTATAGTAAATGACTATTTTTTCTTTTTTAAAAAATACCTAAGAAAACTAAACGCGACCTTGCGTTTAACATCATTTGACTTAATAGTTATATTAATTTTAGAATTCACAGTTAATTTTTTACTACCATCAACTGATAAATTAGTTAATGTTATTTCAACAAAATTATCAAAGTTTGATAATTTATCAATAAGAAAATCTAAGGCATCACTATGTGTTTGTCCCGTATTTAAGGCACTGCCATCAATCGGATTTTCTAAATGTTTTTCAAAATTATTTAACCGATCTTCATCTAATAATTCAACACCTGTAACACCGCCAATAATAGTTGCCGATTCTTTACCAGATGAAATTTTAATAACAAAAGTATTTTCATCTTCTTGTAATTTTTCTGTACCATCAACACTAGGATCTAATGAAAATTTTACCTCATCATATAAGACATCAAACTCATCCACTCATTGATTAAAAGCATCTGCAATTGTATTGGCACTAGTTAAACCTTCACCATAAATTAGTGACCCATCCAATTCTTCTTTTACTGTATTAACATTTATTAAATCTTGATTTTCTTCTTGTTTAAATAACTGTGAAAGAAAGTAATTATCACTTGAATAATTTTTTGCATTTGCAACAAAATTATCTCAAGCACTATGTTGACTACGAACAACAATATTTTTAATACTAAATATTGCAACCTGTGAAATATTTGCAATCCGAATTACTACCCTAACTTGAACACGATTTGCTTTTATTTGCTGAAAACTTTGATTAACATCTTCTAAACTTATTTTTGCAATTGGCAATGCTTTTTCAATATGATTTTTAATTAACTGTAAAGCATCACGATATGTATCATTAACAAATAATGTTTTACCATCAATAACAAGCTTTGGTTTAACAAACGCTGTTAAAATTTCTTGAAAAAATAAATCATTATTGTCTTTAACATTTTTTAAAGATAATATTTTTTGTTTAATAACATTATTAATTTTTACATCAACTTTAAGAAAATTAGTTCCCAAATTTAGCATTTTTTTTGCATCTTGAGAATTATTTAATGAAATTTTAATTTTATTATCTTGCTTATTTGCTAATAAATTAGCAAAATTAATTACTTGTTCATAACTAATATCCTTAGATAACTTGCTACCATCAATAGTTTTCTCTAAATGTTTAATAAGTTCACTAATGCGTTCTTCAATGGAAAGACGAACATTAATTAATCGCCCCACAGCTAAACGAACTTCATTACCAACTATTATTTTAACAAAAAAGATATTAGTTCCCTTTGTAAGACTTTTACTTAACAAGTTTTCATTTTGTAAAACAACTTTAGCTGATGATTCAATTGAACCGATAAAATTATTAAAAAGTTTTAAACCATGAACATAAGTTCATTCATTTTCTTGTAATGAAGACCCATCAATATCAGGAATAAATAATACTCCCTCAGGAATAGTTTGATCATTATTTTGTTCTTTTAAACTATTAATATACTGATCGCTAAGCGGTGCTAATAAATTACTTCCCAATAGAGAAATAATACTTAATTGCAAAAGCAAATTTTTATTCATAGTCCATTATCCCTTCTATGTTAATTTACGCCTTATTAAAAAATAATAATTAATTTAATAGCAAACTACTAATTTAATAAATTTATTTTCTATATTGCTAATATTCATTTTAATAAGACATTAATATACCAATATTTTACCATTACTAACATTGATTACAAGAAAAATAAATGCTTAAATAGCATTTATTTTAGGTTCTAAGGAATAACGATATATTTAATCTCTTTTTCGTTACTTATTATACGACTACCTTCTAGTTTTCATCTAACATTTATTTTTCTTATTTCTCCTGACTTAGTAGGAGTTTCCGTATTAAATACACTTGTTGTCACCGCTACTAATTCTCAATGAATTGCATAATCATAATTATCTTTCATTATTTGATTTTCCATCGCATTATTAACTAAGTTTTTAAAATCAGCAAGATTTTTTTCTTCTTTACTTTCAAACTTATCCAGATGCGTTACTTTTAAGGTAAAGACAATATCATTTTTTTCAACAATATCTATTATTTGTTCTCATCCCATTTTCGGATTAAAAGTTTGAATATTTCGTAGTGTAATCTTACCAGTTTGAGTTTGATTATTACCATCTTTTAACATAATTGTCAAAATATTATCTTTAACACCCGATAGTGGTTCTTCTTTTTCATTTGCATTACCTTCTTTATCAACAATGATTTTTTTATTAATATCAATAATTTCTGTCACCGTTACATCATTTGCCAAGTTTTCTAATTTTTTATTAATATATCCTATTATTCGTTCGTTTTTATGTTGAGTAGTAAGTTCCTTATTAATATCTAAAATTTTAATATATTTAAGGGCTGCATCCAATGCTGATAATTCAACATTAGAAACAGTAATATTAACAATTTTTGTTGCTTCTTCTTCAGCAATTTTAAAAGTAATGGGAATTACATTATTAGCATCTGACATCTTAATATTTTCACTATCTGGCGATAAACTAATAATAAACTTATATTTATCATTTGCGATATGAGAATTTTTCTTAATTAATTCTAATGCATCTTTATATTTTTGATAACTATTTAAACTTGAACCATCAATCGTTTGCCCTTCTAAATCACTAAATAATTCATTTAATCGCATTTGTAATTCTGAACTTACATTTAATAATTTAGCATTAATTAAAATATTTTGGGTTCCCAACATAACTTCAATTTTAACAATAACACTGTCGTCAGTAAAAACAAGCTTTTCTTCTCGTTGGGAACGATCTGCTAAACTAACCCTAGCTAATGATTGTTGTTTTTTAATATAACTAGAAAGATAGTCTAAGCCTTTAACATAAGCATCGCGAACGCTTAAATTACTAGCATCAATACCTGCTTCTAAATGATTCTTAATTTCTTCTAAACTATATGTATAATCATTTTGCTCATCTAACGATTCACTACTACTAGAACAACAAATAATAGGTAAAACTGGTGATATGATCAATGTTAAAGTACATAATTTTTTAAGTAATTTATTCATTAATTTATTCCTCCTTTTATAAATATAGTGAAAATAAGGATTACTTATCATTTATTTAATGATTATTAATGACATTAATATTAATTTGTATAATTGCTTATTGTATTAAATAAATAACTAAGCACATTCTTAATAAACTAATATTACTATTTTCTAGCATAATTACAATAAAAATAGTAAAATATTTTAATTTTTTATTATTTACTAAACGATAAAGTTAAATAAAAAAATTACAGTAATTACTGTAATTTTTCAAATATTTTTAATAATTTTTTAATAATTATTAAAAAATTATTAACTATTTGTATTAACTTTTTCTTTTAAAGTTGTTGAAGGACTAAAACTGACAACAGTTCTCGCAGGAATAGCGATTTTTTCTCCTGTTTGCGGATTTCTTCCTTCCCGAGCTTTTCTTTCTTTAGTTTTAAAAATACCAAAACCTGAAATAGGTGTTCTCTCAGCACTCTGAATTTCTTCGGTTAAAATATTAATAATACTATCAAAAATATCGTTAGCTTTGCTTTTTGTAATCCCATATTTTTTATACTCTTCGACGATAAAATCAGCTACTTTGTCTTTAATTGATGGTTTTTTCATTTTTAAACTTCCCTTCTTATGAAATTATAGTTTAAGAATAATATAAAAAATTAAATTTGGCAAGAAAAAAATTACTAATTTTAACTTAAAGCCGTTTTTAATTCTTCTTTGGACTTATAACCATTTAAAGTTCTTTTTAATTGACCATCATCAAAAATTAATAATGTCGGAATTGAACTGATATTAAATCTTTGTGCCAATTCTTGTGATTCATCAATATCAACTTTAACAAAAGAAACTTCTTTCATTTCATCAGATAATTGTTCAAAAATTGGTGCTAACATTTTACAAGGTCCACATCAATCCGCATAAAAATCAATAATAACTTTACCAGTTTTAATAGCTTCATCAAACTTACTTATATCTGTTTTAATAACCATTTTAAATTCTCCTTTCATTCTTTATTATTTTAACATAATTAAAATAATAATATTTTTACTTCAAAATGTGTTTACGAATCATATTACCAACACCATTTTCATTATTACTTTGACAAATATAATTAGATAATTCTTTAATAATCTCAACTGAATTATCCATTGCCACTGGATGACCCACTGCTTGCATTAATCATTGATCATTATATGAATCACCAAACGCCATTGCTTCACTAGTACTAATTCCTAATAAATCACAAATATATGTAACCCCATAACCTTTACTCATTTTTGGCAATGTTATTTCATATATTCCTGGATGATATTCTTTAATATCTAAATGCGAAAATTTTTCATTAAATTCATTAATTAATTCCTGAGAAGCAACTTGACTAGTAATAGTTTTAGCAATAATAACAATCCGAGCAATATCACTATTTAAATCATCAATGTCATTCAATACTGTATATTTTGCTTGCATAACATCAGCTCAATAACTAGAATTTTCTCCAAGGCGATTAACAAAAGAACCATCTTCAGTATACAATTGACATTTAAAACCTTTATTATCAACTCAACGATAAACCGCTTTAGCAACATCATAATTAATATTTCCATTAAAAATTAATTTTTTATCTTTAAATGAATAAATATGAACACCATTATTAGCAACAACAAAACTTTTAAATTTATGAGCATTAATTTGTTTAGCAATACTAATAGCATTAGTAGTAATTCTTCCTGTATTAATAACAACAATAACACCTTGCTTTTGAGCTGTAATACACATTTCCTTATTAAATTCAGTTAGACAATGATTATCATTAAACAAAGTCCCATCAATATCAATAAAAATAATTTTTATTTTCATTAAACCCACCTTTTTCATTTTTTAAATATCTATTTATTAAAATAATACTAATTAATTAAAAAAATAATGCACTATTAAGTGCACATTTTATAGTAAATGGTGCGGGTTAAGGGACTTGAACCCCCACGTCGTAAAACGCCAGATCCTAAGTCTGGTGCGTCTGCCAATTCCGCCAAACCCGCATTACAAATTACTTTAACATTATAATACAAAATCACCACAATTATCAATAGACTAACAACTATATTTTGTGTAAAGCACACACTTATGTTAGTTTTACACAAAATCAATAAATAAATATGAGCTCATTTATTTATTGCAAGAAATATAAGGTTAAATTAACACTTATTATTTTTAATTATGCCTTATATTTTTTGCACCAATGAAATCAAACTAAGTTAATTAGTAAACGAAGTTTACTAACAAGACTTGTTAAACACTTAAATCTGCGATATATAAGTGTTTAAAAAACTTAGTTAAATAACTTAGTTAATATAACTTAGTTTATTCATAAGAAAGGTAATTTATTATGAAAAACATTGAAAATATTTTCTTAAATACTAAGAAATATATCTTAAAAGAAACACAAAATGCAATTTTAATTAAAGCACCAAAAATTCCGTGATTTAATAAACAAATCGGTATTTGGTTTCCAAAACGATTTGTTTATAAAGGAAAATATGAAAATTCCATTTGCATCGGAATAATCAAAAATAATGAATACCAAGTAATCTCAATTAATCAACAAGAGCAAGAAACCAAGTTAATTAAAGGACAAGAATTATTAAGTTTCTTCATTGCCGAAAAAGAAAATAACAAAAAAGATACAAATTATAACTATTTTAAAGGAGTTTAAAAATGAATATTGCAATTGGACTAATATTTATTATTATCAGCATAATGCTATTGGCATATTTTGCTTATAAAATTTATGCCAAAATAAAAATACGAATTAAATACAAAAATGCTATTAAAAATAATACTGGTAATTTTACAAAAGACGAAAAAGTATTTATTGCTCGCTTTGAAGAATGAGTTAAAGCTCCTAATTCAAAAGAAAATAACGAGGATGAAAAATAATGTTTTGAGAAATTATTATGGAGTTCTTAAAACTGTTTGTTCCGATAGAAAAAATGCCTGCGCAAGTTGTGTTTATTGCCGGATTAATTATTATCATTACTTTTCTTTTCGCATTAATCTCAATTATGTATTTACCAATAAAAATGATTTTTGGGAGATAAAAAATGACAATAAATTTAAAAGAATTTAATTGAGAACAAATTAAACAAACGTTCTGAGATTTATTTATTCAAATTACAACTATCCCGGCTCATATTACTGAAGGTAAAGAAATTAAATTAATCGAAGCACCACTTTGACTTTTAATAGCAAACATTGCATTTTGATTTTTAACAGCGATTATGGTGTGATTTATTCTCATGTTACTTTGAAAAACCATATCAGTATTTAGATAGAGAAGAAAGTAATGTCAAGAAGTTATATTAAAAGAAAGGGGGTGATTATATGATTGGAACTTTCTTAGTTGGAGAAACACCAGTAACAGTAGAAAAAATAACAGCTAGTGACGCAATGACTAAATTATGAAATGCGATCATAACAGCGTTTACTAAAATGTGAGAAATTATTGCTGTTAATATGCCACAAGTTGGTAACTTCTTTGCTGACTATTGAATATTCATTTTTCCATTTATTTTGGCAATATTCTTTATTTGCTTTAAAATGTTTGAAAAACTACTTGGAGCTGTCCGCTAATAAAAAAATAAAGTGAGGTGCAAGATGAAATTTTGCAAATGAATAATAGAAAAAAATAACCATTTTATTGAATTAAATCGCACCTCATTTTTAATTTTATGACATTGAGGAGCAATTTGATATATTTACAACGGTTATTTTAAAAACATTGTGAGCTATTTATTTTTAGCAGGTTGTATTTTAATTTTTCTTTTTAAAATCGGTAATTTAACACAAATTAACAAAGTTATTAATTTCTTAAAAAACTCACCATTAAATATTGTGATTGGTTCATTAGGAACCGGAAAAACTGCTTTTCTAGTATACGCATCAAAATTACTAAAAAAGAAGAAATATCACATCGCCTCAACCTTTCCGTTGCTAGAAACTCAAAAATTAAGTTTAGGTCATATGGGGTTATTAGACTTTGATTATCCGGTATTGCCAGACAAAACCTTACTTTTATGAGATGAAACCAATTTATTTTTAGAAGAAACTGATTGAGAAAAAAATAATACCAAAAACGAAGAAACCGGTATTCAAGAATATTTCGCTCTGGCACGCCATTTCGGTCATATTGTGTTAGCTAGTGGTCAAAGAGATAAACATATTTGAGTTAAAGTTCGTGATATTGCCAACAATGTGATTGTGGGAATTCGCAAAAAACCCGTTAATATTTTTCGCCCCTATTTAAAAGTCATCTATGGTACCTTTACGAGCATTGAAGAATATGAACGCTGACGAAACACCTTAATTGATGCTAAAAATAATAAAAAGGGTCGTCGCATTAAATATCGTGATATTCCTGAACTTGATATTTATTTTTTTAAACTAAAAATTCCGCTACCAATATTAAACACTTACAATTCTTTTTACCTAGCGTTTTTAAGAGATTACTTAAATGCAAAAGTAAATCCTGATTATGAAGACAAATACTATACTGACACCGCAATTGATTTAGAAGACTTAGAATACTTAAAAATGGATAAATTTAGCAAATTTTTAAGAAAAATGAAAGAAAAGGAACAATAAAAAATGGAAAATCTCGCAAAAATGGCCGACTTTCTCGCTCAAATGCTTTATAAAGTTTTTGACTTAATTTGAAGTTTAGAAGTACCAGGAACAAATATTCAACTAATATTTCCTTTATTCTTAACGCTGGCTGTAGAATTTCTTATGGCAATTATTCTTGGATTTGGTAGTCAACAAGTTAATTTAGAAAAACAACGCCAATATGCGGTTAAAAATAGTGGCCGTTTAAGTGCATGAGGAAAAGTCAAAAAACAAATAAAACCAATAAAAACAAAACAAGGTAACTAACAATGTTTAAACTAATTATTATTTTTATCTTAATAACTGTTCTTGGATTATTAGCTGGTAGTCATTTTGAAACTTTAACAAACTACATTAGCGAAGGTCTTGCCAATTTCCAAAAGTTTATTACTAGTAATTTAACAATTTTAGAACTATTTAAACCCATGGCACGAACATTTTCACAACATCCAATCTTTACCATTCTTGGCGTTACTTGTGTACTTATTGCTTTATTTATTGTGATTAAAGGACGATAAAAATATGAAAGGAGAATTAAAATGAAAAAATTTTTAGCAAAATTATTTAAAAAAGATAATTTAAAAGAAAAAATGTCATTAAAATTAAGAATTAAAAATGCTTTTAAAAAGCAGTGGTTAAAAGTAGTATTAAGTATCATTTTCATTTTTATAAGCTTATTAATTTGTGCATTAACAGCAAGCGATACTAAATGAATAACTGGAACAAGTAATGAATTTAATAATTTTATGAATAAACAAATGGTTGATTTCTTTGGCAAATTTAATAGTGGTATTATGCTAGCGGGAATATTTGTTTTTTGATGGGGTGGAGCAATATATTTTGCAATTAAATTTGAAAAATTAATTCGCTTGATTATTCAGAAAATTAAAACAAAAAGAGCCTTGAAAAATGAAATGAAACAAAATCATTAGTTCTTTAAAAAAATATTGATGGAGAATTTTACCTTACATTTTTATGATTACTATCTTTTTCATTGCATTTTTAAAATTGGAAATTAATGATTTGAAATTGTTATATGAAAAATTTGAAGCATTGATTTCACTTATGATACTGGGATATTTAGATATATGCATTACAATAGCTGTAATTATAAATTGTGGTATTGAGTGACTTATTAAAAAAATAAAAATTAAAAGAACAATAAAAAATAAAATATTTTAAAAAGGAGTGATAAAAATGTTTATGAAAATATTTACGGTGATAATTATTAGTTTTAATAACATTTTTACCATTCCCCAAAACATTAACAATGACGGAATAACAACACAATCACTAATTAGAAACAAAAGAGAAAACAGTCAAGTTTCTGAAATTAACTTAGAAAAAGCAGAATTTCTAATATGAAAAAATGAAAATCCTTATAAACCTGCATCAACGTGAAAAACAGAATTACAATTTTTATTAAATGACATAGAAAAGCAATCAGGAATAAAACCGATAAATCCTGTGGAAGAATTATGAAACAATAAAGGGCGAATTCAAAGTTATATAAACCAAAATCAAATTAATATTATTAAAAAACTTAACGAATTACAAATAAATACAAAATGAACAGAAGTTGAAAAAGAACAAAAACAAAATATTAAAATAAAAAATATTAAAGTAAAATTTGAATACCAAAAAGATACCTTTGCCGGTGCAAGATGAAACTGATGAAAAATACTAGAATTTGATGCAAAATCAGAAACCAAACCTTCGACTGATATTGAATTACCAACAACAAACACCAAATTTGATGGCAACCATAACTATAACGATGTTATTGATAGCATTGATTATTTAATGATTCATCGCGGTGATTTTGACAAATTTAATTATTCTTATCTTTATTGAACACCAATATTTAATTTTGTTGACACCTTAGAAAAAGGCTATTACAAAGAATTTACCATTAAAAACCACGGTTTTAAAAACGAAAGCTATTTTTATCATAAAACTTCTAGCAGTGAAGATAAAATAAATGAAAATGTTTTGAAAATTAAAGCATTTAATAAAACTTTAATCGCAGGAAATAATTATTTACAATTATTACATGGTGAAAATGAAATCTGAAAATATGACACCGAAAAGACTAATGATTATTACTTAATTAAGTATCTTTTTGGTACTTTAAATTACCTCAATGTTAAATTTAGTTTTCTACGCTATGACCCCGACTTACGAAATGACATTTACCTTTATTTTAAAAACAACATTTCTAGTATTAATAATAACGATTACAAAAATGTTTTTGACGAAATCTATGAAATTCTTGGCAACTTCTTTGCCAGTTTATTTTATGCGACTTTTGATATGGACGAAAAAACTCATACCGAAGTTGATTTTAAGGGTATAGACAACTATAAGAAGGATTACTTTATTCAAATTGGTTTCTTTTATCGCTCATTAATTACCTTTTATCCCAAAAAATACTTAATCAATGTTACTGGTAACTCGGAATTATTACTAAGAAGTTATTTTTTTACTTTTGATAAAAAAACGCACCAAGAAGATTTTAATGCTATTAAAAATAAAAATAGCATTTATCAAATTCATTTTAATGTCCTTAAATCTTATGATAATAAACTCATCGCCTTGCCAGCCAACAAGACTGTTAACAGTATTAACTATCTCAACACCGATATTGATATTCGTTACGGTATTAATATTTTTACCTTAACCTTTCCTCTTTATCACAAAAGTAATACCTCTAACTATAATTTTAAAATTTATGATTTTAATGTCCTTAATTCCACAGCATTTATCCCTGATGGTTCCACCAATTCAGAATGAGATGACCTAATTCCGCCAGCAAATTGCAAATATTCCGGACGGTGGATACCCACATTTAATGATATTGGTTGTGCCATTCAGAATGCTGGTATTAAAATGATTAACTGAATATTGACA
Source organism: Spiroplasma endosymbiont of Dilophus febrilis (assembly GCF_964030685.1). NCBI lineage: Bacteria > Bacillati > Mycoplasmatota > Mollicutes > Entomoplasmatales > Spiroplasmataceae > Spiroplasma > Spiroplasma endosymbiont of Dilophus febrilis. The sequence continues at coordinate 688,137 of NZ_OZ034912.1, forward strand.
GCGTCACAAATCATTACCATTTTACGCCCGTTAGCGATTATTGCAAAAGCAACAGTTAACTTTTCGACCGCCATTTTTCCAGTTTTTAAAACAGTCCCAGCCTTTTATTATAACTTTCAATTTTTAATCGGTTTTGCCATTTTTCTAATGATATTAAGGGTTTTCCTGTAATATATATATATATATATATTGAAAAAATAAAATAATAAAGGAATTAAAATAATGAAAATTTTAAGTACAATAGTTATTTCAGGATTAACGATATTATCCGTAACTTCTTGCTCCAATAAAACAAATAGACCAACACCGTTAGACTTAGACAGTAAAAAAAGTAATCAAGTTTCTGAAATTAACTTAGAAAAAGCAGAATTTGTAATATGAAAAAATGAAAATCCTTATAAACCTGCATCAACGTGAAAAACAGAATTACAATTTTTATTAAATGACATAGAAAAGCAATCAGGAATAAAACCGATAAATCCTGTGGAAGAATTATGAAACAATAAAGGGCGAATTCAAAGTTATATAAACCAAAATCAAATTAATATTATTAAAAAACTTAACGAATTACAAATAAATACAAAATGAACAGAAGTTGAAAAAGAACAAAAACAAAATATTAAAATAAAAAATATTAAAGTAAAATTTGAATACCAAAAAGATACCTTTGCCGGTGCAAGATGAAACTGATGAAAAATACTAGAATTTGATGCAAAATCAGAAACCAATTAAAATAAACACTTTTTAATAACTACTCAAGCAACCACCACAGAAATGCATTTTTCTATGATAACAATAATCTTAAATAACTAAGCAACTTTTAAATTTTTTCTTCTTTTTATTTTGTCAAAATAAAAACCAGTAATTTTAATTACTGGTTTGAATACTTTTCCTGTTTTTATCACAAGAAACTTAAAATTATTACACTTGTTATTGATATTTTTATCATTTCGATTGTTTGTAGTAATTTCAATATTTTTTAATTATTTAATTAATTCTCTTCTTTACTACTTTTACTAATATAAAAAGCACTATTTTGGTATTCTTCACTTAAATCTTTTCAATTATAAGTTCTTCACGTTCTAATAAAAATTGAATTATTTTTTGATTTTTTAGTTTCTGCATCAACCAATTCTAATAATTTTTCATGAAAATATTGATATCCGTCATAAATAAAATCTTTCATAAGTTCTTTATCTGTATCTAAAATACTTCCGCCACTTCAGGTTTCATTTTTTTTGTTCAACATGGTTTATTAAATTTTTTAAATAATTTTTAATTTTTAATTTATTATTTTGATGAAAAAAATTTTCAAAAGCAACAGCGGTTTTTAATGACATTTTAAGTTCAACTCTATCATGTCCAGATTTACCTGTTACTTTAAAATAATCATTATTTGTATTGTCTTTACCATGATATTCATAATACGGATTTGAATCACTTGGACAAGACAAATTATTATTTAAATAACTTCTTTCTGTTCTTGTTTTTATATTACAATAAAAGTTTGCTCTAACAAATTGCGATACTGGGCCAATATTACAATTCCCCATTTCCATATCTCATTCTGTTTGATTTGGTCTTGATATTTGAGTTTGTGTTGATACATTTGAATTATCATAAGAAATTAAAAAACTTGTTAATGGATTACCAGAATTATCTCTATTAGAAATTAGTGTTCTTATAAGTGAAGCATCAACAGTACCATTTGTTCCTGTTCAAGGATCCATATAACGAAAAGTAAGAACTGAGCTAGAATTTATTTCATGCATATTAGCTCCCAAAACACCATAAACACCATAAATTATAATAAAATGATTATCAATTTCACTATTTAAATTATAATTTTGAGGTAAATTTCCTCTATAAGCAAGTGCTACTGGTGTACCATTTTCTAAACTGCCTCTAATTCTATTTTCAATACCCCTTATACTAGCATCATAATTAATTTGATTTATAGAATATTGTCTTCCAGAATTTAAATTTTCTGCACGAATAAAATCATTCATAACACTTGTTCAAGAATCAACAGATGTTCCTAATACATCATTTTCTTGATTTGATTGTCATAAATCAGGATTTAAATTTCTATGTGTTCTAGTTTGCATTAAATTAGCCAAATAATGTTGAAAGCTAGTAAAAGGCCCCCCGGGTGCACGATTTAAATTAACATTTCTAAGAACCTGATTTGTATTTAATCCAAAATAAGATAAAATTGATTCTGCAATGGCGGGCCCGCATCAATAATTAGCTAATTGTCTAATTCTTGGAACAGATAAATTTTTATCAGATACTCTATTTATTCTATAATCTCTTTTGTTTCTATTTAAACTTTCTAAATTATTCTTTTGTAAAGAATTAATTTCATTTTTTGTTGGAGAGGGGGCATTGCCGACAAGTCCCACCATCCCGCTTCCGGCTATTGTTATTGTTCCTAAGATTCCTAATAATTTTTTCATGTTAATTAATTTCCTTTTCGTGAATTTTTAGCAATTAATAATAAAATTTATTCAACAATCAGACTTCCTTTCTCAAATTTATAAAGCTTATTTAATACAAATTAATTATAAATAATTAAATAAAAATGTCTACTAAAATTAAATATGAGGTCGCGTTTAGTTTTCTTAGGTATTTTTTAAAAAAGAAAAAATAGTCATTTACTATAAATTATTTCAATATGCAAATTAAGTATATATTTCTTATGTATGATTTTTGTTGTAAAAAATTATTTTAATGTTGTTTTTATAAGCATTTTACTTAGTTTTTATAACCTTTTATTAAGAATATGTTTGTTAATATTAAATATTTTGTTTTATTAATTATTTTTCAAGTAAAAAGGTAATAAATTTTTAGTTGCTTTTCTTTCAAAATTATTCAAATCTTTACCCACCTAACAAAACTTTATGCGCCCCTTAATCAGCTTTTGTAATATACCACAGACTTATGACAAGTACAAGAAGTTTTTTAAAAAAGGGATGATAAATTTAAAATAATGCAAAAAAATTTTTAAAATGGTTTATAATTAGATTCCAAGGCAAAGAGACTTTAGATTAATTTTTGGAGAAAGGAAAAGGTGTTGTAAATTTTATTAATTAGTAAAAATTAATGAAAGGAATTTGATTAATATGAAAAAATTTCTAGGAATTTTAGGAACAATAACAATAGCAGGAAACGGAATATCAGGCATTGTTGGAAATAAACCAGCAAAAATTAAAGAAAATAATAATTTACAAACAAGTAATTCAAAAGTTTTAAGTAGAAGTAAAAGACATAAAACACATGATAATAGTTGTGCGATGGGAGTAACTGTCGGGGCGGGTGTCGGCGGCGGTGGCGCGATTGGCGCAGGCACCGGAGCAGCTGCGGGAGCTGCAATAGGTAGTGTTGTCCCTGGTTTGGGTACCGCAGTTGGAGCACTAGTTGGTGGCACGGTTGGTTTTTTTACAGGTGCCGGTGTTGGTGGAGGAGTTGGGTTCTCTGCAGCACCAAATACATGTGCTAAAAATATTAATGAATATATTTTGAATACAGATTTAAAAATTATTAATTCTGATGATAACATTACAATATTAAATGAAGTTAAAAAACTAAACCAATCTTTGAATATTAATAACTTATATGTTACTGAAAAAACAAATACCTCAGCTAAAATAGTTGCTTCTAGTTCAAGCAATTATAAAACAGAAAGTGCCGTGGTCGTTAATTTTATTAATCAACGTCATTTAAGTTGAACTCCTGATTTGTTAAAAAACTGAGGAAATAATTATCATAAATGAAACGAAGAAGTTGAAAGACAAAAAATACAAGACGTCCCGCATTTTTGTACAGAACAAAAAAGAACTTGAAAAGATGACAAAAATTTTCAAATTAGAACTCAATTTCATTCATTACTTCAAAACATTGTTATAATTCAAAATCATTTTTATATAAAAGAATTATATAATAGGATTATAACACTAGAAAATGATTTATCTAATTTAAAAATTGAAGTTGAAAGGTTGTCTTCTGGAACGACATTATCTTTATGTGCTTCTTCGACGGGTCTTATTTCGTCAAGTAGTTCTATTGTTCCTGTTATCGGAAATATAGTATCATATATTTCTGGTTTAATTTCTGCATCTTGTTATTTAGCTAATGAATTTGCTTAATTAAAAAATAAATGAAAAAATCATTGTTAGGAACAGTTATTTTAATCAGAAAAGTAACAAGAACAAACAAGTTTAATTTTTTACAAACAAAATAAAAAAATTATAGGTTTTAAAAACCTTGTAATGTTTGAAAAGGTGATTTATTTTGTAATGATGAGTGACGGCGTTCAAAATTATAAAAGTAATAATATTTATTTAAATAATGTTGGATTTCATTTTGATTTAACTTTTTATTCTTAGAATAAAATAATTTGGTGTAGTGTTGGTGAAATCGTTCAATTTTACCATTTGATTGTGGTGAGCGAATCGGCGTGGTTTCGTGAACGATTCCGTTCTTCGAAAGAAAGGTTGTAAAAGACCTTTCTTTTACTTTGTATGATTTTTTATTACTTCAATTAGTAGTAGTAAATTCTGGAGCATTATCAGTACGAAGGCGTTTAATAGTTATACCAAGTTCTCCGAAATCTTTCATTGCTCTTTGTACAGCATTAATAGCATTGTTAGTTCCTAAACTATCATAAACATAACCAAATACTATGCGTGTCATTTCGTCAATGAAATCATAAATATAATATTTTTTATCAACCGGAAAATTTGATGTGGTAATAATTTTAGCATCCATTTGTAAAAGACCAATCTCTGAGACCTCATAACGCTTAAAATGGCGTTTTATTTTTTTGATTTGTTGTTTTAATTCTTTTCAGCGAGGGTCGGATTTAATTCAGCGATAAAAAGTTTTGATATTTTTCGGAATTTCTGAATTTTTAATATCATGAAAACCGATTTTTAAATTGTTAAATAAAGACCACATTCCGCCAGCTTGAAGATTTTTGTAATCAAAATATAAATCACATACTTTTTCACGAGAATTTAAACTATATTGATAATTAAGATTTTGTGGTTTTGTAGTTTTAAACAATAATAAATCTAAATTGTCAGAATAATAAGCGGTCATAATTTTTTCTGCTCAACGATAAAAAGTTTTCGTTGCATTCTTAAAATATTTTTTAATAAGTTTTGTTAAAGTAGTTTCTTCAATATAGAAATAAGTACATAAATTTAAATAGGCAGTAATGCGTTTTTTAGTTTTATAGTAATAAGGATTGCGGCAATTAGCACTTAATCAACTTTGGACTTTTGCTTTTAAATCTGCTAAATCAGCCCGGGAAATAATATATTTCATTTTTTAAACTCCTTAAAGTAAGAAAATCGTATTAAAAAATACGATTTTCAAGAATATTTATTAAATTGCTAATTTTTATTAGGCATTTCGGCAGAAAATGAGGTAATTATATAACCAGCTCGCCTATCATATCTGTCGAAAGTTGAAGCTTTTAAAATTGTAATTTTTACATTAACAATTTTATCAATATAATATTTATCATATTCACTATTAACATTAACAATTTTAGTCGTATTTTTTTTATAAAAATTAAAAACATAACCAGACATACTACCACCTTCAGGAATTGTAAGAGCAGAAACATCTTGAGGCAAATCATCTAATTTATCATCGGTGTTTCAAATATAACCAAGAGATGGCCATTTAAAAACATAACTATTTTGAATACTAGCAAACTTTAAATCATATTTATTTAAAATATTACTATTTTTACTACATCCAAAAATAAACATTACACAGACTAAATTTAAAACTGATAAAAATTTTCGCATAAAGAAAAATCCTCCTTTCAAAGGAATTATAATTTTATATAAAAATATTGGAAATATTTAAGAGAATTTTTTTAATATCATTAATAAAATTGCTAAAGGCACTACAAATTCAAATAACATCTGAAATGCTGGAATGACTTCAAACACTGGAAAGGCAGTTTTGGTAAAGTTAATCGTTGTTTTAGCAATATCGGCAAGGGGGCGAATTAAAAGATTAATCCCAGAAAGACCTAGTAATCAATTCAACACACTAACAGAAGCGTGTTGAATACCACAAGATATGGCACTAAATAAACCCCAATAAGAACAGGTGGGTGTAGGAATTAAATCATCCATATTGCCACTTATTCCGCCACCAATAAAAGCTGTTGAATTCAAAATGTTAAAATCGTATAAAGAATAATGATATTCAGTACTTTCATTTTTCTTTTTATATAGTGGAAATGTCATTGTAAAAATGCAATTTATTACTAGTGGCATTCCATAATTGGTTATCATATGCTTTTAAAACATTAAAATCTATTTGATAAGAGCTTTTACCAGTATTAAAACCATTGGCAGTTTGTTTATCTTTAACAAAGAAATAAGAGCGAAAAATCATATTCTTACTATTTTCGATTGTTGAACCAAAGTTAATCAAATATTGTTTGGGATAAAAAGTAATTAAGGAGCGGTAGAAAAAACCCATTTGTAAAACATTTTTAGGAATTTGTTGCGTTCCTTTGTAATCTAATTCTACATAAGTAGAAGTATCCATATCAAAACTTGCATAAAAGAATTGTACGAAAAAACCACCTAAAACTTTATAAATTTTATCAAATAAGCCATTAATAAAATCAATAGTTAAATCTTTTTGATAATGAAGCATAAAATCTTTAAAATCTGATTTTAATTTGTCATCATAGCGTAAAAAATGGAAGGTGTTACCATAATAATTAACTTGTCCAAAAAAGGTGTTAATAAAATCTATTCCAAAACTTGTTACTGACCCAAATTTTAAAATTGATTTACCATTTTCTAAAAACTCATTATTACCCACAATGCTACCATGCTCAGTTTTTATAGTAATAACATCACCAAAACTAGAAAAGGAAAGTTCTCTAAAAATAACTTTTTCAATAAAACCGGGTGGATATGAATTTTTACGACTTAAACTAAATTTACTATTTTGTTTAAAACCATTTAACTTAATTGATATTTCATTCATATATTTAAAATTCTCATCAAAGAAATTAAAAATTGGGACTCAATATAAATAGCTATAATTAAATTTATCAAAATCTCGGCGTTGTATCATCAAATAGTCTAACTTATCTTGAAACTGATTATACTGATATTCGCCATCATTTTTAGTTATTTCGGTTGGTAATGATTGCTCGTTATCTTTTCCAGGTAAAGATGGCATTTCGGCAGAAAATGAGGTAATTATATAACCAGCTCGCCTATCATATCTGTCGAAAGTTGAAGCTTTTAAAATTGTAATTTTTACATTAACAATTTTATCAATATAATATTTATCATATTCACTATTAACATTAACAATTTTAGTCGTATTTTTTTTATAAAAATTAAAAACATAACCAGACATACTACCACCTTCAGGAATTGTAAGAGCAGAAACATCTTGAGGCAAATCATCTAATTTATCATCGGTGTTTCAAACATAACCAAGAGATGGCCATTTAAAAACATAACTATTTTGAATACTAGCAAATTCCAATTTACAACTATTACCACATTGACTGAGGTTTGTAGCTCGTTTTTCTCGTTTCATAAAGGATTGTTCTATATTAGGTTTTGGTGGTTGTTTTGCATCAAAGAAGGCACCCGGAGGAACTAAACCAATAAAAGCGATAATTAACCACGACATAAATTTATACATATTTATTTGTCCTTTCTTCTATGTTTAACTTCTTAAAATTAAATATATTGTTGATAAAATACAAATCGTCCCTAAAATTTGGAAAATCGGATGTTGGGAAAATAACCTTATCATTGGTTTAAACAAATCTAAAATTTTAATATTATTTGATAAAACTTTATTAAAATATTCTAAACCCTCACGCACATAGGCTCACAAACCTAAAAAGTCATTTAAAGCAAAAATAGAAAAAACAGCAACAAGAATAAATAATATTATTAATTTAAACATTTTAAATACCTACCTTTTTATTCGCCGCCCATGTTGATTAAATCACGGTCTGTTTTTAGGACTATTACCACTAAATTTCTTAATCGGACCACTAGATGATTTTTTCTTAGCTCCTCAATTAGCAACTGATTTTTGATATTTTTTACGATAACCAACTTTTTGTCGTTCGATATGAATACCTAAAATGCCACCAATTACAAGATTTATCACAAGCATAATTAGCGGAAAAATAATAATGCGAATATCTGTTCCGGGAATGGTTAAAGTTCAAATTAAATCAAAAACTTTATAAAACATATCGCCAATTAAACTAGCCATTTTTTCTAAGTTTTCCATTTTTTAAACTCCTTTACTTGTTTTTCTTCTTCAGATTATTTTTTAACTTAGTAAGTATCTTACTAAATTTTTCCATTTTTAAATATTCTAATGCTTCAATATCCATCACATTATCATTTCAAAATTTATGTTGATAATTATCATTCAAAGCACGATTACTTAATTCACGCAAGAATGATAAATATTTATTATCATAAAGGTTTAAAATTGACATCGGAATTTTCAATTTAAAGAAATAAATGTCTAATTCCGGAATGCTACGGTACTTGATTTTGCGACCTTTTTTATCATTTTTAGCATTAATCAGAGTTAATCGTCATTGTTCGTATTCGCTTACCGATTTAAAAGTGCCGTAAATAACTTGTAAATAGGGTCGGAAAATACTAACTGGTTTTTTTCTAATACCAACAATTATTGAATTCGCAATATCGCGAACTTTAACTCATATATGTTCAGCTCGTTGCCCGCTTGCTAATACGATATGGGTAAATTGTCGAGCCGAAGCAAAATATTCTTGGGCGCATAAAGTTTTGTTAGGTGGGTAAAGATTTGAATAATTTTGAAAGAAAAGCAACTAAAAATTTATTACCTTTTTACTTGAAAAATAATTAATAAAACAAAATATTTAATATTAACAAACATATTCTTAATAAAAGGTTATAAAAACTAAGTAAAATGCTTATAAAAACAACATTAAAATAATTTTTTACAACAAAAATCATACATAAGAAATATATACTTAATTTGCATATTGAAATAATTTATAGTAAATGACTATTTTTTCTTTTTTAAAAAATACCTAAGAAAACTAAACGCGACCAATATTCTTGTAAACCTTGGGTTACTCTATCATTTTCTTTATAATCAGTTCCTTCTAAAAATAAGTTAGTTTCATCTCATAACAGTAAATGTTTTTCATCTAAAATTGGATAATTATAATCTAAAAGTGACATATGCCCTAATGAAAGCATTTGTTTATCTGTAATCGGAAAAGTAGAAATCGTTTTTCAACCACTTAATAAGTAAGAAGCTAAAACCATTAAAGCGGTTTTTCCAGTTCCTAAAGCACCAATTACTAAATTTAAAGGTGAATTTAATAAGAAATTAATAAAACTTCGACGAGCAAAGAAATGAGAAATTTTAGTATATAAAATATACAAAGCAATTAATAAATAAATAATATCAAATAACATTCGTCAACTTTGGGGATTATAATAATGCAAAATCGCACCATAGAATCACGCAATAATAAATAAAGTGCGATTTAAAGCCACAAAATCATATAGTCTTAAATTTATTTTTTTAAACAATAGCATCACTTAAATCACACTTTCTTTATTTTTATTACTATCTGCCGGGCATTAATTTTTCAAACATTTTGAAAGCGATTAAAAATAAACCAATAATCACGCCAAGCAAGAAAACTCAATATGTAGCAAAAAAATTAACGATATTTGGCATATTGCCACCAATAATATCAGTTCAAATATTACCGAACGCTGTAATTAATGCTTTTCATAAGTTAGTAACCGCTTGTTCACCAGTAATTTTTGCTGGTGCATCGGCCAAGAAAGTTCCAATCATATAATCACCCCCTTTCTAAACAAAATATGATTTAACCTTATAAAATAAAATAACCATAAATAAGATAATGAATACTAATACCATTCAAAAGGCAATATTGGCTATTAAAAGTCAAAGTAGTTCTTTGGTTAAATCAATTTCTTTACCAGAAACTCACGCCGGAATAACTTTAATTTGAATAAATAAATCTCAAAAATATGATTTTATCATTTCTCAATCTAAATCTTTTCAAGCAACTAAAAACATAATAATTACCGCTTAAAAGGTCAAAAGAGTAGAAAAATAATTGCCGAGAAGAGCATTACAATTATTAAAATTGAAAACAAAAATACAACTTGGGGTGGTAAATCGGCAGTTGGATAAATTAGTTCAATTAACTCAATAATTATTTTTTTAAACATTTTCTAAACCTACTTTTTAATTTCTTTTTCATCTTGTTCTAATAAATTTCGCTTAAACTTTGCAATAAATATTCGTTGTGCATAAGTAAAATCTTTTGGCAACTGCTTTGCTTCGCTACCATATTTCTTTTTATCTTTAAAAAACCGATAAATATTAACCGCAATATAGTATGCTAGTAATAATGTTAAAATCGTAAAAAATACTAATCCAAATATACTCATCTTTCTTTTCTCCTTAATTTTTTAATTTTTAATTCTTATTTTAAATTGCAATTTTTCTTTCATTTTTTAACTCTTAATGTTTCATTTTTCTTAGTTGATTTCTAAATCTTAAACTTTCTAATGAAGCATAATTTGCACTTTCAAAGTCTATATAATTAATATTTTTAAATTCATAGATTGCTCCGCACATTTTAGTTTTAAAATTATTAACTGTTGATTTTAAGTACTTTACAAATTCAGAATTTACGGTTCTATTAACAATATTATTCAAAGTATCGGTAAATATTTGTTTTCTAGTAATGGGATTTTGACAGCTATAAGAGAATTGATAAGCCTTGATATTTAAATCATATTGATTTAATGATTTTTCGTTCAGGACATTTTTAGTTATATATTTGGAGCAATATTTTACAACCATTTCATTAGTATTTTCACGAACTCTAATATTTTTATTAATTCCATAAGGTCAAAATTGTAAAATAATTTTATGGGGTATTTTTTCGGTGATTAAAATATGAAAATGAATAACGCCTCGTTTCTGATATTCATAGGTATACAAATACTTAATATTTTTATTTTTAACTTTAAATCAATATTTTAATTTTTTTAAAAATTTATTTAAATCACGCTTACATTTTCTAATGTCAAATTCATTAACATCAGCATAAGTAAGAGTTAAAAATGTAAGTTTTTTACAATCTCAAAAATTATGATATGCCTTCCGAATAACATTAGATTTTGCACGAATATTACTATTAAGCAGTTTTGTATCGCAATTACCCTTATTTTTTAAACCGTTAACATTGCGGTTATTTGCTTTGATATGTTCTAAAGGCATAACAATATTACGAATGTATTGACCGTAATAAATAGTTTTCATATAAAAATCAATCGGATTTTGAAGTTGTAAATTCATATTTTATGCTCCCGTTTTAGATTTTCGCCAGTTGTGTTATTTAATCAAGTAATAGTCGGCTTCGCCGACTAACCCGCTAGCGGGCGGGGCATACGCCTTCCGCACCGCTTCGCAGACCGAAGTGATTATCAACTAACTGGACAAGTTTTTTTGATTTTTTGATAATTCAATTTTTTGCAAGTTAACTATTTTGGGGGTTTTTTCAAAAGTTAATTCGCAACTAAAAAATGATTTAACGTTTTCTTTTAACAGTTTATAAATTTCTTGTTGTTCTAGATTGTTATCATCAATTCATAAAGCCTTTTGTTCGCCGGTAGGCTCAAATAAGTCATTTTCATAACGCAAAAATTCGGCAGAATAACCTGACATCATAGAGCCATCTTTATTTTTAAATATTTTTCTTTTTATACTAACTAATTTAACTTTAAACATTATTATCTAAATTCCTTTTACTTTTATTTTTTAAAATTTTTTTAATATGATTAATAAATTTTTTCTCACAAGCAACATGCAAATATCGTTTATCACTAAATAGATGTAAACACCAGCGACATATTTTATAATTTATCTTTCCTTTCAAAATTTAAAAACCCTTTTCATCGCAAGAATTACAGATTCCAACTGTATTTTTATTACCAATGACATAGCTTTCGCTGTCGCATTCAATACAAAATATTACTGCCAAAAGAAAACACCCCCTAAAAGTTTGTAGAAAACAAAATCTTGTCATATGTATATGGTTTCTACACCCTTAATCAGCTTTACTATTGAAAAAGTCATGAACAAAAATAATTAATTTGTTTTTATTAATATCAACTTGATAATTAGCCGACAAGGAAAAGCAATCACTCATTATTAATGAATGCTTTCTAATTTCGGGTTTTTGAATTGATAAAACTTCGCTAACACTAATTCTTAATAAATTATAAATTCGACGGAAAATAAAATATAAAACAAAAACAACGATAAATGCTAGTAAAAATCACATTCAATAATTTCGTAAAAAATTAATAAAAATCATAATTATTTAATAACCTTAGGATATTCTTTGTGTGGATTAATATTAATATTTTCAATTTTTATAACTTTATTAGTAATATCATCAATAAATAAAACAATACCATTAATTTGCCCCTCACCAATTGCTGGTTTAAATTTAATTGGCAAATTATTTTTCTGACGATAAATAACTTCCGTTGGATTAGCACCAATAATTGAATAATAAGCTCCCGTCATTCCAATATCAGTAATAAATCCTGTTCCTTTTGGCAAAATTCTCGCATCATTAGTTTGTACATGCGTATGCGTTCCTCATAATGCTGTAATCTTACCATCATAATTTCAAGCTAAAGCAATTTTTTCAGCACTTGCTTCAGCATGACAATCAACTAAGTGAATATCACTGCCATCTTCTTTTAAGAGCGTATCCATTTCAAAATATGCATTTTGTGATGAACCCATAAAAGCATTACCAATTAAATTGGTAACGCGAATTTTTTTATCTTTAACAGTAAATATTGAAGAACCTTTACCAGAATGGTAAGGATTACTATTTAATGGTCGTAAAATAGCATCATTATCAATGATTAAATCTAACATATCCGGCTTATCAAATGTATGATTACCACCCGTAATCACATCAACCTTAATTCGCTTTAAAAAATTATAATGCTCTTTAATCATTGATTTTCCATGACTAATATTTTCTCCATTAACAATGACAAAATCAATTTGATAATCTTTTCTTAATGATGCTAAATATTCTTCTAAAATACTACGACCAACTTGACCATAAATATCACCAATAACTAAAATATTCATATTTTTCCTTCTTTCTAATCAATTTTTCTTAACTCAGCAATTAACATTTCCACATTTGCTTCCGTTTCATTTTCATAATATGCATATAATGTTTTTCGACGAATATCTTTTGCTAATAACTGCATCTTTTCTTCATAAGTATTTAGGATATTAATTATCTTACTAATCGCATCGTGAACAGCACTACGCGAAACATTTAATTCATTAGCAATCTCTTGTAATGAAAAATTTTCCATTAAATAAAGCGAAAAGTATTTTTGCTGTTTCGATGTTAATAACTTACTATATAAATCATATAATAAATTTAATTCATTAGTCTTACTAATATCTCACATTTTCATCCTTATCCTATCTACTAGTAACTTCTTTTGTTGTTAATCCTTGAATATATTGTTCTAAATCAAATTCTTCCAAGTCATCAAGTTTTTCACCAAGACCAATATATTTTACAGGAATATTTAAACTTTCTTTAATCGCTAAAATAATTCCTCCCTTAGAAGAACCATCCATCTTGGTTAAAATAATTCCCGTAACTGGGGCTACCTCGGTAAAATTTTGTGCTTGGGAAATGCCATTTTGTCCCGTTGTGGCATCAACTACTAATAATGTTTCATGGGGGGCATCAATGATTACCTTTTGAATAACTTTATATATTTTATTTAATTCATTCATTAAATTAGTTTTAGTTTGTAACCTGCCCGCACTATCACAAAGAACAACATCAACTTCTAATTCTTGACCTTTTTTAATACCCGTATAAATAACACTAGCAGGATCTTGTTGTTCTTTACTAGGCACCACAATTGGCACTTGCAAGCGTTTTGCTCATTGCGATAATTGTTCAACAGCACCAGCTCTAAAAGTATCCCCTGCTACTAATAAAACTTTTTTATTTTGTTGTAATAGCAAATAAGCTAATTTAGCAATTGATGTTGTTTTACCAGCACCATTAACACCAACAACCAAAATAACATTTAATTGATTATCCAAAACATTTAAAGTCGTTGTAATAAACGAATTACTAGCATAAACAGCAAACATCTTATCAATAATAAGTTCATTAATTATTTCAGGATCCTTAATATTATTAATTCTAACTTCATTTTTAATTTCATTAACAATTTGCAATGCCATTTTAACGCCAACATCAGCTAAAATTAATGTATTTTCTAATTCTTCAAAATATGTTTCATCAATAACACGATGCTTAGTAACTAAAATCTGTAATTTTTGTAAAAAGGATTTTCGGGATTTATTCAACCCTTTTTCATATTTTAAAGAGCTTTTAGATAAAATTTTATCTTTTAATTTTTTTAACATTAATTCCTCCTAATATGCATAACTTATAAATAATTTAATAATTTATCATCATTAAATACTTGATCAATTACTCCACTACCTAAACAAACATCACCTTGATAAAATACTGCAACTTGCCCTGGAGTAAGAGCTCTTACCTTATTTGCAATAACAACATTAACACAATTATTATCTAATAATAATAATTTGACATCATAAGAAATTTGTTGATAACGAAACTTTGCTGTAATCGGTAAATTTAATAATGGTAAAGAATTATTAATTCAGTTAACATCAGTAACTAAACAACCATTAGCTCATAATCATTCCTTATCACTGCCACTAGCAACAAAAAGAATTTTTTGATGATAATCTTTACCAACAACAAAATAACGATTATTCATTCCTGATAAATCAATGCCCTTTCTTTGACCAATCGTATAATACATAATCCCTTGATGCGTCCCAATAACTTTATTACTTTTAATATCAACAATATTACCAACTTGGGCAGGAATATAATTTTGTAAAAATTGTTTAAAATTCCTTTTACCAATAAAACAAATTCCTGTTGAATCTTTTTTATTAGCTGTTACTAAATTTAATTTCTTAGCTAATTGCCTAACTTCCACTTTTTTAATATCGCCTAAAGGAAAAATAGTTTTTGCTAACTGTTCTTGATTTAATTGTGATAAAAAATAAGTTTGATCTTTTGTTTCATCCTTGGCTTTTAATAATTCATATTTTTTTGTTTCATCATTATATTTAACTTTAGCATAATGTCCCATAGCAATATAATCAGCATTTAACTTTTCCAATGCATAATTTAAAAAAGCAGAAAATTTAATATATTTATTACATAAAATATCAGGATTAGGGGTGCGTCCTTTTTTATATTCTTCTAAAAAATAAGTAAACACATATTGTCAATATTCCTCAACAAAATTAATACGATATAAATCAATATTTAATTGTTCAGCAACTTTTTTAGCATCTAAATAATCAACTTGCATTGGACAAATAGCATCGTTAATCGATTTATTTCCTAAAATATCATTATTTACTAATGAATCTCAATTACGCATAAATAATCCAATAACATCATATCCTTGTTGTTTTAATAAATATGCCGCAATGGAAGAATCCACTCCCCCACTCATACCAATAACAACTCGTCCTTTCATCAATTTCACCTTCTCAAATTTATTAACTTTCCCTATTAATTTTACAACAAATAGCAATAAATTACATCTTTTTATAATTTAGGAGTATTTTTAAGAAAAAATAATTAAAAATCCTAATAATAATGGATAATAATAATTTCTTATTATCACTATTATTAGGAACAAGGAAAATGATATCCTGTAATTTTATTGGTTTGTTTCTATTTTACCTTTTTCAGAATTTATTTTTAAAACTTAATTATTTTTCTAATGCTAACTATGAAATCAATATATTTTCTAAAATTTTATTCTAATTGCAATTTTTGTTATTTTAACATTGCATTACTTAATGGTTATTATATTGCAAAAACTATTGATGAAATTGTCTAATATTTGTTTGTAACTGTGCTTGATAATCTTTTTGTTTATATATCAGAACAATATTATATTTATTGATTTTTAAGCAAAAAAAATTAAAATCACAATAATAATTAAAGAAAGTGAAATTCCCAATACAGCGATTAAAGTCTTATTATTTAATTTTTTTGGCAACAAACAACTTGAAGTTAACTTTATTTTTTTGTTTCTTTTTGAAGTTTGTTTTTGTTTAGGATTTAAGTTTAACTGCTTTTTTTGTTGAAACAATTTCCGCATTCTTAAAAATTGCTCATTAGGTTTTTTTGGAATTTCTTTATACGATGCGTTGGTTTTTGTCAAATAATATCTGATTCTGAACCTGAATCATCAAGTAATCCCCGATATTCTTCTTTCGCTTGTGGCTTTTCACTTTCTTGTCTTTTTGCAACAAGATCCTTTTTCTTCTTAGTCATATTATTCGTTCCCTTCTTAATTCCTCTTTTAAATAACAAAATCTATTATTTTTAACTAAACAAAGCGGTTTTTTGTCTTTTTTCTTCTTCTGTTTTCTGTTTTTGTTCTGTTTCTTCTTTACTGTTTTTTTCTCTTGCTTGCTTTTCTTTTTCTTGTTGTCTTTTTTCTCTTGCTTGTTTTTCCTTCGCTTGTTGTGCTAACATTTGCTCTGCTACTTTGGCAGTTTCTGCTTCAAGGTTAAAAATTATACTCCGATCAAAACTAGTTCCTGCTTGTGGTTCATTAGATAATAATTCCTTTTGTGGAAATAGTTTTGGGGTGTCATTAAATTTATTTTTCGGTTTAGCACCTGTCGCATCTCATTGTGTTTCCAACCAAGTTGTCGTTGCTACTGAATCTACTTGCTCTGCGGATGGGTTTCAGACTGGTAAATCTTTTGCAATTTGTTGGTTATCATTATTTACGGTCGCGTTTAGTTTTCTTAGGTATTTTTTAAAAAAGAAAAAATAGTCATTTACTATAAATTATTTCAATATGCAAATTAAGTATATATTTCTTATGTATGATTTTTGTTGTAAAAAATTATTTTAATGTTGTTTTTATAAGCATTTTACTTAGTTTTTATAACCTTTTATTAAGAATATGTTTGTTAATATTAAATATTTTGTTTTATTAATTATTTTTCAAGTAAAAAGGTAATAAATTTTTAGTTGCTTTTCTTTCAAAATTATTCAAATCTTTACCCACCTAACAAAACTTTATGCGCCCATTTGTTATCAAACAAATATAAATTATGAAAGGAGGTTATTATGAAACTAAAACAATTATCAGAAGAAGAAATGATTTCTAAAACCGGTGGTGCCGTTGCTTCATTTCTTATTGGTGGAGCATTACTTGGTTTGGCTATTCCAGTAATTAAAAATCTTTTTAATGCCCAACAAGCCGATATTGGACTCCCTGGTGGTTTTAAAGTCGGATGAAATAATCGTGATGCGACAAATATTAAAAATTTAGAAACAAAATTAGAAAAACTTCAAAATTTATATAATAAGATTTTGCCACCATTTTATGAAATTTAAAGACATTCCCATTAATGAACGACCACGAGAAAAAGCGTGAAAAAATGGCATTAAAAATTTAAGTAATAACGAACTTCTTGCATTACTATTACGAACTGGTAATAAAAAACAAAATGTTTTACAATTAGCACAGTATATTATTAATCATTTTAATGCCCAACAAGCCGATATTGGACTCCCTGGTGGTTTTAAAGTCGGATGAAATAATCGTGATGCGACAAATATTAAAAATTTAGAAACAAAATTAGAAAAACTTCAAAATTTATATAATAAGATTTTGCCACCATTTTATGAAATTTAAAGACATTCCCATTAATGAACGACCACGAGAAAAAGCGTGAAAAAATGGCATTAAAAATTTAAGTAATAACGAACTTCTTGCATTACTATTACGAACTGGTAATAAAAAACAAAATGTTTTACAATTAGCACAGTATATTATTAATCATTTTAATGGTGTTGAAAACTTATTAAAAGTAACTTTAAATGAGTTAACCGTTATTAAAGGAATTGGAAAAGTTAAGGCTATTGAGTTATTAGCAAGTTTTGAGTTATATCAACGAATAAATATTAACATTGCTAACAATAAAATTATTAGAATTAATAATCCGTATGATATTTTTTACTTACTTCATATTGAAGTAAGTAATTTAAATACCGAAAATTTTTATTTAATTTTATTAAATAATAATAATCGGATTATTTTTAAACAACTTGTGTATCAAGGAACAATTAATCAAATTTCGATTGATCCAAAAGATATATATTACCTCGTTTTAAAAAATCATGCCCAAAAAATTATTTGTGCTCATAATCACCCTAATAATGATAGTTTGCCTAGTAAACATGATATAGAAACCACAAATTCTTTAATTTATATTGCTAAAGTTTTAAAAATTGAATTTGTTGATCACATCATTATTAGTAAAAATAATTTTTATAGTATTTTATTGCAAACTAAATTTGCCATATAAAAACTGCCATTATATGGCAGTTTAAAAAATTATTTTATTAGTTCTAAGGTTTTTTTGATTACGACGCATCGCATTCATCACAGCTTTAATTTGTGATTCGGAAGGTTTTCTTCCCATTTGCATATACATTGCTCGAATCATTTTTTCATTAACTGGTGGATTATCTCTTAATTGCTTTTCAAACATCTTTTTAGATATTAAAAATGCTAATAACCCTCCTATTACTAAACCGCCAACAAGACCAATTAACAATCCTGCTCATCAAGGCATTTTATCTTTTCTCCTTTATATTATCTTTTTGTAATAATTGTTTAACTTGTAATACAATATTATCAACAGTAAATCCTAATTCATTCATTATATCTTGCATTGGTGCTGATATTCCAAATCTGTCAATGCCAAAAGTTATCCCATTATCAACATATTTATGTCATCCTCAAGTTGAAGCCATTTCTAAACTTATCTTTTTAACAGTCTGCGGAAGCACTTCTAACTTATAAGTCACATCTTGACAATCAAAAACAGTTGTTGAAGGCATAGAAACAACACGAATAGTATTAATATTTTCTTTTTGTAATTGTTGCTGAACTTTTAATGCTAATTGCACTTCACTACCAGTAGCAATAATTATTAATTCTAATTGTGATTTTTCAGGACTAATAATATATCCGCCTTTTAATGCTTTATTAACATCACTAGAAATAATTTGCGGTAAATTTTGTCGCGAAACTAAAATTGCTGTTGGCTTATCTTTACTATTCAATGCACAAATATAACTAGCAATCGTTTCTTTCATATCACAAGGACGAAAAACATTTAAGTTAGGTAATGCTCTTAACATTGAAATTTGTTCTACCGGTTGATGGGTTGGTCCATCTTCACCAACAGCAATTGAATCGTGACTAAAAACAAAAATATTAGGAATTTCCATTAATGAAGCTAAACGAATTGCAGGTTTCATATAATCACTAAAAATTAAAAAAGTAGCAACAAATGAGCGAACAGTTTTTTGTAATAGCATCCCATTACTAATAGCACCCATTCCAAATTCACGAACGCCAAACATAATATTACGACCTTGTAAATTATTAGATGCAAAATATCCATCACTTCCTAAAACTTTTGTTGATGATGATAAATCAGCACTACCACCAATAAATAATGGCAATTTTTTACTAATAGTTTTTAATACTATTGATGAACAATCTCTTGTTGCCATATCTTGTTCAATTAAAATATCTTGAAAATCATTAGCAGTAAAATTATAGTTATGATATAAAGTATCATTAATTTCCTTATATTCAGTAACATATTTATTAGCATATTCAGTTCACATTTGATTTCAAATTTGTTGTTGTTGTTGACCTCTTTGTGCAACTCTAACTTTAAAATCATTTTTCACATCATCAGGAACAAAAAATGGTTCATAATCTCACTTTAAATTTTCTTTTAGCTTAATAATATCATCACCTAAAGGGGCACCGTGAACACTGCTAGTTCCTGCTTTTGAAGCGTCAACACCAATAATAGTTTTAATTTCAATTAAAGTTGGCTTTTCAGTTTCCGCTTTAGCTTGTCTTATTGCTTGACTAATTGCTTTAAAGTCACTACCCGCAGTAACTAAAATATAATTTCAATTAGCACTTAAAAAACGCTGTTTTGTATTTTCACTTTGTGATAAACTTACTGGACCATCTAATTGAATATCATTAGAGTCATATAAAACAATTAAATTACTTAATTTTAAATGACCTGCTAAACTAATAGCTTCTTGACTTATGCCTTCTTGTAAATCACCATCACTACAAATAATATAAGTATGATAGTCAAAAATATTAAAATCAGGTTTATTATATTTATGTGCCAGAAAAGTTCTTACTAAATCACAACCAACACCCATTGCTAATCCTTGTCCTAATGGTCCCGTTGTTGCTTCAACACCAGGTGTTAAATTTCTTTCTGGATGTCCAGGAGTAATTGAATCTAATTGCCGAAAATTTTTAACTTCATCAATACTAATATCATAACCACTTAAATGTAATAACGCATACAATAATGCTGAGCCATGTCCAGCTGATAAAATAAAACGATCACGATTAATTCATTGGGGATCTTGCGGATTACAATATAAATGTTCACTAAATAGTGCATAACTCATTGGTGCTGCTCCTAAAACAATTCCCGGATGCCCTGAATTAGCTTGATTGACAGCTTCAACACCTAACATCTTAATAGTATTAATTGACTGCTCACGATTATAATTATCGTTTTCATTTTGAAATTGGTTTTGTGACATATTATTCCTCCTTGTTACTTTTCACCATACTTATTTTAATATATTTTCCATAAAATACCTATATTTTACTAACTATTTACCACATTTAACCCTAAAATGTCCAATTGTTCTTGTTTAACAACACTAGGAGCATGCGTTAACATATCACTACCCTTAGTATTTTTAGGAAAAGCAATCACATCACGAATACTATGACTATTACTTAATAACATTATTAAACGATCTAATCCCAAAGCAATACCACCATGAATTGGTGCTCCATAGGATAAAGCATTCAAAAGAAAACCAAATTTTTCTTTTTGTTCTTCAACAGAAACTTGTAAAAACTCTAACATTTTTTGTTGCATTTCAAGACTATGAATTCGCATTGAACCACCACCAACTTCATAACCATTCAATACTAAATCATAAGCCTGAGATTTGACTAACATTGGATTACTAGTAAAATCAATTTCATCTTTAATATTAGGGCGCGTAAAAGGATGATGGGCAGCAACAAATTTTTTACTTTCATTATCATAAGCAAATAATGGTCAATTTACAACTCATAAAAATTGATAATCTTCATTAGTAAAAAGATTTAATTGTTTAGCAATAGCCTGCCTTATGGCTCCCATTGTATTGCAAGCCAATTCATAATCATTTGTAATCATTAAAACGGTTGCTTGATTACTAATTGCTAAATGATTAATGATAGCTTCAGCATTATTAGATAATAACTCTGACCCAATAACTTTATTGTCATAAGTAATATATTCCAACTGTCCCGCCTGATATTGACTAACAATAACTTTTAGGTCTGCTAATTGTAAATCAGTTAATAACTGAGAAACAACAATTGCTTTAGTAGTTTTCTTTTTACTACTAGTATTCATTAAACTAAGGTCAATAAGTTTTAAATCATATCGTAAATCTGGTTTATCACTACCATATAAATCAATTGCTACTTCATAATCTAATTGTAAAAAAGGTATTTTTAGATTAATGTTTTTAGTTTTTAACATTATTTCCTGCATCATTTGCTCTAAAAGAGTAATAATATCCTTTTGTTCAATAAAACTCATTTCTAAATCTAATTGACTAAATTCTGGTTGGCGATCACTTCTTAAATCTTCATCACGAAAACAACGAGCAATTTGATAGTAGCGATCATAACCACCAACCATTAATAATTGCTTAAATATTTGCGGTGACTGTGGTAACGCATAAAAATGTCCTTTTTGATTTCTTGCCGGAACTAAATAGTCTCTTGCCCCTTCGGGAGTTGTGCTTGCTAAAATTGGCGTTTCAATTTCTAAAAAATTATTATTATTTAAAAAATTACGCATTATTTGCATAACTTGATGACGCAAAATTATTTTATCTTGCATTACTTGTCTTCGTAAATCTAAAAACCGATATTCTAAACGCGTTTCCTCTAAACTTTCATTATCTAATGGTGATACTTGTGATTTATTTATTAACTCTAAATTAGTACAAATAATTTCAATATTTCCTGTTGATAAATTATTATTTTTAGATTTACGAAGCACTACCGTACCATCAACTTTAATAACATCATCAGTGCTTAAACTTTTAGCGAGAATATAGTTAGGATTTTCACTATTAATTATAATTTGCGTCATTCCGTAACGATCGCGTAAATCTAAAAATATTAAATTATTAAGTTTACGAATTGTATGAACTCAACCACAAAGGTTAACTTCTAAATTAACATTTTCTTCTCTTAATTCACCACAATTATGACTTCTCATTATTTATCTCCCTTATTTGCATTCAAATAATTAATTAATTCATTAATACTAATCTTTTCTTCTACCTTAGTTTCCTGATTTTTAATAGTTAAATTACTCTCTTTAACTTCGCTATCACCAATAATAATAACAAAACGACAATCTAATTTAGAAACAACATTAAACTGAGCCTTAATATTCCTTTGTTCATAATCCATATCACTAATAAAATTATTACTTCTTAAAGTTAATAATACATTAGTTGCTAATTCATAACCAGTAGCGGTTAAAGCAATAATGTATACATCAACCAATGGAAGCATTTTTTTAATAAAGTCTGAATGATTTTCAGTAGCATTAAGTAATCTTTCAATTCCGATTGCAAAACCAATTGCTGGAACTGATTTTTGATTTTTTGATAATTCCTCAACTAAATTATCATAACGACCACCACCAATTAATGTATTCTGTCCTTCAACACCCTTCTCTAAACTAATAATTTCAAAAACAGTATCATTATAATAGTCTAAACCGCGAACTAATTTACTATCAATCTCATATTTAACTTTTAAATTATCCAATAACTTTATTAACCTTGTAAAATATTCTTTTTCTTCAACAGAATAAGTTTCACTAATTATTGGTAAATTTTTAATATTTTGATCAATTTTACAATCTAATACTCGCAAGGTATTTTTAGTAATTCTTCTTTGACAATCCTCACATAATGTTGTGCTCATATCTTGTAAAAATGTTTTTAAAATTTGTTGATATTTATTTTGGGTTGCTTTTGCTCCTAAAAAATTTATTTTAAGAATAATATTATTAATCTTTAACGATTTAACAATATCCATTGCTAAACAAATAATTTCAGCATCTAAATAAATAGTTTTTTTACCAAAAACTTCCACACCAAATTGCGTAAATTGTCTTTGACGCCCTCGTTGTGGTCGCTCATAGCGAAACATATGTCCATAGTAAAATAATTTTAAAGGTAATCCTAAAACATCAACTAATTTATTTTCAATTACTGCTCTAACAATTGGCGCTGTATTTTCAGGACGAAGTGCTAATTCACGACCTTTTTTATCTTGAAAGTTAAACATTTCTTTACTAACAATATCGCTATTAACACCAACAGTTCTTTGAAATAATTCATACTGTTCAAATATCGGCGTACTAATTTCTTCATAATTATATTTTTTAACAATATCTCGTAAAATTTGTTGTAATTGATATCGTTGTTTACTTTGGATTGGTAAAATATCATTAGTACCTCTGGGGGCTTTATATTCCATACATTTCTCTCCTTAGACTTACTTTCACTACTAATTTTACTAGTTATTTACAAAAATTAAAAATTTTTCAATAAAAAGGTCGCGTTTAGTTTTCTTAGGTATTTTTTAAAAAAGAAAAAATAGTCATTTACTATAAATTATTTCAATATGCAAATTAAGTATATATTTCTTATGTATGATTTTTGTTGTAAAAAATTATTTTAATGTTGTTTTTATAAGCATTTTACTTAGTTTTTATAACCTTTTATTAAGAATATGTTTGTTAATATTAAATATTTTGTTTTATTAATTATTTTTCAAGTAAAAAGGTAATAAATTTTTAGTTGCTTTTCTTTCAAAATTATTCAAATCTTTACCCACCTAACAAAACTTTATGCGCCCCAATAAAAACTTCTTGTTGTTGTCTTAACTACAAGAAGTCTTTTAAAATTACAATAATTTTTTTAAAGAATCCTCAATTTTAGCAATTAATATTTCTTGTAAATTCTCTTTAACGCTTTTTAATTTCTCATTAGAGTTTTGAATTTGTTGAATATGCTTTTCAAACTTAATAAACTCTTGCATCGCTTTACCAATTAAAGAACTAAATTCATCTTGTAATCAATTATTAAAGCGTTCTTTAAATTCCTGATCATTTTTATTAGTTGAAGATTGTAATGATAAAGCAAATTCTTTTTTAATTAAAATTTTTAAAATATTAACAATTAATGCAATAACTTCAAGGTCAGTATTAATAATAAAAATATCACGATATTTTGAAGAACGACTAAATGGTGCTTTAGCATAAGTTCAAACAATAATGCCAAACTTAGCATTTCATTCTTTTAATTCAATTGCTAATTTTTCCTCTCATTTACTATCTAATTTTTCTTGATTTTTTAACTCAAATAAGATATTACCAACTACTTTATTATCCTCTTCATCATTCAAAACTCCTAACCTAAAATCAGGTTTTTTACCATTAATGGTTTTAGTTGTTTTTTCAAAATGGTCATTTGGAAAAAACGATGGCATTTTACCTGCAAAATCATTTTCTAAATTAGCTCCTAAAATTCCTGTTCTAATATTTCGTCCTTGTTCTAATTTAAGTTTTAATTCAGTTGTTTCATCAATTAACTTATTAATTTCTTCTTGTTTAGAATTAATAATTTCAGTTTCTTTTTTTGCTACTAATTCTTGGACCTTAGCATCATTAGTTTTAACTAACATATCTAATTGATGATTTTTCTCTTGTAAATCATTAATATTTTTCTGATAGTCTTTATTTAAAGTATCCAACTTATTTTGTTGTAAATTACTTCACTCTTTTTCTTTTTCAACCAAAATAACCTTAATATCTGCTTCCTTTGTTTTCTTTTCGGTTTCTAAAATACTAATTTTATCCTTTAATAAATCAATTTCTTGTTGTTTATTTTTAGTAATTTCAAGTTCTTTTTCTGTAAACAATTTTTCTCGTTGAGATGCATTAGTTTTTTCTTTAATATCTAAATCTTTTATTTTAGAATTTAACTCATCAATTATCTTTTGATAATTATCTTTAATATCAGCAATTTCTTTTTGTTTTTGTTTTTCAATATTGCTTTTTTCTTTCAAAATAGAAACTTCAATATCAGCCTTTTTTGTTTCTTCTTGGGATTTTAAATTGCTCTTAGCATCATTTAATTGTTGGTTTAAACCATCTAAAATTTGTTGATGGGCTTCTTTTATTTTATGCAATTCATTATCGTGTTGCTTATTTCACTCATTTTCTTTTTCATTTACTACACTAGTAATTTCTATTGCTTTTTGTTTTTGAAAATCAGCATCTAATTGATTTTTTAACTTATCACAATATTCTTGCTCCTTACGATTAAAAAATTGTTGTAAATATGATACTGCTTGATGACTCTTTTCAAAATCCTTTTCGGTAATTTCTTGATGACAATGTGGACATTGAATTATAAATGACATTAGTTAAATCCTTTCTTTTTTTAATTTTATAAATTAATATTATCATTAACAATCTGATATAAATTTCTATTCTAGATTATTTTCTAAACATTTTATATTAATTTTAAAAAAATAAAATGTCTCCTTCTATAAATAAAAAAGACATTAATTAAATAGTAAGGGCGCTTAAAGTTTTGTTAGGTGGGTAAAGATTTGAATAATTTTGAAAGAAAAGCAACTAAAAATTTATTACCTTTTTACTTGAAAAATAATTAATAAAACAAAATATTTAATATTAACAAACATATTCTTAATAAAAGGTTATAAAAACTAAGTAAAATGCTTATAAAAACAACATTAAAATAATTTTTTACAACAAAAATCATACATAAGAAATATATACTTAATTTGCATATTGAAATAATTTATAGTAAATGACTATTTTTTCCTTTTTAAAAAATACCTAAGAAAACTAAACGCGACCAATAGTAATATTTTCAAACTACTTCATTTCAATCGCAAGTATTAATAAAAACTACTAGATATTTTAAAAATAACAATATTAATCTTTTGTTGATTCATTAACTATCATAAATTTTAATATAAGTGCTTTCTAAATGTTTTACTACTAGAGCTTGTCCTGATATTATCTTCCTGATTCATAATGAGTTCCCTGAGAAATAAATAGTAAGGTTTCAGCAATATTAACTAAATGATCACCAGCTCGCTCTAAATATTTTAATTGTTGCATAATTCCTGTATAAATTCATATTTTATCTTCAGTAACATTATCTAAAACTAAATCAATTAACAAAGTATTAATATCATTATATTCACTATCAACAATATCATCTAATCTAACAATAGTTTGAATAATTTTCTTACCTCATTGTGTTTCATCAGCAAGAACTTTAATAATAAACTGCATAATTTTTAAAACTTTTTTAGATAATTGACCAATATATTTACTATATTTAACTGGTGGTTTAGCTTTTAAATAAAAATTAGCAATGTTACGAGCATAATCAGAAATTCTTTCTAATTCTTTGGCAATTGACATATAACCAATAATATGGCGTAAATCGCTAGCAACTGGTTGTTGTTTAGCAATTCTTCAAATGGCACTATCTAAAATTTCAGCATAAAATTTGTTAATATTATTATCATTAGCAACAATTATTTTACATTTACTAATACTTTCTTCTTCTAAAGCTTTAATAACTTCTTTATGTTGTTTCATTGTTAAATTAAATAATTCAATAATATTATTTTTCAAGCGTTCAATCTCAATAGTAAATTTGGTTCTTAACATTTTAATAGCCTCCATTGGATTAAATCATTAATGTTTTACCCTTATCATACTAATAATACACGATAAATTAATTAGCAGAAGTAACTAAATTTTTTGCTTGTTCTAATCTAATAGCAACCATTTTAGTAACACCTTTACTTTGCATTGTTGTGCCATACAATGTATCACAGTTTTCCATTGTTCCTGGGCGATGCGTAATAACAATAAATTGTGTTTCCGTAGCAAAAGACTTTAAATACTTAGCAAATCTTTCAACATTGGCAACATCTAATGGCGCTTCCACTTCATCAAGAATAACAATTGGTAAAGGTCGTGCCTTTAAAATTGCAAAAAGCACTGCTAAAGCTACTAGTGATTTCTCACCACCTGATAATAAATTCAAGTTAGTAATAGTTTTTCCTGGTAAATTTACTAAAATATCAATTCCGGTTTCTAAAATATTATTAGGATCAGTATATACTAAACTAGCAGTGCCACCAGCAAAAAGAACTTTAAAAGTTTCTGGCAAAACCTTATTAATATCTTTAATAGTCGTATCAAAACGAGTTATCATAATTTCATCCATATCTTTAATAGCATTAAGTAATTGTTTTTTACCATTATTTAATTCTTGTTCTTGTTCTTTTAAAAATTGATATCGTTCATTAATTGTTTCATATTCAGAAATAGCATCAATATTTACTGGCCCTAAATCTTGTAATTCTTGGCGTAATAAAATAATTTGTTCACGAACTTCTTTAATATCACCAATCGGGTCTTGACCATACTTTTCATAACCATATTCATAAGTTAAACGATATTCTTGCGCTAATCTTTCTAAATTTTGTTGTAAACAATTATCAATTGCTAACTTTTGATAATTATATTCTTGTAATAGTTTCTCTTGATTTTTATATTCAGTACGCATTTTTTTTATTTCTAAAGTTAATGAATATAATTGATTACTATAAGTTTCTCGCAAAGTTCTTTGTGTTTGTTGTTGCTCAGTAATTTTTAATTTTTCTAACTTTAAATTACTAATTTTATTTTCCAATATTAGTCGCTCATCAAGTTGTTGATTAAAATCATCACTAACTCGCATTTTTTTCTTTGTTAAATGTTGATATTCTTGTTCAATTATTCTTTGTTTTTGTTCATTACTTTGTTTACTTTGTTGAAACTTACCTAAATGCAATTGTTTTTGTTCTAATTCATTATTTAATGTTATTAGTTTCTCTTTAATACTTTGCCATTTTTGATAATAAGTTTGAACTAATTGTTCTAATTCACTAATTTTAGTTTTTAAACTATTAACTTGCTCTTCATTATTAAATAAAAATGGCTTAACTCTTTTGTGACCACCACTAATACTGCCCCCAGGGCGAATAACATCACCTTGTAAAGTAATAATATGATACTTCCGATAAGTCAAATGAGCAATTTCATTTGCTTGTGCTAAACTCTCAACAATAATTATTCTTCCTAATAAAAAACGCATTACTGGTTCAAACTTAACATTAGTAGTTAATAATTCATAAGCAATGCCAATAAAACCTTTTTGAGTTTTTAATAATGATAAATCCTCATTATTAATCATTTGAATCCGTAAACTATTTAAAGGTAAAAATGTTGCAATTCCACCTTCATTAGCTTTTAAAAATTGAATTGCACGAATAGCATCACTATCCTTTTCAACAACAATATGTTGCATACTGCTAGATAAGGCTTCTTGAATAGCTAATTGATAAATACTAGGAACATTAATTAATCGATCAATAGTATCAATAATTCCTGTTAAATGAAGTCGATTATTTAAAATTGTTTTAACACCCTGATAATAATAAGTATTATTACTTTGCAAATCAACTAAATAATCTTGTTTACTTTTTAATTCATAAATTTCCTTATTTAAAAGATTATACTTTTTAACAGCAACTTCTAAATCTTCATTTAATAAAATTCTTTGTTTTTGAAAATCATCAATCATATTTTGCTGTTCAGTAATTAATTTAGTTTGTTGTAAAATTTCTTGATTAATATTATTAGCATCTTGTTCTAAATCTTGAACTTGATTATTACTATTAACTTGCTTTTCATTTTGTTGTGAAATTTTTTCATTTTGTAATAGTTCTAATTGATTAAGATGTTCATCTAATTGTTGTCCGAATTGTTGCATTTTATTATCAATAGTAAAAATATTTTCTTGCAACAAATTAATTTTATTATCATAATTAGTAATTTGAACACTTAAATCTTCAGTTTGAGAAGTATATCTTTTAATTTCTAATTGTAAATCACGAAGCCCTTCATACTGACTAGTAATATCTTTTACTAAAATAGCCACTTCAATAGTTGTCAATTGTTCTTTTTTAGTAACATATTCTTGTGCTTTTTTAGCTTGACGACGCAAATAATTAATATTTCTTTCCATCTCAATAATGATGTCATTAATGCGAACTAAATTTTCTTCAGTTTTTTCTAATTTCCGAACTGACTCTAATTTGCGTTTTTTATACTTAGATACATTAGCTGCTTCTTCAAACAATAATCTTCTTTCTTCTGGTTTAACTTGTGAAAAATTAGCGACATTACCTTGATTAATAATAGCTAATGAACCTTTACTTAAACCAGTACCTAATACTAATTCTTGAACATCCTTTAATCTGCTACGACTTTTATTAATTGAATATTCATTCTCATTATTATCACGATAAACTCTTCTAGTTATTTCTACTTCATCAAAGTCAATAGGAAAAATGCGTTTTTTATTATTAAAAATTAATTTAACTTCCGCCATATTTAACTGTGGATATTCACTACTACCTTGAAAAATAATATCTTGAATATTATCACCCCGTAATGATTTAATTGATTGTTCGCCCAATACTCAACGAATAGCATCATTAATATTAGACTTACCAGAACCATTAGGTCCCACAACACCAATAATACCGTGCTCAAAAACTATTTTTGTTGGCTTAGCAAATGATTTAAATCCATACGCTTCTAATCTTTTTAAAAACACCATATTTATCTACCTCACAAATTTTATTATAACAATATATTTTAACTATGTATTAGTAATACTTCTAATTTTATTACGATATATTAATGATAGTCAACAAATACTAAAAGATACTGTAAACAAAATAACTAATATTAATAAAACCAACGGATAGTATCAATCTGCAATATATACAGGAAATAAAACTTTAGTTTCACTATAAATAATATCAGT
The DNA here is from genome assembly GCF_964030685.1 of Spiroplasma endosymbiont of Dilophus febrilis. Taxonomy (NCBI): domain Bacteria; kingdom Bacillati; phylum Mycoplasmatota; class Mollicutes; order Entomoplasmatales; family Spiroplasmataceae; genus Spiroplasma; species Spiroplasma endosymbiont of Dilophus febrilis. The sequence continues at coordinate 718,522 of NZ_OZ034912.1, forward strand.
TAATAATTTAATAATTGGTCTTGCTAAAGGAATGGATATTATTCAAGTAATTAACATAATTGGCATAAAAATTAATATAAAACGACTAGCTAATCATTTATAATGATACCCAATAACATTTAAAATTGTAACAAATCGCAAATTATCATTAATAGTAATATTACTAGTTACAAAAACAATAATTAAAACAATAACAATAGCTCCAATGATAAAACATATAATTAAACTTTCTAAATAAGTGCTAAATTTTAATGTTAACTGCTTTTTATGATGAATATTGGTAAATCCTTCAATTGCACTACTCCAACCTAAATCATCATTTCAATAATCAGTCTTAAATAATTCATTTTTATTGAAACTAATTTGATAATTTTTCTTATTACTAACAATTGAAAAATAAGATTGAAAATCATTCGCTGTATTTTGTGATAACTTGGTATTAAAATATGTTGCATTTAAATTAGTATATTCATAAAACTCCTTTTCACGAGTAATAACAGTATCTTTTGTTAAATTATCAAAAGTATCAAAAATATAACCAAATAATGGTTTTTTATTATCATCATTAATAAAATTAAAGTCACCATCACTCAAATAAACAAAATCATCTTGTTTTAAGTTTGAAGCTCAAACATCATTAGCATTTACTAAAAGTGGTAAAATAGTAATCTTATCATACCCAAAATTATTTTGTAAAGATGATAAAAAATGTTCATATTTGATTTTAATATTTTCAATATCAAAATCAAAAAATTCCTGTAATGTCTTATTATTTAACGATGGTTTAATAAATTCTTGATGCGTTTCATTAATAACATTCAACTGATTAATATTTGTTTTTATTGCTATTTCATCAATTTTACTAATTTTTTGATTACTATTTTTAATTCTTTGATATTTATTCATATTAAACGAATAAATTTGCTCATTAAAAATATTAATCATTTTATCTTGTTCTGGACAATAAAAAATATTATTAAATAAAATAATAATATCATTTTTTAAATTTGTACCTGTAAAATAATCTCTTAAATAAGGATAAGTATTAATAATACTTACTAATAATTTCTTAGTTTCTAAATCTAATCCAAGTAAATTATCACTATTTGGATTATTAAGTTGTTCAATAATGATTTTAACTTCTGAACTTTTAATTCATTTATTACTAACATCATAATACCCTTGATTTGTAATTTTTGCAGAATTATTTTTAATATCTTCAACAATATTATTATTAGGATTTAATTCACTAATTGCTTGATAATCAACTTTACTACCTTCGCCTTTATACATTAATTTTAAATCATCATTACTAGTATGATAATTATATAAATAATTAACATTAACGCCTTCCCATTGTTTATTCATAATTGAATCATTCATCTTAAAAGCTGATAATGAAAAGAATAATAATGTTGATGCTGCTAAAGTTGAAACAAATGTCAATGACAATTTAGAGAAAATATTATTAGCAAAGAAAAAGGTTATTTTAGTTTTAAAACTAAAATCGACAATTTTATTAAAAAAACTACTTTTATTACTAGTTTTTGATTTAACAACAGTTTTATAACTATAATTAATTGACTTAGACATTAATGTTAATGGATTTTTTCGTAATAAGAAAAAAGCAAAAATAAAAGTAAAAAAAGCAATAATTAAAATAATAATTAAAACATTAAATGAAATACCATATTCAGGAAAAACAAAAAAATCAATATAAGTTTGATTAAAAAAACTCTGCATATAATACGATAAAAAAATACTACCAATACTAACAAAAATAATTGGTATCATTTGAGCAATTGTCATTACTAATGATATTTTTATTGTTGAATAACCTAATGATTTTAACATTCCAAATGATTGCTGATTATTTATTACTGATTTATGAATTAAAATAAAAATAATTAACAAATTAATTCCAAAAATTAACAATGAAAAAGTTGTTGCAACACTATTTATTATTAATATTCTTGCATTCAAAGCTTCTTTTGTCATTAAATAAGGATTTCAAATAACAGCAAAATCATTATTATTTAATTTAAGATTTCAATACAACGAAAAGCGATTATATTCTTGTTTTAAAGTTTGAAAATTAAAATTTAAATCAGTATTTTTTTGATGCTTAAACCCATAAATACTTTTTTTATTTTCACCTAACTTATGATCAACAACATCACCCTTTAATTTATTATAAGTTTGCTTATTAACTCATACAACAGTTGAACTTGATAAACTAGGCATTTCTCCACTTTGCATTAAAAAATACGCATCATTAACATCAGTAGCATAGCCAGCAATAATAACTTCTTGTCCCATAATCCGAAATTTGCTACCTAACGATAGATTATTAACATCAGCAAATCTTTTAAACACAAAGACATAATTACTACCATCATTTAAATTAAATTTACCATTTTCTTTAATTATATAAGGTTTATTAAAATAACTAGTAGCATCATAACTCTTAACACGATAGGCATTTCCTGATGTTAAAAACTCAGTAATGTCTAATGACTCAACATATTCTAAACGATTAAAACTAATTGATGAAGCAATAAATCAATATAAATCAATATGCTCACGCATTGTATCACTAGTAATATTACGAGGAAAGTTATCTTGTAAATTATCTTTGTGCAATTGTTCTAACTCTTGATTAATAGTTAATAAATTTTCTGCCTCATTAGTAGTAATTAAATGAAAGTAATCATATTGTTGATATTTTTCAAAAAGTTCAGAAACATAAGGTGTTCGTAATCCATCATTATTAATTATTTGACTATTAACAAATCAATATCCTTTATTTGAAATTTTAGAACTATCACAACCAATTTTAATCTTATTAGGTTCATCACAATATGTTACCTTATAAATTGTTGAAATATTAGCATTTAAATATTGCTGAACATCGTGATTCATTGTTAAAATTTCTTCTTTATCAAATTCAGTAAGATGACTTATTGATAGAGTTGCTTTTTTAAAAATTTCTATATCAAGTTTATTTTCAGAAGTAAAATAATTTTTATTTTTTCAAAGTTTAGAATCATTTCTAAAAACTAAATCTTTAGATGAACTAATTGTATTATCATAAATTGCAGCATTATTATAAATTTTAGCATATTGATTTTTAACATAATCATTTGATGAAAATATCCCTAAAAGGATAACTAACATTATTAAAATAACAATTAGTAAACTAATTACTTGAAAAAAGTTTTGAAAAAAACTATAAATAATACTTTTAAATAACTTTAACATCTAATTACCTCATTAATTGCTATCCTTTTATTTAACAACCTTAACTAATTTTAAATAAGCATCTTTTGCAGCTGCTTGCTCAGCTTTACTATGTGAACTACCACTTCCCTTACCAAAAATAATGTCACCACTTTTTACAATAGCAACATATTGATAACTATTTTTATCTTTATGTTCAAAAATAACTTTATATTCAATAGGATCTTGGCGTTCAGTTTGTAAATATTCTTGTAATAAAGTTTTATAATCTTTAACTAAATAAATACTTTTATCTTTAATTTTATTAAATAATGTTTGCATTAAAAATGTATTAACCGCTTGTTGGCCTAAATCTAAATAAATAGCACCGACAATCGCTTCAAAAACATCACCTAAAATGCTATCTTTTTCACGACCACCCGTTTGAATTTCGCCTTTACCTAAGCGAATATATTCATTCATCTTATAAAATCTACACACTTGTGCTAAGGTTTCTTCTCTAACAATTTGACTTCGCCAAATTGTTAACTCGCCTTCATTTAAATCATCATTTATTCGATATAAATATAATGTTGTATACATTTGCAACACCGCATCACCTAAAAATTCTAATCGTTGATAATTATAATTTAATTGCTTTTCATTAGCATATGAACTATGAGTCAAAGCTTGTTCATATAAATTAATATTTCGTGGTTCTAAATTAAATGCTTTTAACAAAATTTTAATTTCTTCAATAAACATAAATCCTTATTTTCCTTCTTCTTTAACAACATTATTTTTAATTAGTGATAATACATCTTCTAAAAGCGCTTTCCGAACTAATTTTAAAGTACTAAAAAATGCTTTAACATCACTACTACCATGCGCTTTAAAAACAATGCCATTAACACCAATTAAAATTGCTCCGCCCGTATTTCGATAGTCAAAAATTTCTTTAACTTCATTAAATGCTTTTTTCAAACATAATGATGCTAACTTACGGAAGATATTCTTAGTAAACTGATTTCGTAAAACTTGCAATAAATTCCGTGCCGTCCCTTCAACCGCTTTCAAGGAAATATTACCAGTAAAACCATCAGTTACAACAATATCAATATCACCATTCATAAAATTATTAGGTTCAATATTACCAACAAAATTTAATTGTGAATTGTTACTTAATTTTATATAAGTTTCTTGATGATATTCCTTACCTTTTTTCTCTTCTGTACCAATATTTAATAATGCTACTTTTGGTTGCGATAATTCTCAAATTTTTTGAACATAAATATTTGCCATCATAGCAAATATTTCTAAATCATTACTATCATTTTCAACATTAGCGCCCGCATCAATAAGCACAACTTGCTTATTTTTTATTTTTGTTGGCATAATTGCCATAAAAGCTGGACGAGTAACACCAGTTATTTCTTTTAAAATAAAATGATTAGCTGCTAAAAAAGGACCCGTAGCCCCTGCTGTTAATACTGCATCAGCTTCTTTATTAGCAACACATTCAATTGCTTTACTCATTGAATTATCGTTTTTTCTTCTAATATCTAAAATGCTATCAGTCATCATTATTTCTTCATTAGCATTTTTAAAACTAATCCGCGATAATAACTTTTCATTTAATTTAAAACCAATTAAATATTCTTTAATTATCAGTTCGTTACCAACTAAAATAATATCAATGTCATTATATTGTTGTAAAAATTTTATGACACCACTTATTAGTGGCTTATGTCCTAAATCTGAGCCCATAACATCTACTGCAATTTTCACAAACTTCACCTCTTTTTAACAATTAAATTATATCTATTCAACACCAAATATGAAAGGATATACTGGTTGTTCACCTTCAATTTTTTCATATTCAACATCAAAGTTTTCATCAATATACTTTTCAATTAGTCGTAAATCTTGGCGTTTAGCATCTTCACCAATAAAAATTGTTACCAATTGTGATGATGATTTACTAATCATTTTACTTAGTAATTTTTTTGCTACTAAAACTAAATCTGCTTCTTGAGTATAAATTTTTTTATCTAAAATACCAAGATAATTTCCTTCTTTCACAGCAACACCATCAATAGTTGTTGTTCTAACAGCATTAGTAATTCTTGCTGACACAATCTTTTTAATAGCATTTTTCATATTATTAAAATTTTTTTTAGCACTTTTTTCTTCCTTATTAAAACTAAGAATACTAAGCATTCCTTCTGGAATTGAAGTTGTGGGGATAACATAAACATTAGATTTCTTTTCTAGTTTCGCTGCTTGTTGTGCAGTTGAAATAATATTGGAATTATTTGGTAAAATATAAACATCTTTAGCATCAACTAATTCAATCGCTTTTAAAAAATCATCAGTTGATGGGTTCATTGTTTGTCCCCCATTAACTACATACGATGCTTGCAAGTCATTCATAAAATATTTTGCTAAACCTTTACCAGCAGCAACAGTAATAATTGCTCAAGAGTTATTTAAACTACGAAGTTCTTTAATTTCTGTACTATGCTTTTTTGCTTGTAACCCCATATTTTCAATTTTTACTTTTTGAAAATCACCAAATTGTTGTAAATAAACTAATATTTGCCCTGGCATTAACGAATGAACATGAACTTTAAAAATATCTTGATCTTGAACAACAACGATTGATTTACAACCTTGTTCTTCTAACGAAAAGCGAACTTTTTCTAAAGGAAAATTTTTTTGTTTCATTTCACTTAAAATAACAATCGTTTCTGTACAATAACCAAAATTTTCATCATCTAATTTAATAACAACTTCTTTATTATCACTAGCTACTAAATTCTTTTTCTTTTTAATTTCTTTACCTTTTTCTAATGAATAAACCATTCCCTCAATAATTTTAACTAATCCAAAACCACCTGAATCAACAACACCAACTTCTTTTAAAATTGGTAATAAGTTAGGGGTTTGTGCTAATGCATTGTTAGCATTTTCCAAAAACTTATCCATAAATTTTAATGGCAATATTGTTTCCTTAGTTTCAAGTTTAGTATCATCAATAGCAAGTCTAATAACAGTTAAAATTGTTCCTTCAACAGGTTTCATAACTGCTTTATAAGCTACTTGTTTAGCATAAGTTCATGCTTTTAGTAAATCGCTAGTACTGATAAATTCTTCATGAACTAATCCTTTACTAAAACCACGAAAAATTTGGGACAAAATAACTCCTGAATTTCCCCTAGCGCCCATAATCAAACCACGACTAAACACATTTGCTATTTCAGTAATACTAGAAGTTTCATATTTTTTAATTTCTTTAGTAGCATTTTCCATTGTTAAATTCATATTTGTTCCCGTATCACCATCTGGAACAGGAAAAACATTTAATTTATCAATTTCTAAATGATAATTATATAAATTATTAGCAGCACTAATAAGCATGATTTTAAATAATTTTGCATCAATTTTCATTTTATTTCACCTACCTCTTAATAAATATTATTCACTAATTAAATCATCAATGCAAATATCAATTTTAAAATTACTATCAAATTCCATTTGCTTTTCCAATTCATATTTAACGCGATGTTGAACTTCTTGTAAAACTTCAAAAATATTAGTATGAATTGAACTAATAATATGAATTTTAACCCCATAATGATTTGGTTCAATTTTTTTAACATCAATTGCTGGGGTAATGTCTTTTTCTAAAGCAATGGCATCTTCATTTTCTTTATTTTCACGACTATAAGCAAACGCAACAACACTTGGTGTTATTGATACAACTTGCTTAATAATGTGAGCAATTTTATCAACATCAATTAATTTCACTTTATAACCACCATTTTATCCGATTTTTAGATTCATTATCTATAATTTATAAATCAACTTTTAGTTTTTTAAACTAAGCCATTAATCCTGCAGTATATAATGCTTTAAAGCGACCTTCTTGATTTTTTAATGTTTCAAAATTACCACTTTGAACAACACCTTTATCTTTTTCTAAAACAAGAATTTCATCAACATCTTTAATCGTTGATAAACGATGCGCAATAATAAAGGTTGTTCTTCCTTTCATTAATTGATTAAGATTTTCTTGAATTTCTTTTTCCACAATATTATCTAAAGAACTTGTTGCTTCATCTAAAATTAAAACTTCAGGATTTTTTAAAAACATTCTTGCAATTACTAATCTTTGTTTTTGACCACCAGATAAAATAAATCCCCGTTCACCTAAAATAGTATCATAACCATTTTTTAAACCAATAATAAAATCATGCAACTCTGCTTTTTTACAAGCAACAATAACTTCTTCTTTAGTAACTTTAAAAACTCCATAACTAATATTTTCAAAGAAAGTACCATAAAAAATTTGGGGTTCTTGTTCAACATAACCAACATGTTGTGAATAAGAAGTTAAATTAATTTTTTTTAAATCTTGATCAGCATTAATGTAAATTGTACCCATAGAAGGATCATAAAACCTTAATAATAATTTAGAAATTGTTGATTTTCCTACTCCCGTTTCACCAACGAAAGCATAAGACTTACCTTGTTCAAAATGATAATTAAATTTATTCAAAATAAGCTGATCACTATTAGGATAATAGAAACTAACATTATCAAAAATAATATTTCCCGTAACAGTCTTCATAATTGGTTGCTCTAAATTACGATTAATTTGTGGCTTTTCATTTAATAATTCATTAATTCTAATTGACGATGTTGATGCATTAGCTAAATTATTAAAAGTACGAACTAATGTCATAATTGGAAAAATTAAAATATTAATTCCTAAAACAAATGAAATAATAATTGGAATTGCTTCAGAATTATCTGCAACCAAAGTTTGATTATGCATCATTATTATCCCTGCTAATAAAATAATAATATTCAAACTAGAAATTCCCATTATCATAAAAGAAACAATTACTGATGATAATGTTACTTGTTTAAGTGAAGTTTTATAATAAATTTTATGAATATCCACAAAACGCTCTTTTTCATAAGTTTCTGTTCCTGATGATTTAATTAAACGAATAACACTAATGCGATCAGTAACATCACCATTAATATTTGTCAAAACTTTGCGAACTTTATAAGTTATTTTTTTAAAAATACCAAACATTACTAATAATGTAACTAAAATTGTTAATGCTGCGATTAAAGCAACAATAGTTAATTTAATGCTAATAGTTAAAAGAATTACAATTGCTCCAACAAAAGTAAAAATTGCTGAAAGAAAACTAATTGGTATTTGTTGTGCTTGGTCACCAATAGTAGCAGTATCAGCAATAACTTTAGTTAAAATTTCACCAGTCTTTTTATTCGTATAAAATTGCATATCTAAATCAACTAAATTATTTAACACTTTATTTCGAATATCAATTTCAATCTTTTTAGCAACAATGCCTCCTAAAAAACTTTGAAAGAAATTAAAAATTCCGGAAGCAAGATAAAGACTAATGATAATAATTACATAACTAATTAACATGCCATAAGGTCCTTGTAAAACATCAGGACTAACTAATTTTTGCGTTATTTTTGGGGTGATAATGACACAAATCGACCCTAAGGCTGTAAAAAGCATTATGATACAACATTGTCATAAATATCTTTTATAGTAAAAAGCAACTACTTTAAAAAAACCACCTTTAAATTTTTTAGAAGAATTATTTTTTTCATCATCTTTATCTTTGTTCATATAAATATATCCTTTCCTAAAAAACCATTTTGAATTTAGAATAATTATACAATAAAAAATATTTATCTGCTTTACTATTTGCAAAATATCTGATTAACAATTAGAAAAATAACTAAAACTTTTACTTTTATTTTTATTACTATTAATAGATAATAAGATTAACGATAGTAAACGAGAGGTGGCAAATTATGACTAACGAACAACTTAAAATATATGGTAATCCATCTCAAAAAATGAATGCAATTCTTGAAATTCACCAACAACTAAAAGAAATTTTTAAAAATTTTCAGTTTAATAATGAAAAAGATTGTATTGAAATTTTATTAGATGAAGAATGCTCTTGAAATACAACAATTGATGTTAAAAATGAAATTACATTTTATATTACTCACAAAACAATAACGACTTCTAATGTCCTATTAATGTGTTATGAATGATACCATTGAGAAATGCCATCTAGTGGTTATCGCTTTACAAAACGCCAAATAAGTCAATTTAAACAAGATTTTCCACGCTGAAAGGATGCTAAATACTTTCTTTTTAGTAAAGCAATTAAACACTTCATTACTCAAAAATGAGATTTAATAGACAAAAATGATTTCTACTTTGATTTAGGATTTATTTTATTTAAACAAATTTTTCCCGGCTTTCATCTCAGGTTAATTCCAACCTTTCGTTATTTTCATTTTGATAATTATTCACTTCGTAGTAAAAAGACATATTTAGAAGGTATTTTTTATCGTCTAAGAAGTCGTGATTTTTATACTCGTTTCCCACAAATTGAAATAATAAACATTCAAGAAAAAAATAAAATCACTAATACTTATTATTTGCAAACTTTACGACTAGTTAAATGGTTATACTACCAAATGTCAATGAAAAATAATCATCTTGCCAATAGTCACTTTAACATTCCCTTAAATAAATATTATCTCTTTGATTACTTATTATATCCTGTATATTATAAATACTTTTTAAAAGATAATCCCTTACAACGATGCTTTGATGTTATTAGAGAAGTATTACAAAGAATCATTATCAAATATGACAGCATTTATCTTCCTAACAATTTAATTGCCTTTTGAGAATTAGAAATTGATAATGAAGAACTTCAATATACTCTTGAACACTTACTAGAATATATTAACGAACATTATTCGGAAGAGCACGCTTATGAAGAAATTTATGAAGAAGTACAAAACTTTGTTGAATATATGGAAAGTTTAGAACCAAAAGAAAAGAAACACTAAAAAACGACTTTATTTTTTAAATAAAGTCGTTTTCAAACTGAAAACATAACTTGGTAGCGAGAGAGAGACTTGAACTCTCGACCTTTCGGGTATGAACCGAACACTCTAACCAACTGAGCTATCTCGCCAAATATGGTCGGGAAGATAGGATTCGAACCTACGACCTCTCGGTCCCAAACCGAGCGCTCTACCAAGCTAAGCTACTTCCCGTATTAAAATAAAATGGTGCGCCCAACAGGAGTTGAACCCGCAACCTCTTGATCCGTAGTCAAGCACTCTGTCCAATTGAGCTATGGGCGCCTATGGTGTCATTAAATAACAAAGTTATTATATATTATTACCGCTCTGTTGACAACAAAAATTTCATATTTCATAACTTTAATTAGTAATATCACAAATTATTTTTTATTACCTATTGGTTAATTAAAAAAATCACTTAACTGTGATTTTACTTAATATCTTATGGAGGCACTGATCGGATTCGAACCGATAATCAAGGAGTTGCAGTCCAATGCCTTAAACCAGTTTGGCCACAGTGCCATATATACAATAAATATTATTACACATTAATTATAAAACTACAATAATATTTTATTAAAAACTGTAGAAACCACAGATGTTTAGTACCTTTGGTTTTTATAAATTATTTAGGGTATATTCTTTTGGCAATAATATTTTGTTTTGAATGCGAAAAATTTATAAATTAAAGGGCGCATAAAGTTTTGTTAGGTGGGTAAAGATTTGAATAATTTTGAAAGAAAAGCAACTAAAAATTTATTACCTTTTTACTTGAAAAATAATTAATAAAACAAAATATTTAATATTAACAAACATATTCTTAATAAAAGGTTATAAAAACTAAGTAAAATGCTTATAAAAACAACATTAAAATAATTTTTTACAACAAAAATCATACATAAGAAATATATACTTAATTTGCATATTGAAATAATTTATAGTAAATGACTATTTTTTCTTTTTTAAAAAATACCTAAGAAAACTAAACGCGACCAAATTAAATTCTAGGTAGAATTTTTAAAAAAAAAGAATACAATATAATTCTGACATTAAAAAATGATAAATTATTAGTTTAATTTTACTAATTTTAATAAGGATTTTTATTATTATTTCAATATCAATATATCAAGAAAAAAATCAACTCCAAATGAATTGAAACAAATAACAATTCTTTTAAATTATCATCCATTATTGTCAATGCTAATCTAAATGAATTTATAACTGAGGAATTAAAAGATCCAACAGAACAACAAATCAAAGAAAAAGTAAAACAATTAAATCCGCAATTAGATATTAATAAAATGAAAATTGACAATATTACTAATAACAGTGCAAATATTAGTATAATTGGTTTTAGTGGTATAAAAACTATTAACTTTACAGTTGATAAATCTTTTGATATAAAAACAAAAATTACTAATACTAATTTAGGTTCAATATTAACTGATGGATTTACTTTACCAACAGAACAACAAATCAAAGAAAAAGTAAAACAATTAAATCCACAATTAGATATTAATAAAATTAAAATTGAAAATATTACTAATAACAATGCAAAAATTAGTTCACTTAATTCAGCTATTTATACTGGCACAGTAACAGTTAATTATAGTGTTTCAATAAACTCACTTAATTGATAATTATCAACCAAATATTTTAAAACTAAAAAAAGACTGAATTTTATTTCAGTCTTTTTTTAAATTAGATTAAAATTATCGTTAACCTTGCTTAGTTTAAGAAAATCATAGCAACAACAACTAAATAAAACTCTTGTACTAGGAACATCATAAAAAAACCAAGCAAGCGAGGATAAATCTTTAATCTGCAATTTTTTTACTTTGAAATTTAATTAATAAGCTATTTTAAAAAAATAAATAAAGGAATGACAAATTTGTTAATTGTCATTCCTGATAATCTAATAACCACCTAAACCAGCACTTATTACCCGTGTATAGGAATCAGTAATTTCCTTAATAAATTTATTTTGAAAACCAGCATCAGCAGTTTGAATATCAGTAACTCAGTGACCATTAATAAAATTAGCAACTGGTAAATAAATACTAGCAACAGATTTATACTCATCATTAACAATATCTTGTGTATCTTTAAACAAAGGCGTATTATAACCAAATTCTAATGATAACTCTGTTTGTACTTTATCTTGTAAAACAAATTGTAAAAACTTATATGCTAAATCCTTATTAGAACTATGTTTAGTAATCATCGCCACATCAGCTCAAACATTTGTTCCTTGCGGTGTTAAAACATCTAGATTAGATATTCCTGTTGTCGAATCAATCTTTGGAATTGCTTTTCGTGGTCGCACACTTTTAAAATTACGATCACGAATATTTTGATTTTTATCATAAAACGAAGCAACAGCATCACCATTATACATTACGGCAATATCAAATAAACGACTAGACTCCGGATCATATGGTGCTGAAAGACTATTAACAATTTCATCACTTTGTAAAGTAACATTATTCTTGTAATCAACAATTAATTCTTTTAATAATTTTGTTGCAAATTCAACATCTTCTTTTCTTTCAGGATTAACTGTTTGATTAATTCTTTGAAATGCTAAACCATATAAACTACGAAAATCACTTAATGCAAAAACATTTTTACCTTCTCGGGCAGCTTGTCATATTAATTCTCATGATACTGTTGTCGGATTTAAATATTCCTCTTTTTTTTCATCATTAGTAGTTAAAATTTCAACACCTTTTTCAATTAATCAATTTTTAGTTTCTGGTTTTTCAAAGTTCAATAATATTGTTAAATCACCTCAAAAATAAGGAACAGCATAATCACTTAATAATCCCTTTTCTGTTTTATAACCAGCAGCAGAAATTACTTTTTTAATACCACAATCAAGATAAGCTCATAAACTATCTACTGGCTTGGTACCATCTAAATCTGAACAACTATTCCCACTAGAAACTTGATCATTACCAATTGGCATTAAGCGACTTCAATCCAATTTTTCAACCTTATTTTCAGCAATAAGTCTTGAAGCCATATAATCAGAAGGAACAATAACATCATAATCAGTAGTAAACATCTTATTATATAAAACTTCATTCTTATCATAAGTTTCTACTTTCATCTTAATGTTATGTGCCGTTTCAAATCTTTCCACAACCGAACTATTAATATATTCTCCTCAAATTCCTAATTTAAAATCATAAAGATTATTTTGCACATAAACAAATGTTAAAGCTCCTAATGAGGTAAAACTTAATGCCACAATAATAATTGCTCGCCAAGGTCAACGAACTAATCAATAATATTTCTCTCTTCTTTTCTCACTAATTCGTTCTTGTCGTTTATCGCGACGAATAATTTGTGCTTTTTTTGATTTAATTCATAACTTTTCTTTATCTACTTTAATTTCTAAATGAAAAATTTTTCGTTTTAATTTTAAAATATTAAGATTTTTTACAAGATTAAGATTATTTAACTGCAAATATAACTGCAATAGTTTTCTTTCACTATTAATAATAATTTTAGCCCGATATTTTTCTGTTAAAATTTTATGATTTCGTGACTTAATCTGCGTACTAATAATGGTATAACAATTTCAACTTAAAACTAAAATCGCCACAATTGAAATTAATATTGTGCCAAAAGCATTAACAACCGGCGTTAGTCGTTTTAAAGTATAAATATATGTAGCAACATTAGTTACATTGCCACCTGTGAAATAAGAAATAATAAAATCATCAAACGACATCGCAAAAGAAATAACACTAGCAGCAACAATAGCGGGTCAAATTAAAGGTAAAATAACTTTTCTTAAAGTATATCTCGGACTAGCGCCTAAATCCAATGATGCTTCAATAATTGATGGGTGAACTCTTCTTAATCGTGGTAAAACCGTAATAATTACATAAGGAATATTAAAAGAAATATGTCCTAAAATTAAACTAAAAAGACCAAAGTTAAAACCTAAAGCCATAAATAACATCATTAACGATACCGCAGTAACAACATCAGCATTAATTAAAGGAATATTAGAAATATTTAATGTTAACGATTGCGTTACTTTTTTAGCTTTACTAATACCAATGGCAGCTAAAGTTCCAATAATAACTGAAACAATTGTTGCAATAACCGCTACTAACAAACTAGAAATAATTGATTCAAGAAACAACCGATCTTGAAAAAACTTTTCATATCAAGTTAACGAAAAATTACCATTAAAATGTGTTAAACTTCGCTCATCATTAAAAGAATAAAAAATTAAAATACTAATGGGCACATAAATAAATAATAATACTAAAAGTAAATAAGAACTTTTAAAGATTTTTTTAATCATTATTTCGTCCTACATTACCATAAATTCTTTTTCCTAATAAGCGCAACACAATAACTAATAATAAAATTATAAATCCTAAAAATACTGAAATTGCAGCTGCTAAACCAAAATTAGCACCTTGAAAAAAATATGCTTCAATAATAGAAGATATTAAAGTAATTTTTTCTTGTCCCATATACTTAACAACAATTAAACTTGTTGCCGCTTGTAATAACATAAAAATAATTCCGGTAATAATTCCTGGCATTGAATAACGAAAAGTAATTCTTCAAAATGTTTGATAAGGACTAGCACCTAAATCTTTGCTCGCTTCAATTCAACTACGATCCATTTTATCCAAACTATTAAATATAGGAATAATAACAAAAGGAATAAACATATAAATCATTCCAATAACGATTGCTATTGGTGTTCCTAGTAAATGCACATTAGTTATTCTTTCAATTAAATCAAACATTGTTTTTAAACCAATAGTTTTTACTAACATATTAATTCAAATTGGTAATGTTACTAATATTCAAATATTTTTTGATACTAATTTTGACTTTGAAAAAGCCATTAAATATGCTACGGGATAACCAATAAGAATGGCAAAAAATGTCGCCACAGTCGCATATAATAATGAACGACCTAATGATGCTAAAAATGATTGCTCATAAAAAAAACTTTTAAAATTATTTATTGTAAAATCAAAAATTAAAACATCATTAGTAGGACTAATTAGCGAATATAGTAAGAGAATAAAAAGTGGTGCAACAATCAATAATATCATTAAAATAACATAAGGAATCATTAATGGCACTCAACTATTATTACTTTTTTTAATAAAACGATTTTCCTTAATATTTTGTAAATTCTTTTTAAAATTTTCTCGTAGTCATTGAAACCGAATTTTGACATTATATGTTATCCGACTAAAAAAGTTATTTTTATCTTTATCTTTTTTCACCTTATTCAACCTCTTTTCACATTACATGAATGTCTTCTACTGACCACCTAACACCAACTTTTTTACCAACAATAACTGTATCTGTTGAATGCACCAAAAAATTTCGTTTTCGCGTTGCAATAACAATTTCTCAATAAACACCTTTAAAAGTTACACTCTTAACGGTACCACGAAAATATCCACTCTTTTCACCAACAATATCAATATCTTCCGGACGAATTACAATATCAATATTAGTTTCATTAGTACCATATCCTTTATCTAAACAACGAAAATCACGACCATCAAAATGAACTAAATTATCGTGAACAAATACTGCATTCTCAATAATATTTGATGCCCCAACAAATTTAGCTGTTCATTTATTTTCTGGTTCATTATAAATATTTTCTGGACTTCCTACTTGTTGAATTTGTCCTTCATTCATCACAACAATCCGATCAGACATTGTAAATGCTTCTTCTTGATCATGCGTTACTAAAATAAAAGTAATATCTAAATCATTTTGTAATCGTTTTAATTCTAACTGCATTTGTTGTCTTAATTTTAAATCTAAAGCTGCTAATGGTTCATCTAATAATAAAACTTTAGGTTTATTAACTAATGCTCTTGCAATTGCTACGCGTTGCTTTTGACCACCAGATAATTCATCAATATCCTTATCTTGAAAACCAACTAAATTAACTAATTCCAATGCTTCTAAAACTGCCTTTTTAATAACATCAATTTTTAATTTTTTAATTTTTAAACCATACGCAACATTTTCATAAACATTTAAATGCGGAAACAACGCATAATTTTGAAAAATTGTATTAATTTTGCGTTTATGAATTGGCACCCGAAGCATATTCTGACTTTCAAAAAGAATTTCACCACTATTAGGGTCATTAAAACCACCAATAATTCTTAAAGTAGTAGTTTTTCCACAACCACTCGGTCCCAATAAAGTAATAAATTCACCAGCTTTAATATTTAAACTAATTCCCTTTAAAACCACTTCACCAGAAAAATCTTTCGTAATATTTCGTAATTCTAAAATATTAGGTTTAATTACTGTATCAATCATTTTTTCATCACTCCTAAATAGTAAATATCTTTTTAAAACCTTGGTGGTGTTGTAATTCAAAGAACTTTACTGTCACCATTTAACATATTATTTTTTAAATAATGTTCTTCATTAACTTCTAAATGAAAAGCATCGCCCGCATTGGCAGTAATCTGTTTATTACCAACAATGACAACAACCCGACCAGTCAAAACTAATCCAAACACTTCCCCAATAAAAGGATTAACTTTTGGTGAACTTTTTCCTGCTTTTAATGTTATTAAAATTGGTTCCATATTATGAGCTTGACTCGTAGCAATAAGTCACTTAATATGATAATCCGTTTCTTCTAAAATTGACATCGCATCACTAGAAAATACATAACTTTTATTTTTTTCATCATCTTTAAAAAAATCACTTAAAGAACAATTCAATACCGAAATAATGTCTTGTAATGTTTCAATACTTGGTGATGTTAAATCTCGTTCCAATTGACTAATAAACCCCTTAGTTAATTCACATCGTTGTGCTAATTCATCAATTGTTAAATCTTGTTTTAACCGTAATGCTTTAATTTTCTTACCAATATCCATAAAACACCACCATTCTTTGTTTAGTATTAGTAAACATTAAGTTTAATTACAAAACGATTATATACGATTTTATCGTGATGTCAATTAAATTAACAAAGAAAAACTAAGAATTTTTAGATAATTCTTAGTTTATTTTTATTTATTTTAAATGATTAAAATCACTGTAAATATTTCTACAAATCGCAATTTTCTTATTTCCTAATAATCAGCAAACTGCTTTAGTTGCAATGAATCAATTCCAATATTAGCACCATTATCCAGCAAGAATTTAATGAATTCAATGTCACGATTTCATAATGCATAATAAAGTGGTGTCTTACCATCATTACCTTTAATATTAACATCAGCACCCCTAGCAATTAAAAATTTCATAACCTCAATGTTTTTTGCTTGATTTATTCCATAAAAAAATGGTGTATAACCCTCATTACTTTGGATATTAATATTAGCCCCCCTAGCAAGCAACAACTCAGTGATTGGAATATTCATAAGCTCTATTGCCCCAAAAATTGGCGACTCACCATCATCATTTTGAATATTTACATCCGCATCCCGATCCAACAACAATTCAATAATCGCCATTGATTGATTTTTTACAGCTCAAAAAAGTGGCGACTCGCCTTTATGATTTTTCATATTAATATTAGTACCATTATTAAGCAATAATTGAATTGCTTCAATATTTTTTCTTAGTACTTCAATATGAAGTAGCGTATTACCATAGTTATTTCAAAAATTACTATTTAACCTATAATTAATTAATATTTTCAATACCGGCAATGATTTATTAAATTCAATTTCTCGAAAACGATTTTCAATCGCTTCATTATTAATAAATATTGGGGCATTAATATTTAAATCTATTGGCGTATTTTCTAAAAATTCTCCAATTGCAATAATATCTTCACTAGCAATTAATTGTTCTAAACGATTAAGAATTTCATCTAATTGTTGTGCATTATAATTAGTTGCTAATGCTCTAATCCGATAATCAATGCGACGCATATAATTATCTAATTGTTCTTTTTCATCAGCGATATCTAACACTTTTTGTAATTCAACAAATTTCATTTTTAGACTTGTTAATTCAACAACCGAATAGTTGACATAATTACTAAATTCTTTTTCTATTGTTAATAATTGTTTTTGTAATCCTTGTGGTAACATTTACTTTCTCCTTTTAAATTAATTTAAAAATAACACCATCGGCGTTATTAGACTTTTTTAAACAGAACCCATTCCCAAACTGCGATAAGTTTTTTCAACTTAATAAAATAAAAATAACAAGTTAACAACAATATTTTATTTTTGTCATTACATCCATCCTTTTTAACTATTATTTAGTTAACAAATTAATAATTTCAATATATTGCTGTGTTTTTGCATAAGAAAGGGGCGAATAACCAAGATTAGTTTTAATGTTAACATTAGCACCACTAGCAAGCAACAATTTAATAATAGGAATATTTCTATTTCTTACTGCTTCAAAAAGTGGGGTCTCATCATCGTTAGTTTTAATATTAGCAACAGCACCCCGATCCAGCAACAATTTGACTCACTGAATATTTTCACTTCTTACCGCACAAAAAAGTGGGGTCTCACCGTATCTATTTTGAATATCAATATTCGCACCCCAATCCAACAACAATTGCATAACTCTAATATCTTTTTCCTCATACTGTATAATGAAGCGGGTAATTGCCATCATTATTGCAAATATCAATATCAGCACCTCAATCCAGCAACAATTCCATAACAGCAATATTTTCATCTCATACTGCATAAAAAAGTGGTGTATTATTATACTTATTTTTAATATTAATACTAGCACCTCAATCCAGCAACAATTCAATAATCGCCATTGATTGATTTTTTACAGCTCAAAAAAGTGGCGACTCCCCATACTCGTTTTGAGCATTAATATTAAAACCATAATTAATTAATATTTCTAATACTCGCAATGATTTATAAAAATTGATTTTTTGAAAACAATTTTTAATTTCTTCATTAATAAATATTGAAGCATTAATATTTAAATCTATTGGCTTATTTTCTAAAAACTCACTAATTGCTAAAATCTGACCACTATTAATTAGTTGTTCTAAATAATTAAAAATTTCCTTTAGTTCTTTTGCATTATAATTAGTTGCTAATGCTCTAATGCGATAATCAATCCGATCAATATAATTCGCCAATTGCTCTTTTTGTTTTTCCATTTGTTCAATACTAATCTTAATGTTATTTACCTTTTCACTAATATTATCAATGACACTAAATTCTAAGCAATATTTTGTTAAAATCGCAACTGCATTTTCAAGATTGACTTTTAATTCCTTTTGTAACGAAACTAATCTTACTCGTAAATTTGTTAACTCAGCAACAGAATAATTAACATAATTACCTAATTCTTTTCTTAATATTAATATTTTTTCTTCTAATTCTTGTGGACTAATATCTAATCCTTTAATCCGATAATCAATCTGGTTAATGATTTCAGGAATATTAGTTAAAGCAATAACAACTTCTTGTTTTCGTACTACCAATAATTGTATTTCATTAAGGACATTTTCTAACTCGGCACTACTAAATATAAGCTTTTGCTCGGCAATCTGATTAATATCATTATCTAATTGATTTTTAGATGCTTTTATTTGTTGAATACTAATCACAATATTATCCATTTGGCTATCAATATTGAATAATAAATTAAAACAAAATGATTCTTTTTGACAACAAATCGCTAATTGGTTTTGTAATTCAACAAGTCCTACTCGTAAATTTGTTAATTCATCAAGAGAATAATTAGCATGATTTCGTAATTCTTCTCTTATTATTAAAAATTGCTCTTCTAATAATTCTGGTAACTCAATTGATAATATTTTAATTCCATATTCAATCTCATCAATGTAATTATATAACTGCTCTTTTTGATTTGTTAATTCTTGAATACTATTCTTAATAGAATACTCGATTTTTGAACTCATATTTTGTAATAAACCAGATTTTAAGTAATATTCTGAAAAAAGCAAAACTGCTTTTTGACAATAAATACCTAATTCAGATTGTAATTCAATAAGTTTTAATTTTAAATTTGTTAATTCAACAAGAGAATAATTAGCATAATTACCAATTTTTTTTCTTACTATTAATGATTGTTCTTCTAATAATTCTGGTAACATTTACCTTCTCCTTTTTAAATTAATTTAAAAATAACGCCGTTTAAGTATTAAACTTTGCGTTATTAATCTTTTTTTATTGCAGACCATTCCCAAACTGCTATTCTACTTAGCACCCCGTTCCAACAACAATTCAATGACTTTAATGGTTTTATTTTTTTCTGCATAAAAAAGTGGCGTTCTACGAGCGCGATTTTGAATATTAATATCCGCACCATTATCCACCAACAATTTAACAAGTTCAATGTTTTCAATTTTTACGGCATAAAAAAGTGGCGTCTCATTCTGAGTATTTAAAATATTAATATCCGCACCATTATCCAACAAAAATCGTGCTAATGCCACATTTTTTGACAATACTGCTACAAAAAGACAACTCTCATTAAAACGCGTTTTAATATTAACATCAGCACCCCATTTCAGTAACAATTCAATAGCTCCAATAACCTTATCTTCTACTGCACAATAAAGTGGGGCATTACCGATACTATTTAGGGAATTAATATTAGCACCATTATCCAACAACAATTGGATTCTTTTAACACATCCGCTTTTTACCGCAATATGCAGTGAAGCATAACCGTACTCATTTAAAAAATTACTATTAAACCCATAATTAATTAATATTTCTAATACTTCCAATGATTTATGAAAATCAATTTTTTGAAAACGATTTTCACCGACTTTTTTAAAAATAAACATTGGCGAGTTAATATTCAAATCCATTGGGGTATTTTCTAAAAATTGTTTAATTGCTGAAATATCGCCACCATTAATTAATTGTTCTAAATCATTAAAAATTTGCTTTTGCTGTTCTTCGCAATAATTAATTGTTAATGCTTTCATCCGATAATCTATCCGGTCAATATAATTTGTCAATTTCTCTTTTTGGTTTGTTAATTCTTGCATCCGCGCCCCATTCTTATCGATTTCTAAACGAATTTCTTTTGATAAATCCGATATTAAAGTCTTTTGTATAAAAACAACAGTTTCTTTTGCACGATAAAAATCTAATTCTTCTTGTAAATTAATAAGTTCTCCTTTTAAAGTTTTTAATTCAGCAACAGAATAGTTGCAATAACTCTTAACTTCTATTATATTTTTTAATAATTTTTTTTCTAATAATTCTGGTAACATTTATCTTTCCTTTTTCAATTAATTTAAAAATAACGCCATCGGCGTTATTAATCATTTTTCAACAGAACCCATTCCTAAACTGTGATAAGTTTTTAACTTAATAAAATTATTTCCTACTCGATTTTTCTGCGTTTAAATTGTGAATTACTCAGTACATCTTCTGCTAATAACGAAGCATTAGTTGTTAATAAAGCAACAATTTCGCGATGAATACGGTCTTCCTCACATTCGCCTGATAATTTCCATCCGATACGAGCACCATAAGTATCCTCATATTTAATTTTACATTCATTTGCTAATTGGATCAGCGTCTTGCCACAATCATTTTTAATATTAACATCCGCACCACTATCAATTAATAATCGCACCATTTCAACATTTTTTGATGCCACAACTGGAAAAAGGCAATTCTCATTATAAGGATTTTTAATATTAACATCCGCACCATTTTTAATCAACAATCGTACCATTTCTAAATGCGATACTCTAACTGCTAACATCATTGCTGTAAAACCACCACTATCAGTTGCATTCACATTAGCACCATTATCAATTAACAATTGTACAATTTCTAAACTACTTTCGCGAACGGCTACAAAAAAAGCATTAAATTCAGAATGTTTAAGAATATTATTAACATCGGCACCATTATCAAGTAACAATTTAATTACAGCAATATTTCCCCTTTTTATTGCTTCAAAAATCGGCGAACCAAACATCCTACTTTTCATATTAACATCCGCACCACTAGCAAGCAACAACTGAATAACAGCAATATTTTTACTTCCTAAGGCTCAATAAATAGGCGACTCACCAAGACTATTTTTAATATCAACATCCGCACCACTATCAAAGAGCAGTTGCATAATTTCAAGATTTTCTTTGCTTACTGCATAATGAAGGGGCGGATTACCTAACTCACGCTGTAAATTTACATTAGCACCACTAGCAAGTAATAATTTAATGATTGCAATTTCTTGTTCCTCAATTGCATAAGAAAATGGTGTTGTACCGCCACTATTTTGCAGATTAGCATCCGCACTGCTACTCAATAACAGCAATATTTTTGCTTTTGACTGCATAATGCAGGGCTGTATTATGCTCATCTTCTAAATAACTGTCATCAATATTAATATCACCAACATTAAGATTAGCATCATCAGTTTCACTTTCTAAATCACTATCATCAACATAGACAGTACCAGCATTAACATTAGCACCATTATCCAACAACAATTGGATTAATGCTAATCATTCTTTTCTTACAGCAATATGAAGTGGCGTTTCACCATCGTTATTTCAAACATTAACATTAAAACCATAATTAATTAGTATTTCTAATACTGCCAATGTTTTATGAAAATCAATTTTTTGAAATCAATTTTCAATTTTCTTATTAATAAACATTGAAGCATTAATATTTAAATCTATTGGCGTATTTTGCAAAAATTGTTCAATTGCTAAAATATCACCACGATTAATTAATTGTTCTAAACGATTAAAAATTTCTTTTTGCACTTCTGCCTGATAATTAATTGTTAATGCTTTCATCCGATAATCTATGCGATGCATATAATTATTTAATTGTTCTTTTTCATCACTAATATCTAAACCTTGTTGTAATTCAAGAATTTTTACTTTTAGTCTTGTTAATTCATCAATTGAATACTTGAAATAATTCTCAAATTCTTTCTTTATTGTTAATAATTGCTCTTGAAACTCTTGTGGCAACATTTAGCTTCTCCTTTTAAATTAATTTAAAAATAACGCCAATGGCGTTATTAATCATTTTTCAACAGAACTCATTCTCAAACTGTGATAAGTTTTAAACTTAATAAAATTATTATGAAATATTAATATTAAAATAACAAGGTTAATTTAAATATTTTTAACACTTAAAACTTATCTAAATATTTCATTGTTTGTGCCTTTAAAGTATTTTTCATTGCGATTGCTTTATATATTCCTAATCACTCAAAATTTTTATTAATTGTATAACTAATTCCCGCTCCGTGAGAAATTCAGTCGGTATTTATTAATGCATCCAAAAGATCACCAAAAACAATATCTACTAATATTGATACCACTGCACCAGCAATACCACCAACTAAAGTTGATGAAACGCCTGTTGCTAACCACCTAACTACTTTGCCATTTTTAATAAGCAATTTAGCAACCTTAGCCCCAACTTTCGTTCCGGTATAAACCGATATTGGCACACCAACAACAATATCAATCACAACAGTTTTTATAACTTGTTTACTCCGCATTGCTGCATACATATCATCAGCCATATAATGCGTTATCATATGAGAATTATTAGAATCAGCAACATTAATCGCATTCACACCTTTATACTCAATCGTTTTAATAACATCGCGGACACTTTGTACTAAATTATTAACATTTTTAAAATTAACATTAAAATTACCACAATCTTTTTCTACTGTTTTAAGATGTTCATATGAGTCTTGAAACATTTTATTTAATTTAACAATTTTTTCTCAAACTCCAAGTTCAGTTATCTTATCTTTTTGAGGCGCATAAAGTTTTGTTAGGTGGGTAAAGATTTGAATAATTTTGAAAGAAAAGCAACTAAAAATTTATTACCTTTTTACTTGAAAAATAATTAATAAAACAAAATATTTAATATTAACAAACATATTCTTAATAAAAGGTTATAAAAACTAAGTAAAATGCTTATAAAAACAACATTAAAATAATTTTTTACAACAAAAATCATACATAAGAAATATATACTTAATTTGCATATTGAAATAATTTATAGTAAATGACTATTTTTTCTTTTTTAAAAAATACCTAAGAAAACTAAACGCGACCCTCGTTTAGCAGCATATTGATCATCCGACATATAATGAGTTATAATATTAGGATTTTTTTTATTCTCAATCACAATAGCATTAATTCCTTTGTATTCAATAGTATTAATAACATCTTGAATTTCTTTCACCAATTTATGAACAACACTAAAATTAAAATCCTGTGATGCTTTTTCTACTTGTTTAAGATTAGTATATGAAGCATTAAACATTTGATTTAACTTTTCAAGCTTTTCTCAAACACCACTTTCGGTTATTTTTTCCTTTTGCTTAATAATCGTTGCTTTTCACTCTTTAAAATGACTAATAAAAGAAGCTATCATTTGCTTTTCTTGGGTTGCTAACAAAAGCATTGCTTGATGCAAATTATTATTAATTTCCATAAATTTAATCGGAAATTCACTAATAAAATCATCCCGTTTTAAATATAAAATATCTTCTTGAAATTGTTGTAATCTTTGTTTAAAAAAAACTATCATCTTAAAGTCTTGTTCATTATTACTTTCCATATTAATGATTAATTTTTGTAATTGGTTATTCATTTCATCAACAAATATTCCAAGATAACTATGAATATTACTTTTTAAATCGGCATAAACTAATTTATTAAATTCCATATACTGTTCATATAATGATATTGAAAATACAAACTTTTCAGTTCAAGATTGAACATCACTTTCTTGTAATTCCCGCATAATTAAATCATATTGATGTAATTTCTCTCTTAAATTATTAATTGAATAATCTTTATTATTAATATCATTAATCGCTTTAACAATTTCTAAATTTAATGCTTTGACCCTTACTTGATGTTTTAAATATGTTTTTAACTGTTCATCACCATTTATTGTACTAGTAGTTAATTTTTGATGTCAATAAGCAAGCTTATCTGGTCGCGTTTAGTTTTCTTAGGTATTTTTTAAAAAAGAAAAAATAGTCATTTACTATAAATTATTTCAATATGCAAATTAAGTATATATTTCTTATGTATGATTTTTGTTGTAAAAAATTATTTTAATGTTGTTTTTATAAGCATTTTACTTAGTTTTTATAACCTTTTATTAAGAATATGTTTGTTAATATTAAATATTTTGTTTTATTAATTATTTTTCAAGTAAAAAGGTAATAAATTTTTAGTTGCTTTTCTTTCAAAATTATTCAAATCTTTACCCACCTAACAAAACTTTATGCGCCCGCTTATCTAACATATAATTAATATTTTCTTTAGCAAATAAAGAATTATCAAATCAAGTTAGCTTTAATTCTCTTACTTTAATTGTTTCTTCATAAACAATTGACATTACGGGCACAGTAAGTTTCTCTGCTAGTAAAAAATCTAATTGCTTAATTTTTTTATCAAAGCGCTCCTTAAATGCAAGAATTACTGTATTTGGATTTAACACAATTTCTTCATTAATATCAGTTAGTGCCAAACTATTAATACTAGTAACAATACCTGTTGAACATAGGAGAAATGCTAAAAAAATTTTCGCAAAACAACCACTCATTTTACTCACCTCAAAATATAGTTTATTTTTCATTACTCTTAATACTTAAATTAAGTTTAGCAAAATAAAAAAAGTGTACAACTATTTTATTAAAAAAACTAAGAGTTTTTATAACATCTTAGTTAACATCTAATATATATTTATGAATTGCTTTACTAACGCCACCATTATTATAAGTATCAGTAATATCATTAGCAATTGCTAATAATGGTTTTTCACTATCTTTCATTGCAATTCCATAACCAGCTCATTCAATCATTTTATAGTCGTTCATCCCATCACCAATGGCCATAACTTCTTCACGATTAATATTTCACATCTTAGCTAAATGCTTAATACCACTTGCTTTACTAATATTTAATTCATTAACCTCAATCATCCGAGATTTTCCCTTGTCAGAAACCGCAATTTCAGCAATTTGTAACTTTTCTAATTCTAATGCTAAACTATTAATTCTTTTACTCTTACCTAATAATAAAATTTTATACATTCTAACATCAGAATTTTCATTAACTTTAACAATTTTACGACGATTTAACTTTTGAATTAACCAAATTTTAAAAGTTTTCTTTAAAATATAACCAATATTACCATCAACACTATAACCTCAAAAAGCAACTTTATAATTTTTAGCTAAATTAATAACTTGTTTAATAGTACTTGACGCTATTTCTTTATCAACTAATAACTCACCAGTTCTTAAATTAATAACATAGGCGCCATTAAAACATACCATATGTTCACTAGTTTCATATAAACCTAATTCACGAGCAAATTTATAACTAGATTGCGGTGATCGTCCTGTAGCAATAATTACTTTAACACCAAGTTCTTGAGCTTGCTTCACAGCAACAATATTTTCTGGATGTAACTCAAAATGATTTTTCAATAATGTTTTATCTAAATCTAAAGCAACTAACTTAATTTTCATCATAACACCATTTATCTTTTCTAATTTTATATTTTTCACAAATAATTATAACATATATTACAATTTTTATATTTTAACAATAAAATGGGTCGCGTTTAGTTTTCTTAGGTATTTTTTAAAAAAGAAAAAATAGTCATTTACTATAAATTATTTCAATATGCAAATTAAGTATATATTTCTTATGTATGATTTTTGTTGTAAAAAATTATTTTAATGTTGTTTTTATAAGCATTTTACTTAGTTTTTATAACCTTTTATTAAGAATATGTTTGTTAATATTAAATATTTTGTTTTATTAATTATTTTTCAAGTAAAAAGGTAATAAATTTTTAGTTGCTTTTCTTTCAAAATTATTCAAATCTTTACCCACCTAACAAAACTTTATGCGCCCATAAAATGTATCGTTTATTTAAACGATACATCATTAATAACATTAACTATTTATCTTGAATAACTTCAATAGCGGGTAACGGTTTACCTTCTAATAATTCCAAACTAGCACCACCACCAGTTGAAATATAACTAAACTTATCTTTAAAACCTAACTGAATGGCTGCTGCTGCTGAATCACCACCACCAACAATACTAAAAACATTATTTAAATGAGCAATTGTTTCACAAATTGCTAGCGTTCCTTTACTAAAATTTTTCATCTCAAAAACGCCAACTGGACCATTTCAAATAATAGTTTTAGCTTCTTTAATATAGTTATTAAATAATGTTATTGTTTTTTCACCAATATCCATTCCCATATAATCATCAGCAATATTAGCATCAGTACTATTAATTCCAGACTGATCAACAAACTCTTTACTCATCAAATGATCAATCGGTAAAATAATTTTACCATTTGCTTTTTGTAAATACTGTTTAGCTAATTGTATTTTATCTTCTTCAATTAAAGACTTGCCAATATTAAATTGTTGCGCTTTTAAAAAAGTATAACTCATTGCTCCACCAATAATTATTTTATCAGCTACCTTTAAAAGATGATCAATAACACCAATCTTATCAGATACTTTTGCCCCTCCTAAAATCACAACAACAGGTCGCTCAGGATTAATAATCGCTTTATTTAACATTGCTAACTCTTTTTCCACTAACAAGCCAATACACGATTCATTAATAGATTCATTAATATTAGTTGCGATACCAACATTAGAAGCATGCTCACGATGGGCTGTGCCAAAAGCATCATTAACAAAAACATCACCTAAACTTGCTCAATATTTACCTAAACTAGCATCATTATTAGATTCCCTTTTATTTTCTAAATCAGCAAAACGCGTATTTTCCATTAATAAAACTTGTTTATTTTCTAAACTATTAATTGCTGTTTGCAATGTTACCCCACTAATTTCATCAACAAAGTTTACTTCAATACCTAATAACTCTGCTAACCGCTTTGCTACTGGTTTTAATGAATATTTTTTTAAATCTTCTGACCGTTTTATTCTTCCCAAATGTGATAATAAAATAACTTTAGCATCGTGGTCTAATAAATATTGAATTGTTGGGATGGCACTAATAATACGATTATCATCACTAATAACACCATCAACTAATGGCACATTAAAATCTACTCGGACTAATACTTTTTTATCTTTAAAATTAATATCTGCCAATGTTTTTTTCATATGAATTTAATTTTCCTTTCCAATAATAAAAACTAAGGTATCCACCTTAGCCATTATTTATTCCATTAAGTTTGCAATATGATTAACTGTTCGGCATAGTTGATTAACATATGACATTTCATTATCATATCAAGCAAAAACTTGGATTAATTGATCGTCTCCTAAAGTCATTACTTTAGTTTGCGTAGCATCAAATAATGAACCATAACTAATACCAATAACATCACTAGAAACAATCGGATCTTCAGTATAACCAAAAGATTCATTAGCAGCATTTTTCATTGCTTCATTAATATCAGCAACTGTTACCTTTTTATTTAAAAGGACAGTTAACTCAGTAATTGAACCAGTAACTACTGGTACTCTTTGAGCTGCACCATCTAATTTTCCTTTTAAATTTGGTAATACTAACCCAATCGCTTTAGCAGCTCCCGTAGTATTTGGAATAATATTAACTGCCGCTGCTCTTGCTCTTCTAAAATCACCTTTACGATGTGACCCATCCAAAATATTTTGATCATTAGTATAAGCATGAATTGTTGTCATCACCCCAGTTTTAATACCAAATTTTTCATCTAATACTTGTGCCATTGGTGCTAAACAATTAGTTGTACAAGATGCCGCGGAGATAATAGTATCACTAGCAATAATTTCATGATGATTAACATTAAACACAACGGTTTTTAAATCAGCTCCCGCAGGTGCTGAAATGATAACTTTTTTAGCTCCCGCAGCTATATGAGCTGCTGCACTTTCCTTAGTAACAAATAACCCTGTTGATTCAACAACAGCATCAATATTTAACTCTTTTCACGGTAAATTTTTAGGATCCTTTTCAGATACAATTTTAATTTCATGACCATCAATAACTAAACTTGATTCCTTAGTAGTAACTTCCTTATCAAATCGCTTTTGTGCTGAATCATATTTTAATAAATGACCTAACATCTTAACATCACCTAAATCATTAATTGCTACAACCTCAATATTTTCATAATTCATTAATATTCTTAAAGTTAAACGACCAATGCGTCCAAACCCATTAATTGCAATTCTTTTCTTTGTCATTCTGTTTTCCTCCTATATGCACTGCAATAATTATACAAATAACTCCTTTATTTTACAATTAAATTAGTAATTTTCTTCTAAAACACTATCTAGAAATTACCAAAGACATTGCAAATCATTGCCAATTTATTGGGCATATTTCCGAAGCACATCGCCCCCTAATAATACTGGTTTTGCCAAGTATCTAATTCTTTCTACTAACCGAATTGATTTCACAATATCAATATTTTTATATTTAGCATTACGACTATAATATTCTTGTAAGTTACCCATATCATAATTAGAAGTAAAAAATGTTGATAAATTATGTTGCATCCGATAATTTAAAATACTAAATAAAATCTCATCACGAGTTCACTCCGATACGGGTTCACCAGCTAAATCATCTAAAAATAACACATCACAAGTTTGGAGCTTATAAATATCACTAGCTAATGAATTAGTTGCTTTTGAAATCGCTTGTTTTAATTGACTCATTAATTGGGGAACAAAAACAAAACATACTTTATAATCATTCCGAACTAAACTATTAGCTAATAAAATAGAAATATAAGTTTTACCAATACCAGGAGCACCATAAATATATAATCCTGTTGTTTGCTCTTTTTTAAGGAAATTAATAAAATATTCTTTTAATTTTATGCGAATAAAATCATTTTCTGGTAAATGAAAATCACTTTCTAATGATAAATTAATCATTGATAAAGGAAAATGACAAATTAAATAATTATTACGAATTTTATCATTAGCTCGTAAATATTGACGATGTAAACAATCTTGCATTTCTAAATAAATCCGTTGATTTTCATAAACTAATTCTAACCGATATCCAGGAATTAATTGTTGACATTCATTTCAATTCAAACCATCCAAACATTCAACAAAATTATTTAAATATTTTTCTAAAATATCACTATTTCGTAATAAATCTTTTTTTAATAATTGATGTTCAGCAATAAATTTTTGCAAAGCAATAATCTTAGTTTTTTGAATCCGATGATAAATATCCATAACAATCACTTCCTTCCATAATTATGTTTGATAAAGGGGGTCTTCTTGTAACCATTTTGGAATAATACCTGTATTTCATTTAATTTCATAATCAAATTTTGATTTTTTTACAATTTTATTAAATTTTACTTTTCCCTTATTAAAACTTTGAACATAAGCAGTTCTTAAATATATCATTGCTTGTTCAACAGTAGTAATCTGCTTTTGTTGTAATGTGCTCGCAATTTTTTCTAAATAACCCATAACCAAAAGTTTATTATTTTTATATCACACATATTCAATTAAGCAATTAGTAACTTCTGGTGACAAAGTATAAGTAACTAATAACTTAGCCAATAACTGTAAATCTTTCGCTTGTAAAGGAAAATTTTGTAATAATGTTAAATATTTATATGGTGATATTGTTTGCATCTCATAAATTTTTTTTTGTAAAGGATTTTTCATATCTTCATTAGCAACTTCTAATGATTGGTTATTAGTTTCTGGCAAATGATTGGTTTGGAAAATAAAATCAGCACTAGAAGCATCTGCTTTTACTATTGATAAAGAAAATATTTCATTAAAGCATTTCGTAATTTTTTTATAACTTGACAGATCTTCTTGATATTGCATAAATAAAAACTTTGTTCGTTCATAATCATTAAGAGAAAGATTATTAATTAGCAATTGATTAAATTGCTGATGATTAAAAAAGTCTTGTGGTGCCATCGGAGCAAATAATTCATAGTAATAAGTAACACCAATATTAGTATTATTACGATAAACATCAAGTAAATTTATTGCTTCTAACCGATTTCTCGCAACTTCAATTTCCAGTAATGATAATTGTAATAAATTTTGCAAGCGTAAATGCGAATTATCTAAATTTAAAACTTTCATTGATAATTGTTCATTTAATAAAGCAAAATATAGCGAAACAGCATTAACACCAATAATTGGTTGATATAAATGTTGAACTATCTTTTGCGTTTCACTACAAATATGAGAATTAATAATTATTTGAAATTTTTCTTCTGATTGTAACATTTTTATCTCCACCTTATTGTCTTATTTATTCTATGACAGAATAATAACGATGTAAATAATAAACAATAAAAAAATAATTACCCACTAAGTTATCCACAACTTAGTCCTAAAAATATCTTATAAATAAGATGCTTTAATTTACTTATCCACATAATTCACAACTTATAATTTATTCTGACATTGACAGCAAAAATATGTACCACGACCATTAAGCTTAATTTTTTCAATTATTGAAGAACAAACATAACACGCTAATGCTTCTCTTGTATGCACTTTCAATAATTGCTGATATGTCCCTTTAACACCAACATTAGAAGTATAACTAGCAATTGTTGTTCCTTTTAAGTTAATCGCTTGTGTTAAAATTTGTTTCGCATTATTTAAAATTGCTTTTAAATGCTCGGTTTGTAATTTATTACACCTAGTAACCGGATGAATTTTACTAGCAAATAATACCTCATCAACATAAATATTTCCTAAACCACTAATAATACTTTGATCTAACAGCATTGTTTTAATAGCTCGGTTCTTATTTTTAAATTTCTTTTGTAAATAATCAACAGTAGCCCTTGATTCAAAAGGTTCTGGTCCCACTTTGATTAATGGTGCTAATTGTTCATATTCATCCTTTTTTTGCAAATGAAAAGTACCAAATCTTCTTGTATCATGATATCTTAATTCACAACCATTACTTAATTCTAAAACTAATAAAACATGTTTTCATTCAATATCATCATTAAGATTTTGATAATAATATTTGCCTTCCATTCGTAAATGACTAATTAACACAAAATCTTCTAATTCAAAAATTAAATGTTTTGCTTTTCTTTTTAAATCAAGAATTTTTTGACCAACAATCAATTTTCGAAATGATACTAAGTCGGGTTGTTTAATTACCGAACTTCAATAAATTCTAATTCCTGTAATAACTTGATTGCAAACGAAAGGTTGTAAACTAGCACGAACAGTTTCTACTTCTGGTAATTCTGGCATTAACTTAATCTCCTTTATACTTCATATCAATTATTTCCTATATTAATATCAACCGTTAAGGGCACCTGCAATTTTGTTGCTAAATTCATTGCTGAATTAACAATTTTTTTAACAATTTCTAATTCATTTTCATATACTTCAACAATCAACTCATCATGAACTTGAGCAACAAGATACGATTTTAAATTATTTTGTTCTAATTGCTGATCAATTTTAATTAGAGCTAATTTAATTATATCAGCTGCTGTTCCTTGAATCGGAGCATTAATTGCAACGCGTTCTGCTGCTTGTTTAGCTACTCAATTCCGATCATTAATTGTTGGAATGTATCGAATCCGATTGAATAAAGTTTTAACAAATTTATGTTCTTGACAAAATTTAATTGTATTATCCATATAATGACGAATTTCAGGAAAAACAGCAAAATATCGTTCAATAAATTTTTTTGCTTCGCTAATAGAAATCATTAATTGTTTACTTAAACCAAAATCAGAAATACCATACACAATCCCAAAATTAACAGTTTTTGCAACTCTTCGTTGCTGTTCACTAACTTCAGTTTGATTAATAGAAAATATTTTACTAGCAGTCAATGAATGAATATCTTCATTATTTTTAAATGCTTTAATTAATTCTTTAACATTAGCCATATGTGCTAAAACTTTTAATTCAATTTGCGAGTAATCACTAGATAATACTACTTGTGTGCCAGAATCATTAGGAACAAACACTTTACGAACTAATTTTTGATGAACATCATGAATACTAATATTTTGCATATTAGGTTCTTGTGAAGATAACCTTCCTGTTGTTGTATTAGTTTGATTATAAATCGTATGCACCTTACCATCTGCGAAAATATATTTTTCCAAACCTTTTAAATAAGTTGAATAAGTTTTTTGATATTTACGATATTCCAAAATTTTATCAATAATTGGATGCAATTGTTGCATTTGTAATTGCATTAATACTTCTTGTGCCGTACTACCTTTTTGTAAATCAGGTAATTTTAACACATCAAATAATAATTCTTTTAATTGTTTAGGAGAATTAGGATTAACATCTTGTTGTGCTAAACTATTAATTTCTTCATTTAATTGGGTGACAATTTTTAATACTTCTTTTGTTAACTGTTCTAATTGTTCCATATCAACACGAATACCGTGAAACTCCATTTTTGCCAATACAAAAGCACAAAGAAACTCAATATTTTTATACAACTCTAATTGTTGTTGTTGTTCTAATTTCTTACTAAGAAGCGGTTTTAAATGTAAAATTCATCAAGCTTTTCTAGTAATAAAACCAGCAACTTCTTGTAATTCTCGTACAACTTTTTTTTGATTTTTACCATAAAACATTTCATCATTCATAAAAGTTTGTTCAGCAAAATAATTAATAACATTATCAATCGTTACTTTCATATTCGCATTTAAAATATAACCTGCTAATTGTAAATCAAAAGCAATACCTTTAACTTCAATATGATGTCATTTACAACCATTAATAACTTTCTTCAAATCAAAAACATCTTTTAAACATTTTTCATCTTTTAAAAATGCTAAAAATAATTCATCAGTACTAGCAACAAGATAATCTAAATAAAATGCTCCTTTATCGTTAACAACGCCAAACCCAATAATGTCTGAAGTATAATAATTATCACCATTCATTTCAACAAATAACGCATTTTCAACACAATTATAATTAGCATCTCACTTATTTAAAATTTTACCTTGATCTTTATTATTATTATCTTGTGAAGGATTATTTGTCTCTAAACGATTAACTAATGATTTCAAATTATATTTTAAATAAAATTCTTTTAAGCGATTTAAATCTGTATTAATTGTTAACGAAGATAAATCCTTAGGAAAAGGAACATCATATCTTAAAGACGCCATTTCTTTACATAATAAACCAATATTAGCATTATTCACAATTTTTTCTTTAACCGCTGTTTTTAATTCCTCTTGATGCGTAATAATATTTTCTAATGTTCCAAATTGATGTAACAATGATAAAGCAGTTTTTTCACCAATGCCTTTAATACCTGGAAGATTATCACTAGCATCACCTTTTAATCCTTTTAAATCAGGTATTTGGTTTGGGGATATATCTCATCTTGCTTTTAATGAATCAACATTAATAATTTCTACTTGTGATAATCCCTGCTTCGGTTTAACAATTACCGTATTAGCAGATAATAACTGTTCTAAATCACCATCCGATGACAAAATTTCAATTTCTCAATTTAAATCAATTGCCTTTTTATTAATCGTAGCAATAATATCATCAGCTTCAAAATCAGGATGTTCATATCATTGAATTCCATAGGCATCTAAAAACTCACGAACTAATGGTAATTGCTGTAATAATTCTTGTGGGGTTTTAACGCGTTTTTCTTTATAACTAGGTAATATTCCATAACGAAAATTTTTAGGTCCAGCATCAAAAGCAACCAAAACTAAATCATAATTTTGTTTTAAAATCTTTTCTAACATTGTAATAAAACCTAACAAAGCATTAGTTGGTGTCCCATCATTTGCTCGTAAAGTTATGGAATTACTATATGCAGTTGCGTAATATGCTCGAAAAACTAAACCATTACCATCAACTAATAATATTTTCTTCATTAAAAAATTTTCACCTAATTCTATTTCATTTCTTAAATTATTATAACAAATAAACTTGTCAAAAATAAAAACAGCAAGGATTTTGCTGTTTTTATTTTTAACTATGCAGGACTGGCAGACTTATTTTTCTCTCAAAATTTTCAATTATTAGCAACAATCTCTTTATTTTTCATTCGATAGGCAACTAGTAATAAAAATCCCGCCCCAATCATTAATAGTAAAGAAATAACTAATCCAATTGCCATTCTCTCGCCATTATCAGTATTATCAATAATTGTAAAGATAAATGTTAAAAAACCAATAATTATATAAATACTACCAATTATTCAAAAGAAAATCCTTCTTTTTAAACCTCAAATATTTGTAATAACAAATGTAAAAAAAGCAATAATAATTAATATATTCCATAATGTTTGAGCAAAATTACTAGTTCAAAAATTTAGTTTTAAAACAACAGTATCATAAATAACAAATTTAGACTTAACTAGCTCCACAAAACCATAAACAATCATTAAAAAAAATGCTAACGAAATTACTATTCGTCCAATTAATGCCCATTTTGTATTTTTCATTTTATTTAATCTCCTTATTCCTAAATGCTACAATTTTAAAATTATTGCTAGCAAGACTATTGTAATAGTTTTTTGTTTTTCATTTAATTGAATAAATATTATTCATCTTACCTTGGGAAAAACTAATATCATATGATACTTCTAATGAATTATCAATATCATTATACTGCATTTTCGTATTAGTAATTCTTCAATAATTACTATCTTGATAAAATCTCCGATATTTCATATTAATAGTGCCATTATTATCATTAACAATGCGATCTAAAATTCCGTTTTCGCTTGTTAACATTGTTAACAATTTAGCAACCTCGGTTATACAATTGGAATCATCTTCTTCTTTACAAGAGCTAATAGTCGTAATAAGAGTATCCAATACTCCATTCGGTATTAATTCACCTTTCTGACCATTACATCCAAGGATTTCTAATAATGCCACTTTTGCATGCTCGTTGTCAATTTCAATGGCAGCAAGAATCTTGTTAATCTTTGCTTCTGTTAACACCTCATCTTGAATTACACCGACTAACTTATTAATTGCGGTTAAAACATCATTTAAATTAATATTTGTATCATTAGGAAGAAAATTTAAATATTTTTTAACAGTTCCAAAAATGGAATCTAATATATCTTTAATTTTAGGAAATGCTAATGGGAAAAAATCAGTATTTTTACAAAAAAAACTATTAAATCCCACACAACCACCACCAGCTGAAACCACATCAATTAATGGATAATCAAAAGACTTTAAGAAAGTTATAATATTTATGTTAATTTTCTTAACTAATTCATTTAATTGTGGGGTTAATCTCATAATTAATAATAACTTTCGTAAACTTAATCCGCCATCATTTAAAGAAAATACTTTTGTTAACTTATTTTTTAAATTACTAATTACTGATTGATCGAAACCAACATATGTCGTACTCAATTGCTCATTAATAGCTTGTTGAATTTCTTTAGGAATTTTACTAACTTCGTACCAAATCTTATTGGGATCATCAAAAGGAATACTAACATACATTTTCATTACATAAGAAATAACTGGTAAAATTGGTACTAACAATGAAATAATATTTTTTAGATCTTTAAATCCATTTTGAAAATTTTCTAATATATATTTATTAGTTATTATTGAAACATGATTATCATTATTATTATCTACTTCAATACCAAATGTTGCCATCATTGTATCATAAGCAGCTTCTACTTCGGTATCATCTTTACTATCATATCCTTTACAAGAACTTTCAGCTTTTTCTTTTTCTATCTTTTCTTTCTCTTCATCATTTTCTTTTTCTATCTTTTCTTTCTCTTCATCATTTTCTTTTTTTTCATAATTTTCTTTCTTACAACCAATTTGAACAATTATTTTTTTAATTCTTTTTTGTGACCACTGTAGTGCTTGAGCATATGTTGCTTTGCCAACAAAATTATCATTATGTTCAGTAAGATTATTTCGTAATTCAGTAATAATATCAGCATAACCACCAGCATTATAATCATTTCAAAAACTTTCAACATTACTTTTAGTTATAAAATTCATAATGGGATCTAAAACAGACCCACTATTAAAAATTTCTTTTAATGTATCAACAGTTAAAGTGTTAAAAATTGAACCATATGTTCGAATTTTACCTAAAATATTATTTTGACTAATTAAATCAGCATAGGGTTTTACATATTTATCATTAGAGTTAATAACTTTATTAGCTAAATCTTGCGAAGCAAAAAACTCTTGATGACGAGGTAATCAATTATTATCATTGGTTTGTCCAAAATACGAATAAGAAATATTTTTAAAAATTAAATTATCAACTTTATTTTCTAAAATATCATTAATAACTTGCGAAGCATCTCATTTTTTTTCTCTACTTAATATTATTGCTTTAGTAATTTCGCCAGTAATTGCCGAAAAATCATTTAATTTAGCAGCGATGCCTTCATCAATCTTAGTTTGATAACGAAAAGTACAAGCAGCTAAGGTTAAAATTTGAGAAACTGATAATAATAACACTACTCAATATTTCATTATTTTTCTTTTCATAAATTAAACCTCAACTTTTATAAAACAATGCAAGACAATTTTAAACTTTTTAGAAAAATAAAGCAAATTCAAATTATGAAAAAAAGAACAATAAACGGCAATTTTTTTTAAATTTTATTTTCATAGTCTTACTTCTATTAAGAATACTATTTAGATTTAACTTTGTCTATCTAAATCAATATCCAAATATTTATTTAAAAAATAAAACCAATCTTGCTACTAATATTCGGGCGCATAAAGTTTTGTTAGGTGGGTAAAGATTTGAATAATTTTGAAAGAAAAGCAACTAAAAATTTATTACCTTTTTACTTGAAAAATAATTAATAAAACAAAATATTTAATATTAACAAACATATTCTTAATAAAAGGTTATAAAAACTAAGTAAAATGCTTATAAAAACAACATTAAAATAATTTTTTACAACAAAAATCATACATAAGAAATATATACTTAATTTGCATATTGAA
Source organism: Spiroplasma endosymbiont of Dilophus febrilis (assembly GCF_964030685.1). Taxonomy (NCBI): domain Bacteria; kingdom Bacillati; phylum Mycoplasmatota; class Mollicutes; order Entomoplasmatales; family Spiroplasmataceae; genus Spiroplasma; species Spiroplasma endosymbiont of Dilophus febrilis. Next base: position 756,650 of record NZ_OZ034912.1, read on the forward strand.
ATAATTTATAGTAAATGACTATTTTTTCTTTTTTAAAAAATACCTAAGAAAACTAAACGCGACCCTAATATTCTTACAAGGTTGCCGTTCATAAATAAGTTGATATAATTATTTATGTTAAAAAATATTTATCTTTTTTATAATAATTTATTAAGTTGAGGTTAGATACATTTATGAAACATTGAAAATGAAACAAATTATTTAAGCAAGCCTTTTGAGGAGCATTTAAACATAAAATCCAAATTATTTCATTAATTTTATTAACTATTATCTTATCAACGACAATTACCTTAACTTGAATTACGACAAGATGACTCTTAGATGGTGAAACAGCAATGAATAGTGCTACAACACCATTTAATTATAGTTATCGCTTTAACAGTAAAAATAGTCCTAGTATTCAAAGCATATCACCAACATTTAATATTTGTACTGCTTTTAGTAAAAGTTCATTAGCAGAATCTAATACTAGTAAAAGTATAAAAGATAACAGTACACCAATACTTACCATTGCGAAAGATAAAAATGACCCTACGGGGTGTTTATTACCATTAATATCAGAAAGTTTAGATATTACGGAAAAAATAGCAAGTGATAATAATATCACAATTGAAAATATTTCCTTTAAAAATTTACTAAAATGAGAAAAAATTAATACAAATAGTTTAGCCTTTAAAAATTCACTCTTTGGTCAAATTTTACATAAAAAATATCATGACATTCCTAATAACGAATTTAAAATATTATATGAACAATATACAACTTTGGTTGAACAATACATTAACCCAATTTTTGCCTTTTATTTATTTAATCTTTATAAAGCTAATAGTGATAAACTTAAATATCCAAAAAAAACAACTGATGCTGATTATTTTGACAAAGTTAAAGCATTTAAAGAAATATTTTTAAGAGACTTTGTTAATGCTCGTAATGGCGACAGTTGAATAAGAGATATAAATAATGAAACTGATTTATCTAGTGATAATGTTCCAATTTTTGGTGGCGGAATTAATATTTTTCAACAATTAACAAAAGAAGATTATGAAAAAAGGTTTCCTCAGGCAACAAATTTTAATAACAAAGCTTTTTTTAAACAAGGTTTTAAAGGCGATTTAGGAAATATTTTAATGAATATTAACAAAGATAATAATGAAATTATTTTTCAACTAACAAACGACCACATAAATGATAATAAGGATAGTAGTTATCTCGATGTTGCCAAATATCTAACACTTCCGATTGGTGGAACATCTTTAAGAAATAATTGAGATATTTCGCAAGCAATATGAAATCACCATAATAAATTAGTTGGCTTATTAAGTAACTTTAATGTCAATTTACGCCAAGAGTATTTATTTTCTGATTTTGCTACTAATATCCGTTATCGTGTAATTAGTATTAATCCTAATAATGACGCTAAAAAAAATAATATTAAAATCATTAGTGGCACCTATCCTACTGGTGCTAATCAAATTGTAATTAATCCTCAGTTTGCTGAAAAATATAATTATAAAATTGGTGATACTCTTAAAATTGGTAGCTATAAATTAATAATTACTGGCATTGGTGGCGATAACTTTACATCGTTACCTGTTGTTCATCCAATAAATTTTCTTCCTAATCCAGCAAAAGAAGCCGTCTTATTCGTTAACCACCAATTATTTATTCGTGATGAATTCATTCGTTATAGTGATATTGAAGATATATCTAATGTCTATTTAACATACACAGGAAATCATATTGCCAATGATTTCGAATTATTTCGACTTTTTCTTAATGATAATTTTAAAAAAAATAATAACAGCATTGAAACTGTTTATCAAAAAATGTTAGCTTACAATAACAACCCCCAAGACATTCAAAAAATTACTGAAGATTTAAAAATAACTTCAACGATTGAAAATAGTGACAGCAACAATTATATTAATCGTGGCTTTAATTCGTTACCAACAATTACTAGAACATATACTTGATTTAGTATTATTATTGTTATTTTTATGACAATGTTAACAGTTTTTGCAACAGTATTAATTATTAGAAAAACCGTTGAACGCAACGCAACACAAATTGGTGTTTTGAAAGCATTAGGCTATGAAAATAAAACAATTATTGGTTCATATTGATCTTATGCCTTAATAACAACAATTCTTGCTGTACCCATTGGTTGAATTGTTGGTAGTATTTTACAAATAGCCGTAATGAAAATTTTTGAAAATTTCTTTACAATCCCAAATAATATTTTTTATTTTGATATTATTCCTTTTCTAATTGCTTTGGCAATTAATATCATTGTAATTTTAATTACCGTAACAATTACTGCTTATAAACAAGTAGCAAAAAATACAATTACCCTATTACGACCTAACAGTGATAATAAACCTTCAAAAGCAATTTCTGGCATCCACAAAAGATGATTTGCATTTGGAAGCTTTAAAACTCGGTTTCGTTTGGCATTGGCATCAGTTTCATATAAGAAAATTATTATTATGTTTGTAACAATTCTTATTGCTTCATTCACTATCGCTATTGCCTTAATGATCCCTGCTGCTGTTCGCAGTCTTGATGATTCTTATTATGGACTTTTAAAATATCAAACTAATGCTGAATTTCAACAACCGATTAGTAATATCCCAACAACTCGTTATAATTTATACCCTTGAAAAGGGATTGATGCTCAAAATCAAAGTCTTGATTACCCAATTACTGAAATTCGTCCAGTAGCTGATTACTATAAAGATGCTCCTGCTAATTCTTGAAAAAAACTTAGTGATAATACCCAAAACATTAATTTAGATAATATTTTAAAACAAATTGCTTATAACTATTATTGAACAGGTGGCAGAGGAATTTCTTTAGGTTGATTAGAACAAATTTCTAAGGATTTTAATAATAATCCCAAACTTTCAGGATTATTATCCACAATTATTTGTCCAATGGTAAACACTATTTTAACAACTAATGCCGAAATAAATACTAGTGATAACTGAAGAACCTGTACAATGAATGCAATTGAAACAGCTGTTCCTTCTTATATTAAAGACTTTCTTAATATTTCTGGAAGAAAACAACGCTTAACAATTACTCATAATACTTTACCTTATAATGCTAAAGAAGATGAATTATATACATATTATGATGCTAACTTAAATAATGTCGCTTTTAAAACCCTAGGAGTAAAACCAAATAGTGATATGATTGCATTAAAAGAAAGTTCAAAATATATCCAAGAAAAAAAATGACTTGATAAGATTCCAGCAGTTATTAATCGGGCAATGCAAATAAAACATAATTTAAAAGTTGATAGTATTTTTGAAAGTGAAGTTCAACAAAAACAATTACAATATATGAGTGCTAATAATAAATGATATCCTGCTCACACTTCATTTTGAATTTATCGTGATGAAAATAACTCTGAAAATATCTATAATATGCCTCTAGATAAATGAAGTATTAATGATAATAACTCGCCTTATGGTTGAACTAACCATTATGGTTATAAAGAAAACGATATTGGTGATGATGACATTGCTAAAAGTTATCGTAACTTAAATGAAATAATTTTACGATTACCCAAAGAAGAAATCACAATTGATAATATCAAATACCCAGCAATTAAAGATGAATTTTTAAAAGAAATTATTAATGCAAAAATACCAACAAATAATAATAAATTTGTTATTGAACAATCATCCGACAATAAATGATGACATATTAGAGCCTTTGTGCCATTTGCTACTAAAAATAAATTTGTTGATGAAAACTTTATGACATCAGCACTAAATCTCTTAAATCAATCATATGACAATCCATTATGAAATATTTTTATTGCCATACTAGACGGTAAAACTATTGGTAATAAAGAAATACCTAAAATTCTAAAAATTGATAATACCCCGATACCGCAAAAAGTTAAATATCAAGTTAAAGCAATTCATGAATCTTATGGTGAATTAAAAGTTTATATTAATCAACGAGTTGCTAATCAAATTCTTGGTTTTAATGCCACAACAAGTAGTGAAATTTATAAAAAAGATCCTTTTAATAATGAACCATTATGATTTAATGGTCGGTTATCATCTAATCCTGAATTAACTGATGTTACTAGTAGATATTCAACAACTTCAACTCTTGGTGATTATTCAATTGCTAGTTTAAATGATAATGTTGCTAATACTGTTACTAACAGTGAACTATTAACAGTAAAACGAGAATTAATTAAAAACTTAACAACAGTGGCTTCTAGTATTGCTGCCATCTTTATTTTAGGTTCAATTAGTCTATCCGTAATTATTGTTATAATGATTTCTAATCTTCTTGTCCATCAGTTTGCTAAACTAATGGCGATTATGAAAATTCAAGGGTATAAATATCGTGAAATTAATAGTTTAACTTTATCAATGTTTATTCCGGTCGCTATTATGGGATTTATCGTTGGATTTATCAGTGCTTGATTTATTTGTCAAGGTATCTTATGAACTATTGGAATTTTTACTGGATTCATTATTCCCCTATATTTCCAATGATGACTTTTACCAATAACATTAGCAACAATTACAATTATTTACACACTGACTTATATAATTTCAACTGAAACATTAAAACGAATGAATGTACTTGAATTAGTAAAAAGTAGTGACGAATAAGTTATTTAAAGCAGAAAGGCTACAAAAACTAATGAAAAAAATATTTCCAACTTATAAACAAGCATTTTTTTCAATGTTTAAAGTAAAAGTTCAAATGATTTTACTAATTTTGCTAACAATAATTCTCACTGCTAGTATTAGTCTCGCCATGTCAACAATTAATAATTTAAAGCAAAGTAATAATTTTATGGGGCAAGAAGTAAAATATGATTATTATTATAAATTTAATTTTTCTAACACTGATTTTACAGAAAGCAATAAATTAACAGTTAGTGACTTTAGTATTAGTAATAATCCTAATGATGATAGTCTAATAACATTAAAAACTAAAAATGTGCAACTAATAACTAAAAAAGTTAACGAGCAATATACTATTGATAATATTAAACTAGTTAATTATTTAAAATGAGAACAAATTAATCATCAAAGTTCTTATTTTCAAAAATCAATTATTGGAAAAATTCTTAAAGAAAAATATCATTATGTCATTAACAACATTGAATTTAAACAACTTTTTAATAAATTTATTAATGTAATTGATATATATTTTTCTTCTTTACTTAATAAAATGTTATGAAATTATTATATTAACATTTATAAAAATAATCCAAATTTTTTTCAATATCCACCTGATAATAATATTAATAATATTGAAATTTTTAAACAATATTTAATTACTAATTGACTAGCAGAACCAAATCCAAGTTTAAAAAATAAAACTAATATTGCTAAATCAGTAACTACAAGAACAATTGAAAATAATATTTTAATGCAAATGCAAAATGAATTAGCAGGAATAGCTACTAATTTTAAAGTGACAACAAGAAGAGAATTTATTCTTACTGACTTTGCAAGTAACTTTAATTATCGGTTTGTTAACATTGATAGTCTTAATCCTCATTCCTTAAAAATTATTCAAGGTACAAGTCCAGATGCTAGTAATCAAATTGTTATTAGTCCCCAGTTTGCAAAATTACGAGGTTATAATATTGGCGATAAAATTAAAATTGGTGATTTTAATTTTATGATTGCTGGTATTGGCGGTGATAATTGAACCGTTTTACCTTCTACTAATCAATTAAATTCAATTCCTAACTATGCCAATGAACCAATAGTTTTTCTTAAAAATTGAGTATTTTTTGATAATTTTTTACAATATAAACAAATTGTTCAAGATATTTCTAGTGTTTATTTAACTTATCAAGGAACTAAAAATAACTTAGAAAAGGATTTAACTAATTACAAAAAATTACTTAGTGACTCATTTTTATTAAAAAAACCTTTGAATCTTAATATTAACATTAAAATGGAAAAATATAACTCCTCTGATTTCATTAATCGCGGTTTTACAAGTTTTGCTTTAATATTTAATGCTTATAAAATAATTATTAGTATTACTACTATATTCATTGCCATTATTAGTTTTTTAATTTTTTCTCTAATAATTAAAAAAGCCGTAGAAAGAAATTATCAGCAAATTGGAACTCTAAGAGCATTAGGTTATTCAAAATTTGCTATTACTTCATCATATTGAGTTTATGCTATTCTTAGTTGTTGTATTGCCTTACCAATTGGTTGATTTTTAGGTACTATTGGTCAAATTGCAATTATAGAAATTTTTAGTAGTATGTTTATTATTCCTAATAACACCATCTACCTTGATTTTACTAGTTTAGCGATTGGTTTTTTTGTTCTTGCCATCTTAACAATCACTTGTGCTAGTGTCATAGTTTTAAAAGCTATTAATATCCCAATTAGTGAACTATTTCATTCTCAGATTAACTATAATAAATCATCAAAATTTATTTTAAAAATTTATCATCGCTATTTTGCTTTTGGTAGTTTTAAAACTCGTTTTCGTATTATTTTAGCTGCTGTTTCTTATAAAAAACTTTTTTTAATGGCCTTAACAATTCTTATTGCTTCGTTTACTATCTCGTTATCGTTACTACTTCCGATTAATATTTTATCACTAGACAAATCATATTATCATGATATCAACTATCAAACTAGTGTTGAATTTTATCAAGGAATTAATAATATGCCCTTAAATCGCTATAATTTCTTTCCTTGACAAGGAATTGAATATGAAACTACTGATCCAATGTATCCAATTGGTGAAAATCGTTTAATTTTTGAATATATGAAACAAAAAAATGATGCTATCTGAACTAATATTGATAATCCAAAATCACCTAATAGTATTAATCTTTCTGATATCATTAATCAAATTAGCTACAATATGTTTGATTTTTCAGGAAAAGCAATTTCATTAGGATGACTAGAAGCAATGGATAATAAATATCATGGGACAGCAGCAATGAATGCTGTCTCCAATATTGTTTGTCCCATTTTTAATCTAATTGCTATATGGTACAAATGATATTGACAATAACCAAGATTGAAGACAATGTGTGGAAAATGTTATTGCCAGTGAAATGCCTTCTTTTGTTAAAAAATATTTAAATAATGCTAAAACAAAAAATCGCTTTGCAATTGGTTTTAATACTTTACCTTATAATCCCTTAGAAGATGAATTATTAACGCACTATAATTCAAAAATTAACAATGAAAATATTAAAACCCACGGTATTAAACCAAATAATAAAATGGTTAAAATATCTGATGAATTACAAAATAAACTAAAAACAATTAAAACTATTAATAATAAAATTATTATTCCCATTATCATTAATAAATCTTTACAAATTAAGCATCATTTAAATGTGGGCAATATTATTGATTTTACAAATACAACTCGTTCTTTACAATATACTACTAATGAAAACAAATGAAATAAAATTCCTAATAACTGATGAGGTTATAATTCAAAAAATCAAGAATTTATTAATGGTAAATGACAACCCCAACCTAACACGGAAAATATTTGAAAAATGCCTAATGATAAATTTACTAGTGCTAGCGACAAAGTAACTTATGGTTGAACAAATCGTTATGGTTATCAAGGTACTAACGAGAATGATAAGGACATTGCCCAACAATATTCTAATGCTAAAACTTATCGTAATCTTAATGATGTCATCTTACGATTACCTAAAAATGACATTAAAGATAACAATGGTAATATTATCTATCAAGGCATTAGTGCAACAACTAATAATTACTTTGAAACTTTAGAAGCTAAACAATTACCTACGGGGCACCAAGATAAATTTATTATTGCTACTGATGAAACTAATAATAAGTGATGAGTAATTCGTCCTTATAGCATTTTTTGAAATAATAAAACTAAGCAATACATTAACAACTCTGACTTTTCAAGTGCTCTTAACTTAATAACTAATGGTAAAAATTTATTTACCTTACTTTCATCAGCATATTGACAAAGTAAACCAGAAGAAATGAAAATTGGTATTGACCATTTTGCTAATGAAAGTAATGTTGATGGTCCATATCAATATGAAGTTGTTGGTATCCATAATTCTTATAATGATTCAATAATATTTATGGCCCAAGATTATGCTAATGATATTATTGGTGTTCCTAATACTAAATCAAGTGATATTTATCAAAAAGACCCTTTTAATAACATTGCTTTATGATCCAATGGTCGTTATTCAAGCAATCGCGAACTTATTGATATTACAACAAGATATTCAACATTTTCTACAAATGGTTTATATAATAGCGCTGACGGATGAGCATATACAAATGCTGTTGACAACTATGATTTATTATCAACTAAACAAGAGTTAATTAAAAAAATCGCTACTGTTGCTGCTAGTATGATTGCCATATTTATTACTAATGCCATTATTATTGCAGTTATTATCATTACCATGATTACTAGTTTATCATTAGATCAATTTTCAAAAATGATGGCAATATTACAAATTCAAGGTTACAAATATCGAACAATTAATAACTTAATTCTGACAATGTTTCTTCCTTCCGTATTGATTGGTTTTATTGGTGGTGTACTATTAGCTTGAACAACAGCAAGTATCTTTATTTATATCTTACAAAATTTCTTTCTTTTAATAATTCCCTTCTCTTTAGTTTGATGAGTAATTTTAATTAGTTTTGTTATTATTATAGTTATTTATTCATCAACATATATTATGACTACTTATCATTTAAAAAAACTTAATGTTCTGGAATTAGTAAAAAACAGTGATGAATAAAAAAATCTTATCTAAATTAGATAAGATTTTTTTAAATACTTATTACTTTTAAAGTTCGTAAAACTAAATGAATTTTATCATTATACTTTTCAACAGTAGCATTAATTAAGACAATAGTATTTTCTTTAAGTTGTTCTTGATATTGCATATATATATTACTAAAAACTGTCACATCACTTGTCCCATAATCATCACTTACTGTTAAAAAACACATATACTGACCATCTTTAGTTTTAATTTGTTTAATCCGATTAATAAAAACCAATACTTTAACTTTTCAATTAATCAATTTATCTAGATTTTGTAATTTAATAATTTCTTTTTCTAATTGCAATTGCTTTTTAATTAATAATAAAGGATGAGTTTGTAAATAGAAACCAAAATATTTTAACTCATCTTGAGCTTTTTCTAATAAATTATCTGGTTCTTGTTTTAAACTAGGTATTGCTACCAAATCATAATTTAGGGTGATATTTTCATTCCTTGATACCTGAATTAATTGTGCATAACGAAAAGCTAGTGTCATATTTAATTTCATCGTTTTTCGTGAGATTTTAAATTCATCTAAAGCTCCCGCAGCAATTAATGCTTCTAATATGCTTATATTTAAACCTTTAAGCACCATTCTGGCCACAAACGAAAAATAATCAGTATATTGTCCATTTGCTTCTCTTTCAGCATATATTGCTTCATACATCACCATTCCCACTTGCTTAATTATCGTGAGCGGTACCCTAATCATATGATTCTCAATAATAAAATTTTCTGTTGAAAAATTAACTGACGGTGGCAATATTTTTAGATGATATCTTTGACATTCTTTAAGATACTGTTCAATTTTATTAGCACTAGCAATCACACTAGTTAATAACGCACACATAAATTGTAATGCATAATTAACCTTCAAATAAGCCATTCAATAACCTAATAATGAATATGACACCGCATGACTGCGATTAAACCCATAACTAGCAAACTGATTAATATCATCATAAATTTGCTTAACAGTTTTTTCATCATAACCATTAGCAACACCTGAAGCAATAAATTCTTTACTTAATAAGGTCATCTCGTTCTGATTTTTTTTACTAATTGCTCTTCTTAAAATATCAGCTTTTGCTAATGAAAAATTAGCAATTTTTTGGGCAATTAAAATAATTTGTTCTTGATAAACAATAATTCCATAAGTTGTTTTTAATATTGGTTGTAAATCAGGATGTAAATACCAAACCGCTTCTTGCTTTAATCTTCTTTTAATATATGTCTTAATATGTTCTTGCGGACCAGGGCGAAATAATGAACTTGTAACAACAATATCTTCTAAATTTTTGGGTTGCATGGTTATTAAAATTTGTTGCATTCCTTTAGACTCTAACTGAAAAATCCCCGCCGTATATCCTTCACTTAATAATTGATATGTTTTACTATCATTTAACGGTATTTTATCTAAACTAATCATCATTGATAAATCTTTATTAATCATATCAAGAATTTGCTTTAAAATTGTTAAATTTCTTAAACCTAAAAGATCCATTTTTAGTAATCCTAATGATTCTAAATGATTCATTGAATATTGCGTTAAATAGATATTGTTATAACCTTTTTGAATTGGAACAATTTGCATTATTGGTAATTGTGATAAAACAACACCAGCAGCATGCGTTCCAAATTGTCGAGGTAAACCAATAATTTTTTTTGCTAATAAAAATAACTGCGGATATTGTGTCATATACACTTGTAAAATTTCAATTTTACTAACAGCTAATGATAAATCTAAATTTAAATCTAATGGCACCGCTTTACTGATTTTATCAATAATATCTAAAGGAATATTTAATACTCTTCCCGTATCTTTAAGAGCAATTTTACAAGTAATGGTTTGAAAAGTAATAATTTGGGCGACATTATTTTTACCATATTTTTCAACTAAATATTTTATTACTTCTTCGCGACGATCATCTTGAAAATCAATATCAATATCTGGCATTGATATTCGTTGCGGATTTAAAAATCTTTCAAAAATTAAATCATATTTTATTGGGTCAACAGTAGAAATTTGTAATAAAAATGCTACCAAACTACCAGCAACAGAGCCTCTTCCCGGACCAACCATAATATTTTGCTCACGAGCATATTTAACATAATCATAAACAATAAGAAAATAATTAGCAAAACCCATTTCACAAATAATTGATAATTCATAAGATAATCGTTGTTGATAACGATAATCATTATTAATTTCTTTATTATTTTGTAATCGTTGTAAACATAAGTTTTGCAAATATTCATTGCTATTCACACCAATTGGTGGCACATACTGTAACATATTTTCCTTAATATTAAATTGTAATTGTAAATTAACATTATTAATTAACTGTTCCAAATTAGTTATTAATATTTGTTCATATTCACAATAAATATCAAATGATAATAAATAATGATAATTACTAAAATCATTAACACTAGTTTCTGCTAACAATTTTTGTTCCTTAATAGCTTCAATTAACTGTAATGTTTGATTATCATCCGATTGTAAATATTTTACTAAATTACAAGGAACAACTAATTGTTGCCTATCAATTCAATATTGAATATTACTAAAATTATCCTGATTAATTCCCATATATGTGTGGGCCTTTTTTTGAATTCTTGTTAAATATTCCGCTTGCATTGTTAAAGACATTGTTAAAGTATTTTGTGGTTTAAAAATAACAATAATCTCATTTAAATGTTCTAATAATTGTTCACAACTAATTGTTGAGTTATTAGAAATAGCAATTATTGAAGAAATAAGACAAAGTTGTTCATAACCTTGCTGATTTTTAGCAATAACAATTAATTCTAATTTCAAATTACGAGCAATATCTAACACATCAATATCAATGCCAATAATTGGTTTAATATTATATTTTTGACATTGTTCATAAAATTGTATTGTCCCAAACATTGTATTCTTATCAGTCAATGCTAAAACCGAAAGATTATTTTTAATTGCAAACTTAAAATAATCTTTTAACTTTAACGGTGAACTTAATAGTGAATACTCACTATGAACATTTAAATTAATAATTATTTTCACCTACTTTTTTTCAAGAAAATTAATTTCTTGTTTTATAATATTATTTTCAACTGTTAATGCTAAAATCTCTTCTCATAAAATGCTTTGTTCTTGTTTCTTAGCAATAGCAATTATTGGTTTAATTACTGGATTTTGAGGAACAAATAATGAACAACAATCTATAAAAGGAATAATTGATGTTTTATAAGTATTAATATTTTTAGCAATATTAATAATTTCATTTTTATCATAAGTAATTAATGGTCGCAAAATTACCATATCACTAACATCAGCAATAACTGATAAACTTTCAATTGTTTGTGATGCTACTTGTCCTAAAGAATCACCAGTTGCTAAAATTTTAATACGCAATTTTCTTGCTAAATAATTAGCAATACGCATAAACATTCGGCGCATAATTGTAATCTGATACGATGATAAAGGAATATGGTTTAACTCTTGTTGTAAACTACTAAAATTGCATATATATAATTTTGAAGCAACATTACCGCCATAAACTCCTAAGGTTTTAACTAAATTAATAACTTTTTGTAATGATTCATCTTTAGTATATGGTGGAGTTATAAAATGTAAATAATGAACTTCCAATCCGCGTTTCATTAATAAATAAGCACTAACTGGTGAATCAATCCCACCACTCATAAGTAATAATACTTTTCCAGCAATACCAACAGGATAACCTTTTAATCCAGTAATTTTATCAAACATAATAAAAACATTATCAATTTGAATTTCTAAATATAGCGTTAATTGCGGATTTGTTAAATTAACTTGACAACCTTTTTTATAATCTAAGATTAATTCAGCAATAACATTAATTATTTCTAACGAAGTACAATGAAATTTTTTATCAATCCGATTAACATCTAATTTAAATGATTTAAATTCTAAATTGCTAATCAATGTCAAAATTTCCTTCTGAATAACATTTAAATCTTTAATAACTTGTTTAGCAAAAGAAAACGAAGTAATTCCAAAAGTATTTCTAATAATATTAGTAATTTGTTCAATTTCAATAGGATTAGTTTGATGTTCATTTAAATAAATCAACATCCGACTATGTGTTGCAACAATATTTAAATATTTAAATGCGATTAACTTAGCTTTTAAATTTTTTTCTAACTGATTAATAAATAAATACCGATTCTTACCTTTAGTTGATAATTCACCATAACGAATTAAAATAGTATCATTCATTTTTAATTATTCCTACTCTCTATTACCTTTTTTGCAATCTTTTATGTAACCGTTGTTCATACGAATATTCTAATGCTTGTAATACTAATTGTAATGCATCTTCATAATTAGCATTGTTATAAATTAGCTGTGCACTTTTAATTTTATTGTTAACACTATCATCAATAGCACAAAATTTATAACCATAGACAATTGCTCGTTGAATTAGTTGATCAATGATGGCAATATTTTTGATTTTACTATGCAATTTATAAATATTATCTTTTAATAAATATAACTTGCGTAATAATCGCTTTTGTTCTTGTAAATCATCACTAATACTAATTAATTCTTTAAGTTCCGAAAATGAGTTATAAACATCACTAATCCGGTCTTTGAAAGTATAAGCAATTTTTTGATAAGTAATTTTATTTAACTTAGCATTTAATTGCATTAATAGGATTCCTAAATGTGAAAGTAACTGTTTTAATTGCTTTTCTTCTTCAGTTTTTTGCGTTATTAATTTGTACACTTGTTCTAAATGAACTTGAGTTTTTAAAGCATTTTCTAAAATTTTTACCTGTAATTTAACCAATTGATGATAAGCATTAGTTTTTGTTTGATTCATAATCACAATTAATTCATTCATTTGTGAACTTAAATTCTTAACTAATTTTTGACTATTATTAATTATTTCTTTTTCCATTGGCAAAAATAAATAAATAGTTTCAATTTGTACTAATTCTTTTTTTAAATTTTCAAAACTATTTTCAATTAATTCAACTACTTTAATAATTGACTCATAGTAAGTTGAAAAAATTGTTTTTAAATCTTTTTCTTTTTGTGCTTGATAATTAAAATTAGCTAGCAAAACCAGAATTTTTTCAACTCTGACTTGTCCCTTTTTATACTGTAAATTATCTAACAATTTTTTAACTTGTTGAACTTGAAGATTAACATCATCAAATAAATTCACAAACTGCTCTTGTAAAATAATATCATTACCTTTATTCATATATAAAGTAGTCATTTGTTTTAATTGTTTGGGAATAACTTTATGTACAATCGTTAATAACTGCGGAATCTTATCTAAAATTTCTGTAAAGGAAATTAAACCAACAGCAATCTTATCAAGAATTTGATATGACTTCAAAAATACTCCTTTAGTTAATTCAATTTCAAAGTTATATAACATATTTTGTAAAACATTAACTAAATAATCTAATTTTTCAGGATTTATTGCCACATGAATTTGTAATTTAGTAGCATTATTAACTAACTGATTAAAAAAACTTTTATATAATGATGCTTGCTCGCGTTGGGTTAATTCAATTTTAAGAGCATTTTCATAATCTAATAATAAAGCGCGTGATGTTTTATTTAACTTATTAATTTTTGCTAATAATTGTTTTAACTTATATAAACTAAATTTCTTAATATCTTGCTGATCTTGTTTTAAAATTATTAATGATTCATTTATTAATGCTAATAGTTCTTGACTATTCTTTTCATAAAGAAAAATTCAATATGGTAAAATTGTTTCAAATTCATGATGATAACTAGCAATTTCTGATAACCGATATAATCTTTGACGCAGTGGCAATAATTTAATTATTTCTAAAAAATTAATGATTTTACCTTCTAAAAATTTTCTTTGATGCAAAATAAATAATAATATTTGTCATATGATAAGAGTAAATATTAACAGAAAAATTAAACCGGTTATTAATCAATGATATCAATTTCATTCTTTTAAACTAATAAATAATCTCATTATTTACAATCCTCACATCTGCATTTCAGTTTTAATTATAACATAAATTTTATTACATAAAATGAAGCAACCCTATTGAAAACCTAAACAATATCTCGGCGTTTAATAACTAAAACTGAACCGATATTTAATAGCATTGCAAATATCCCATAACCAATAGCTACTGCTGTTGAATTTAAAATGTGATTAATTTTTTGAACCTCAATCTGTCCTTTATTATTTGTTATAATTTCAAAATCACGATATGAATTTAAATAATTTTTTTGTTTATCAAAATCAATATATGAATTACCTGTGGGGCTAAAAAAGAAATCATTAAATCCTAAAAATGTTGTTCACATTTGATTTCAATGTTCAAAAAGATTAAGAAAACTAATAATCCGATATGTCTTCATTAATGATTGATAATCAGCCCAATTTTTATTTATTGATAATGATTGATTAGTTAATAATTTCAAATGACGAACTTTAACTAAAATATTATTATCTAATTCTTGAATTGCAAAATATACCTTATTACTAAACAAATCATTATATTTTTCAGATAATTTTTCATCAAATTCATAATTATAATTCTCTCTAAAAACAGTAAATGGATTTCAATTAGACATTTTTTTGTTCTTAACTTCAATATATGTTTCACTAGTAGTTGAATTACTTTTGTCAATATCTAATTCCATTAACGAAACATTTTTATCTTTAGTAAGTTCAACAACTTGTGGTGATAAATCATTATTAATAAGTTGTATTAGTTCATATTGATATTCATTACTAGTATCTAATTGTTCTAATGTTTTAAAATATGTTTTAAATTGAATATGCAATTTAACATTTTTATCCTTTAACTCGTTTGTAAGATCTCCTGTTCATCGTGTAACACTACCCTCAGCAGTAAATGTCTTAATTTCATCAGTATATAAATCAAATTTTTTATACATTGCTCTTCTTTTATCATCAATTTCTGTTAACCTTGCTGTAAGTTGTTCATATTCATATTCATTATAAAAATTAAAAATCTCGGTTACTAATTTAGAGTAGCGAATTTTAATATTAGTTTGGTTATTTTCAGGTTTTTTGACAGCATCATTAAATAAGATTATTTCTTTAATATTATTAATATCAAAAGTGTCCGCACCAATATTAACTGTTTGTTTATTACTAATTTCTTTAATTAAAGAATATGGTAATCCGCCTAATAAAAACATACTGCTAAAAACAACTAATATTAAAAAAACAATATTTGATGAAAATATTAAAGCTGTTAATACTGAACCTGCTAACACAACAAAACTAAGAAATAATGAGAAAAGCATTAATTTTGTCATCATATTTAAAAGTAAAACAAACTGGGCATGCTTATTACTAATAGTACTAATAATATAACCTAATAAAATAGCTATTCCTAAATTAATTGCAATAAATAAAAAAACTACAAATAATAAGCTTAGATATTTAGAAAATAATATTTTAAATCGTGAATAAGGTTTAGAAATTAATAACAAAAATGTTCCATCAGTTATTTCTTCACTAATAATTCGAACTACATTTAAAACAATAAAAAGAAATAATAATAGATTTAAAAATACTAAAATAATATATTGAAAATTTACTAAAAAACTATCATTATCATTTTCTAATTGAATAAAAAGAACTAGTGTTGTTATTATAAGACTTAATAAAGTAATAATTTCAATTATTAATGTTAACAAGGAAACTAATATTTTTCTTAAAGCAAAATTAAAAATCGGTAAAAAATTATTACTTGATAAAATTTTCATATTTTATTCCTTTCTTACAAATTAAATTTTTCACTGGTTAAAGTATTATAAAAGAAATCTAAATCAATCGTATATGGCTCAATCCGATAAATAATTAGATTATATTCAATGGCATAAAGAAATATCTTATTAATTTCTAACGAATTTTTTAATTTAAAGAAAAGATCATTACTTTCTTCTCTAAAAAAATAGTCAATATCATTATCTTTAAAAAATATCACCATCGCTTCATTATCCTCACATTCAATAACAAATGAATTTGTTAATTGAAAACCACTAATTGGTCCACTATATAATAAATTACCCCGATAAATAATTGAACATTCATCAATAACATCCTTAACTTCATTTAATAAATGAGTTGAAAAAAAGACTGTTTTACCTTGATTAACTAGTGTTCTTAAATAACCTAAAATTTGTTTTCTTGTTGTTGTATCTAAATTTGCTTCCGGTTCATCTAAAATTAAAATGTCCGGATTATGAATAATTCCCTGAATTACCATTACTTTCTTTTTCATACCACTAGAAAAAGCATTCATATTTTTATCACGAAATTCTCAAATATTAAACTCTTCCATTAATGATTGTAATCTTTGTTTAATCTGATTATTTTTTAAACCATTCATTTTAGCTAGTGATTTTAAAAACTGATAAGTTGTAATATTACGAGGAAATTTAGTAAACTCGGGAACATACCCAATAGTTTGTTTTGCTAACGGTTTCTTAGCATCTTGACCATTAATATAAATTTTACCGCCATCATAATTAATACCGCCAATTAATGATTTAATCGTAACTGTTTTCCCACTACCACTAGCGCCAATAATCGCATGCATCTTGCCACTACTAACTTTAAGTGAAATATCATTAAGTTTAAAATTATGATATTTTTTTATTAATCGTTCAATAATAATTGAAAATTTCATCTGTTTCTCCTTATTTATATAAAAAGTATTTAACTTTGCTAATAATTTTAATGAATTTTGATAATTTTTGCAAATTTGATATTTAATTTGGTCGCGTTTAGTTTTCTTAGGTATTTTTTAAAAAAGAAAAAATAGTCATTTACCATAAATTATTTCAATATGCAAATTAAGTATATATTTCTTATGTATGATTTTTGTTGTAAAAAATTATTTTAATGTTGTTTTTATAAGCATTTTACTTAGTTTTTATAACCTTTTATTAAGAATATGTTTGTTAATATTAAATATTTTGTTTTATTAATTATTTTTCAAGTAAAAAGGTAATAAATTTTTAGTTGCTTTTCTTTCAAAATTATTCAAATCTTTACCCACCTAACAAAACTTTATGCGCCCATTTAATTTTAGTTTATTGAATAGTAAAAAACATCATTAGTTAAAATGATGTTCTTCTGTAATATCCTTAAATTCAGTATTAAGTATTGTAAGGATTAATCTTAATGTTTAAAGTTTGTTCTAATCTTTTAATATCAATTAATTCTTTTTTATTATTTACTAATGTAATTGCAATTCCGGTTTCACCAGCGCGTCCTGTTCTTCCAATACGATGCACATAACTTTCTTGTTCACGAGGTAAATCATAATTAAAAATATAATCAATCCCATCAACATCAATTCCCCGTGCTGCTACATCAGTAGCAATTAGCACTTGAACTTTATTAGTTCTAAAAGCATTCATTGCTTTATTTCTTTCACTTTGTCGCTTATCACCATTAATAACAGCTGACTTAATGCCATTTTCTCATAATATTTTAGAAATTCTTTCAGTATATGCTTTGGTATTAGAAAAAACAATACTTAAATTTGGTTGAATTTTCAAAAATAAATCCACTAACGCGCGATCTTTACTTGTATTTCTTGTATTAATAAAATATTGCTTAATATTATTTAATTCCGCAGCATTTCTTTTAATACTTATTTGAACCGGACTATTTTGATAGTTATTAGCAACTTCTAAAACAGCACGATTTATTGTTGCTGAAAACAATAATGTTTGATACTTTGATGTAATGCTAGTAAATATTTTATCAATATCTTGTTTGAATCCCATTTTTAACATTTCATCAGCTTCATCTAAAACTACAGTTTGAATATCATTCAATCTTAAAGTTCTGCGTTGAATATGATCAACAATTCTTCCTGGTGTCCCAACAACAATATTACTATTTTTTAAACTATAAATTTGTCTTCGTAAATCCGAACCACCAAATAATGCTGTCGCATTAACTCCTTCTAAATAAAAAGCATATTTTCTTACTTGATCTAAAACTTGTAATGCTAACTCTCTTGTTGGACAAACAATCATTGCTTGTACTCTTCGTAGTTTTGGATTTAAATTATTTAAGATTGGTAATACGAAAGCAGCAGTTTTTCCAGTTCCTGTATGACTTTTTCCAATAATGTCCTTATTTTCTAATGCTAACGGAATTGTTTTCTTTTGAATTTCAGTAGGGTTAACATAACCCGCCTTTAAAATTGCACGCTTTAAGTTATTATTTAAATTTAAGTCATCAAAACTTATATTATCTTCCTTTAAATTTAATTCATTAAAACTCATATTTTTTCCTCCTTGAATATAGTTGCATAAATAAATGGTGTTATGACATTTTTTATTGTCAATTCATCACATATCAGCACCTATAAAGCAAGGGAATTGTAATGTACAGTATTTTATTTAACAACTTAATTATTATAAACTATTTTATCTAATACTACAACTAATATTATACATTACCTTAAATAAACTTGTAATATACCACAGACTTATGACAAGCACAAGAGGTTTTTTAAAAAAGGTCGCGTTTAGTTTTCTTAGGTATTTTTTAAAAAAGAAAAAATAGTCATTTACTATAAATTATTTCAATATGCAAATTAAGTATATATTTCTTATGTATGATTTTTGTTGTAAAAAATTATTTTAATGTTGTTTTTATAAGCATTTTACTTAGTTTTTATAACCTTTTATTAAGAATATGTTTGTTAATATTAAATATTTTGTTTTATTAATTATTTTTCAAGTAAAAAGGTAATAAATTTTTAGTTGCTTTTCTTTCAAAATTATTCAAATCTTTACCCACCTAACAAAACTTTATGCGCCCTTTAAAAAAGGTCGCGTTTAGTTTTTTTAGGTATTTTTTAAAAAAGAAAAAATAGTCATTTACTATAAATTATTTCAATATGCAAATTAAGTATATATTTCTTATGTATGATTTTTGTTGTAAAAAATTATTTTAATGTTGTTTTTATAAGCATTTTACTTAGTTTTTATAACCTTTTATTAAGAATGTGTTTGTTAATATTAAATATTTTGTTTTATTAATTATTTTTCAAGTAAAAAGGTAATAAATTTTTAGTTGCTTTTCTTTCAAAATTATTCAAATCTTTACCCACCTAACAAAACTTTATGCGCCCTTTAAAAAAGGTCAGATTTAATTTTTGGTAGACATTTTTATTTAATTATTTATAATTAATTTGTATTAATTAAACTTTACAAATTTAAGAAAGGGTGTTGATTGTTAGATAAATTTATCAATTAGTAAAAATTCACGAAAAGGGTTTTATTAATATGAAAAAATTACTTAGTTTATTAAGTACAATAACAATTACCGGTACTGCCCTGCCAATGTTAATTGCGACAAGTCCGCCTCTTTATGAAATACAAAAAATATTAAATAATAATAATTTATTTGAAAAATGATATAAGTTTTTAGAACATGATGAATTAAAATTAAAATTATCATCAGATACTGCTTTTAAAATTATTTATCAATTTGAACCTGACAGTAAAAAAGAATTTTTAGAACAAACAATGATATTAATTTCTAATTTACCAAAATCAGACCATAGTGGTGCGGGCGGCTCTATAAATAAAGAAGATATAAAAATAATGGCAAATTTCATTTGAGAACATTTTTCTGAATTTCATGAAGTTTGAAGAAGCTTAAAACCAGAACAATCAATTATTATCAAAACAAATACTATTGGATATTGAGATAATGAAAATCCAAATAATAGTATTTATGTTAATTAAAGAAAGAGAGGATAATAAAAATGAAAAAATTACTAGGAATTTTAGGAACAATAACAATAGCGGGAAGCGGAATAATAACATTAGTTGCAAACAGCCCTTCATCTATAAAAACAGAAGAAAAAATTTTAAAACGTAACAAAAGATGAGGCGAGGTTCAATGAACACATATTCAAAATCAATGAAACAATACTAATCAAGCATATCAAAGAGCAGCAGAAGAATTTCAACGAACGCAAAATCATTGACAATTTTCACAAGCTCAACAACAATATACACAATCAGCTAATGAATGGTCTCAAAGTTTATATAATTGAGCAAATCAAATTAGAGAAGAACGCAGTCAACAATGATGAATTGCAGAAAATACACCACAAAAAAGACAAGCAAAAGATAACTGAGAAAATCTAAAATCACAAGAATTAGAATATAAAATTATGGGAATGAATGGTCAAGAAAGACAAGTTGTTCAATCAGTTGTTCAATCAGCTGCTTCCGCAACAGGAAGTGTAGTTGGTGCCGCCGCAGGTGTATTAATCGGTACAAAAGTAGGAACAATATGAGGTACCAAAGTCGGAACAATAGTTGGGGGCCCTATTGGGGCTGTTCTTGGCTCAATAGCCGGCGCTGCTATTGGTGCTGCGATTGCTTGATTTATTTAATCAAAATTAGAAAAAATATTATTAATTTTAGTAAAAAGTAGTTTAATAACCACAAGTACAATAACTTTAATTTCTTGTAAAAAATAACAATTCAAAATATAGACAAATTATTTTATTAAAAGTTTTTGTAATGTTTGAAATGGCGTTTTAGTATTTAAAGATGAATGACAGCGTTCAAAATTATAAAAGTAATAATATTTGTTTAAATAATGTTGAAGTTCATTTTGATTTAATTTTTTGTCCTTAGCATAAAATAATTTGGTATAATGTTGATGGAATCGTTCAATCTTTCCGTTGCTCTGAGGAGAACGGATTGGTGTGGTTTCGTGAACAATTCCGTTCCTCGAAAGAAAGGTTGTAAAAGGCCTTTCTTTTACTTTGTATGCTTTTTTATTACTTCAGTTGGTAGTAGTGAATTCCGGAGCATTATCAGTACGAAGGCGTTTAATGGTTATGCCAAGTTCGCCGAAATCTTTTATTGCTCTTTTCACAGCATTAATAGCATTGTTAGTTCCTAAACTATCGTAAACATAACCAAATACTATCCGTGTCATTTCGTCAATGAAATCATAAATGTAATATTTTTTATCAACCGGAAAATTTAATGTGGTAATAATTTTGGTATCCATTTGTAAAAGACCAATCTCGGAGACTTCATAACGCTTAAAATGGCGTTTTGTTTGTTTGATTTGTTGTTTTAATTCTTTTCAACGAGGGTCAGATTTAATTCAACGATAAAAGGTTTTGATATTTTTTGGAACTTCTGAATTTTTAATATCGTGAAAACCGATTTTTAAATTGTTAAATAAAGACCACATTCCACCGGCTTGAAGATTTTTGTAATCAAAATATAAATCACATGCTTTTTCACGAGAATTTAAACTATATTGATAATTAAGATTTTGTGGTTTTGTAGTTTTAAACAATAACAAATCTAAATTGTCAGAATAATAAGCGGTCATAATTTTTTCTGCCCAACGATAAAAGGTTTTCGTTGCATTCTTAAAATATTTTTTAATAAGTTTTGTTAAAGTGGTTTTTTCCATATAAAAATAAGTACATAAATTTAAATAGGCAGTAATGCGTTTTTTAGTTTTATAGTAATAAGGATTACGGCAATTGGCACTTAATCAACTTTGTACTTTTGCTTTTAAATCTGCTAAATCAGCTTGGGAAATAATATATTTCATTTTTAAACTCCTTAAATTAAGAAAATCGTATTACAAAAAATACGATTTTCAATAATATTTATTAAATTACTAATTTTTATTAGGTATTTCAGCAAAGAATGAAGTTATTAAATATTGACTAAAACCTAAATCTTTATTTTTAGAAAATGTAATTTTAACATTAACAATTTTATCGATAGTATATTTATTACTTTCACTTTTACCATTACGCTCATAAAAAATGCGAATGTCTTTAAAACCATCAATCGGTTTATAAGAAGTTAAAGGTTCCGCAGAATTAGAAACATCAAAAGGTAATTCATTTTTAATAGAACTAATATTTAATCATCCGCCTCAATCATTGCTAGTAGAACTCGTAAAATTACTATTCAAAATTTCAATAAAGTTTAATTCATATTTTTTTGCATTATCAGTAATTAGAGTATTGTTACCTCTATTACACCCAGAAATAAACATTATACATACTAAATTTAAAGCTGATAAAAATTTTCGCATAAAGAAAAATCCTCCTTTCAAAGGAATTATATTTTATATAAAAATATTGGAAATATTTAAGAGAACTTTTTAATTATTATTAATAAAATTGCTAGGGGAATTAAAAATTCAAAAAGATATTTAAATGCCGGAACAACTTCAAACACCGGAAAGGCAGTTTTGGTAAAATTAATCGTTGTTTTAGCAATATCCGCAAGGGGGCGAATTAAAAGATTAATCCCTGAAAGACCAAGTAATCAGTTCAGCATACTAACAGAAGCGTGCTGAATGCCACAAGATATGGCACTAAATAAACCTCAATAAGAACAGTTGGGCGTAGGAATTAAGTCATCCATATTACCACTTATTCCACCGCCAATAAAAGCTGTTGAATTCAAAATGTTAAAATCGTATAAAGAATAATGATATTCAGTACTTTCATTTTTCTTTTTATATAGTGGAAAAGTTAGCGTAAAAATATTAATTCCATACATCACATCAACTTTGGCATTGTAAAAATGTAGTTTATTACTAGTGGCATCTCATAATTGGTTATCATACGCTTTTAACACATTAAAATCTATTTGATAAGAATTTTTACCGGTGTTAAAACCATTGGCAATTTGTTTATCTTTAACAAAAAAATAGGAACGAAAAATCATATTCTTACTATTTTCTACTGTTGAACCAAAGTTAATTAAATATTGTTTGGGATAAAAAGTAATTAAGGAACGATAGAAAAAACCCATTTGTAAAACATTTTTAGAAATTTGTTGCATTCCTTTGTAATCTAATTCTACATAAGTAGAAGCATCCATATCAAAACTAGCATAAAAGAATTGTGTAAAAAAACCACCTAAAATTTTATAAATTTTATCAAATAAATTAAAATAATATTTACTTGTCAAATCTTTTAAATAAAAAAACATAAAATCTTTAAAATCAATCTTTAATTTATCATCATAGCGTAGAAAATGAAAAGTATTATCATAATAACTAATTTGTCCAAAAAAAACATTAATAAAATCTTCAATTCAACCATCTAATAATCTAAACTTAATTAATTGTTTATCATTTAAATAAAAAGTAACCATTCCTAAAGAAATCTCAATTCTAAAAACATCACTAAAACTAGAAAATTCTAAGCTATCAAAAAAATATAACGAGTTTTCAGGTTCAAAACTGCGAATTAAAGTAAATTTACTATTTTGTTTAAAACCATTTAATTTAATTGACATTTCACTCATGTATTTAAAATTATCATCAAAGAAATTAAAAATTGGGACTCAATAAAGATAAGAGTAATTAAATTTATCAAAATCTCGCCGTTGTACCATTAAATAATCTAATTTATCTTGAAACTGATTATACTGATATTCACCATCCTTTTTGGTTATTTCTGAGGGTAACGGTTGCTCTTTATCTTTCTCAGGTAGAGACGGCATTTCAGCAAAGAATGAAGTTATTAAATATTGACTAAAACCTAAATCTTTATTTTTAGAAAATGTAATTTTAACATTAACAATTTTATCGATAGTATATTTATTACTTTCACTTTTACCATTACGCTCATAAAAAATGCGAATGTCTTTAAAACCATCAATCGGTTTATAAGAAGTTAAAGGGTGCGCAGAATTAGAAACATCAAAAGATAATTCATTTTTAATAGAACTAATATTTAATCATCCGCCTCAATCATTGCTAGTAGAACTCGTAAAATTACTATTCAAAATTTTACCAAATTCCAAATCACAACTATCTCCACATTGAGCAGGATTGGTGGCTCGTTTTTCTCGTTTCATAAAGGATTGTTCCATAATAGGATTTGGTGGTTGTTTTGTATCAAAGAAGGCACCTAGAGGGACTAAGCCAATAAAAGCGATAACCAACCACGACATAAATTTATACATATCTATTTGTCCTTTCTTTTGCGTTTAACTTCTTAAAATAAAGTATATTGTTGATAAAATGCCAATTGTTCCAATGATAATAAAAATTGGGTGTTGCGAAAATAATCTAATCATTGGTTTAAATAATTGTAGAAATTCACTGTTAGCCACAATAACTTTATTAAAATATTCCAACCCTTCATTTACAAAACGCCATAAACCAAGAAATTCATCAAAAGCAAAAATAGAAAAAACGGTAATTAAAAGAAAAATTATAACTAGTTTAAACATTATTTTTTACCTCACTCTTTAACAGATTTGTTAGCTCTTGTCTTTTTATAACTTTCTTTGGCTTGCATTCCAATACCTAAAATAGCAACAAAGACAAAGTTAACAATTAAAGAGATTAAAGGAATAATGATAATCCGAATTCCGGTGCCGGGAATAGTCATACTTCAAATTAAATCAAAAACTTTATAAATAATATCTGCAAAAAATGATGCCATTTTTTCTAGATTTGCCATAATTAAGTATCCTTTCTTAGATTAAAATAATATGATAGTTAATTCCTATCTTTCAAATTACTTTTTAGTAATTCCATAATACGACTAAATTTTTCCATTTTAAGGTATTTTAATATTTCTAAATCAACTTCAGTAGTTTCATAAAACTTATCTTCATAAGTGTCAACAACAATGCGATTAGCAACGGGGCGTAAAAAAGATAAATACTTATTGTCGTAACACTCTAAAACGGACATTGGAATTTTTAATTTAAAAAAGTAGATATCTAATTCCGGAATATTACGATATTTAGTTTTACGACCTTTTTTATTATTTTTAGCATCAATTAAACTCGTGCGTCAGCGTTCGTATTCTTCTACAGATTTAAAAGTGCCATAGACAACCTTTAGGTAGGGGCGAAAAAAATTAACTGATTTCTTAGTAATACCAACAATAACCGAATTAGCAATATCTCTAACTTTGACCCAAATATGTTCAGGGCGTTGGCCACTGGCTAGAACAATATGACCAAAATGTCTAACAAGAGCAAAATATTCTTGTAAACCTTGGGTTGATTTATCATTTTCTTTATAATCGGTTCCTTCTAAAAATAAATTGGTTTCGTCTCATAACAATAAATGTTTTTCTTCTAATATTGGATATTCATTATCCAATAACGACATATGCCCCAAAGATAACATTTGTTGGTCTAAAATTGGAAATGTTGAAGTCGTCTTTCATTTTTTCTTACCTAAAAGTTTTGAAGCAAAAACTAATAAAGCAGTTTTTCCAGTTCCCAATGAACCAATCACAATATTTAATGGTGATTTGAATAAAAAATTAATAAAAGATTTACGATTAACTCATTGCATAAATTTAGTAATTAAAATTAAACAATTTAAGATAATACCGATGATATGAAAAAATGAAACTCAATATTGTGGATTAATAACAACAAGAAAAGCATAATAATATCAAGAAATAATAAAGAAAGTGCGATTTAAGCTAACAAAGTCATTGATTTTTTCACAGATATTTTTTAGAAATTTAAGCATTATCGCACTCCTTTATTTTTTTAATTACTATTAACGAACTCTTAATAGTAGTTTTTCAAACATTCCAAAAGCAAATAAGAATAATCCAACAATTGCCGGAAATAAAAAAATTCAATAAGTAGCAAAGAAATCTACTACTAATGGCATTTGTTCACTGATAATGTCGCTTCAGATTTTTCCAAAAAGTCCTACCATACTATCTCACAAATTACTAATGGCTTGTTTTCCGGTAATTGCTACTGGTGCATCAGCTAAGAAAGTTGTAAACATATAATCACCCCCTTTCTTTTCAAAATATTTATCCTATATTTATTAACAAAAATAAGATTTAACTTTATAAAATAAAATCAACATAAATAAGATAATAACTGTTGTTAGTAATCAAAAAGCGATGTTGGTTGTTAAAAGTCAAAGTGGTTCTTCAGTTAAATTAATTTCTTTACCACCAGCAATATGAGCTGGAATAGTTGTAATTTGGATAAACAAATCTCAGAAAGTTTGTTTAATTTGTTCTCAATTTAAATCTTTTCAAACAACTAGAAACATTGAAATAAACACTTAATCGGAAGAAAGAGAATCGCAATGAAACTGGCAAATAACACAATGATTACAAGAATTGAGAACAAAAATACTACTTGGGGCGGTAAATCAGCAGTTGGATAAATTAATTCAATTAACTTAATAATTACATCTTTTAACATTGCTTTATCCTTTCGTTTGGATTTCTTGATTTTGTTTATCATTTTTTTCAGTTAAATAAGATAATTTAACAATGAAGCGTTTTTCTTTTTTACTAAAATCCCCTTTAATTTCTTTTGCTTGTTTACCATACTTTTTAACATCGTTCATTCAACGCCACAAACCCCAAGCAACAGCAAAAGCGAGTAGTAAGGTTAATAAGATAAAACATATTAGACTAAATATTGCCATTATTTTTCAATTTCCTTTCTATTTAAAGTTTGGTTTTTCGTTCTTTTAATTTTGATTTTTTTAATAAGTCACTCAATGCTACAGTTTATAACTACTGCTATTGTAATGCATATATCTAAATACCCTAGTATCATAAGTGAAATTAATGCTTCAAATTTTTCATATAATAATTTCAAATCATTAATTTCCAATTTTAAAAATGGAATGAAAAAGATAGTAATCATAAAAATGTAAGGCAAAATTGTCCATCAATATTTTTTTAAAGAATTAATGAGTTTGTTTAGTTTGATTTTTCAAAGCTCTTTTTTGCTTAATTTTCTTAACAATAAGTCAAACTAATTTTTCAACTTGAAAAGCAATAAATATCGCACTACCAAATCAATAAACAAACAATCCGAGCAACATAATAACAGTATTTAAACCAAAAAACTTATACATATCTTTTTCAATAAAATCAATAAATTCACTATTTGTTCCCATTATCCACTTAGTATCTAATAAAGTTAAAGTTCAAAGTATTAAATTTATAAAAATAAAAACAATGCTAAGTAATATTTTTAACCAATGATTTTTAAATCAATTTTTAATTCTTATTTTAAATTGCACTTTTTCTTTCATTTTTTAACTCCTAATGTTTCATTTTTCTTAGTTGATTTCTAAATCTTAAGCTTTCTAAGGAAGCATAATTTGCACTCTCAAAATCTACATAATCAATATTTTTAAATTCATAGATTGCTCCACACATTTTAGTTTTAAATTTATTAACTGTTGATTTTAAGTATTTTACAAATTCAGAATTTACAGTTCTATTAACAATATTATTCAAAGTATCGGTAAATACTTGTTTTCTAGTAATGGGGTTTTGACAGTTATAAGAAAATTGATAAGCCTTGATATTTAAGTCATACTGGTTTAATGACTTTTCATTCAGGACATTTTTAGTTATATATTTGGAGCAATATTTTACAACCATTTCATTAGTGTTTTCACGAACTCTAATATTTTTATTAATTCCGTAAGGTCAAAATTGTAAAATAATTTTATGGGGTATTTTTTCGGTGATTAAAATATGAAAATGAATAACGCCTCGTTTCTGATATTCATATGTATACAAATACTTAATATTTTTATTTTTAACTTTAAATCAATATTTTAATTTTTTAAAAAATTTATTTAAATCACGCTTACATTTTCTAATGTCAAATTCATTAACATCAGCATAAGTAAGAGTTAAGAATGTAAGTTTTTTACAGTCTCAAAAATTATGATATGCCTTCCGAATAACATTAGATTTTGCACGAATATTACTATTAAGCAGTTGTATGGGCGCATAAAGTTTTGTTAGGTGGGTAAAGATTTGAATAATTTTGAAAGAAAAGCAACTAAAAATTTATTACCTTTTTACTTGAAAAATAATTAATAAAACAAAATATTTAATATTAACAAACATATTCTTAATAAAAGGTTATAAAAACTAAGTAAAATGCTTATAAAAACAACATTAAAATAATTTTTTACAACAAAAATCATACATAAGAAATATATACTTAATTTGCATATTGAAATAATTTATAGTAAATGACTATTTTTTCTTTTTTAAAAAATACCTAAGAAAACTAAACGCGACCTTAAATAAACTTGTATTGACATTTAAGAAAGTAATTTATATAATACTTAAAGACAATTAAATCACAGCTTTTAAACATAATTAAGTTGCAAATAGATTGCTTAATCTTTTACTTTAAGTAGCCTTTGCTGCAATGGCGAATAGTAATCTATCTTAATTAGAGTTTAATTTAAACTCACTGATTTTATAATGTCAAATATATTGATAAGGGAGTTTTTATTATGTCAAGATATACAGGAGCTATTTTTAGAATTGCAAGAAGAGTTGGATTTTCAATTTTAGAAACTGGAAAAGAATTTGCTAAAGGAAAAAAGCGCACAACTGCCCCAGGACAACACGGAGCAAGAAGAAGAAAATTATCTAACTATGGTTTACAACAACAAGAAAAACAAAAAGTAAGATATATGTATGGTTTAAATGAAAAACAATTTCGAAATACATTTTTAAAAGCCAAAAAAATGAGTGGTGTTACAGGAACTAACTTTTTAATTTTATTAGAATCTCGTTTAGATAACATTGTTTATCGTTTAGGTTTAGCAAGAACAAGAAGTGCAGCTCGCCAATTAGTTAATCACAGTCATATATTAGTAAATAATAAGAAAGTTAATATCCCTTCTTATCGTGTATCACCTAATGATAAGATTACAATTAAAGAAAATTATAAGAACAATCCAAAACTGTTAGAAGCAATTGAATTAAATGCTGGAACATTGGAATTTGTTAGCTTTGATCGCAAAAATATTGTTGGAACTTACATTCGTTATCCTGAAAGAAATGAATTAAATTCGGAAATTAATGAATCTTTAATTGTTGAATGATATAACCGTATTATTTAATAATAAATTAAGTATAATTAAAGATAAGTAAAAAGACTTAGAGTGATAATCCTCTAAGTCTTTTTACTATTTAAAGTTATAAAAGATCTTCTCTTTCTCTGCTCTTTCTTTTTCTATTCTTTCTTTCTCTATCTTCTAGCATCTGCTTGATTAAATCATCATTCTTTTTTTTGTTTTGGTTTTGTTCTGACATTTCTTCATCTATAAAAGTATATTCTGATAAATTTGGTAAAGGACAACTCGGTTCTGGCTGGATATTTATTTTAGTATTAGTATTCATTGTAATTCCTGATGATGTTCCTGCTTCGTCTAAATCTTTTTGTGAAATTTCATTAACTTTAAATTTCTTAGAATTTCTATTATTTGTTGCCACTTCTATTTTTTGCTTGTGACATTTTTTATCATTAAATAAACCTTCCTGTTGTTGCTGAATATTTTTTTCCACTAAACAAATATTAGCATCACTTTTCTTAATATTCTTATTAACTTGTTCTCACATCAAATTTCTTATTTCAAAATTATTAAAATATTCTCCAAGTTCAAATGGTGTGGCCCCATTTAATCCTCTAATATTAATATTAGCGTTTGCTTCTAAGAGAATAGTAGTTGTTATGACATCACTATTATAAACTGCTCAGTGTAAGGGCGTAAGACCACAATAATCTTGCACATTAACATTAGCACCATTTTCTAGTAATAGCTTCACCATTTTAAAATCTTTCCCCATAGCTGCTAAGTGTAATGGCGTATCAAGATTATTATTTCTAATATTGACATCAGCCCGATTTCTTAATAAAAAAGTTGCTGTTGTAATCGCACCAGTAATTATTGTAATATGCAATGGCGCTCCAATATTATTAATAACATTGACACTAGCTCCTTCACTAATTAATAATTGCATTGCTGAAATATTATTTACAAATGTCGCTTCATGAATTGGCATACTACCCACCATATTAGTAGTATTTACATTAACACCTTGTTGAATTAACATTTGCATAAATGTTAATCCGGCAAAATTGCGACTTGCGATATGTAACGGGGTATTATTATCATTAAATAGAATATCTGGATTAGCACCCCTTTCAATAAATAATTGTGCTAATTCAAAGTCATTTTCATTTAACGCTAAATGTAGAGGCGTATCACCACTAGAAGTACAACAATTAACATCAGCACCATACTCAATAAATAACTTAATCATTTTTAAATCATCATCAAGTAAAGTTAAATAAATTGGTGATTGATTTTCAGAATCTAGTATTGTCACATCAGCACCATTGGTTACTAATAAATGGACCGCATCATAATTAGCACAACGCACAGCAATATTAAGGGCTGTCTCTTCACTATCATTTTGGGCATTAATATCAGCAGCATATGCTAAATAAGCACCGAGCTAATGGCAAAACATTAATGCTCCGCATTGCAAGATGAAGCGGGGTTTCACTATTTTCATTTTGTAAATTAGGATTTGCACCATTTTCTAGTAAAAGTTGTACTAATAAAAGATTATCGTGATGGACAGCAAGATGAAGTGGCAGATCCTCTTCAGATTCTTCATCAGGTAAATTTGGGTCAGCACCAGCTTCTACTAATAAACTAGCTAATACTAAATTATTATTATCAACAGCATTATAAAGGGCTGTCAGATTGCCATTATCTTGAACATCAACATTGGCACCATTGGCAAGTAATAATTCACTTAATCTAATATTATTAGTACGCGTAGCTAGATGAAGCGATGTTTCATTATTGGGTGTCTGAAAATTAACATTACTACTATCACATTGTAACAATAACTGTGTTAGCGGGATATTACCTTCTAAAATAGCGAGATGCAGGGGAATATATCCGCCGTCAACATCATTATTAGCATTTTCTCATAATCTTGATATAATAAAATTACTTTGCTCTTGAATCGATAATTCTATTGGCATTCTAGCAATTCCTAAAATATTACTAAGATTTTCACTAACAAAAATAATTTGTGAATTTCTTGTTTGCCAATCAACATTTTCTCAATTATTAAAACAATTTTGTTGAAATGTTCGCAATTGTTCTTGTAAAAATGCTAAATTAGTCGCATCAGCATATCTTTCTTGCATATGTTGTAAAGTTAACGGATTACTCAGTTGCTCTTCAACTTGTTGTAATTGCATATTTCTATTAGTATTTAATGCCAATATTTGACATAAAAATTGCGGAATTCTTACTAGCAACCCATTTATTTGCATTAAAAATATCTCATTATTCATCCTTAAAACTTCCTATTCATTTAGCTAACTTTTAATTATTATTCACTTATTTCGTTATATTGCTTTTTTAATGATTCTGCTTTTTCTTTTCGTTTTTGTTGTTTCTCATTGTTATCTATCTCTGAAATGCAAAGTTCTTCTTGCGAACTTAAATGACTAAAATCAATAACATCACTTTTAGAGTCTCGCTTATTTTTCTTATTATTAGCACCTATTAGCACTTCTTGATAAACAGGTTGGATTAACTTTAAATTATCTTCTTGTTTAGGAAATAACTCTTCTTTAACTTTATTTTGATGCGATATTAATGGCATTATGTATAAACGACTCCTTGTTCCATTTTCAGAAAATAACTTGCATTTTTTTCGTAAACAATCAATAAAAGAAACTTCTTCATCAGTTACTATTTTATTAACATATTTAGAAATAATATTTTTTCTTCTAAAAGAATTATTTAATTTTGAACTGCGTTGAAATAAACTATATTTATCTAAGATATCACAAATTTTTTCATATTTTTTATCATCAATGAACTTTTGAAATTTACTATAAGCAACTTTTAATTGTTTTTTATGCGAATGCGTCGCGTGTTCATATTCAGGCATTAAGTATAAGGTAATACTAATACTCCTTTTACTTAATTCCTCTCCTTGTTCCATTCACTGTAAACATTCAGCTTTTGAATAAATTGACGAATTAAGAAAACTCACAGTTTTACTCGTAATGTCATCAAAGGTTTTACTTAAAAATTTAACTGTTTGTTCAAAATCAGGTTCAAAAGATTTTTTTCAAACATCAGTTAATAAAATTTTATAACTTTCAATTAATAAATGATTTCTATCAGGTCATCTTTGATAATATTTTTTGTCTTCTAATAACTTTAAACCTTCAAAAATTCTTTTACTATTAATTTTTTCACTTAAATTAATGTTTTGACTATTTTCTAAATTATTTATTAATTGAATAATTTCATTTCTTTCCTTATCATCCTTAGGTATATAGTGATGCATTAAAAACAAATTTAATTTATTTGCTTGTTGTCATTAAAAGTTCATCATTAGTTTTGTGCGAATAATCTTTGTTTCAAATTTGATATAATTTCTTAATTTCATTTTTTCCTAATTCATTTAAATTACTGCCAATTTTTTCATTCTCAAAAAATAATTTAAAATTATCTTCACTTTGATATTGTAAATATAATTTACTTAGTGTTTTACCAACACTTTCATATAAATTTGCATAATCAGAAACACTTTTAATATACTTATCAAATAGATTATCAATTTCATCTAAACTAACCACTTTTTTTAGCTTAGACTGTGGAACTGCTCGGCGCTTATTAACCAGTTCCTTTGTAAAACAACTAACATTATTTTTAACAACTTTGTTTTTTGTTACAATTGACAGAGAATCTTTTGGTAATTTATCATTTGTTGTCAATAAAATTGATGACGAATCATTTTTTATTTCATTAACAATAGTTGCTTTAAGAAAATTATTATTGTTATTTAATTTAGTAAGTACCTCGCTATTTCTTAAAAATTCACATCCCTTTTCTTCGGTTCAATTTTGACTACTTTGTTTAAAAGTTTTTTCTTTATAATCAAAATAATAATTCTTATTAATAAAACTAGTAAACTGTTCATTTAATTCCGTTAAAGAACCTAAATTATCAAAAAATTCATCAATATCTTTTTTATTATAAACAAAGTTATAATAAAATTCTTTGCTCTTAGTAATCGCTTCACTAACAAAATTATAATTTGTTATTATTTCAAGTTTTTCTTTAAATTCTAAAATATTATTATTTTCAACTAAACTAACTAAACTATCAATATTTTCTTTAGAA
Source organism: Spiroplasma endosymbiont of Dilophus febrilis (assembly GCF_964030685.1). Classification (NCBI taxonomy): domain Bacteria; kingdom Bacillati; phylum Mycoplasmatota; class Mollicutes; order Entomoplasmatales; family Spiroplasmataceae; genus Spiroplasma; species Spiroplasma endosymbiont of Dilophus febrilis. Next base: position 790,529 of record NZ_OZ034912.1, read on the forward strand.
ATGTTAGCATTACGATTTTCACTCATACAAGAAAGATAAACTAAAAGTTTAGGAAACATATTATTATCCCCATTTTTAGTTTGTAAATATATCATCTTAAAAAACTTCGCTTTTAATACAATATCATCTTTAATATTTTCATTGATATCTTGTTTAATTTGATTAGTAATAACAGTTTTAATATCTTGTGGCATAATGCTCCTCCATTTTTAAGCAATTTTCTTTAAACAAATTATTAAAAAAATAAAGAAGCTTAATCATTAAGCTTCTTTATTTTTTATTACAAAATACATTTCTAACTGCTAAATTCTATTTAAAATTATATACACATTATGCAATAAAATATTTAAAAAAACAAGATAAATTTTTATGAAAATAACTTATTGTTTTAAACATTAATGACTATTAACTTCAACAATATAATAATGTTGTTTACCTTTACGAATAAAAATTATTTTATTATATAGCAATTTATCTTTAGATAATATATAGTTTTCATCAGTAATCAGTTGCTCATTAACATAAATAGCATTACTCTTTAATAGTTCCCGAACTTGAGTTTTAGAACTACATACTTCAAGTAATAAAAGTAAATCAATAAGTTTATGTTCTTGACTAACAGTTATTCACGGAACAGCATTTTTCATTTGTTGAATTTCACTCATTTGTAATTGCATAACTTTTTGTGAAAATAATACTTCACTAATATTAATCGCCATCATAACTTCTTGTTGGGAATGAACAAAAGCAACAATTTCTTTTGCTAATACCTTTTGGGCATGTCTTTTAGCCTTATTAACATTATGTTTTGCCATTATTTGCAAAATATCATCTAATGATAACAAAGTTAATCATTTTAAAAGTTTTTCAACATCAGCATCATTTTGATTAACAAAAAACTGATACAAAATATATGGGGATGTTAAATTAGCATCTAACCAAATTGTTCCTTGCTCAGTTTTACCAAACTTAACACCATTACTTTGCGTTAATAATTCAATCGTTAACCCACTTGCTAAATGATTATCTTGTTCTTTTTTACGAATCAATTCAATTCCAGCAGTAATATTCCCTCATTGGTCACTACCACCAATTTGCACTAAACATTGATAATTCTTATATAAATACCAAAAATCATATGCTTGTAAAAGCATATAAGAAAATTCAGTATAAGAAATTCCTGTTGCGAGTCTTGTTTTAATTGATTCCTTATCAAGCATATAATTAATCGTAAACTCTTTCCCCAAATCTCTTAAATAATCAATTAAATTTAATTTTGCTATTCAATCATCATTATTTAAAACTTTAATATTATGATCTAATAATTTATCTAATTGTAAAGCAAGCGCATCACTATTTAATTTTACTGTTTTAGCATCTAACAATTTTCTTTCTTCAACTTTAAAACTCGGATCACCAATCATTGCCGTGGCTCCACCAATAACAGCAAGCGGTTTAAAACCCGCTAATGAAAAGCGATATAATAAAACAATTTGTAATAAATGCCCCACATGCAATGATGTTGCTGTTGGATCAATACCACAATAAACACTAGCATTACTATTCTTAGCCTGTTTTATTTTTTCACTATTAGTAACTTGTTTTAAAAGTCCTCGGGCTTGCAATTCTTCTAAAAATTCCATTTCTTACCATTCTTTCTCTTATTTTTGTTTTTCATCAATTAAATTAACAATGCTACGATTTTTTTCAGTAACTTGCTGTTGATCATAAAATTTACTAGCGCGTTGATGAATATCATTAAAACGATTAACATAACTTTGCGCCCGAATATAACTAGTATCATCATAATGTGCATCATTAGTTGCTAAATTAACACTGTTATCACTTTTTCGATTAATAAAATCAATTGGAATTGGATTAACATTTCTTGTCATATTTCTTCCTTCAACATATATTGAAAAATCTTGATATTTTTGAATTTTACGATTAATAATTTCTTGCTGAACATGCTCATTAACATATTCTTCAATTGAACTATAAGTCTTTGTTGTTCTAACTAATGATTGTGGTCTAATACTATAAATATTATTTACTAATGAAAAATCTTTTGGTTTATCACTAGCAATATTTGCTTTATTAGCATTAGAACCTGTAATTGGTGAAATAATCTCTGTTGGTTCATAACCATATACTTGCTTTTGTTGCATTCAATTTCTTTGTTTACGACGATTTTCAGCAATTTTTGACTCTGCAATTTTTTGCTGATGACTATTTTCTTCATAAAGTTTTGATAATGGACCATTTAATCCATATTTAATTTTAAAATCATTAGTATTCATTATGACCCTCCTTTTAAAAGAAGCATTCGTTCTTTTAAATTATAACATAATCAAAATTAGATTTTTTGTACTAACTTATCATTTTCAATATTTTCACGACCAACTTTAGCAAAATTTTTATTATTTAATTGCACTAAATCACCAGTAAAATGAATATCAAACTTACCAATAGTTGCTCCCACACCATAAAAATCTACGGGGGTATTATCACTAGCAAATCAACTAATCTTCGCTTTATCAAATCCAGAACTAACAATAATTTTTACATTATTAAAACCTTCATCATCCATTGCTTTTCTTAAAGCCTTAATTAAAATTGGATTTATACCCATAATATTTTCATTATAATATTTCTCTTGATTTTCTTTAACAGTAAAATATTTATCAACTAAACTAATGCTAGTATCAACCCGAACAGCACTAAGACGATTTTGAAAATGACGACATACTTTTAAACTAGTATTAATAACATCATTATCAAAATCAACTAATGCTACTAACTTATCATTAGGAAATAATTCACTATAAGCTTCTAAAGATTTAATAATATCACCATTAAAACCATGAATTAAAGCGTGGGGCATTGTCCCAACCAATATTTCTTGATTATTTCATCATTCAGTTTGTGCTCTCGTAACTTGTGATTTAATACCAGCAATATATGCAGCATAACCATCACCTTGTTGATTAAGATAGTCATCATTACGATCAAACATAAAGATGATTGGTTTATCATTACTAACTTTTAAAATCTCATTACAATTAGTAGCAACACTACTTCTTCTTGCTAAAATGCCATCAATAATTCCTTCTAAGTAACCAAATAAATGATAAGGACCGGTTATTTTTAAAACCGGAATATTAGCTTTAATAATATCACCATCATTTAAAGCATAAACAGATATTTTTTCTAATGGCGTTACAAATTCTTTCAATAATGCCACAATTTCATCAATACCACAAAGCATAACATTATCTTGTCTTTGAAAAAATTGCATCGTAACAATATTATTAGGAAAATACTTTTTAAGAATTTTTTGGGTTTTTAAAAAATAAATCGCACTATAATAGCCTTCTTTAATACGAACATCAAATTTAAATTTTGTCATTTAAATAGCCTCAAATCTCTTATATAATTATTAGTTTTAATATATCAATTTTACTACTTAATAAATATTGTAATATAGTTTTTAAGAAAATTTCTTTTTTTGATTACAAATTTTGCTATTCTTATCATCAAATTATCCTTTACTATTTCTTTTCTTGAATAATATTATATCAAAGTTTATAATTGATTAATAAACAAAATAGAGATTGGTGAGGTGTAAAATTAATGAAGCAATACATTATCTTAGTGGACTCAGCAACTGGTTATGATGAAGAACAGGCAAAAGAACATAATATGGCATTTGTTCCTTTAATGATAAATATTAACAATAAAACTATTGCTGACAATAACAAAGAAATTACTATTGATAAATTTTATAAAATTTTAGAAACTGAACCAATTAAAACCAGTCAAACGCCACCAGGAATTTTAAAAGAAAAATGAGATGAACTACTACAAGAATATGAACAAATTCTTTTCTTTCCAATTTCTTCCCATCTATCAGGACAATATCAAAGTGCAATATTACTAGCTCAAGATAATGTTTATAAAAACAAAGTCTATATAATTGATAGCGAAGCAGTTGGCGACATTAATAAAGAAATGATTAACCGCGCAAAACTATTTTTACAAGAACGACCTATTAATGAATTACAAGGTTTTATTGATGAACAGAAAACAAAATATTGTGCCTTCATTCTTCCATATCAATTAGATACATTGGTTCGTGGTGGTAGAATTAGCAGTGCTGCTGCTACCCTAGCTAATTTATTGAAAATTAAACCAATCCTAGAATTTAATGGTTTTATTGATAAATTTGATAAAACCAGAACATTTAAAAAAGCAATTAAAGAAGTTTTAAAAGAAATCAAAAAACGCTATGACAGTGCTGGCGAATTAACAATTATGCATTCATTATGTGATACGGAATTAAAAGAAGAAGTAATTAAAATCATTACTAAAGAAAAATTTACAATTAAACATATGAGTTTAATATCTAATGTTATTGCTGCTCACACCGGATATAATACATTTGTACTTGTATATTGAATAAAGTAAAGGAGAAAAAAATGTCTAACACAAATAAGAAAATTGCTATTATTGTTGACTCATCTAGCAACCTTGACCTTACAACGCTAAAAGAAAAAAATATTAATATCATTCCTTTATTAATAAGTTTTGAAGATAAAACTGAAATTGAAGATACCACTAGTGATATTAAAAAATCTAATTTTTATGCTCGTGTTAAAAATGGTGAATATACTAAAACTAGTCAATCATCACCGGGGAAACTAATGAGCTTATGGCGAAAACTACTAGCTGAAGGAAATGATGAAATTATCTTTATTCCGATTGCTAAAGGATTATCTGGTCAATACCAAAATGCCTATATGTTATCACAAGAAAGTGAATTTAAAAACCGCGTTCATATTATTGATACTAACGGCGCTGCTACATTTAATAGTACATTAGCAATCAAAGCTACTGAAATTGTAGCTAATGGGGGCAACATTAATGATATTAATAAAATGGTAACCCAAGTTAAAAAAAATAGTTTAATTTACATTATCCCTGAAGATATCTCGCGACTTTCTAAAGGTGGTCGTGCCAAATCTGTTGTTGCTTCCCTAATAAGTTTAATCCGCGTTAAAGTCATTATTAAATTCGGCGAAATATCGGAAAAAAGTGGAATTGCCAGAACCTTAAACAACGCTATTGAAAGTGTAATCACAAAAATTAAAGAATTTATTAAAAATGAAAATTATATCTTAGAAATTCTCACATCACAATGTGATAAAAAGGTCACCACAATTATTAACAAAATTATAACCAACCACCCTGAACTTAAAATCAAAAAAGCATTCCTCCCTAACTGCTTTGTCAGTCATGCCGGTGTTAACTCCGTAGGAATTATTGTTGTTAAACAATAAAAAAAATTAACAAAGAAAAAGGTAGCAACGCTACCTTTTTTATTTACAGCACTAACAATAATCCCCTGTCACCTTATTTTAATGCTTTTAAAATAAAAACTATTTTCTATTTTTAAAAATTAGTTGCCAACAACTCTTTTGATGCCTGAAGCAATTTTTCTAATTCATCAACAATAAATTGGGCATCATTGCTAACAATCAGTTGTAAATCTTTGTCTGAAACCATTTTCGGATTAAGTTTATTATTAGCAATCCCTCTTACTTCAAATCTGACTTTATTTAATTGTTCAATTTTTCCAGCATCAACATTTTTAACAACAATTCTCACCCTTGTGACACAATTACCAACACTAATAATATTATCTTTACCTAAAATATCCAAAATTTTTCTGGCTAATAACTGATAAGAAGACAGTGGTAAACTATTATCCAAATTTTCTATTTCACTAACAGTTTGCTCGCGACCTAATGTCTGATAATTAAACTTCTTAATCAAATAATTAAAAGAAAAGTAATAAGCGCCCCCGCTTAGAATACCAATTGGTAATATTCAAGCCGGATTTGCTAGCACTTGGGCAATACCAGACTCCCAAGTTATTTTAGCAATTTTCATTGATTGATAAAAACTTAAAACATAATCAATAAAACCAGCAGAAAACCCAAAACCAATCCGAATTCCTAAACCAACAGTAATTGCAGCAATAATCCCTGATAAGACAATATGAACAAAAAATAATATTGGGGCTGCATAAATAAAACTAAATTCTAACGGTTCAGTAATCCCCGTTAAAAATGAAACTGACGCCGCTCCAAGTAATAATGCCATAACTTTTTTTCTTTGGTCAGGATGAGCACATTTGATGATCGCCAAGGCAGCAGCTGGTAATCCAAACATCATAATGGGGAAAAACCCACTTTGAAATAATCCGGCACCAACAACTAAATCATTACTAAGAAATGCAGGAATATCACCATTAATAACTGTTCCATTCTCTGAAGTAACAAAAGGGTGTTGTCAAAAAAAATAAATATTAAAAACACGCATTAAACCACTAGCATTTAATGCTCTATTAAACATTGTATAAACGCTAGCAACCCCTCATTGAATATGACGGGTTGAATTGTCAACTTTTTCAGGAATAATAGCTTGTCCAAAAGTTAAAAGTCCTAACTGAAGTCAAGGTCAAATTATTGCCACTAAAATAGCAACTGGTAAAGAAACTAAAATAACAACTAATGGCACAAATCTTCTTCCCGAAAAAAATGACAAAGCAGTTGGCAACTTAATGGATTGAAAACGATTATAACAAGTAGCTGCTAATATACCAGCAATGATGCCACTCAGAACTCCCATATCAATAGAATAAATAACTTCATTGCCTTTAAGTTGATATAAAAGTTTTGATTTATTTTCTAAGTTAACATCTAATAAAATTGTTGAATAAACAATTTTTGGTAATATCGTCATTAGACCAATTAATATTGTATAAGCAAAAAAACCAATAAGAGCTGCTTCACCACGATTATCTTTAGCAAAACCAAAAGCTATGCCAATAGCAAAAAGAACAGAAAGATTATCAAAAGCACTGCCACCAATAAGTTGCAATACTGAACCAATATATCAAATAACACTGTTCTCAGTAATTCCAAAATCTTTAGCCATCATTAATCCGCCCACACGACTTAATATTGCCGCGATAGGTAAAATAGCAATCGGAAACATTAATGATTTAGCAAGTTTTTGTAATCCTGAACTTGTTTTATTGCGAAAATGCTTTAAAGTATTTCTTGGTTGAAAATTACTTGATAGCAGTTTAAGTTTTTTAAAATTACTAAAAATATGTTTAAATTCCATTTAAATTTAGTCCTACCTTTATTTTAACTTATAACTTAAAATTAATTATTTTTGCATACAAGAAATCTAATAATTGCATTAATAATTGCAATCTAATTGAAAAAACACTTCATAATTGTTCTTCTTCAGATTTAATTACAAAATAGGATTTAAAACTTTTAGCTAATTTTGTTTCTTTGCTAAAAATACCAATTGAGTAAGCTTTATCTTTTAATTCTTCAATTATTTCACCAATTAAATTATTTGTACCACTTAATGATAGGCAAATAACAACATCATCAGCAGTAACTAATGGCAAGTACGAATAAATAACATTAATATCATTCTCACAAATAACATTTTTATTTACTCATCTTAATCTTTGTGCGAAAGAAATAGCAGGATAATATGAAATTCCAAAACCAAAAATAAAGATTGTTTTTGCATCAATAATTTTTTTAACAATTAAATCATTATCTTTATTAATAAAATCTAAATATAATCGATTATTATCCTCATCTCTTATTTTCACATATTCATTAAAAAAATAGGTAATATTACTTTTCAATTGCAAATTAGTATTAACTTGTCGTCCTGAATTTTTAATTCTTTGATTAACAACTTTTAATTGATACTTCAATTCCGTTCAACCACTTAGATTTAATTTTTGACAAAAGCGAATTATTGAACTAGAAGAAGTAAAACAAGCATCAGCAACACTTGTTGATGTTCATTCATCAATTTGTTCTAAGTTATTTAAAATAAATGCAGCAATACTGGCGTTAATAACATTGTCTTCATTAAATTTTATATGCTTTAATTTCTTAATAAAATCAAAATCTTCCAAAATGGCCTCCTTATTTCATTTATATTATCTTCCTGATAATTTTGAATTATATCGCAAAAACATTTCATCAGATAAATTTAGGTAAACTTTCCAAAAAATGAAATATTCTTCATTAAAAATATAAAAATAACCAGTTTGTAAGATAATACCAATAATGGTTATTTTTATATTGCTATCATCCTTAATAACTAATTTTATTGGCAGGGGTAGCAGGATTTGAACCCACAAGCGCGCGGTTTTGAAGACCGCCGTTCTACCATTGAACTATACCCCTACAATAAATATATTCTATCAAAGTTATTAAAAATGACAAAGTAAATTATAAAGAAATTTTAAAGATTATTTATTACCTTCTTGTTTTTTTCCTGACAAGATATACAAATTCCATGTGCTTCTAATTTATAATGTACAGGTTTAAAATCAGCATTTTGTAATTTTTCTTCTAATTTTTTCAAATTATCTTGAAAATCTTGATCACTTAAATGCATATCTTCACTAAGATGAATAACCTTATGACAAGTTTCACAAACTAAATGAACTAAGACAGGATTTGATAATTCAAAAACAATATCTCGGCCATTAAAAACATTAAGATAAATCAATTCTTCTTGCAAAAACAAATCTAAAGTATTATAAACTGACATGACATTAATATTCTTATGTTCATCATTTTCTTTTTTCAGTTCTCTAATAATGCCATTAATATTTAGATGTTGCTTCTTTAATAATAATTTTAATATTGCTAATCTAATATTAGTTAAACGATGTCCTTTATTTTTTAATACTTGCGTTAATTTTTCATAATCTCATTTCACAATTTTAACGCCCTTTTTAACTATTACTATTTACTACTTCTTCAATAATAATTATTAAATCCTGAACAGTATTAATATCACTTAACTTATTATCAGGAATCCGAAATTTATATTCTTCTTCTGCTAAAATAATTAAATCCATTAATTCTAAAGAGTCCAAACCTAAATTACGGAAATTAGTTTCTAATGATATTTTTACTTTGATACCCTTTTTTTCTTTCAATAATTTAGCAATTTCAGCTAATCAATTCATTAAATTCTTCCTCCTATTTAATATGCCCGCGCAAAATAAAAATGACCTTTTGCTCTTTGATTACATTTAAAACATTTAGAATTTTCTTCAACCTGCTTTTCTAAATCTTGACAACGACTAACAGTACTAGTTAACTGCTTAATTTCTGCTTCACACTCAATACGATTACAAAATCAAGCACCAAAAAATCCCGTTTTTGTTTTTAATTGTTGTTCATATTCATTAAAACTATTAACAACAAATACTTGCGCTTCTAATCGTTCTAACGACCTTGCATATAAATCATTTTGCATTTGTTCCATATTAGTTTTTAAATATGATTCCACATCATTAATCTTAACCATTAATTTTGTTTTTGTGTCTCTGCGCACAATTAATACTTTATCAGTTTCTAATTCCCGAATCCCAATTTCAATGCGAAAACAAACTCCTTGAATTTCACTATTACTTAACTTATAACCCAATGACTTTAAAGAATTATCAATGACAACACGATATTTAGTTTTTAATTGTTGATAAATCCTATTAACTTGTTTTCTTACTTGCTCATCATCTTGAATCGGAATTATTCCTACTTGAATTGGTGCTACCATTGGGGGTAATACTAATCCCCTATTATCACTATGAGACATAATTAAAGCTCCAATAACTCTTGTTGACATCCCTCACGAAGTTTGATAACCATATTCTTCTTTATTGTTAGCATTAATAAACTTAATATCAAAATTTTTAGAAAAGTTTTGGGCAAAATAATGACTAGTTGCTGATTGTAATGCTTGTCCATCTAACATTAATGCTTCTAAACTATATGTATCAACAGCACCAGCAAACTTTTCATGAAGACTTTTTTTACCATTAAGAACAGCAATGGCTAAAACTTCTTTAAAAAATTTAACATATAAATTCATCATTTCTACCGTTCAATTTTGGGCTTCTTCCATATTATTATGAACACTATGACCTTCTTGCCACAAAAATTCTGTTGTTCTTAAAAAAGGTCTTGTTGTTTTTTCTCAACGAATAACATTCGCTCATTGATTATATTTTAATGGTAAGTCCTTATAACTAGAAATATTTTTTGAAAAATATGTCCCAAACAAAACTTCAGAAGTTGGTCTAATAACCAACGGTTCATCTAAATTTTTATCACCAACTTTGGTAACAATAGCACATTCAGGGGCAAAACCTTGAATATGTTCTTTCTCTTGATTTAATAAACTCTCAGGAATTAATAAAGGCATATAAACATCTTGAATTTCAACTTCTAAAAATCTGATTTCTAAGTTTTTCACAATATTTTTTCAAATTGCATAACCATGCGGTTTTAAAATTGGTGCTCCTTTAACTACTCCATAATCTATTAGATTACCATTTACAATCAAATCAGTATATCATTGACTAAAATTTTCCTCCAACGATGTAATTTTATTAAGATTTTTATTCATTAACTTTTAACTCCTTTCCTTTAATTTCTTCAATAATGCCTTTATCACCATAAAATATTTTAATATCAATTTGTTGATGAGAAACATATTGTTGTAATCTTTTGTATATTTCTATATCTTTAATTAAAATTGCTCTAATAGCATTAACACTAATTGGTTCATTAATGATAACTCGTTGCAAATTATTATTAAACTCTCAATCTTTTTTAGTATTTTCATATAATTTCACTAAATCAATATAAAAAATTGCCACCGTAGTTAAATCAATCTTATTTTCTAAGCATCAACTTCAAAATTGATGACGACTACTAGTAGATAATTCTAATTCAAGATGATCATCTTTTTCTAAATATGTTCAAACAATATACTTTTCATTTTCTTTAAGTTTCTTAGATTTTACCGGTTTAATTCCTTGCTCCAAAATATAAAAAATATTAGCAATGGAACTATAAAAATAAAAATGATCAACTTTTTGTAATAATAATTGCTTAATAATTCTTTTAGTAGCATTTCGTGTTCATCCAAAATGAATATCAACTTTATTAATTGTTTGAACGCTTTTTGAAAATAAATGTTTAAAAAAACCTCGTCTTTCTTTAACTTCCGGTTTTTTTTCTAAACTTACGGGAGAATCTTGTTTTTCTAACTGCTTAGCAATTTTTTTATTAATTTTTTTCGTTTTGTGCATTATTATTTTCCTTTCCTAAAATAAGGGGTCAAAAATTTTAACAATTGGCAAAATCATTATCCGATAAAATCAATTTTTTTTCTTTAGCGGTGATGTTGTTAAAAGAATACTTCTTTCAATATCTCATAAATAATTCTTTTCTAGTTGCTTATTAGCATCACCATAAAGAATAACAATAGTTTGATGATCGTGATAAAGACTACGAAAATCTAAATTAGTTGATCCAATAATGACTAAATTATCATCAATTAATGCTGTTTTTGAATGATTAAAAATCTTACTCATTTCATAAATTTTTATCCCCGAATTAAATAATTCATCATAATATGAACGACTAATATCAAGAATAAAAAATTTATCAGTTTTTCCTGGCATTAATAATCGTACATCAACACCTGACTTAGCAGCATTTTTTAATGCCGTTACAATATCATCAGTTGGGATAAAATACGGCGTTGATAACCAAATACGACTTTTAGCACTAGAAATAACTTTAACATAAATATCCTTTTGAATCGTTTCATAAGTATTGGGACCATCATCAATAACCTGAACAATATTACTAGTTTTACCATCATATGGTTCATTTTTTAACAATTTCTTATCAAACACTAACGACTCGCCAGTTGTAAAATATCAATCCTGTAAAAATATTAATTCTAAACTACGAACAGCACTACCTTGCAAACGAACTTGACTATCGCGTCAAAAGCCATATTTAGAACTTAAATGACAATAAGCATCACCAACATTAATGCCTCCCGTATAACCAATCTTGCCATCAATAATAACATCTTTACGATGATTACGATAATTATTACGACCACTAATAAAAGGTAAATTTATCGGTGAAAATCTTTTTAAATGAACACCAGCTCGCTTCAATTTCTGAATTGTATCATGATAAACCGTAAAAAAACTTCCAGCATGATCATAAATTAAGCGAATATTAACACCTTGATAAGTTTTTTTAATTAATAACTGTGTCAAATATTTTAAAACTTCACCATCATCTAAAATAAAATAATTAATATGAATATAATTTTCAGCACTTTCTAAGTCTTTAAATAACAACGAAAACTTTTCAATTCCATTAGTTATTAAATCAACTTTCGTATGATTATATAGTGGTCTTTGTGATATATTAGTAGTCAAATGTAAAATACTTCGTTCTTCTTTAATTTGATTTTTTAAAAAGTTATTCGTATAATTAAAATCCTCTTTAGCATAAAAATCTTGATATTTTTTTAAATAAAACTTTTGTGCTTTAGTATAACGATAAGTTCGGCCAAAAATAATAAAGATTATAATACCCACAATTGGTAACGCATACACAGCAATAATTCAAGAAATTTTTGTTCGTGCTGGTCGGTTGGAAACAAAAATAATTAATGCTGTTAAAGTTCCAAATGAAATTGTTACGACACCAATAATTCATAATCAATCAATATATTTAGCAATAATAAAAATACAAGTCACCAATAAAAGTACTAAAAGAACAAAAGTAATTGCTAAACGCATTTTTTTATTTAACATTAATTTAATTCCACCTTATAAATAAAATATTGTTTTTTAAATATGTATTAATTTTATCTTAATATCACAAAAAAACAACTTTACAATAAGTAAAGTTGTTAACAACAAATATCAAATTATTTAAAATTAATGGCGGAGCAGACGAGATTCGAACTCGTGCGCCAATTGCTTGACCTAACTCCTTAGCAGGGAGCCCTCTTAACCACTTGAGTACTGCTCCATAGTGATTATCACACATAAGTAATTATATCTAAAAATTTTAAAAAATAACATCCAAAATTTTTATTTTTATTCATAATGCTTTTTAAGTTGTAATTCCTTTAAATATAATGATTCTAAATCATCAACATTAGTTACTTTTTTACATAAATGTTTAATTTGTAAAAAATTTTCTACTACATCAATCCGATGATAATCTTCAATTAACTTAAATTTTTTTCATTCTTTTTTCAATAATAATAAATTATTTCTTGTAACCACTTGTTCCAAAACCATCGGATGAAAATTATCATAAACCGCAACAAAAAATTGATCAGTTTTAGCATTAATAACACTAATCGCCTGCTTGTTACCAACTTGCAATAATAAACTATTCGTAACAAAAACTTGCAAGGTCTCATTAACAGCTTTCATTGTTTTCGCAATTGTAATTCCCACCCGAATTCCAGTATAACTTCCCGGACCAACAGTTAAATATAAACTATCAATATCAAATCAACTTAATTTATGATTAGTTAACATTTCATCTATTAAAACTGTTGCCTTCTCAGTGTGTTTTTGATGATTTCAAATTTGTAAACTATCTAATAAACCACGGTCATCTTGTAAAATAATTACTAAATATCCATTTGTTGTATCTAAAAATAATGTTTTCATTATTCTTCACCTTCATTTAATGTTCCTAAAATATTTAAACCAGTAAAAATTAAATCATTAATAAATTGATAATCTTGCAAAATATTTTTAACAAAAAAATAATTACCACCTAATATTATTACTACTGAATCTTTTAATTGTTTTTGATAAGTTTCCACAATACCTTTAATTGCCATCGCATGACCATAAATAATACCAACGCTTAAACAATCTTTAGTATTCTTAGCAATCATTTCTGGTGGCAAAAATCAAGGATCTTTTTTCAATAAAGCTGCTTTTTCAATTAAAGCTTCACCACTTGTTAGTAATCCTGGCAATATTGCACCACCAATAAACGAATTATCTTTAATACACGAAATTGTTGTTGCTGTCCCCATATCAATAATAATTATATTACGATTTGGATAAATACTAACAGCCCCTACCGCTGCTGCTATTAAATCAGCACCCAAAGTAATAGCATCATCTAAAACAAATTTTAAATTTGTTTTTAACACACTATCAACAAGTAAATAATTCCAACAATATTTTTCAACTAATAATTCAATTACCGAATTAAATTGCGGTTTAACACTACTAACAATACATCGTTGAATTTTTAATAAAAATGGTTCAAGAACTTCTTCCATGCAAGATAATAATTTATCAACATTAATATTACTAGATAATTGCTCATAAAATACTTTTTGATTTTCTTGATAAACACCTAAATGAATTAAACTATTACCAATATCAACTAATAACTTCATAAATATCCTCCTTTGCTAACCTATTTTATTAATAACCTTAACAATTGGTAAAATAATTAAAGTTGTAATCATAAGTTCTGGTAAATAATTTGTTGCTAATGCTAATCAACTAATATATTGCAACACATTAAGGTCAGGAAAAAATGCATCTCCTAAAAAATAAATCATTGCTAAAGTTGTAAAAGAATTAGTACTAATAACAAAAAATGATCAAATGATAATTGTTAATCAATAACGAAATTTAGAACGCAATACTAGAAATTGTAATATAATTCCTGAAACAATACCAACTAATAATCTTGGTACAATACTAAATAATGGATTTTGAAAAACTACTGCCAACGGTCCACCCATCACAAATGATGCTAAAAAAGAACTTAATCCTAATAACAATCCTGAGATAACACCAACAATAAATGGGTTCCACTTTAAAATTTTAATTCAAATAATACTAATAATCATTACCACACAAGGAACTAAAGTAATACTAATAACACTAATTTGAATATAACCTAAAAATGGCGTAAAAGTAAATAATAGTAGTAAGGCTACACTAAGAGCTAAATAACTAATTGCCTTAACATTTAACATTTAAATCATTGTCCTGTAAAAATTTAATTACTTGCGTTGCAAGAAGACCCTTACCACTCAAATTAATTACTCTGGTAGTATCATCAATTATCTTCCATTGTAAGATTAACGCATTATTAAAATCAATAATTTGTAAAACATTTTCATATCATTCAATAATATTTAAATTATTATTAAATGCCTCTTCATACATTTCTAAATCTTCATCATTATTTAAACGATAAGCATCCATATGAATTAATTTAAATGATTGTTTTGGAATTACATACTCATTCATAATAACAAATGTTGGCGAATTAACTACCGCTGAAATTTGCAAGGCATTTGCTAAATATCTTGTAAATGTTGTTTTCCCAGCCGCCAATGCTCCTTGCAACAAAATAAAACCCGGCTTAGCATATTTAGCAATAATAGCTCCCAATGCTTCTGTTTGTGCCTCATTATGAGTTATAAACTGCAAATTCACCACTTATTTTGGTTCTCCTCTACTAATCACTTCATCTAAATCACTAATAATATTTTTAACATCATTAAAATCATTAATTCGTGCTCCCGCAGCAAAATTATGACCACCACCATTATATTTGCTAGCAACAGTATTAACAAAAAATTTATTTGATCGTAGTTCAACACGAATATTATGATTTTCATCCTCACAAAAAAATACTCAAATTGGTTTATTTTTAACATTAGCTAATAGATTGACCTTACTAGCAACAGTATTATGATTAATGCCTAATTTCTTTAATGTTTTGTTATCAAATACTAAATATAAAACTCCTTTCGTTGAAGTTTGATAATTTTCATAAACAAAACTCATAAATTTTAAATCTTCTTCACTAACTTGATACATTTCACGATATAATTGATCTAAATCAAACCCTTTTATTAATAAAAAACTAGCAAGACTAAATGTTCTGGCATTAGTTCGTGAATAAAGAAAACGACCACTATCTGTTACCATTCCATGATAAATAATTCTTGCCGCTAATGATGATACCTTTAAATTACATTCCTTAACTCATAAAGCAATCATTTCACTAGCTGAACCAAATTGTTCATCAACTCAAATAATATCACCATAAGGTTCAACATTGGGATGATGGTCAATCTTAATAATAGTTTTTGCTAATTTATATCGGTCATCATCAACTCGTGCTAAATTACCACAATCACCAATAATAACTAAACTATCTTTAAAATCATCATCATGCACTGTATCCATAGTCCCAATAAAGTTTAAATAATCACTATTCGTTCCCGCTGCTAGGACAATCTTATTAGGTCAATTAGTTTTAATTATTTCTTTTAAACCTAACTGCACACCATAAGCATCACCATCAGGAATAATATGACAAAGCAATATAATTCGGTTATGTTCCTTAATTAACTGCAAAATCTTATCTTTCATATTTTTACCTTTCTAAAATTCCTTATTAAGGTAATTTTATAACAAATTCTCTTAATTTTAAAATA
Source organism: Spiroplasma endosymbiont of Dilophus febrilis (assembly GCF_964030685.1). NCBI lineage: Bacteria > Bacillati > Mycoplasmatota > Mollicutes > Entomoplasmatales > Spiroplasmataceae > Spiroplasma > Spiroplasma endosymbiont of Dilophus febrilis. The sequence goes on from NZ_OZ034912.1 coordinate 806,978, forward strand.
ATAAATAATTTTACTAAATTTATTATTTTTAATAAATAATTTTAACATATTTGGTCGCGTTTAGTTTTCTTAGGTATTTTTTAAAAAAGAAAAAATAGTCATTTACTATAAATTATTTCAATATGCAAATTAAGTATATATTTCTTATGTATGATTTTTGTTGTAAAAAATTATTTTAATGTTGTTTTTATAAGCATTTTACTTAGTTTTTATAACCTTTTATTAAGAATATGTTTGTTAATATTAAATATTTTGTTTTATTAATTATTTTTCAAGTAAAAAGGTAATAAATTTTTAGTTGCTTTTCTTTCAAAATTATTCAAATCTTTACCCACCTAACAAAACTTTATGCGCCCTAAAATTATTTTTAAAAAGAAAAATACACTTACATTTGTAAATGTATTTCAAAATTAATATGATTAAGATTTAAATATTACTAATGACTAAAATCTAAGTTGCTACTTTTTTAGTAAAATTATATTTAACAGTTTTGGATGCTGTTCCTTTTCCTTCTAATGCCTTAACAGTAATATCGACAGTGGCAGTAGTACCTGTTACATCAATTTCACCAGGATCAACAAAATCAATCTGGGCAATCGCTTCATCAATTTGCAATCCTATCTTAATCAGTATATCATATACAATTAGACCGGTTAAGTCATGCGAAACCCACCATTTCTCATCAACATCTTTTATTTCCACAGTATCTGGTAACGCATTAATACGAGCATCAATACTTTTTAAACTACAAGATACGGTCGGCATTACTGTCATCAATGTCATGGGGGTTAATGTTAAGGTTGCTAAAAATGATATAAAACTTTTTTTCATATTTAATTCTCCTTTGCATGTATTGTTATATAAGTTATATTACTGGGAAATCACTAATTTTACAAGATATTAGTTAAAAAGAGTTGCTTATCTGCTTTCATTGTAAAAATATATTTAACTTCTTTTTTTGCTTTCCCTTTATTTGGCATTGCTCGCACAGTAATCGTTAACTCCACAACATTATGGGATGTATCAAACGGAGAACTTTCATCAAAGTTTAAATTAGCTCTCGCTTCATTTAAATCCATTCCAAGTTTTTCTATCAAATCCATAACAGCATATAATTGCAAACCAAAAGAATTTCACTTGGCCGGAGAAATATCTTTTATTTCCACAGTATCAGATAAACTACTAATCCGACTATCTAAACTTCCTGACTGTTTCATCTCAGTATTGCTACAACTTACTAATGGCATCACAATAATTAGTGGTGTTAATGTCAAACTTGCTAAAAACGGTATAAGTCACTTCATAAATAATTAATCCCTCTTTCCAAGTTTTGTTATATAAACATTTTACTAACAAATATTAGTTTTTCAAGGAATTTAATTAATAAATAATTTTTATAAAAAAAATACACTTACAACTGTAAGTGTATTTTCTTAACACTTTTTCTAAATTACGATATTACTATCCTGTTTGAGTAACTTTAATTGTAAATTCTTTTGAAAATGTTTCATCAGCAGCATCTTTTGCTTTTACACTAAATTTAACTTCAGCACTTTTAGTTGGTCCGGGAGCTGCTGGAAGTGCTCCAACTAATGCTGCCTCAGCCGCTTTAGCGCTCTCATCCGCAGCTTTAACTTTCGTATCAACTTTTGCCTGAATCGCTGCAAGAATAGCATCATCTTTTCATCCTGCTGCGTCAGCAACTGCAAAAGCATCAGCTTCTTCAAACGTAATCTTATCAATTGCTTTATCAGTAACTGTAGTTGCTGCGGCTTTTTTTGTGCCACAACCAATAATTGGTAATGCTACGATAGCAGGAAGTCCTGCTAAAGCTGTTATTAATCTTAATCCTGATAATTTCATATTTAATTCTCCCTTTTCATTTATTTTACTATATATGTTATTTTACTTTGAAATTTTATTTTTACAATAACTTCTTTGGTTATTTTATACAAAATAAACATTTAATTTCCAAATACTAATTTATTAAATTAACCCATCACCTCCACTAAGAGTTAAATCTATGGGTTAATTATAGCAATAAATTTTTAAAATAAAAGATATTTTATCTAATTTAATAATGGCATTAGATATCCTCATCTAATGTTAAATCAACCGGAAATTCTACTTTCGTAAATTTTTCTTTACCCCGTGGAATTCAACGGTCCTTCATTCTTCGTAATTGTTCTTCTAACTTATGACGCACCTCATCAATAGCAACATATAAATCAATATGCTGACCTTCAGCGTGTAAATGATTACTCTTTCCTTTTAAATCAAGAACAACACGAACTCGACTTAAATTTTCTTTATAAGTTCTTACTTCAACATGAATAGTATCATCAAGATTAATAATTTTATATTTACTAATTTTTTCTAAACTATTAATAATGCGTTCACGAATCGCCTCAGTTACTTCAATATTTTTACCACGAATAACGAATTGCATTTATAAACCTCCTTATTTATATTATATTATTTTTTTATTAAAAAATATCTAAATCTTATTTTTTATTGCGTTTAATAAAAAAATAATATAAGTATAGACCAAAACTAACAAAATAGAGAATATAACCTAAAAATGGTAAAAAATACACACTTTGTAAATTAATACGATGGAAAATATAAACATAATTTCAACCACTAATTTCACGATTTTTTTGAACAATAAATAAAATTAACAAAATAAAACCAATTAAAACCATAATTGTTAAAAAAGATATTGTAGAAATAATACGCTTTTTTTGGAAATTCCTTTCATCATATAAAAAATCCCAGCTAAACTATAAACAATAATATTAATTATTAGCACAATTAAAGCTAAAAACTCTGGTGATGTCATTAATCTTTGAAAAAAAAGACTATTACCAGAAGTAAAAAATACCATTGCTAATAACGATGTTAAATTATTTCTTAAAACAAATTCTGGTTTACCATTATGAATAATAGTTTCCTTTTCCGTTAAAATAACAATTGGTAATGAAAAAATTATTAAAATAATCGCAATTGCCATCGTAATAAATTTCCAATCAACTATTTTTAAAAATCTTAGAAAACCTTGCTTCATTGGTCAACTCCTTGGTTAGCATTTTGAATATTAATTAAACCTTTGAATATTAAAGGTACCATAAACCATCGTCACGGGAATAACAACAATAAACGCTTTATTATCAATTCTTGTTACATTATATTTAACTTTTTTATATTCTATTAAAGAAATTGTCGCAAAAATTGTTCCCGAAACCTTACCACTCTTAATATCATTAGAACTAATTAAAGTAGTATCATGAGGATATTCATGAGTTTTAAAATATTCACAAACATCTAATGGTAATTTTGTAAAAATCATCACATTAACTAATTTAAATTTTGGATAAATAAAATTAGTAACAACAGTACTAATCGTTGCAAAAATAATTGATACATATAAAGTAAAATTTTTAAAAAAAGCATAAATTAAATTATCTTCATTTTTTTGCACAAAGTATTTAATTAAAATTGCTAAAACAATAATTGCATAATTCATATATTTTTGAAATTTACCAACACCTTGTTTTTTTCACACTGCTAAATAAGCAGCTAAAAAATCTGAACCACCAGAACTACCACCAGCAATAAAAGCAATTGCGATAGCAAAACCTCAAATAATTGAACCAATAAAAGCATAAATAAAAGCCGCTAAAGTCATCACTGCTTTTCCCGTATCAGTATCCTTAGGTAAAATTAATTCTTCCATAATTTTTAATTGATCTAAAATCGGAATTGCTCGTAAAATAAAGTTTCATGCTGTTTGCATTAACATAAAAAATAAAGTATAAACAGTAAAATATCGGCCAACTTTAAAATATCCAAAAATTACAAAAGGAATATTTAACATTAAAACAACAATGTAAAACCACATCGCTTGCTCTTTAGGTGATGAAAAAATTGAATAAACAATAATTTGCGATATCCCACTAAAACCACCATTGTAAAAACCTACGGGATTAATAAAATAATTAAAAGTTAAAGTTAATAGTAATGCTGCTAATGTTAGCAATAACAAACTTCTCATAATGCGAGTAAATTTAGTATTATGAATTTTTTGAAAAAATAATTTCACTTGCTTGGAAAAACTAGGCTTTTTAAACTTTACTCTTTTTTTCATTACAACAAGTCTCCCAAATACATTACATCTAGTAATAAAACAATTTTAACAATAAATAAATTGTTGTAAATGATTTTAACAAAAAAACTTAATTTTATTTATTATTCAAACAATAAAATTAAGTTTAAGTCATTAATGAAATTAAAATGGTGGACCCGAACGGGATTGAACCGCCGACCCCCTGCGTGCAAGGCAGGTGCTCTCCCAGCTGAGCTACGGGCCCATCAATGGTGGGACTAAGTGGACTTGAACCACCGACCTCACGCTTATCAAGCGTGCGCTCTAACCAACTGAGCTATAGTCCCATTAAAGCATATATTTGAGATATATGCTAAAATATAAATTATCTTTTTGAAAATTGCTTTCCTGCTCGGGGACCTTTTAATCCATACTTATCTCTTTCTTTAATTCGTGAATCACAAGTTATTAAACCTTTTTGCCTTAACTTCATCCGATAATCTGGTGAATATGCTAATAATGCTCTTGCAATACCTAATCTCGTAGCTCCAGCTTGACCGCTAAAACCACCACCATTAACTTTAACATTAATATCAAAGCTTTCTTTCATATCCGTTACCAATAATGGTTGTTCTAACTCTTGGATTAATGTTGCATAAGGAAAAAAAATAAGTGCCGGTTTATTATTAATAGTAATATTCCCTTTTCCTGAAGTTAATACTACTTGCGCTACTGATTTTTTTCTTCTACCCGTACCACGATAAATAATTTCTTTTTTTATTTTCATTAAATCGATTAACTCCCTTCTTCTTGTAATACTAATAGTTTTGGCATTTGAGCACTATGCGGGTGCTTTTCACTATCATAAACAAATAAATTTTTACCTTGTTTTCTTCCCAAACTAGTATGCGGTAACATTCCTTTAATAGTTCTTTCAACCATCTCAATTGGATACTTATCTTGCATTACCTTAGCTGTTCGCACTCTCATACCCCCAACAAAACCAGAGTGATTATAATATTTTTTATTATTCAGCTTATTACCACTTAATATTACTTTATGAGCATTAATAATGATAATATTATCACCACAATCAACATGGCTGGTAAATGTTGCTTTATGTTTACCTCTTAAAATACTTGCTACTTTTGTTGCTAAGCGTCCTAAAATTAAACCGCTGGCATCAATAATGTATCATGTTTTTTTCACATCTTGTGAATTAATAATTGTCGTTTGTCGCATTTATATCTCTCCCTTTGCATTTTGCTCTTGTACCGAAGCTATAATGCATAAAAGCAATAAAATTATATAACAAATGTTTCGCTAATGCAATGAAAATAATAATTTTTAGTAAAAAATACTTCCTAAATTAGGAAGTATTTTTTACTAAATTTTTTAAAATCACTATTGATTTTCTTTTTCACTGTTTTCATTTTCCATATCCTGATTATCGTGGTCATCGTGTCCATCATTTGGATGATGCTCTTGTTGTTCATTAGAATTTGGCATCTCATTATTTTCTTCTGGCATTGTACCATTACCATTACCATCAATCATATCATTTAAAATAATCATTTCTTCACCTCCTATTAAACTTAATTATAAACTTTAAGAAAATTAATTAAAGGTAAATTAAAATAAAAATTTAATACTTAATATTCATTAAATACAACCCTTCACCAGATACTTGATATTTAGTTTTCAAAGCTAAAGGATTTAATAATTTTTCTTGCAACTGTGTTAACGATATTTTTCCTTCATAACAAGCTAAAATACTGCCAACAATCATTCTTACTTGATGACGAATAAAACTTGTGGCTTTAATAATAATTATCACTAAATCTTGATGTTTTTTAATTTTAATACTCTTAATATTTCGCACCCGATTAATAGTTTCCTTATCTTTTAATAAAGAAAAATTAGAAAAATCATAAGTTCCAACAAAAATCTTAGCAATCTTTTGTAAATTTCTTTTTCGTAACGGTTTGTTATATTGATAAATATATCTTTGTTGAAAGACATTGTAAGACCCACAATTAATCTGATAATGATATGTTTTCAAAACACATTTTTTTCGCACATGAAAATCATTAGCAACAATGCAACAATTAGTAATATAAATATCATTAGGTAATTTATTATTTAAAATTCATTGTAATTGTTTTGGTTCTAAGACAATATTAAATGATAATTTAACTTTTTGGTCATAACTATGAACTTTTTTATCGGTACGACTTGCTACTTGAATTTTAAACTCACAATTAAAAGCACTAGTAATAACTGCCATTAATGAACCTTCAACAGTAATTTTATTATTTTGACGGGCCCATCCCCAATATTTGCTACCATCATAACTAATGGATAATAAATAAGAAACCATTATTTTTAATATTCTATTAAGCGTCAAACAAACTGATCAACATAACGCATCGGTTTTCAAACATCACAATGATTTAATCATTCACTACCAATATTAGTAGATAACACCACCACTAATGCTAAAAAACAAAGAATTAAAATTAAAATGAATACATCTAAAAATCCAATCCGATATTGACGAAATCGCGTTCTTTTTTGATGGGGGTCATAACCCCGAGCATCCATTGCATAAGCCATATCCTCAGCTTTTTGAAATGATGATACTAGTAAAGGAATAATTAAAGAAACGATGGACTTAATTTTATCTTTAAATTTACCATTTTTAGAATCCATCCCTCTTGATGCTTGTGCTTTTTTAATTCGCATTGCTTCTTCAAATAAAGTTGGTAACATTCTTAATGCCATTGAAATGATAATTGAAATAATATGAACAGGAATTTTAATTAACTTCAAAGGTCACATTAAATCTTCCAAAGCTAATGTTAAATCCAATGGTTTTGTTGTTGATGTCAAAATCGTTGTTACTAAAACCATCAAATAAATTCTTAATGAAATATATAATGCCGTTAAAATCGCTTTTCAAGACACAATAAGAATCTTAAACTTAGCTGGTTGATATATGAGACCCACTGTCTCTCAAAGTGGTTGTTTATCCGCATTAAATTCAGGTTTAATAAGAAAAAAATTTAATACTAATAATACTAAAGTTACAAAAATAACAAACTTAAACAAAGAAAATAATAATCGCAATGGTAATTTAGAAATAAAGAAAATACTAATAATTACTGTTCCGGTTAAAATATAACCGGTAAAACCAGTATTAATAAAAACGGCTGCAATTAAAGCAATTATTGATAGCATTTTAATTCTAGGGTCAAGGCGATGAACAAGAGAATTATATGGTAAATACCGTCCAAATGATATATTCATAAATTAACTCCTTCTACTTACTATTAATTCTTTGTGCTAATTGGGTTACTAAATCTTCAACAGTCCGAGCATTGATATTACTAGTATCAAAACCATTATCTTTTAACTTTTGTAAAAAATGAAAAATTTTTGGTGGTTCAATATTAATTTCTTTAATTAATTGAGCATTAGCAAAAAGACTAACCGGATCACTTTGATGATACAATTGACCATTTTTTAAAACAACAACTTCATCGGCATATTGCAAAACATGATCCATATTATGAGTAACAAGAATAATGCGTTTTTTATCTTGTTTATTAAACTTAAAAAATAACTTCATTAACTCTTCTTCCCCATCAGGATCTAACCCAGCTGTTGGTTCATCTAAAATTAAAGTATGACCTTCAATCGCCAAAATTCCAGCAATCGCTACTCTTCTTTTTTGACCACCAGATAAATCAAAAGGCGAACGCGTTAAATATTCTTGACCTAATCCCACAAGTTCTAAATACTTAGCAGCTCTAAGTCGGGCTTCATCCTTTTTAATTCCAAAGTTTAAAGGACCAAACACAATATCCTTTTCAATTGTTTCTTCAAATAATTGATATTCCGGAAATTGAAAAACTAACCCTACTGATTTTCGTAATAATTTTTGCTTTTTAATTTTTCTCTGCTTTGCTTTAATCAGAAAATCACCAACAATAATTTGCCCAGCTGTTGGAATTAACAATCCATTCATATGTTGAATTAAAGTTGATTTTCCACTACCAGTTGAACCAACAACCGCCGTAATAATAGAATCCTTTATTCACAGATTAACATCTTTTAAGGCTTGAAATTGAAATGGACTTTTAGGAGCATAAATATAACTAACATTATTAAATTTAATTAAATTCGATGGATTATCAATAATTATTTTTTTTGACATATTTGTTGTACCAATTCCTCTTCATATAATGTTTCGTCAATATTAACACCATACTTTTTTAATCCATAAGATACTTTTAAAATAAAAGGAATATCTAAATGAATACTTCTTAAAAAATCAACTTCTTTTAAAATTTCTTCTGGTTTACCAAAACGAACAACTTTTCCTTTATTCATTACTAATACCTTATCAGCATTAATAATTTCATCCATATCATGGGTAATTGAAATAATTGTTTTTTCACGCGATTCTTTTAATTGCACCATAATTTCTTTTACTTCTCTTTTTCCCTTAGGGTCTAACATACTAGTAGCTTCATCAAAAATAATTAATTCTGGAGTTAATGCTAAAGCCGAAGCAATCGCTACGCGTTGTTTTTGACCACCTGATAATAATAATGGTTCGTGATCTAAATAACTTTCCATCCCTACCATTTGTGAATATTTCATAATAATATCCGGCATCAATTTTGGGTCAACACATTTATTTTCTAAACCAAAAGCAATATCATCACGAACTGTTGAACCAATAAATTGATTATCCGGATTTTGAAAAACAATTCCTAATTTACGCGAAATTAATTGACTATTTTCTTTAGTTACTAAATTACCAAATATTTCAATACTACCTTTTTGTGCTTTTAAAACGCCAATAATAATTTTTGATAAAGTTGATTTCCCACTACCATTATGACCAATAATAGTTATATACTCGCCGTGATTGATACTAAAACTAACACCATCTACCGCATTAGGATAACTCACCCGATATTTAAATTCAATATCTTGTACTTTTAAAGCAATATTATTTTTTCTTGTTAATGTTTCCAATTTTTCGTGGGCTTTTTTTTTCTTTCTCATTAATATACTCCTAAATATCTAAATAATTAATATTTAACTATTTAATTTTAACACACTAATAAAAGAATGTTAAATAGGAAACATTAAGCACACATTAATCGCTACTAAATAAAAGATAATTTATTGATATTTATAATTGATTTTCAGCTTCGTTTTTTGCTTTCTATTTTTCAACATTCGTTTTTTACTTTGTTGATTTTTTTTTGCTTTTTTTATTAACTTCTTTTCATTTTTCTTATTTTCTTGTTTACGCTTTTTACTTATTATTTTTAATTCACTTCTTAATTGTTTTAATTGTTCACAGCATTTTTGCTTTGCCTCTTGATTTTGAATTCTTTCTCTTTTTTTAATTATCTTTAACGCTTGTTTTGTTTTTCGGCGTTCTTTAATAAATTGTTTTTTTTCTTCACCTTGAAGACTTCGTCTTTTCTTAATTAACTTTATTTCTCTTTTTAAATTTATTTGTGCTTGTTTACAGTCTTGTTTTTCTTTCTTAATTTCTCTTGTTCTTTTCTTTTTATTAATTCTTAGTTCTTGCTTTAATTTTTTGCTTTCTGCTTGATATTTTTGTTTTTCTTGTTTTTTTTCAACTTTAATATTGCGTTTAACTAATTTTAATTTTTTTCTTAACACAAATCATTCTTGAATTGTTAATCTTGCTTTCTTATTTTCACTACTCTTTTTCTTTTCAATTAACTTTAATTCTTTTCTGATTTTTTTCTGTTCATTTTTGGATTTTATTCGTTCTTGTTTTTTTTCAATATTTCTTTTATGCTTAATTAGTTTTAATGCTTTTCTTAACTTGCTTTGTTTTTCAATACTTTGCTTTTCATTATCTTCATTTTCATTATTATCAAAATTTGTTTCTAACATCCTTATTCTTCCTAACTCCTAACATTTTTATTAACTTATTTATTGCTTTTTTATTATTCATCCATATGTTTCATTACCTTTCAATTGATTTAAAGAAATTAATTAATTTGATTATCAATATAAGAAAAATAGTTTTTTCTTCAAGAAGAAAAAACTATTTTCAAAATTAAACTTTTTTATTGCAGAGTACATTCCTGAACTGCTCGATTTTACTTAATTAATTTCTCTAAACCTATTATGCAATAAAATAACAAAAGAATAAACTATAAATATTATGTACCTTCATGGATTTTAACAATAACATATGCTACGGTTTTTAGTGTTTCATAAATTGTCATAAAAATTAAATATAAAATTCGAACTAAATAAATTCATTTAATTAATTTAGCTTCATTAGCAGTTAACAATGATTACGCAAACTTATATACGGGTTGCATTGCCCAAATATAAAAATATATCGGAATACTAATTGTTAAAATAAAACAAATACTAGCAACGATACCAATAACAATTATTGCTTGATGTGGATTAGCATTACCAAATAATGCTTGACTATTAAGAATTAATAGGGCGCATAAAGTTTTGTTAGGTGGGTAAAGATTTGAATAATTTTGAAAGAAAAGCAACTAAAAATTTATTACCTTTTTACTTGAAAAATAATTAATAAAACAAAATATTTAATATTAACAAACATATTCTTAATAAAAGGTTATAAAAACTAAGTAAAATGCTTATAAAAACAACATTAAAATAATTTTTTACAACAAAAATCATACATAAGAAATATATACTTAATTTGCATATTGAAATAATTTATAGTAAATGACTATTTTTTCTTTTTTAAAAAATACCTAAGAAAACTAAACGCGACCAATTAATAAAACCAAATTAATAATAAGAAATGATGTTACCACTAATGCTAAATTAACAATTAACGACCATCCAAAACTAAGAAATAATTTTCTTCCTTGTGAAGTAGAATATGCTACTTCCCCAGCTTTAGCTAAAGTATATAAACTACTACGATGATAAGTTCAAGGTAATATTTTAACTATTAAATGATGTGGTTGTTGCTTTTTGTAATGAAAAGGCGTTAATTGAAAAAACTGACTTTTAATTTCATAACTAGTAGTTTTTTGAACTTTTTTCCCAACAAAACCAAACTTCTTTAAAATAAGCATCAACAAATTCTTTTCCTATTAAATTAGCACTGTTAGTATTTCTAATAATTGATGAATATATTCAAGTAGCAAATCAAGTTATTAATAAAATTCCAACTAAAATCCCAAAAACTATTAATGCTATTAATAGTCCTATGGGAATATTACTAGCGATATTTATTTCCAAAAATAATGTTTTTAATTGCATATTATGCTCCTTTAATAAAATTATGACAATATTTTATCATATATTGCAACAACAAAAAATAACCTCAGTATTTATTGGTCGCGTTTAGTTTTCTTAGGTATTTTTTAAAAAAGAAAAAATAGTCATTTACTATAAATTATTTCAATATGCAAATTAAGTATATATTTCTTATGTATGATTTTTGTTGTAAAAAATTATTTTAATGTTGTTTTTATAAGCATTTTACTTAGTTTTTATAACCTTTTATTAAGAATATGTTTGTTAATATTAAATATTTTGTTTTATTAATTATTTTTCAAGTAAAAAGGTAATAAATTTTTAGTTGCTTTTCTTTCAAAATTATTCAAATCTTTACCCACCTAACAAAACTTTATGCGCCCGTATTTATTGAGGTTATTAATCGGATTTATTATTTAAACTAATTCAATATAAACCATTGGGGCATTATCGCCTTTACGGTCATCAGTTTTTAAAAGTCTCGTATAGCCCCCAGATCTTTCATTATATCGCTTAGCAATATCAGTAAATAATTTTTGTAAAACTGTTTCTGTTTCATTAACATCAATATTTCGTAAAATACTTGATGCTTGTCTTCTAGCATGCAAATCTTGTCTTTTTGCTAAGGTAATTAATTTATCAATTGTTTTTCTTAATTCTTTAGCTCGTTTTTCAGTTACAAGCAATCTTTCATGAACAACTAATTCTGTTGCTAAATTACGCATTAATCCTTGTCTTCAGCTAGTATTTTTACCGCGTTTTTGAATAAATGACATATTCTTTGTTCCTCCTTTTATTCTCGTTTAAAAGTTAGCCCTAATGCTAATAATTTCTCTTTAATTTCATTAAAGGATTTTCTTCCTAAATTTTTCGTTGCTAAAATATCATTTTCTGTTTTATCAGTTAAATCACCAATCGTAACAATTTCTGCTCGTTTTAAACAATTATATGAACGCACCGTTAAGTCTAATTCTTCAATCGGTTTTTCTAATTCATCTGTTTCTTGTTTTTCAGAAATAGAAATAATTTCTAATGATTGTGCTTGTTCACTTAAACTAACAAAATGTTCTAAATGAGCAATTAAAATCTTCGCAGCAATCGCAATTGCTTCTACAGGAGTAACCGAACCATCGGTTGTTAATTCTAAAACTAATTGCTCTAAATCAGCACTTTTTCCCACTTTAGTTGGTTCAACACTATATTTAACATTAACAATTGGTGAATAATTAGAATCCATAGGAATAATCCCAATATTAGTAATTAAGCGTTTATTATCATCAAATGATTTATAACCACGAGAATTTTGAGCATACATTGTCATTTCTAATTTACCACCTTTAGCAACAGTAGCAATTAAATAATCACCATTTAATATTTCAACTCCTAACGGACAAACAATCATTGAAGCTAATACTTCACCAGCTCCAGCATCTACTTTTAGTGAAACACTTTCTTCTTCTTTAAAAACAGTACTATCAATTTTTAAAATAATACCTTTTAAATTTAAAATAATTTGAGCAACATTTTCAACAACCCCTTTAATTGTTGAAAACTCATGACTAGCCCCTTTAATATCAACACCATAAATTGAAGCTCCCGGTGTTGCTGCTAATAAAGTTCTTCGTAAAGCGTTACCAATAGTATTACCAAATCCTCTTTCTAATGGTTCTACTATAAAGCAACCGAAATTTTTACTAGTACTTTCAGTTTGTAATTTAAAATTTGGTCTAACAAATTGTTTCATTTATTAACCTCTTGGCCTTTTAGGGGGACGACATCCATTATGAGGAATTGGTGTTACATCTTTAATACTTGTAATTTCTAAACCAGCTGCTTGTAAGCTTCTAACAGCAGCATCTCTTCCAGGACCAGGTCCTTTACACTGAACTTCAATCGTTCTCATTCCATGTTCCATTGATACCTTAGCAACTTGTTCTGCTACCATTTGTGCAGCATAAGGGGTTGATTTCTTTGTTCCTTTAAAACCAATTGCACCAGCCGCACATCAAGCAATAACATTGCCTAATTCATCAGTCATTGTTACAATTGTATTGTTAAATGTTGAATGAACATGGGAGATTCCTTTTAAAATATTCTTTTTTTGTCTTTTCTTTGCAACTTTTTCTATTTTTGCCATCGTGTTACCTCCACTTCTTACTATTTTTTCTTATTAGCAACTGTTTGTCTGCGATCTCTTTTTGTTCTGGCATTTTGTTTAGTAGATTGACCATGAACTGGTAAACCTTTACGATGACGAATACCACGATAACAACCAATTTCCATTAATCGTTTAATATTTAATTGGGTTTCGCGTCGTAACTCACCTTCTACTTTATAATCTTTAGATATTTCTGTTCTAATATTTGTTAGTTGCTCTTCTGTTAATTGTTTAACACGAATATTTTTATCAATACTACATTGTTTTAAAATCTTTTGAGCATTTGATAAACCAATCCCATAAACATATGTTAAAGCAACAACAACTCTTTTATCATTAGGGATTTCTACTCCTGCAATTCTTGCCATATTTAACCTCCTATTTTTAACCTTGTCTTTGTTTGTGCTTTGGAGTTTTACAAATTACTCGCACACATTTTTTTCTATTAATTATTTGACATTTATCACAAATTTTTTTAACTGATGATCTTACTTTCATTTAATTTTTCTCCTTTTACTATTTTTTTACTTATGACGATAAGTAATCCGCCCACGTTTTAAATCATATGGAGAGAGTTCAATAATTACTTTATCACCTGGTAAAATCCTAATGAAATTCATGCGAATTTTACCAGAAACGTGAGCTAAAATAACCGCATTGTTTTCTAATCTTACCTTAAACTCAGTATTAGGTGAACATTCAATAACAATCCCTTCCACTTCAATAATATTTTTATTTTCTTTTTCTTTGGTGGCCATTTAATTCCCTTCTTCCATTGAGTGTGGATTAGCAGTTAAAACTTCATATCCCTTTGCAGTTACTAGAATTGTATGTTCAAAATGAGCTGAATATGTACCATCAAGGGACACAACTGTTCAATTATCACTTAAAACTCTAGTTTCATCAGTACCAATTTGTACCATTGGTTCAATACAAATTGTCATTCCTGCCACTAGTTTTAAGCCATAGTCATATTTACCATAATTAGGAATATATGGTTCTTCATGTAATTGTTTACCAATCCCATGTCCCGTATAATTTTTTGGTAAATGATACCCTTGTTGCTCAACAAATTGTTGAATTGTTGCCCCAATAGTACCAATTCTAACGCTCGGAGCAATAATTGCTATTGCCTTATTTAAGGCTTCTTCCGTTACAGTAATTAACTTTTGATATTTCGCTTTAATTTGACCAACGCCAACAGTAATGGCCGCATCCGCAAAGTGTCCATCAACAACAGCACCAGCATCAATTGATACTAAATCACCTGTCTTAATAATTTGATTATTAGCAATTCCATGAATTAATTCATTGTTAATAGAAACACAAATATGATTAGGAAAACCATAATAACCTTTAAACGCTGTTTTAGCATTATTTTCTTTTAACACTCTTGCTGCTATTATATCAAGATCGCGTTTTTTTATTCCGGGAATAATTGCCTTTTTAACTTCAGCTAACATTTTAGCAACTACTTTTCCCGCAGCACGCATTGCCTTAATTTCCAACTCATTTTTAACAGTAACCATTTATTTTACACACTATCTAAAATACTTTTAATACCATTAAATACTAATTTACTTGACTGATTAGCATCAACAACATGTAATAAGTTTTCTTCTTGATAATACTCTACTAAAGGTAAAGTCTCATTCAAATAAGTTTGAATTCTAATTTTAGCTTTTTCTTTCGTATCATCATCGCGCTGAATTAATGATGCACCATCATCATCACATTGCATCGCAATTTTAGGTTTATTAACTAATTTGTTATATGTTCGATTACAAGTCGGACAAACTAAGCGATTAGTAATCCGATCAATTAAATGTTCTAAGTCAGCTTCTAAATAAATAACAAAATCAATTTGTTGTTCTTTTTTTTCTAAAATCTCTTGCAACGCATGCGCTTGTTTAAGCGTTCTTGGAAAACCATCAAGAATAAAGTTTTCGCTTAAATTATCAATGGTTTCTCGCACAAGATTAATGACTTGTTCATCAGGTACTAATTTCCCTGCATCTAAATATTCTTTAGTTTTTAATCCCAATGGTGAATTATTTTTTATCGCTTGACGAATAATATCTCCTGTTGATAAATGTATCAAACGGTATGCCTCACATAACTTTTGTGACTGAGTTCCTTTACCACTTCCGGGTGCTCCTAAAAAGATTAAATTCATTTTAAATACCACTCTCTTTTATCATATATTTTTACTTTGATTTTCATCCCTTTTAAATTGAATATACGATTGTTGCGTCAAATGTCCTTGAACTTGACGAATAACTTCAATTGCAACACCAACCATAATAATAACTCCTGTTCCACCAATTGCTAACATTGGCGGTAAATTTGTTAATTTAGAAATTAATGTTGGCAATATGGCAACAAAAGCTAAAAAGATACTACCAACAACACTTAAACGATTTAAAGTTGATTTAATATATTTCTCAGTTTCTTTTCCTGGTTGAATTCCAGGAATAAATGTACCATTCTTTTGAAAATTCTCTGCCATTTGTTCAGGATTAATTTGTACTTGAGAATATAAGAAAGTAAAGAGAATAATTAAAATCGCAAAAATGCTCATTCCTGACCATGAATCTAATGCCAAATAAGTCTCAGTAAAATTAGTAAACCCTGTTCCTTCGGGATTATTAGCTTTAACAATTTGGGCAATTGTTAAAGGTGCTGTTATAATTGCTGAAGCAAAAATCACGGGAATAACACCAGCCGAATTAATTTTTAACGGCAAATACGGTGCTTTTTCACTTTTTAACGCTAATCCACTTCCCGTCTGTTGAATCGGAATTCTTCTTTCTGATTCAGCAAAGAATACAACCATTAAAATTACTAAAAGAAATCCAACCATATAAAGTAAAAACTTTAAAAACCCACTAAAAACAACTATTGCTTCACTTTGACCACCAACTCAAAATTGAAAAGTTTTAGCAATATTAAATGGTAAACTAGAAGCAATTCCAGCAAAAATAACTAAAGAAACACCATTACCAATTCCACGAATTGTAATTTGATCAGCTAGTCAAAGAATTAAGAATGTCCCTCCCAAAAACAATGTTGGTACCAAAATATAATAAAACACTGCCGATGTAGCAATATTTCCAGCATCTGCTTCTTGCCATTTAAGACTAATAATTTTTTGTTGTGCTAAGGTCATAATTGTCGCAAAACCTTGCATAATGCCAAATGGCAATGTTAATCATTTAGTTAATGAATCTAATTTTCGTTTCCCTTTTTCTCCTGATTTGGCTCAACGAGATAATCCTGGAACTAAATCAGTAGACAATAATTGGACAATAATAGAAGCAGTAATGTATGGCGATAACCCTAAAGCGAAAAGTGAAAATCGATCAATAGAGCCTCCACCTAACATTGCAATCAAATTAAAAAATTCTCTTGAATCCTTATTAGATTCATTAAGGTTTTTATTTATATTAACCCCTGGAACAGTAATTAATGCTCCCAAACGAATAATAAATAAAACCAATAATGTAAAAGCTAATTTTAATAAAATATCTTTATTATTACGATAAAATCTTTTAATGGTTGTTATCACTATTAAATCACCTCGGTTTTACCATTAGCCTTCTCAATAGCATCTTTAGCAACTTTTGAAAACTTATGAGCTTTAATAACTAATGCTTTACTAATTTTACCATTAGCAAGAATTTTTACTAATGATTTTTCACTATTAATTAATTTTTTGCTTTTTAAAACTTGGGGAGTAATTTCAGTTACATCTAATTGTTCTAAAGCACTTAAGTTAACAATTTCATATTTTTTCTTTGTAAAATTGGTAAAACCGATTTTAGGAATTCTACGAAATAAAGGCGTTTGTCCACCTTCAAATCCAGGACGAACACCACCACCACTTCTAGCATTTTGACCTTTATGTCCTTTACCAGAAGTTTTTCCATGTCCTGAAGATGTTCCTCTTCCAAGGCGTTTTTTATCTTTACGAGATTTTTCAGTATATTTAAGTTCATGTAATTTCATAATTATTGTTCCCTTGCTAGTGATTTTTCACTAACTTTTTCTTTAATTTCTCGTAAACTATACACTTGTTCTTTAGTTCGCATTTGTTTTAAACCATCCATTGCTGCTCTAATCATAATAAGTGAGGTATTAGAACCTAATGACTTAACATAAATATCTTGAACACCAGATACTTCAATTAAAGTCCGAACTGGACCACCAGCAATAATTCCCGTACCTTTTCTAGCAGGTTTAATTAATACTCGGCCCCCACCATAATGACCAATAACCTCATGAGGAACAGTAACCCCAACCATTGGAATCATAAAAATATTTTTCTTAGCAGCTTTTGCTGCTTTTTTAATAGCATCGGGTACTTCATTAGCTTTACCAGTAGCAAAACCAACTTTTCCCTTATGGTTACCAACAATAACTACTACTGAGAAACGAAAATGTCGCCCCCCTTTAGTTACTTTAGTTACCCTTCTTACTTTAACGACCTTTTCTTCAAACTCTTCAACCGGTTTTTGAAAATTAGCGTTTGGTTTTTTAGTTCATCGTTTTTTATTTCGTTCACCATCACTACCTCGATTAGCAAAATTAGGCTTAGTTGGTGATGTCGTTAAATTTTGTTGATCTTTTTTTTCTTGCATTAACATACTTCTCCTCTACTAAAATTTCAATCCATGTTCTCTTGCAGCCTCCGCAAACGCAGCAATTTTTCCGTGATACAAGTACCCCCCACGATCAAAGACCACAGTGGTAATATTGTTTTCTAAAGCTTTCTTTGCTAACATTTCTCCCAGAAGAGTAGCACTAGCTTTATTTAAATTGCTCTTACCTGTACCTGCCATTTGCAAAGTTGAGTAAGAAACTAGTGTCCGGTGCTGACTATCATCAATAATTTGTGCATAAAGATTCTTATTAGAACGAAATACATTAAGTCGGGGTCTTAATTCAGAACCAGTTATTTTTTTACGAATGCGAAAATGTCTAATTTTTCTTGCTTCATAGCGATTTGATTTCATTTTTAACTCCTTTGAAAGTAATCTAGACTATTGTCTATTTACCTGCTGATTTCCCTTCCTTACGAATAATGTATTCATTATCATATTGAATTCCTTTACCTTTGTACGGCTCTATTCGTCGAAAAGCACAAATATTGGCTGCTACTTGTCCAACTAATTCTTTACTAATTCCTGAAACAATAAGTTCTGTTGGTTTAGGGCAAACAACTGTTACTCCTTCAGGGATAGTATATTGAATCGGATGTGAAAACCCTAAACTTAAATTTAGTTTATCACCCTGAATATTAGCACGATATCCCACCCCATTAATTAATAATCTTTTACTAAAACCAGTAGTAACACCTGTTAACATTCCTTCTAACAATGAATTAGTAGTTCCATGTAATTGCTTAGTATGTTTTTGTTCATTCGGTCTGATAGTTTTAATCGTTTGGTTTTCAACGATAATAGTAATTTTTTGTGGTAATTGTTTATTGAGTGTTCCTTTAGGTCCTTTAATAGTTATGATATTATTTTTTGCAACATTTATTTCAACGCCATCTTGTACAGATAGAATGCGATTACCAATTCTTGACATAATTTATCACCCTATCAAACAAAGGCAAGAACTTCGCCACCTAAACGATTTTCTCTTGCTTTTGCATCAGTCATAACTCCAAGTGATGTCGAAATAATTGCAATTCCTAAACCATTTAAAACCTTTGGAATCTCACTATTTTTAACATATACTCTAAGACCTGGCTTAGATATTCTCTTTAAACCTCAAATTACCCTTTGACTTGCTTTATATTTTAATAAAATATCAATTTTACTATGAGTTCCATCTTTGGATTTCTCATTAATTTTAAAATCGGTAATATACCCTTCTTCTTTCAGAATTTGAGCAATTTGCAATTTTATATTAGAATTCGGAATGCTTACCTTTTTAAATTGTCGCTGGTTAGCATTGCGAATTCTTGTTAGCATATCGCTAATTGGATCTGTCATCATATTTTACTAACTACCTCCTATCATGAAGCTTTCTTAAGCCCAGGGATTTGCCCTTTATTGCCAAATTCACGAATACATATACGACATAATTGAAACTTTTTTAATACTGACTTTGGTCGGCCACAATTTTGACAACGAGTGTATACGCGAACTGCAAACTTAGGAGTTTTTAATTGTTTTACTTTTAGTGATTTTTTTGCCATCAGTTTCTTTCCTCTCCTATTTCTTAAATGGTGCACCCATTTTTTTTAGTAAAGAAAATGATTCATTTTGATTATTACTAGACATTACAATAGTAATACTCATTCCTCTTGTTTTTACAACTTTGTCGTAATCAATTTCAGGAAAAATCAATTGTTCTTTAATTCCTAATGTGTAGTTACCCTGTTTATCAAAACCAGCTTTATTTAAACCACGAAAATCACGAACCCGAGGTAAATTAATATTAAATAATTTATAAAGAAAGTCATACATTTTAGTACCCCGTAAAGTTACTTTACACCCAATTGGCATTCCTTCTCGTAACTTAAAACCAGCAATTGATTTTTTTGCTCTAGTTATTACTGGTTTTTGTCCGGTAATTAAGTACAATTCTTGCATTACTATTTCAATATTTTTACTGTTACTAACAGCATCACCAATACCAACATTAACAACTACTTTGATAATTTTAGAAACTTGCATTGTAGAAGTAAAATTATATTCTTGCATCATTTCCTGAATAATTCCATCTTGATATTGTTTTTGTAAATAATTCATCAAATTTTAACTCCTTCAATTAAATTCTTGTCTTGGTTTTACGAGCAATCCGATATTTTTTACCATCTTTAATCTCATAACCAATTTTAGTTGTTTTAGTTTTATCTTTACTATCTAGTAAAGCAACATTGGAAAGATGAATGCTTGCAGGAATTTCTTTAATTCCCCCTTCATCATTTTGGGTTGGTTTTTGGTTTTTTTTAATTGTAATGCCTTCAATTTCCACACGAAGTTTTTTCTTTAAAATATTAGTAACTGGTCCTTTAAAACCACGGTGTTTACCAGCAATAACTAATACTTGGTCACCTTTTTTAATTTTTATTTTTATCATCTTATATCACCTCAGTTGCTAAAGAAGCAATTTTATTAAATCCTGCTTCTTTTACTTCTCTAGCAATCGGACCAAAAATTCTTGTTCCTCTTGGCATTTTATCATCTCTAATAAGAACAGCTGCATTTTCCGAAAACTTAATATATGTACCATCACTTCTGCGAACAGCTTTTTTAGTACGAACAATAACAGCTTTAACAACTTGTCCCTTTTTAACAGTTCCCCCCGGTGTTGCTTGTTTAACTGAACAAACAATAACATCACCAACACTTGTAAATTTACGAACCGAACCACCTAAGTTCCGAATTACTAAAATTACTTTTGCTCCTGTATTATCAGCGACCCTTAATTGAGACTCAGTTTGAATCATAATCTATACTTCCTTTTCTATAAAATAATTGCTTTTTCAACAATTTTTACTAAACGAAAGCGTTTAGTTGCTGATAATGGTCTTGTTTCCATAATTAAAACACGATCACCCTCTTGGGAAGAATTGTCTTGATCATGAGCTTTAAACTTTTTTGAATATTTAACGCGTTTTTTATATATCGGATCATTTTTATATGTTTCTACTAAAACAGTAATTGTCTTCTCCATTTTACTAGAAACAACAATACCCGTATAAACTTTACGGTTATTTCTTTCCATCATTATCGCCTCGCTTTTCATCAGTTTTTGTATTAGGGGTTATTGTTGCTGCTTTAGATTTAGTAACTTTTGCTGTTTTAACACTAGATTCTTTACTATCTTTACTTGTTATCGGCTTAGAAGCTTTCTTTTCTTCCATAACTGGTGCTCCACCATCTTTAACTTTTTTAATTTCCTTTGCCACTAATTTTTGATTTTCCAGTTCAATTTGTTCAGTAACAACATCATCTTGCTTTTCAACAACTAATTTCTTTTCTTTAAGTTTTGCTTTCTCTTCAACAACTTTAGTTTTTTGATCAATTTCTTTTTGTAATGTTTCAGAAATAATAACTTTTTGTTGATTCAATGGTTTAACAACTTCACCAGCATCTTTTCTCATTTGTAAATGCGTTAATATTCTAGCAACTTCTCTTCGTAATTCTTTAATCCGATGAGGCTTTTCTAATTGTCCAGTTGCTGATTGAAATCTTAAGGCAAACAATTCTGCTTTTAATTCTTCAGCACGATGTTGTAAATCATTAATGCTTTTATCTTTAAATATCTTCTTTGCCATTATTCTTCACCTCGTTTAACGATTTTACATCTGATTGGCAATTTATGCATTGCCAGTCTTAATGCCTCTCTTGCTACTTCTTCAGTAACACCAGCAACTTCAAACATAATTCGTCCTTTTTTAACAACAGCAACAAACTCTTCAGGAGACCCTTTTCCAGAACCCATTCGCACTTCAAGTGGCTTTTTAGTTTTCGCCATCTGCGGAAAAATATTAATTCAAACTTTTCCGCCTCGTTTCATATATCTTGTCGCTGCAATTCTTGCTGCTTCAATTTGTTTTGAAGTAATTCAAAGACCTTGTAATTCAGGTTTTTTTTGTACTTGATCAGTATTGACAACAATACTTCTTTTAGGCATAACTAATTTGCCAACTGCTTGTAATCCATATTCACCAAACGAAACCTTAGTTCCTCTTGTTGCTTTGCCTTCATAAGAAACACGATGCGGACGGCGATATTTAGTTCGTTTTGGCATTAACATAATTACTTCGCCTCCTTAACAGAATTTTTCTTTTCTGGTAAAATTTCACCCTTATAAATTCAAACCTTAATTCCAATCAAACCATAAGTTGTTAACGCTGATGCTTTAGCATAATCAATATCACTTCGCAAAGTTGCCAAGGGAACACTTCCTTCAGCATAACCCTCACTACGAGCCATATCAACACCGCCAAGTCTTCCCGACACTAAAGTTTTAATTCCCTTCGCTCCAGCTTTCATTGCTTTACGGATTGCTAATTTTTGTATCGTTCTAAACGATGCCCGATTAACAATTTGTTGCGCCATATTTTCAGCAACAAGTTGGGCATTCAAATCAGGAACTTTGATATCAACAACATTAATCTTAATGTCTAATTTACTATTAGTTGTCAAACCAATTGCGCGCCGAATAGCTTTAATAATATTTTCAATATTTGAACCTTCTTGTCCTAAGACAACACCCGGACGCGAAGAATGAATGAACAGCGTAATATTTTCTTTCGTGCGTTCAATTTCAACTTTAGCAATTGCTGCATTTTTCCATTTTTTCAAAATTACTTTACGAATTTTAATATCAGAATGTAATCAATTAGCAAAATTTTTATCTTTAGCATATCATCTTGAGTCTCAGTCTTTATTAATACCAAGTCGTAATCCATGTGGACTTGCCTTTTGCCCCATTATTGATTACCTCCCTTTTTGTCTGTTACGACAATTGTAATGTGACTAGTTCTTTTTAATATTTTATAAGCTTGTCCATGATCTGATGGTCGAAACCGTTTTAAAGTTGCACCCTCACTCACTAAAACCTCTTTAATTAATAACGCATCCCCATCCATCGCATAATTATTTACCGCATTAGCAATAGCCGATTTTAGAAGTTTAAGTACTGGCTCACTAGCTTTTTTATTAGTATTCATTAAAATCGCTAAAGCATCAGTAACTGGTTTTCTTCTTATTAATTCAGCAATTAATTGCACCTTTCTGGGGGCAATTCTAATTGTTCTTAAAATAGCTTTTGCTTCCATATTTTAAACTCCTTACTATTTCTTCTTCTTATCATTTCCGTGCCCACCAAACGATCTTGTTGGTGCAAATTCACCAAATTTATGACCAACCATATCTTCAGTTACAAAAACCGGAACATGCTTTCTACCATCATGAACAGCAACTGTATGATTAATGAAGGCAGGAGAAATAGTAGAGCGACGCGATCAAGTTTTCATTACTTCTCTTTTATTATTACTATTCAACAACTCAACTTTTTTCAATAAATGTGACGCAATATATGGTCCTTTTTTTAATGATCTTCCCATCCTTAACGATTTCCTTTCATAAGCATTACCCTATTTTTTCTTTCTTCTAATAATTAATTTTGTTGAAGCCTTACGAGGATTACGAGTTTTCATCCCCAATGTCTTCTTACCTCAAGGTGTTACAGGAGCTACTCTTCCAATCGGCGCTTTTCCTTCACCACCACCATGTGGATGATCATTAGGATTCATAACTGAACCTCTAACCGTCGGACGAATTCCTCTTCAACGATTTCTTCCAGCTTTTCCTCAATTAACTAAGTTCCGATCTTCATTACCAACTTCACCAATTGTTGCTCGACAAGATGCTAATATCTTGCGAACCTCACCAGAATTTAAACGAATCGTAACATAACGACCACTTTCATCTTTTCCTAATAATTGAGCACTAGTTCCCGCGCTTCTAGCTAATTGACCACCTTTTAAAGGTCGCAATTCAATATTATGAACTACTGTCCCCTCAGGCATTTTTCCCATTGGCATATTATTACCAACTTTAATATCCACCAGCGGACCACTAACAATTTCCATTCCCACTTCAAGAGTTTTAGGTGCTAAAATATATCTTTTTTCACCATCAAGATAATTAACTAATGAAATAAACGCATTACGATTAGGATCATACTCAATACTTGCTACTTTACCAATAATATTGTCTTTATCGCGTTTAAAATCAAT
This sequence comes from Spiroplasma endosymbiont of Dilophus febrilis, assembly GCF_964030685.1. Classification (NCBI taxonomy): domain Bacteria; kingdom Bacillati; phylum Mycoplasmatota; class Mollicutes; order Entomoplasmatales; family Spiroplasmataceae; genus Spiroplasma; species Spiroplasma endosymbiont of Dilophus febrilis. The sequence continues at coordinate 831,326 of NZ_OZ034912.1, forward strand.
AATACGATATTTTCTTTTATGACCGCCACCTTTATGACGCGTAGTAATAATTCCCCGATTATTTCGACCAGATTTCCTATTTAATGTAGTTAATAACGATTTCTCTGGTTTATCAGTTGTTAAAACTGAATAATCAAGAGTTGTCATATTACGACGACCATTAGTAACTGGTTTATATTTCTTTATTGCCATAACTCTTACTCCTTAATATTATTCGTTATTAAATAACTCTAATTTTTCACCTGGTTTTAAAGTAAAAATCGCTCTTTTACTAGCATTAGTTAATCCTTCAAACCGTCCCATTTTTTTAGCTTTCGGTTTCTTTTTAATAATATTTACCTTAAGAACTTTTACTTCAAAAATAGTTTCAAATGCTTTTTTAATTTGTGTCTTATTAGCCTTATAATTAACTTCAAAAGTATATTTACCATCAACATTAATTTTTAAATATGACTTTTCTGTTAAGACTGGCTTTTTAATTACTTCGGTAATATGCATTATGCCAATACCCCCTCAATGTTTACTAACGCCTCTAAAGTTATTAATAACTTATTAGCGTGCAATAAATCATAAATATTTAAACTACTAGCAGCAATGACATTAAATTTTGCAATATTACTTGCTGATTTAACAATCATTTCATCAGCTACTTTAGTAATTAATAATGTTTTATTATCCACTAACTTTAAATTTTGACAAATTTGTAAAACTGCCTTTGTTGAATATTTTTCTAAACTAATAGTATCAACAATAATAAGTTCATTATTTTGTGCTTTTAAAGATAACGCCGATTTTAATGCTAACTTTCTTACTTTCCGATTAACATGCAATTTATAATTTTTCTCAACTGTCGGACCAAATACAATTCCCCCACCTTTTCATTGTGGCGAACGAATTGAACCTTGTCTGGCTCGGCCTGTTCCCTTTTGCTTTCATGGTTTTTTACCACCACCACTAACTTCACCACGAGTTTTAGTTTGATGTGTTCCCTGTCTTCAAGACGCTTGTTGAGCAATTGTCGCATCAAACATTGCTTGTTGATGAGGCGTAATATTTCAAACTTTCTCATTTAAACTAACATCTTTAACAACATTACCATTAATATCTAATACTTGTAACTTCATCATTTTTTCTCCTTAATAATTATGCTGCTGGGGCAACGCTACTAACATCTACTGTAGTAGTTTCAACAGGTGGTTGATTGTTAACTAAATTTGGTGGTGTTTTTGTTTTTAAGCCCTTAATCGCTTCAGTAATAACAACAAACTGTTTTTTAGGTCCTGGAATTGAACCTTTAACTAATAGCGCATTCTTAGCAACATCAATATGAATTACTTGCAAATTTTGCATTGTAACTTGTTGATGTCCCATTCTTCCTGGCATCTTTTTTCCTTTAAAAATTCGGTTCGGAGCAATCGCACCCATTGAACCAATTTCACGATGAAATCCAGAACCATGAGCCATCGGCCCTCTTGAATAATTATGGCGTTTAATAACTCCTGCAAAGCCTTTACCCTTGCTAATGGCTCGCACATCCACTAATTCACCAGGAGTGAAAATATCACAATTAATAATATCTCCCATATTAAACCCTGACATTTCACGAATCTCTTTACTAAACCTTTTCGGAGTTGTCTGAGCTCTTTTAAAATGTCCTGTCAATGGTTTATTAACTAAATTAGCTCTTTTATCTTCTACCGCTAATTGCAACGAAGTATAACCATTTTTTTCTGCTGTTTTAACATCAGTAACAACATTAGGTTGCACTTCAATAACTGTTACGGGAATTATCTTTCCTTCAACAGTAAAGACCTGACTCATAGCAATTTTTCTGCCTAAAATTCCTTTCATAAGAATTTTACCGTCCTTTCCAACTTATCATTATTGTGTATATCATTGCCTTTTAAAATATATTTCTAAAAGGTTGACTAGGTAATTGCATTTAATTTAATCTCAATATCCACACCACTCGGTAGTTGTAATCTTGATAAACTATTTACAGTTTTTGGCGTTGGATTAATAATATTAACGATTCTATTATGAGTTCGAATTTCAAACTGTTCACGAGCATCTTTATGTTTATGAACAGATCGTAAAACAGTATAAATTTCTCTTTTGGTTGGCAAAGGAATCGGTCCCTTAACTTTTGCTCCCGTCAATTGCGCTGCTTGAACAATTTTAAAAATTGACTGGTCAACAGTTTTGCTATCATAACCACATAAACGAATTCTAATTTTTTGAGCCATAACACGGTCTCCTTCCTGAATTAAAAATTACTTTTGCTACAACGCTTCTTGGCGTATCAATAATGGTACATATAATATACACAGTTAAATATTATACACTATTCCTTAGCAATTACAAATATATTAACACGCGGGGGTCGCGTTTAGTTTTCTTAGGTATTTTTTAAAAAAGAAAAAATAGTCATTTACTATAAATTATTTCAATATGCAAATTAAGTATATATTTCTTATGTATGATTTTTGTTGTAAAAAATTATTTTAATGTTGTTTTTATAAGCATTTTACTTAGTTTTTATAACCTTTTATTAAGAATATGTTTGTTAATATTAAATATTTTGTTTTATTAATTATTTTTCAAGTAAAAAGGTAATAAATTTTTAGTTGCTTTTCTTTCAAAATTATTCAAATCTTTACCCACCTAACAAAACTTTATGCGCCCACACGCGGGGGTCGCGTTTAGTTTTCTTAGGTATTTTTTAAAAAAGAAAAAATAGTCATTTACTATAAATTATTTCAATATGCAAATTAAGTATATATTTCTTATGTATGATTTTTGTTGTAAAAAATTATTTTAATGTTGTTTTTATAAGCATTTTACTTAGTTTTTATAACCTTTTATTAAGAATATGTTTGTTAATATTAAATATTTTGTTTTATTAATTATTTTTCAAGTAAAAAGGTAATAAATTTTTAGTTGCTTTTCTTTCAAAATTATTCAAATCTTTACCCACCTAACAAAACTTTATGCGCCCACACGCGGGGGTCGCGTTTAGTTTTCTTAGGTATTTTTTAAAAAAGAAAAAATAGTCATTTACTATAAATTATTTCAATATGCAAATTAAGTATATATTTCTTATGTATGATTTTTGTTGTAAAAAATTATTTTAATGTTGTTTTTATAAGCATTTTACTTAGTTTTTATAACCTTTTATTAAGAATATGTTTGTTAATATTAAATATTTTGTTTTATTAATTATTTTTCAAGTAAAAAGGTAATAAATTTTTAGTTGCTTTTCTTTCAAAATTATTCAAATCTTTACCCACCTAACAAAACTTTATGCGCCCGTCGTTATTTATAAAAATTTTAAATAAAAAAATAAATCCACCCCTTTTTAAAAAACTTCTTGTGCTTGTCATAAGTCTGTGGTATATTACAACCATTGTTAAAAAACTATAAAATGTTCAATTAATAATTGTACTAACTTCATAATCAGCATATTCGCCAACCGCTGATTTTAATTTAAAAAAATTATAAAATGTTTCATTGCGATTAGAAATCGGAATTAGCAACAAAATATATAATAATAAATATATTGCTAGTTTTAAATAAAATATTTTTAAAAAAACTGGTTTTTGTATAAGTCTCTCTCCTGATTTTAGACTAAGCATTTAGCAACTACCTCTCTATTTTTAATTACTTACATTTTTTAAACTTTCCTTGATAAATTCAAAAACTATCAACTCCTTAAAATATAAATATTTTTCTTAAACTTATAATGACATTATTATATCTAAAATTAAATGATTTCCATTGAAACTATTTTCTAAAAATGACATTGTGACCCATTTTAAAAACTAATTTAAAAAAGTCAGAAGTAAACTTCTGACTTTTAACATCTTTTATACAAGTTAATTTAGTTGTTATTTTAAAGCTGTAATAATTTTTCCAATTCATCCAATAGTTGCTCCAAATGCTCCATTAACGGCACATAGGTTGCTTCCAGTGCTAAATCAATACCAACATCTTGCAAAATTAACATTGGTTCTTTATGACCCCCTGCTTTAAGAAAATTCAAAATGTTATCTTTATTGCCCTTTTCAAAATCATCATATAACTTAAACGAAGTTGTCACCGAAGTAGCATATTTATAAACATAATAAGGGGAATTAAAGAAATGTAAAATTCGCGGTCAAGCATAAATGCCATCATCAGCAATTTCATCATAAACATCATAACCATACTCAATTGAAACATCTTTAAACAATTTTGCTAAAATACTAGCATTAATCGGCTGCTCTTGTTCAACTATTTTATGAGCTTCCCATTCAAACTTAGCAAACTGAATTTGACGAAAGAAAGTAGCCATTAAATCATTAATTCTTGTTTCCAATAAATAAATTTGTTCATCTTTTTCTTTAGCTTGCGTATACAGATATTTAAATAAAAGATGCTCATTAAAAGTTGATGCCACTTCTGCTAAAATAATCGGATATTGTGCTAAATTAGGCGGTTGATATTTATTAGAAAATAATGTATGCACGGAATGACCTAATTCATGTGCTAAGGTAGCAACAGATCTTAATGAATCATCTCAATTCATTAAAATAATTGGTTCAACACCTTTACCTGATGACGAATATGCCCCACTGCGTTTGTTAGTGTCTTCAAAATAATCAATTCGCCCTGGTAATAAAGCGATATCTAACATCGTTAAATATTCTGCTCCCAATGGCTGAAAAGCTGCTTTTACCATTGCAATCCCTTGGACCACAGTATACTTATTATTTTCTGTTTTATTCATTAATAAATGACTATCAGTTGCATAAAATTTATCTAATTGAAAATATTTTTGTTTAATTTTAATAAAACGCCGATATAAATGAATATATGCTTTTCCAACTTCTAATAAAGTTAAATACATATCTGGCAATACTTTATCACCTAATAATGATGCTTGCAATGAACTTTCATAGTTTCTTAATTTAACTTCTTCAACACTATATTGAATAATATCTTCATAAACTTTAGCTAATGAATGCTTCTTTGTAATTAAATGTTTGTTTAATAAGATACTAGTTTCTCGTCGTAATTTTTGATCTTCTTTGGGACGCGATAATTGTGCTATTGAAGTTGCTAATGATTCTGTTAATTCCTGTTTTTCACCATCATAATCAAGATATTGTTTTTCCTTATCAGCATATGCTAATAAATCATAAAGTTGATAACTAGTACTTCGCGTTTTAGCAACATTGTTTAATAATTCCTCTTGTTCTTCTGTTAATAAATATTTTACTTTTTCAAAAAATGACCGAAAATCATATTCAAAATTTTTTAATTCCGCATCATTTGCTAACATTTGCATAATTTTTTCCGCACCAATTTGTTTTAATTCTGGTTCAACAAATGACATCTTAGTTTGAATTTTTAATGACTCATTCATCATTAAATTACTTAAATTAATAAATCGTTCATCAGTAGTATCTAAACTACCATAATGTAAATATTGCGAAAGTTTTGCACCTAAAATTTCTCCCGCCTCTGACAATAAAATATATTGCTTAAAATTTTCTTGTTGATGTAATTTCCCTTTTAAATTATACAATTTACCATAATGACTAATATAATTTTGTAACGCCTTCGTTCATTCATCATCACTAGTAAATAAATAACTTAAATCTCATTGATACTTCTTATCAGCATTAATTCGTTTCATTAGTTGTATCCTCTTCCCTTATTAATCTATTTTATGATTATATCAATATATTACGGCATTTGTGCAATCAAAAATGTTATAATTTATATAATTTTATTATTAGGAGGAAAAATATGATTAACTTAACAAAAGAATCACAACAAAACATTGTAACTTTAAAAGCGATTTTTGAAGGCGCAGCAATTAAGGACACCGTTGAAAAATCTGAAGGAAATACAACCTTAATCGACTCAGAAAAAATCCTTTTCGTTTACTTTAAAGAAAAGAAAATGACATTTTGTAAATTACAGCAATGAATGAAAAAATTTAGCAGTACCAACACTCGGGAATTAAATATTGATGTTGCTAGTTTTACAACTGATGATTTTAATGAACAATTGGCATTACAAGCCATTAGTGAAGCCATTTTATATACCCAACATCAAGTAATATCTTATAAACAAGAAAAAAAGCAAGAAAAAGCAAACTATCATCTAATTACTAATATTAGTGATAGCACCGAAATTTTTAACACTGCTCAAATTAAACTAGATAGTGTTAATTTAACAAGAAACTTACAAGATACACCGCCAAACTTAATGTACCCAGAAATCTTTGCTCAAGATATTCAAAAAGTTTTTGAAGACATTGATAATGTTAAAATTACTATTTTAGATAAAAAAGCAATTATTGAAAATAAAATGGGTCTTTTACTAGCTGTTGCTAATGGTAGCCACAACGACCCCCGAGTTGTGATAATTGAATACATAGGAAATCCTAATAGCAAAGAAAAAATTGGTTTAGTGGGCAAAGGAATTACCTTTGATTCTGGTGGTTATTCATTAAAACCAGCAGCTTCAATGATTAATATGAAATTTGATATGTCGGGAGCAGCAATTGTTTGTTCAACATTATTAGCCATTGCTAAAATTAAACCCACAATTAATGTTGTTGCTGTTGCCTGTTTAACTGAAAATCGCATTGGAGGTCACGCCACCTTAGTTGAAGCTGTGGCAACTGCAATGAACGGTAAAACCGTTGAAATCTTAAATACTGATGCTGAAGGACGCTTAGTTTTAGCTGACGGAATTACTTATGCCATTAGAAATAACAACGCTACTAAAATTATTGATGTTGCTACTCTAACCGGAGCAATCGTAGTATCGCTAGGAAAACATGCTACAGGTGTATTTAGTAATAACAATGATTTTTACCACCAATTTGAACAAGCAAGTGATTTAAGCAAAGAACGCATTTGAAGAATGCCGATATACAAAGAAAATATTGAAGAAATGCAATGCTCACAAATAGCTGACTTAGCAAATATTGGAAAAATTCGGGATATGGGTTCTTCACAAGCGGCTGCTTTCTTACAAGAATTTGTTGAAGAAAAACCTTTCATTCACTTAGATATTGCGGGAACAGCTGATAGCGATTCTCGTGGTAGTGGGGTTATGGTTAAAACACTAGTTGAACTTTTAAGTAGAGTTAAATAGTAATAATTTGTAAAATTAAAAAGTTATCTATTTTAAATAGATAACTTTTTCTTTGCTTTTTATTTTAGTTTATTTTTTAAAATTTTTATTCTAAAATCTTATTAATTATTCCTGAAGCTACGGTTTTACCACCTTCACGAATAGCAAATTGTGTTCCTTCTTCTAAAGCAACTTTAGTATTTAACTCAACAGTTATTTCAGTATTATCACCAGGCATTACAAAGTCAACACCAGCAGGTAAGGTAACTGTTCCTGTTACATCTGAAGAATGTAAGTAAAATTGTGGTTGATAATTACTTTTAGTTGCCGTATGACGACCACCTTCAGCTTTTGTCAATAAGTAAATTTCTGCTTGAAATTTACTATGAGGCGTAACTGTTCCTGGTTTACATAAAACTTGTCCTCTTCGTACGGCATCTTTTTCAACACCTCGTAATAAGATTCCAACATTATCACCAGCTCTAGCTTCATCTAGCGTTTTGTGACCAGTTTCAATACTTGTAGCAATACTTTTAATTACCTTATCACCAAACCCAACAATTTCTACCGCTTCACCAGGTTTTAATATTCCCCGATCAACAAGACCAGTAGCAACTGTTCCACGACCTGGAACACTCACAACACTTCCAACTGACATCATAAATGGCTTATCTAAATCTCGCTCTGGCGTTGGAATATATTCATCAACAGCTTTCATTAATTCAAGAATTTTTGCTTCTTGTTCGGGATCACCATTTAATGCTTTTAATGCTGAACCTTCAATAATTGGTGTATTGCCACCATCAAAGCCATGTTTAGTTAATAATTCTCTAATATCTTCTTCTGCTAAGATTAACATATCAGGATCATCAAGTAAATCAACTTTATTTAAATAAACAACTAATTTTTTAATTCCCACATTTTTAGCCAATAAAACATGCTCATTAGTTTGGGGCATTGCGCCATCAGTTGCAGCAACAACTAAAATTGCTCCATCCATCTGTTTTGCACCCGTAATCATATTTTTTACATAATCAGCATGCCCAGGAGCATCAATATGTCCATAATGTCTTGCTTCAGTTTCATAATCAACATGGGCAATATTAATTGTAATACCTCTTGCTTTTTCTTCTGGTGCAGCATCAATTTCATCATATTTTCTTGCTTTTGCTCCACCTTGCTTTGCTAATACCGAAGTAATCGCTGCTGTTAAAGTTGTTTTACCATGGTCAACATGACCAATTGTTCCAATATTAACATGCGGTTTACTTCTTGAAAATGCTTCTTTTGCCATTTCATTTCTTCCTTTCATTTTTATTACTACTTTTTAAAAAAGATATTTATATTTTATCTTAAATTTATCTTAAAATTCAAGTTGTTAACAACAAAATTATTATCCTTGTTTTGAATTTTGGGCAACAATTTTTTCACTAACCGATTTTGGTGTTTCTTGATAGTGAGAAAACTGCATTGTATAACTTGCTCTTCCTTGTGTAAAGGACCTCAAATCAGTTGCGTACCCAAACATTTCTGCTAACGGTACTTTAGCTTTAATAACTTGAACATTACCTCTTTGCTCACTGCCTTCAATCTGACCTCTTCTTGAAGAAAGATTTCCGATCACATCACCATAATATACTTCTGGTGCTACAACTTCAACAGTCATAATTGGTTCTAACAATACTGGTTGCGAATGCTTCTTAATTTCTTTTAAAGCCATTGAAGCCGCAATCTTAAATGCCATCTCTGATGAATCAACATCATGATATGACCCATCAAATAATGTTGCTTTAATATTAATTAATGGATATCCCGCTAAAACACCACCAGATAAACTAGCTTCTAGTCCCGCTTTAACAGAACTAATATATTCGCGGGGAACTCTACCGCCAACAATCTTATCAACAAATTCAAATCCTTTATCTGGATTAGGTTCAAATTTAATTCATACATGCCCATATTGTCCACGACCACCTGATTGTTTAATATATTTACCTTCACAATCAGATGAAGCTTTAATAGTTTCACGATATGATACTTGTGGATTTCCAACATTTACTTCAACTTTAAATTCTCGTTTCATGCGATCAACAATAATATCTAGATGTAATTCACCCATTCCCGCAACAATTGTTTGTCCAGTTTCATTATCAGTTCATGTTTTAAATGTTGGATCCTCTTCAGCAAGTTTTGATAGCGCTAAACTCATTTTATCTTGATCAGCTTTAGTTTTTGGTTCTAATGCTAAAGAAATAACTGGTTCTGGAAAAATCATTGATTCTAAAACAATCGCATGCTTCTCATCACACAAAGTATCACCAGTTGTTGTATCTTTCAAACCAACAGCCGCTGCAATATCACCAGCATATACTTCTTGAATTTCTTCACGATTATTAGCATGCATTTTTAATAATCTTCCAATGCGTTGTTGTTTATCTTTAGTAGCATTCAAGATATAAGAACCTGAGTTTAATACCCCTGAATAAACACGAAAGAAAGTTAACTTTCCGACATAAGGGTCAGTCATAATTTTAAATGCTAAGGCAGCAAAAGGTTCATCATCAGATGCTTTTCTTTCTGCTTCTTCACCATTACGAAGCACCCCTTTAATGGCTGGGATATCTAATGGCGATGGTAAATAATCAACAACCGCATCTAATAACAACTTAACCCCTTTATTTTTAAACGCTGATCCACAAACAACAGGAAAGAATTCAGCTGTTAAAGTAGCATTACGAATCGCTTGTTTAATTTGTTCAACACCAATCGCTTCGCCTTCTAAATATTGCATCGCTAATTCATCATCAAGTTTAGCAAGTGTTTCAATTAAACTACTGCGCTTTTCTTTAACTAACTCTTGTAATTCATTAGGGATCGGAATTTCCTCTACTGTTTCATGAATATCATTTTGATTATAATGATATGCTTTCATTTCAATCAAATCAATAATACCATCAAAATTATCTTCACTACCAATTGGCAATTGAATTGGATGAGCATTACCTTGTAAACGGTCATAAATTGTATTAATAGAATATAAGAAGTCAGCACCAATTTTATCCATTTTATTAATAAACACAATTCTTGGTACCTTGTAAGTATTTGCTTGCCTTCAAACTGTTTCTGTTTGTGGTTCCACACCTGACTGGGCATCTAAAACCACAACTGAACCATCTAATACTCGTAATGACCGCTCTACTTCAACAGTAAAATCAACATGCCCTGGCGTATCAATAAGATTAAGTCTGAATTCTCTTCAAACCGCTGTTGTTGCTGCTGAAGTAATCGTAATGCCGCGTTCTTGTTCTTGAGCCATTCAATCCATTTGTGAACCACCATCATGGGTTTCTCTAGCTTTACGAATTCTTTTAGTATGTACCAAAATTCTCTCAGTAACCGTAGTCTTACCAGCATCAATATGTGCTATAACACCCATATTGCGAGTTTTTTCTAAACTATATTCTCTTGGCATTCTCTATCTACTCCTCTTAAATTATCAACGGTAATTAGCAAAGGCTTTGTTCGCTTCTGCCTGTCTTTCGGTTTCCTCTTTTTTCTTAACAGCGCCACCTGTACCATTTGATGCATCAATAATTTCTGCTGCTAACTTTTCTTCCATACATTTTCCATTACGACTATGTGAATAATTAATTAATCATCTAAGACTCAATGTCATTTTTCGCTCTTCATATACCTCAATAGGTACTTGATAATTAGCACCACCAATTCTTCTTACTTTCAACTCCAATTGTGGTGAAACATTATTTAATGCTTTATTAAAAATATCCGATGGATCATCATTTGTTTTTTCTTTAATAATATCAAAAGCTTGATAAAGAATTGTTTGGGCAATTCCTCTTTTACCATCAACCATAATTTTATTAATTGCTCTCGTAACCAACTTTGAATTATATATTGGATCTGGTAAAACATCTCGTTTTTCTGCTCTTCTTTTACGCATATAATAACTCCTTTCTTAAACTATTACTTTTTAGGTTTCTTTGTTCCATAAATTGAACGACCTTGTTTTCGCCCTTCAACACCAGCCGCATCTAAAACACCACGAATAACTCGATAGCGCACTCCTGGTAAATCCTTCGTTCTTCCGCCTTGAATAAGTACCACTGAATGCTCCTGCAAGTTATGTCCTTCACCAGGAATATATGCTGTTATTTCTAAACCATTACTCAGTCGCACACGAGTAATCTTTCTTAAAGCTGAGTTAGGTTTCTTTGGCGTTTTTGTTTTCACAAGTTTACATACTGCTCTTTTTTGGGGAGAAGAACCAGTAGTTTGCTTTCTTCTTAATGAGTTATATCCTACTCCTAATAACGCTGACCTTGACTTACGAGTCTTTCCTTTTCTTGGCTTGTGAATCAATTGATTAATTGTTGGCATAATTAATACTCCTTTCATTCTTTCATAGTGTTATTATTTTATACACACGATACCGTGCGTATCTAAATAAAGTCCTTTATAATAATAACTAATTTATTATAAAAATGCAACATATCCCCAAAATAAGGTCGCGTTTAGTTTTCTTAGGTATTTTTTAAAAAAGAAAAAATAGTCATTTACTATAAATTATTTCAATATGCAAATTAAGTATATATTTCTTATGTATGATTTTTGTTGTAAAAAATTATTTTAATGTTGTTTTTATAAGCATTTTACTTAGTTTTTATAACCTTTTATTAAGAATATGTTTGTTAATATTAAATATTTTGTTTTATTAATTATTTTTCAAGTAAAAAGGTAATAAATTTTTAGTTGCTTTTCTTTCAAAATTATTCAAATCTTTACCCACCTAACAAAACTTTATGCGCCCCAAAATAAAATCTAGAACTTAATTATATATAAGTTCTAGATTTTAGAATAACTAACCGCCTTGATAACAAATAGGACAACTATCATTAGTAAATATATAATTTGGATATTGCGAATGATAATGCTCTGCAATTGCTGCTACATCAAATTGTTGATTAACAACAGATTTATTATATGTTTCTTGATTCGGTAAATTAATATTTAATGTTGGTTGTTCATAATAATTAGATTTTGTTTGATATCTTGCTTGCACATATCCTTGTGGATAGGAAACTGCTTCTTGTATTCCTACTGGATTAGCTCGGCGCTGCATTGTTTGGTCAAAAATTCCATAAGAACGACTTTCGTGATTCTTCTTTTTGTCCTGTTTTGGTTTCTTATCTTGTTCTTCAATCGGATTATATTCATACACCGGACTTTCTAACTCATCTGGTTTTCCTGGAAGATTAGCAAATAAAAATTTTCTTGTCTTTTGTGGAACAATTTCAACAGTTTTTCCTGTCATCGATGAATGACAATAAATTTTATTAGGCTCAATGTCTGTATCATCAGCTTCCTTTTGTTCACCTAATGCCACTATTTGTTCCTGAACTTGTGAATATTGCTGTTCTTGATAATACCCATTAGCAAATGACTGCTTCACAAAATCATCTTCCCTACTACCAGTTTGTGAACTATTACTCATCAATGGTTGTTTACCATCGTCATCCTCCAATTCACTTGGAGCAACATATGAACACTCCTCCGGTTGCTTAACTTGTAAATATTCATTATTAATATCCACTTGGTTTTTACCATCAGCTTCCTTTTGTTCACCTAATGCCACTATTTGTTCCTGAACTTGTGAATATTGCTGTTCTTGATAATACCCATTAGCAAATGACTGCTTCACAAAATCATCTTCCCTACTACCAGTTTGTGAACTATTACTCATCAATGGTTGTTTACCATCGTCATCCTCCAATTCACTTGGAGCAACATATGAACACTCCTCCGGTTGCTTAACTTGTAAATATTCATTATTAATATCCACTTGGTTTTTACCATCAGCTTCCTTTTGTTCACCTAATGGCACTATTTGTTCCTGAACTTGTGAATATTGCTGTCCTTGATAATACCCATTAGCAAATGACTGCTTCACAAAATCATCTTTCCTACTACCAGTTTGTGAACTATTACTCATCAATGGTTGTTTACCATCGTCATCCTCCAATTCACTTGGAGCAACATATGAACACTCCTCCGGTTGCTTAACTTGTAAATATTCATTATTAATATCCACTTGCTTCTTATCATCAGCTTCCTTTTGTTCATCTGATGATATCACATTATTTTTTGAATCTTTTTGATAAATCGGTTCTGCAATTATTTTACGAATCGCATCACCATCATCTTTATTCTCTTTTAACAACATTGGATTTAAAATATCTGGTAAGGATGCTTTTGACTTTACCACCAACTTATTGTTATCAATTTCATTAGTTTCATAGTCTTTATCATTTAAAAACTCTGACTGTAACTGTTCTTTTACTAAAGACAATGATTGTTGTGCTTGAATATTATTTTTTCTAATATTTACAATTTCGTTATTAATATCTAAATAATTTTCATTACTAATTTTTCCATCACCCGCAGTAATAATATTACCAATTTGGTATTCTTTATGATTAATAGAATTTTTAATTAATGATAAGAAGGAATTTTGTAAAAAAAATAACCCCATTGCTAAAACTGCTAAAATAAATGAAAATCATCATATTCCCGTAAAAATAATCATTAAAACCAAAATAGTAAAAATAATTCCCGTTAAAGCAAAATTTGTATAAAATAGTCTAATTGCCACTTTATGATTTTTACGATGACGAATTTGTGATATTACTATTGTTACTAAAACAAAAAATAGGGTAATTAAAATTAGAAAAAATACATAAATTACAAGATTACTCATTAAATCATTTTTTAATTTAATTAATGCAAAAGAAAAATTTTCTTTACCAAATCTTAAAAATAATTTTTCTAACCAAATTTCATTAGTAATAAAATTAAAAATAATTGGCATTGATAACACTAATAAAAATACCCCTAAAAGCGTAGATAAAAATATCATTATTGCTCCCATAATCATTAATGTCATTGCTTTTCACCCCTTAATATCCATTTACTTAAATTCAAGAAATAAACCATTATTTTCCTTTTATTTTATTAAATTATACACCATTTTATAAAAAAATTATTGAATAACTTCAATAAAATAAAGAGTTTTTATATATTATTAATTAAATTAATATATAAAAAATATTAATACAATAACGCCTAATATAACTTATGAACGAATAATAACAATCTCACTACCTGTAGCATCAATAATTGTTGAAGCCTTTTGGTCAATAATACCCCCATCAACAATAAAATCAACTTCAAGTTTATTCTCATTAACAGTTATAATTGGATTTTCATTATGAATATTAGCACTAGTGGCAAATAGTGGTCCTGTTTGATAAACAATATCTTGTAACCAGCGATAATTGATAATTCTAATCGCTATCGTTTCTGTGACATTCACTTTTTGTTTAACAATAATTGTTATTTTCCCCCGAGGATACGATTCATATAACTGTTCAACTTGCGAAGTAATAACCCCAATATCTTTTGCCATTGCAATATCACTAACAATAGCTGCCAATGGTTTATTTTTATCTCTTAATTTTAAATGCGAGATTCTTTTAGCGACAAATTGCGAAGAATAAATTCCCACTAAACCATATACGGTATCGGTAGGAACAATACCAACTTGCTCGTTTAATAAATTATGAATAACAAGATTTTTTTGTTCTAATGATAATATTTGCATAAACTAATAAAACTATCTCGGTACCGATTCTTGCAAATACTTTTCAATATCATTATCCATAATAGTTATTCCTTCATTAAGACTTTTCTTAAAAGCAGAACGACTAGTACTATAAAAATTATTTACCTTATTAGCATAAGAATTAAATCATTTACGAGCTAAATCAGAAATAAATTTGCTATCTAGTTTATATAAAATAGCATCTTTTAAATATCCAAAAAGCGGTTCGTGTTCTAACGCTACCCGATAGATTAAGAGCATTACCCGATCAACATCAAGATCCAAACCACGGTCATAACGATTATAAAAAATACTAATTAACTTCGCAACACGAGCATTACTTTGTGCCATATTAATACGATGCAATTCCTGAACCAAAACAAAATCCTTTTCATATTCATTTTTAATTTGCTGTGTAAATCCCATTGTTGCTGGTGTAATATTTGGTAACGGATTTACAACTCCCAAGCTATTAAATTCTTCATTTTCTTTTATTAATGGTTTAATATTATTATCCTGTAATAAATTTTCTTTAGCATAAAAGTCATTAATATCATCGCTTTTAATATTCATTGTGGCACTTAAACTACCATTATAACTAGGATTTACATAACCAGCATAAACATTATTAATATTAGGGATATATTCCGTTTTTGGTTCTTTATTATTATATTTCATATTTTGTAAATTAGAATTTAAATTAAACGCTGTTCCATCCTCAAAACTATTTTCTAATAGCAAGTTATATTTTAATAATGAATTATAATTCATTGCAAACTCAACAATAGCAACAATTTTAGCAACGATTACTACTCCGCCGATAATTCAAATTGAACGACTATTTAACCACGAAATACTTAAGCCACTGTTACCACCATCCATATATATTGCTAATGATATTTGCGAATAAAAAGATAACATTAAAGATATTGCCATTGATAATGATAATAAAAAAATTCAAGCAATAAGATATTTACTTTGCTTAGTTTTATAATTTTTAAAATTTAAAAATAAAGCAACAGCAATACTTATTAAACTAATAAGTAGCGATAATAATGGTAACAAAAGAATTTTTGTTGAAGACAATAGTAAAGAATCTTTAAAAACATCACTTCAAAGAACAACTTCACTACTTAGGTAATTAGCAATAATAAAATATACAAGGTTTCATATTAATATTACATTAGCAATTAAATAAAGCCATTTTTCTTTTCTAATCATATTATCTCTACCTCACACTAGAAACTAATTCTACTTTATTAGATGCTTTTTTTCGCGCTCTAATAATTTTTTTATATTTGTAATTATATCACACAACAATTGCATTAAATATTAAGATTGGATAAAGGTCGCGTTTAGTTTTCTTAGGTATTGCTTTGAAGAAGTAAAACAATCAGCTAATTATACTATTTAATTACTAAACTAACCCTACCTTTCTTGTTATTGTCATTTTTATTCATTATCATTTTATCATATTATTGAATTTTTACACAATGAAAAATTATTAATGGTCGCGTTTAGTTTTCTTAGGTATTTTTTAAAAAAGAAAAAATAGTCATTTACTATAAATTATTTCAATATGCAAATTAAGTATATATTTCTTATGTATGATTTTTGTTGTAAAAAATTATTTTAATGTTGTTTTTATAAGCATTTTACTTAGTTTTTATAACCTTTTATTAAGAATATGTTTGTTAATATTAAATATTTTGTTTTATTAATTATTTTTCAAGTAAAAAGGTAATAAATTTTTAGTTGCTTTTCTTTCAAAATTATTCAAATCTTTATCCACCTAACAAAACTTTATGCGCCCGTTTTTAAATTAAGTTATTATTAACTTAATTATTTTTTATGAAATATAAAAAATTTTTAAAACAAGTTATCATTAACTTATTATTTGAGGTGAAAGAAGCAATGAGTATTTTATTTATTAAAGAATTAAATCATAGTACGGGTAGTAAATCGTTATATCAAAAAGCAACAATGAAAATTAATGTTGGTGAGCATATTGCTTTGATTGGACCTAATGGTAGTGGCAAAACAACATTATTAAATATTATTTCTGGTAAAGTTAGTGCTGATAAAATTGATTTAATTTTTTTTCCTTATGTTAAAATGGGATATTTAGATCAACATCAATTGGTTGATAATAATATTTCAGCATTAGACTATTTAAAAACAGCATATAAAGATTTATTTTTAAAGGAACAAATGATTAATGAATTATATCATCAATTATCATTGAATTATGAAGAAAAAATTTTAAATAAAGCTTTAAAACTGCAAACTGAACTTGATAATAGTGATTTTTATAATGTTGAAAAAGAAATTAATAATTTAGTTATCGGTTTAGCAATTGATAAATCATCATTAGCACAAAAATTATCTAGTTTAAGTGGTGGCCAAAAAAGTAAGATTCTTTTAGCAAAATTATTATTATCAAAAAATGACTTTTTGTTATTAGACGAGCCAACTAACTTTTTAGATACCCAACAAGTTAATTGGTTAGCAAGTTTCTTACAAACATATCCGTATGCATTTTTATTAATATCACATGACCAAGCATTTGTTAATAAAGTTGCTCATATTATTTATGCAATTGAAAATTTTAATTTAGTTCGTTATGTTGGTAATTTTGATCATTATTTAGAACTTAAACAATTAAATCAACGACAGTATTTAATGGAATATCAAGGACAACAAAAGAAAATTGATAAGTTACAAACTTATGTTAATAAAAATATTGCTAGAAAGTCAACAGCAAAAAGTGCCCAATCACGAAAAAAACAATTGGAAAAAATGGAAATTATTGCTAAACCACAAAAAATTAGTAAACCAAACTTTAATTTTAAGTATCGCCGAAGTTTAACATCGGTTACTCTTAAAGTAAAAGATTTAACGATTGGTTATACTAAACCGTTAATTAATTCATTATCATTTACGATTAAAGAAGGTGAAAAATGATTGGTGCAAGGTTATAATGGGATTGGAAAAACAACATTGCTAGAAACTTTAACTGGTAATATTAAACCAATATCAGGGATAATTACGATTGGTGATAATGTTACGATTGGTTATTTTAAGCAGTTTTATAATTTTCCTGAATTATCGCCAATACAATATTTAAAATCATTAAATCCGGAAATAGATGATGGTGAAATTAGGAAAATATTAGCTAGTTTTGGAATTAAGCGCGAGTTAGCGATGCAAACCCTTAATAAATTATCAGGGGGAGAACAAACTAAAGTTCTGTTAGCAGTTTTATCTTTAATTCCTTGTAGTTTGTTAATTTTGGATGAACCAACTAATCATTTAGATGATTTAGCTAAGGATTCATTATTAGAAGCAATAACCAATTATTCTGGGACAGTATTATTGACTAGTCATGATATTAATTTTAATACTTCTTGAGTGGATAAAACATTAAATTTTATAGATTTTATGATAAAAAATGATAAAATAAAGTAATTAAAATAAGTGATAATTAGGGAGGATAACAATGATTAAAAAAACACCATTAGTTGTTAATATTATTATCATATTGTTTTTGTTAGTAGGGTGTAACGCTTTTAATTTTTATGATTATCAATTATCTAATGATAATGATTCGTTAATTAATTATAATTGTGCTTTTGAGGGTAAGAATGTTAATCTTAAAAGTGAAGGGTTAAACTTAGAAGATATTTTTCATCGTTGGAATTTAGATTTTGAATCACCATCATCTGATGGTGATTCAAAATATATGAAATATTTAGCAACTATTAATAGAAAGAAAAACAATATTGCTGAAAGAAAAGCGTTACAATCTTGTTATAATGAGATTTTAAAAGTTTCTAATAAAAGTACAGAGCAATATAATAAGTATGAACAAAGTTCATTATTGTTAAGAGATTATTATTCAAGTTATGATGATTTAGTAAAAAATCTTGAAAATACTGACTTAAGAGATGGACAAAAACCAATGCTTGATTTGAAACTATTGGAACAAAAAATTGGTAATGATTCAAAGTATTTGTTAGCGATGTATAATTATTTAAGTAAATATTATGGTAAAAAAAATGTTGCTAAGTTATTAGTTGCCCTTTTGGTTACTAATAGTTTTGATTTACAGACTGATTCAGAAAATACCTTAGGGGTTACGGTTTTAGATTGACAATATGGTTATCAGTTTATTGCTTTGCGACCAAGTATTGTTGATAAAGACCATATTAAATCCCAATATTTTAATGGTCAATTTTCTACTAGTAATGTTACTACTGGGATTATTCATGAGTATGGTCATGCGTTAGAAAACTTGTTAAATTTTTTTCCTGAGCAGTTAAATAGTAATATTTTACCAGATAAAACTAATGCTAGTGATGAAGTTCGTTTAGATAAATGATTTAAAAATGGATTACAAAAATCTACTAATAAAAATCAAGCGTGATATAAAAAGGGGTGAAAATTAAAAAAAACAAAAATTTCTGCATCCCAAGAATTTGTTCGTTTTATTGCTAGTAAATTGGGGTATCTTCCAAGTAAGATTAAATTTATTGATATAAATGGCAAAATATATTTTTCTAATTCAGAAGCAAAAATTAGTGCTTTAGTATCAAAATTATTTGTTGATAGTAACTATGGTAAGTTTGTTAGTTTAAAAGAACAGTTTGCAGAGTTATTTAGTCAATGGTTGTTACAACCGATTAGTATGCCAAGCGATCAATTATCGGTTCGCTGAACAATACTCAATGAGTTTTTCTTGGAATACTTACCTAATAAGTATTATGAGATTATTGGAACAAAATTGCTTGCGTAAGCGATAATGTTGTTGGCAACAAGATAGATTAAAAAGGGCGCATAAAGTTTTGTTAGGTGGGTAAAGATTTGAATAATTTTGAAAGAAAAGCAACTAAAAATTTATTACCTTTTTACTTGAAAAATAATTAATAAAACAAAATATTTAATATTAACAAACATATTCTTAATAAAAGGTTATAAAAACTAAGTAAAATGCTTATAAAAACAACATTAAAATAATTTTTTACAACAAAAATCATACATAAGAAATATATACTTAATTTGCATATTGAAATAATTTATAGTAAATGACTATTTTTTCTTTTTTAAAAAATACCTAAGAAAACTAAACGCGACCGATTAAAAAGGGCGCATAAAGTTTTGTTAGGTGGGTAAAGATTTGAATAATTTTGAAAGAAAAGCAACTAAAAATTTATTACCTTTTTACTTGAAAAATAATTAATAAAACAAAATATTTAATATTAACAAACATATTCTTAATAAAAGGTTATAAAAACTAAGTAAAATGCTTATAAAAACAACATTAAAATAATTTTTTACAACAAAAATCATACATAAGAAATATATACTTAATTTGCATATTGAAATAATTTATAGTAAATGACTATTTTTTCTTTTTTAAAAAATACCTAAGAAAACTAAACGCGACCATTAAAAACGCTGATTTTGTAATTAACATAATATATGTTATTATTTTATAGTGAAAATATTTTAGAGGTGGAATAATGAATAAAAAAGATCAAGAGAATGCTATTAACTATTATGAAGCAGAAATTACTTGTATAACATGTTCTAATGTCTTTACTGTTGGTTCAACTAAGGGAAAAGAAATTAGAGTAGATGCTTGTTCAAAATGTCATCCTTTTTATACTGGTCAACAACAATCAATGCGTGCTGATGGCCAAGTAGAAAAGTTTGCTAAGCAACAAGCAAAACAACAAGAAATTTTAAAGCAACAAATTGCAAATGCTAAAAATCAAAAACCAATCGTTAAAAATGCAAGTAAAAAAAGTGATAAGTTAAAAGAGATATCATTAGAAGACTTGAAAGATTCTTTAAACAAATAGTTTAAAACTCACTAAAACAAATTATAGTGAGTTTTTTCGTATTATTTTTAGTTTGTCGTATAATGTAATGAGACTAAGAAATAGGTGATTTTGTGATATTAGAACTTAAGGATATTGTTGTTAAACAAAAAGATATTGTTATTTTAAAAAATATTTCCTTTAATATTTCTAATAATGATGTTTGTGTTTTACTTACTAATTCTTATGAAGAAAAAAATGCTTTATTTAAAGCTTTTAAAGATGGCAAGAATTTAGAAACTGGGCAAATAATTTTTAATGAAGAAAATATTACAACACAATTACCAAAAAAACGCCCATTAGCATTAATTTTTCCACAAAAATTTCTTTTTTCAATTTTTTCAATTCCTTGAAAATTAACTAGTTTATATTTAAAAAATAAAAATTTTTATTTGCAAGCTAAACAAGATTATCGTGATACTAAACATCATTTAAATGATTTAATTGATAATGGTATTAATCTTGATAAGAAAAAATATAAAGACCAATTACGAGATTTTAATGAGAATTTTCTTAAAAATAGTCGGATTCTTGAAGAAACACGGATTAATAAATATTATGAGTTTATTAACAAATTTCATCAAACAGCAATTAAACAAATTATGAATGATGTTAATGCTAATAATACTTCAATTTTAATGCAAAGATTTCAAAGTTGAGTTGTAGAAGCGGAAAAATTAACAATTTTAAATAGTCGGTTAACTTTTTTACAAGCTTTATGAGATAAAATTTTTATTTTAACAAGAATGGAAAAAAGTTGTCATTGTCATCAAGGACATAAGGAAAATAAGCGTTCATTTAAGATGAAAGAAGTAACATTTGTTGCTAATGAGTTTTTAGAAACTTTAGATGGGGAAATTACTGAGTTAAGAAAAAATATTTTACAAGCGGAAATTGATACGAAAGCATATGCGAAAAATTTTTGAAAGTTAGTTAAAAGCATTGAGTATCAACATAAAAATGCTGATTTTATTCGTTTAAAAAAAAGTAATAAATTTAAGCAGTGAAAACAGGCAACAAGAGAATACCGCAATGAATTTTATTTTCAACAAGGGCAAATTATTAGTGAAATTTTAGTTTCAGAAATTAAAATGCTTCAAGGAAAAATTATGAATGAAACCTATATTTATCATCAATTGCTTTTAAATGGTTTTGATAAAATTAGTGTAAAAAAGTTTAAAAATGAAGTTCATACTGCTAGTAGAGCAGTTATTAGGGTTCGTCAGCAAGCTTGATTACAAGTAAAGAATATTATTGATGATATTGAGCTAAAAGGCTTAAAGTTTAGTTTTATTTGACAATTTACGGGTTGAGATCGCATTAAGTTGCAAATTGCTATTGCTCTTATTCAACAAAAACGATTACTTATTATTGATGATACTTTAGTTAAACAATCTAAACAGTATAAAAATGAGTTTGGTTATTTAATTGAAAAACTTCAAAAGCATTATAATTTAACGATTCTTATTATTAGTAAATATGGTTATCGTGTTATTGATGTTGCCCAAAAAGTTATTATTTTACAAAATGGTGATATTGTTCAGCAAGATACAAAAGAAAATATTATTGCTCAACCTTTTAATAAGGATGTTTTACAGGCGATTAGTTCCCCACATTTAAATTGGTTTGCGTACTTTAATTATACTGAATCGTGATTATTAATTGATAATATTAATATTGTCAGTTTAAAGACACTTTATATGGAAAATAAAAATTTTAGTTTTAATGTTGGTATTTTACCAGAAAAAATTGTTCCTGATTTTTACAAACATAAAATAAAAGTTATTAATAAGCAACCCCTTTATGGATGAGTTATTAAGTTAAAAAAAATGCGTAAAGGTGATTGATTACTTGATGTAATTTTAAATGATAATAAAATTATTAAAGTAATAACTCCACCATCAAATAATAAAAAATTTTTAAAAGAAGAAATTAAATTTGATATTTTGTCAGGGGGTATTTATTTGTTTGATAGTAAAACCGATCAATTAATTAAGAGATGATAGAGGAGAATAATAAAAAATGACAAAACAAATCTGAGATAAGATAAAAGAATATTCCACGGTAATAATTTTGCGCCATATTAGTCCTGATGGTGATGCGTATGGTGTCCAATTTGGTTTAAAACATTTAATTGTTACTAATTTGCCTCATATTAGAGTTTTAACTGGGGGTGTTAGTTTATTAGACTTGAGTTATATTGGTATCTGTGATGATGTTAAGGAAGAAGACTATCGTGATGCTTTAGTAATTATTGGTGATTGTGCTAATGCCGAGCGAATTGATGGCAGTGGATGAGAAAAAGGAAAATATAAGATTAAAATTGATCATCATCCATTTTATGAACAATATGCTGATTTAGAGTGAATTGATGATGTGGCACCATCAGCAAGTGAAATGGTAGCAAAGTTAGCTTTAGATAATAACTTGCAAGTTACAAAGGAGGCTGCTAAAGCACTATTTCATGGAATGGTAACTGATACGGGAAGGTTTCTTTATGGTAATTTGCGACCAGAAACTTTTTTATTAGCAAATTTTTTAATGACAACGGGTTTTAATATTGAACAACTTTATAATAATTTGTATCAACGGCCAATGAATATTATAAAATTTCAAGCGTTTGCTTTGAGTAATTTTACGGTTACTGACAATGGCGTTGCTTTTTTAAAGTTAACACCAGATATTTTGAAAGAATTTTTAATTACTAAAGAAAAAGCTAATAATTTAGTTAATCTCTTAGGGAGGATTTTGGGAATACATATATGAGCATTTTGTAGTCAAGATGAAAATGATGAGTTTATTAAAATTAGTATTCGGAGTACTGGTTTGAAAATTAATGATTTAGCAGCAAAATATGGTGGCGGTGGTCATCATCGTGCAGCTGGTGTAAAAACTAATTCTTGACATACTGTTGATGCCTTATTAAATGATTTAAATTTGTTAGCAAAAAATATTAATCAAAGTGAGGGGAAATAATGTATGTGCGTTATAAAGACGGATGAATTGAAGTAATTAGTGGTTGTATGTTTGCTGGTAAAACTGAGGAATTAATCCGCCGAATAAATATGTTATCATTTGCTAATAAAAAAATTCAAATTTTTAAACCATTAATTGATAATCGTTATGAAGAAGAAGAAATTGTTAGTCATAATAATAGAAAAATTAAAGCAATAAGAATTTGTAATGCGCAACAATTAATTGAATTTTTAGATGATGATACCGAGGTTATTGCGATTGATGAAATTCAGTTTTTTACAAGTGATATTTTAATAGTTTTAGAACAATTAGCAGATCAGGGAAAGAGGATTATTGTTGCTGGTTTAGATAAAGATTTTCGTGGTGAACCTTTTAAATGTATGCCAGAACTATTAACGCGAGCTGAATTTGTTACTAAATTAGAAGCAATATGTGTAAAATGTCATTCGCCGGCAACAAGAACGCAAAGAATAATTAATGGATTTCCTGCTAGTTATCATGACCCGATTGTTTTAATTGGTGCTAATGAATTTTATGAGGCGCGTTGTCGTCATTGTCATATTGTTAATGATTATCCACAAACTAATATTAAGGAGAATAAAAATGAATGTCAAAACCCGAGAACGATTGGAAACAATGAAACATCGTTATAATGAAATTAATAGTTTACTAAGTCAATCCGATATTAATAATAATATTGAATTATTAACTAAGTTATCTAAAGAAAGAGCTAAACTTAATGATACAGTATTGCTATATATGAAATATCTTAGTATTGAAAGCAATCTTCAAGAAATTAAAAATATTTTTCAAAATGAAAAAGATGCTGATTTGTTAAATTTAGCAAAAGAAGAATTAAAAGGTAATGAAGAATCATTATTATTTGTTGAACAGCAGTTAACAGTTGCATTATTGCCAGCAAACCCTAATGATGATAAAAATGTTATTATTGAAATTCGTGGTGCTGCTGGTGGTGATGAAGCTAATATTTTTGCTGGTGATTTATATCGGATGTATTTACGATATTGTGAATCACAAAATTGAAAAACAGAACTTTTGGATGCACGAATATCAAATTCTGGTGGTTTTTCGCAAATTTCATTTTTGATTAAAGGTGAAAAAGTCTATGCAAAAATGAAATTTGAAGCTGGTAGTCATCGCGTGCAAAGAATTCCTAAAACTGAATCACAAGGAAGAGTTCATACTTCTACAGCTACGGTTGTTGTCTTACCCGAAGCTAGTGCTTTAGATGTTGATGTTAAACCGTCAGAATTAAAAATTGATACTTATCGGGCTTCTGGTGCTGGGGGGCAACATGTTAATACTACTGATTCAGCAGTACGCATTACTCATTTACCAACTGGAATTGTGGCAACTTCACAAGATGGTCGCAGTCAACATGATAATAAGGATAAGGCTTTAAAAGTGTTACTTGCTAAAATTTATGAAGCTAAACTTGAAGCTCAGCAAAGTGAAATGGGAACATTACGAAAAAGTGCTGTTGGTAGTGGTGTGCGAGCAGAAAAAATTCGAACATATAATTATCCTCAAAATCGTGTTAGTGACCATCGGATTAATTTGACATTAAATAAACTTGATCGAATTATGCTGGGTGAACTTAATGAGATTATTAATGCTTTAATTGATGATGAACAAAAAAGAAAAATGGGAATGGAAGATTAGTTATGACCTATCATCAGTTATTACAAAAGGGTGAAAAATTATATGTTGATTGTCGTAGTCACCATTGTAAATGATTATTAGCTCATTTAGCAAACTATTCCTTGCAAGAATTATATGCCAATTTAGATATTGAAAGTAAAGTTAGTGAAGAAGACTTTTATGCTTTAATTAATGTTAATTTACAGGGAAAACCGTTGGCATATATTTTAGGTTATCAAACTTTTTTGGGGCGTGATTTTATTGTTAACCCCAATGTTTTTATTCCGCGTACTGAAACGCAAGAATTAGTAGAAAATCTTTTGTATTATGTTGATGACTATTTTCAAGATGTAAAGCAAATTAAAGTACTTGATGTTGCTACGGGTAGTGGTGCGATTGCTATTAGTTTAGCGTTAGAAGAAGCAAAAGTTTTTGTTGTTGCTAGTGATATTAGTAGTGAAGCTTTAAAAGTTGCAAAAGCTAATGCGCTAAATCTTAATTGTCAAAATATTAAATTTGTTAATAGTAATTTGTTAGCGTCCTTTGTTAATAATGATGATAAGTTTGATATTTTAGTATGTAATCCCCCTTATATTGGAATTGATGAACAGATTGAAAATATGGTTAAAGACTATGAACCGCATTTAGCATTATTTGCTACTGATAATGGTTTATTTTTCTATAAATTAATTTTTAAACAAGTAAAAACAATAATGAACAATAAATATTTATTAGCCTTTGAATTTGGTTATTCACAAAAAGCGGCTTTAGAAGTATTAGTAAAGGAATATTTTGCAACTAGTGAATATGAATTTATTAAAGATATTAGTGGTCGATGAAGAATGCTTTTTATTTACAATGAATAATAAATAATTTTATAGTAAAATAATGACATTAGAAAATAAAGAATTGGGTGAAATGAAATGAAGGGTAAAGCAACAAAACCATTGTTAATATCACTTTTTTTAATTCTTTTGTTAGCACCGGGAATTGCTTTTCTTATTGTTTTGGTTAATGATTCATTAGTTACAACTTTTACTAATGATCTTAATGTTTTTACAAGAGAAGAATATTACTTACAATATTTTCAAAAGACCTATAATTTTTCTTTGGAAAATACTAAAATCCTTTTGCAATATTTATCTGATTTTTATGATTTTAAAATAATTTCTAGTATGAATGCACAACTTGCCTATACAATTACGGGAACTTCATTAGTATTTTTAGGAATTTTTATTATTTTAGGGGGAGCATTTTTTTTAAATAAAAAGTGAAAAACAACAAGGGCATTAGTAGTTGTTTTATTAATTTTTTGAATTATAACAATTGTTGGTTTTGGATTATTAGCTGTGGGGCAATATAAATATCAATGAACTAATGAAGCAACTTTAAATTCGCTAGTAAAAGTTAAGGAAGCTAAAGATATTATCATTATTCCCAATCTTTATCATTTTGCGAGTGAAGAATTTCATGAATTTTTAGTGGCGTTATCTGGTAAAAAAATTCATTCTGAAGCTATTGAGTGATTTAAAAATTTTCTTTTTAAAGAATTTTATCAAAAGTTAATTAATTTAAAAGGAAATACTAATGATTGAATTAGTGAAGTTGGTATTTGATGAGTTTTTCTTATTCAAGCAACATTAGTTTCTTTAATTGTTGCTTTTGATTATACTAGTTATGCTAGTCATTTAGTGAAACCGGCTTTTGTTTTTAATAAACGGGAAAAAATTTTATTATTTGGTCAAAATTGGTTTCGAAAAACTTGGGTTTCTTTTAAACAACCAACAATTTGAAATGTTTTGCGAATTTCAATTTTTTTAATTTCAATATTTATTTTAATTGAAGTTATTTTAATTATTGCTAATTTTCTTAATAAAGATTTAGTAAATCTTTATGATTTGTTATCAAAATTTCCTTATGGTCATAATAATCCTAGAAATATTCTTGAAATCCCTGGACAACCACAAGAAATTATTCGTGAAACTTTTTTGATTGAAATTTTAGCACCAATTTATTATTATCCTAATTTACCAACTGTTTTTGTTGTGCAGTTTGTGCCAATTTTAGGTTTAACATTTTTAATAATTATTTGAAGTGTATCTTTTGTTCTTATTAAAAGGATATCTTATTTATCTCGTGGTTCAATAATTTTATTTTATACTTTTTTTCTGCCAATTCTTTTTGCTGGTTTATTTCTTTTTACATATTCACAAACTAATACTAATAATTTAATTGCTGTTGCTAATGATATGCTTTATAAACTTAAAGAAAAATATCCTGATTTTCATATATCATATTATAAATCATCCTTATTTGGGGGTGCTATTTCTAATACTGGCGAGTGAATTGTGTTTAGTGTTGAAATTATTGTTCTTGCTGTCTTTTCAATTATTATTTCAATTTTGTTATGGAAAATTTATCAACAAGATAATTTAAAAATAAAAATGACAATTCCTAATTTTATTTTAGAAAAGAAAAAAAGAGTTAAGAAAGTAAAAAAAATATCCAAAAAATAAAGAGGAAAATAAAATGTTTTTTGCATATAATCGTTCAATGTTAATTTGATTTTTGACTAATATATTATTATTTTTTAGTCACTTTTTAGTCATTTGAACACTTTATTATTTTACATATAATTATAAAGCTGCCCCATTGGAGTTTTCAACATTAATTTGAGCTATTGGTATTAGCATTGTTGCTGTTCTTTATTTGAGTGAAGCATTATTTATTATGATTAAGTTTTATCCGCTGTGGAACCGACCATTTTTAACTGTTAGTGATTATTATCAATGATATCTTTTGAATCGTTTTCTTACTTATACTACTTTTATTTTGTTAATGATAACGACTTTTTTTAGTTTAAGAAAATTGCCGATTAGTGTGGGAAATGCTGTTTATCAGAATGCGGATTATTTAATTTATTTAATATTTATTCCAGGACGCATAAAGTTTTGTTAGGTAGGTAAAGATTTGAATAAGTATTAAGACAATCAGCAATGATTGTCTTTTTATTTTATAAGGTGTTAAAAGTTTGTTCTTTGAAAATTAAATACAAGTGAATTAATAATGTTGGTATGTATTAAGGCACGATAAATTGTGGGTGGTCGCCATAACCAAAAGAAGTTTACCAGTTAATAGATAACATCCTATTAACTATAGCAATTTGTTTCGTTTTGCAATAAAAAAATGAATGGGTGGATTTACTAAAAATATACACGCTATTAAATTAGTTCCAAGGGTAGGATGCGGATGTTAAAGTGTAGAAATTTCTATATAGGGGTATGCTAAGTTTAAAATTATTAAAATCTTTATCTAATTAAAAAACAAAATTTAATAACAAAACTTGTTAAACACTTAAATCTGCGATATATAAGTGTTTAAAAAACTAAGTTAACCAAAACTTAGTTAATATAACTTAGTTTATCTATAAGAAAGGTAATTTATTATGAAAAACATTGAAAACATTTTCTTGAATACTAAAAAATATCTTTTAAAAGAAACACAAAACGCAATGTTTATTAAAGCACCAAAAATACCGTGATTTAATGAACAAATCGGTATTTGGTTTCCAAAACGATTTGTTTATAAGGGAAAATATGAAAATTCTATTTGTATTGGAATAATTAAAGATAGTAAATATCAAGTAATTTCAATTAATCAAAAAGAAAATGAAACCAAATTAATTAAGGGGCAAGAATTATTAGGCTTCTTCATTGCCGAAAAAGAAAACAACAAAAAAGATATAAATTATAACTATTTTAAAGGAGTTTAAAAATGAATATTGCGATTGGAATAATATTTATTATCATTTGCATAATGCTATTGGCGTATTTTGCTTATAAAATTTATGCCAAAATAAAAATGCGAATTAAATATAAAAATGCCATTAAAAATAATACTGGTAATTTTACAAAAGACGAAAAAGTGTTTATTGCTCGCTTTGAAGAATGAGTTAAAACCCCTAATTCAAAAGAAAATAATGAGAATAAAAAATAATGTTTTGAGAAATTATTATGGAATTCTTAAAACTATTTATTCCGATAGAAAAAATGCCTGTACAAGTTGCGTTTATTGCCGGATTAATTATTATCATTACTTTTCTTTTCGCATTAATTTCAATTATATATTTACCAATAAAAATGATTTTTGGGAGATAAAAAATGACAATAAACTTAAAAGAATTTGATTGAGAACAAATTAAACAAACTTTCTGAGATTTATTTATTCAAATTACAACTATTCCGGCTCATATTAGTGGTGGTAAAGAAATTGATTTAACTCAAGAAACACTTTGACTTTTAATAGCAAACATTGCTTTTTGATTCTTAACAGCGATTATGGTGTGATTTATTCTAATGCTACTTTGAAAAACCATATCAGTATTTAGATAGATAGGGAAAAAATTAATGTCAAGAATTTACATTGTGATGCATTCCCGAAGAAATTCAAAATTAATTAGGAAAAAATATAATCGCGTCAAGGTTAATCGTGGTTTTAACAAATTTAAGAAAAACTTTGAATATAAATGATGAATGTTTTAAAAAGAAAGGGGGTGATTATATGATTGGGACTTTCTTGGCCGATACACCTGCAACAGTAGAAAAAATAACAGCTAGTGACGCGATGACTAAATTATGAAATGCAATTATAACGGCTTTTACTAAAATGTGAGAAATTATTGCTGTTAATATGCCACAAGTCGGTAACTTCTTTGCTGACTACTGAATATTCATTTTTCCATTTATTTTGGCAATATTCTTTATTTGCTTTAAAATGTTTGAAAAATTACTTGGAGCAGTACGCTAACAAAAAAATAAAGTGAGGTGCAAGATGAAATTTTGCAAATGAATAATAGAAAAAAATAACCATTTTATTGAATTGAATCGCACCTCATTTTTAATTTTATGACATTGCGGAGCAATTTGATATATTTACAACGGTTATTTTAAAAACATTGTAAGCTATTTATTTTTAGCAGGTTGTATTTTAATTTTTCTTTTTAAAATCGGTAATTTAACACAAATTAACAAAGTTATTAATTTCTTAAAAAATTCACCATTAAATATTGTGATTGGCTCATTAGGAACTGGAAAAACTGCTTTTCTAGTATATGCATCAAAATTACTAAAAAAGAAGAAATATCACATCGCATCAACATTTCCATTACTAGAAACCCAAAAATTAAGTTTAGGGCATATGGGTTTGTTAGACTTTGATTATCCGGTATTGCCTAGACAAAACCTTACTTTTGTGAGATGAAACCAATTTATTTTTAGAAGGAACCGATTGAGAAAAAAATAATACCAAAAACGAAGAAACCGGTATCCAAGAATATTTCGCTCTGGCGCGCCATTTTGGTCATATTGTGCTTGCTAGCGGTCAAAGAGATAAACATATTTGAGTTAAAGTTCGTGATATTGCCAATAATGTGATTGTGGGAATTCGTAAAAAACCCGTTAATATTTTTCGCCCCTACTTAAAAGTCATCTATGGCACCTTTACTAGCATTGAAGAATATGAACGCTGAAGAAACACCTTAATTGATGCTAAAAATAGTAAAAAAGGGCGTCGCATTAAATACCGTGATATTCCTGAACTTGATATTTATTTTTTTAAACTAAAAATTCCTCTACCAATACTTAACACTTACAATTCTTTTTACCTAGCGTTTTTAAGAGATTACTTAAATTCAAAAGTAAATCCCGACTTTAAAAACCTTTATATTTTTAACTTTACAATAATATTATACTATAAAGATTTAATTAATGAAAATTCCTAAACTCAACAACTCCTAAAAAATTATCAACAGATTTTCAATACTCATTTGTTAAATAATCAAAAAAATCATTTAAAATATTTCATTTAATTGGCAGTTCATTTTGATAATAAGGCATTAAAAATCATTGCGAAAATAAATCACTAAACGAAACTTTTAAAGTATCATTTGCTCTTAAAATACTATTACCAGTAAGAAGAATTTTTAAAATCGTAATTAATTCTTCTTTTTGAAACTTTAAATATTTATCATTTTGATTTTTAAACTGCATAAAAAGTCATTCATCAAATACCTTATTAAGATTAAAATTAATTTTATTATTATTAAAATCAGCAATTTCTAGAAGCCCCTCATTAATATTCTTTGTAGCATTAAAATTAAATCATTCTTCTAAAAATATCATAAATTCAGCATCCACATATTTATCATCATTATGGACGCATAAAGTTTTGTTAGGTAGGAAAAGATTTGAATAAGTATTAAGACAGTCAGCAATGATTGTCTTTTTATTTTATAAGGTGTTAAAAATTTGTTCTTTGAAAATTAAATACAAGTGAATTAATAATGTTGGTATGTATTAAAGCACGATAAATTGTGGGTGGTCGCCATAACCAAAAGAAGTTTACCAGTTAATAGATAACACCCTATTAGCTATAGCAATTTGTTTCGTTTTGCAATAAAAAAATGAATGGGTGGATTTCCTAAAAATATACACGTTATTAAATTAGTTCCAAGGGTAGGATGCGGATATTAAAGTGTAGAAATTTCTATATAGGGGATATACTAAGTTTAAAATTATTAAAATCTTTATCTAATTAAAAAACAAAATTTAATAACAAAGCTTGTTAAACACTTAAATCTGCGATATATAAGTGTTTAAAAAACTAAGTTAACTAACAACTTAGTTAATACAACTTAGTTTATTCATAAGAAAGGTAATTTACTATGAAAAACATTGAAAACATTTTCTTAAATACTAAGAAGTATCTTTTAAAAGAAACGCAAAACGCAATATTTATTAAAGCGCCAAAAATTCCGTGATTTAATAAACAAATCGGCATTTGGTTTCCAAAGCGATTTGTTTATAAAGGAAAATACGAAAATTCAATTTGCATTGGAATAATAAAAGATAGTAAATATCAAGTAATTTCAATTAATCAACAAGAGCAAGAAACGAAGTTAATTAAAGGCCAAGAATTATTAGGCTTCTTCATTGCCGAAAAAGAAAATAACAAAAAAGATATAAATTATAACTATTTTAAAGGAGCTTAAAAATGAATATTGCAATTGGACTAATATTTATTATCATTTGCATAATGTTGATGGCATATTTTGCTTATAAAATTTATGCCAAAATAAAAATTAGAATTAAATATAAAAATGCCATTAAAAATAATACTGGTAATTTCACAAAAGACGAGAAAGTATTTATTGCTCGCTTTGAAGAATGAGTTAAAGCCCCTAATTCAAAAGAAAATAACAAGGATAAAAAATAATGTTTTGAGAAATTATTATGGAGTTCTTAAAACTGTTTGTTCCGATAGAAAAAATGCCTGCACAAGTTGCGTTTATTGCCGGATTAATTATTATCATTACTTTTCTTTTCGCATTAATTTCAATTATGTATTTACCAATAAAAATGATTTTTGGGAGATAGAAAATGACAATAAACTTAAAAGAATTTAATTGAGAACAAATTAAACAAACTTTCTGAGATTTATTTATTCAAATTACAACTATTCCCGCTCATATTACTGGTAGTAAAGAAATTAATTTAACCGAAGCGCCACTTTGACTTTTAATAGCAAACATTGCTTTTTGATTATTAACAGCGATTATAGTGTGATTTATTCTAATGTTACTTTGAAAAACCATATCAGTATTTAGATAAATACAAAATTAATGTCAAGAAGTTAGGTCGCGTTTAGTTTTCTTAGGTATTTTTTAAAAAAGAAAAAATAGTCATTTACTATAAATTATTTCAATATGCAAATTAAGTATATATTTCTTATGTATGATTTTTGTTGTAAAAAATTATTTTAATGTTGTTTTTATAAGCATTTTACTTAGTTTTTATAACCTTTTATTAAGAATATGTTTGTTAATATTAAATATTTTGTTTTATTAATTATTTTTCAAGTAAAAAGGTAATAAATTTTTAGTTGCTTTTCTTTCAAAATTATTCAAATCTTTACCCACCTAACAAAACTTTATGCGCCCATTTAATTTTAGTTTATTGAATAGTAAAAAACATCATTAGTTAAAATGATGTTCTTCTGTAATATCCTTAAATTCAGTATTAAGTATTGTAAGGATTAATCTTAATGTTTAAAGTTTGTTCTAATCTTTTAATATCAATTAATTCTTTTTTATTATTTACTAATGTAATTGCAATTCCGGTTTCACCAGCGCGTCCTGTTCTTCCAATACGATGCACATAACTTTCTTGTTCACGAGGTAAATCATAATTAAAAATATAATCAATCCCATCAACATCAATTCCCCGTGCTGCTACATCAGTAGCAATTAGCACTTGAACTTTATTAGTTCTAAAAGCATTCATTGCTTTATTTCTTTCACTTTGTCGCTTATCACCATTAATAACAGCTGACTTAATGCCATTTTCTCATAATATTTTAGAAATTCTTTCAGTATATGCTTTGGTATTAGAAAAAACAATACTTAAATTTGGTTGAATTTTCAAAAATAAATCCACTAACGCGCGATCTTTACTTGTATTTCTTGTATTAATAAAATATTGCTTAATATTATTTAATTCCGCAGCATTTCTTTTAATACTTATTTGAACCGGACTATTTTGATAGTTATTAGCAACTTCTAAAACAGCACGATTTATTGTTGCTGAAAACAATAATGTTTGATACTTTGATGTAATGCTAGTAAATATTTTATCAATATCTTGTTTGAATCCCATTTTTAACATTTCATCAGCTTCATCTAAAACTACAGTTTGAATATCATTCAATCTTAAAGTTCTGCGTTGAATATGATCAACAATTCTTCCTGGTGTCCCAACAACAATATTACTATTTTTTAAACTATAAATTTGTCTTCGTAAATCCGAACCACCAAATAATGCTGTCGCATTAACTCCTTCTAAATAAAAAGCATATTTTCTTACTTGATCTAAAACTTGTAATGCTAACTCTCTTGTTGGACAAACAATCATTGCTTGTACTCTTCGTAGTTTTGGATTTAAATTATTTAAGATTGGTAATACGAAAGCAGCAGTTTTTCCAGTTCCTGTATGACTTTTTCCAATAATGTCCTTATTTTCTAATGCTAACGGAATTGTTTTCTTTTGAATTTCAGTAGGGTTAACATAACCCGCCTTTAAAATTGCACGCTTTAAGTTATTATTTAAATTTAAGTCATCAAAACTTATATTATCTTCCTTTAAATTTAATTCATTAAAACTCATATTTTTTCCTCCTTGAATATAGTTGCATAAATAAATGGTGTTATGACATTTTTTATTGTCAATTCATCACATATCAGCACCTATAAAGCAAGGGAATTGTAATGTACAGTATTTTATTTAACAACTTAATTATTATAAACTATTTTATCTAATACTACAACTAATATTATACATTACCTTAAATAAACTTGTAATATACCACAGACTTATGACAAGCACAAGAGGTTTTTTAAAAAAGGTCGCGTTTAGTTTTCTTAGGTATTTTTTAAAAAAGAAAAAATAGTCATTTACTATAAATTATTTCAATATGCAAATTAAGTATATATTTCTTATGTATGATTTTTGTTGTAAAAAATTATTTTAATGT
Organism: Spiroplasma endosymbiont of Dilophus febrilis; assembly: GCF_964030685.1. Taxonomy (NCBI): domain Bacteria; kingdom Bacillati; phylum Mycoplasmatota; class Mollicutes; order Entomoplasmatales; family Spiroplasmataceae; genus Spiroplasma; species Spiroplasma endosymbiont of Dilophus febrilis. The sequence continues at coordinate 866,243 of NZ_OZ034912.1, forward strand.
TGTTTTTATAAGCATTTTACTTAGTTTTTATAACCTTTTATTAAGAATGTGTTTGTTAATATTAAATATTTTGTTTTATTAATTATTTTTCAAGTAAAAAGGTAATAAATTTTTAGTTGCTTTTCTTTCAAAATTATTCAAATCTTTACCCACCTAACAAAACTTTATGCGCCCAACAAACTTATTTTCCTATTTACAAAAGAATTTTACAATAATCAAGATAAACAAGGTCGCGTTTAGTTTTCTTAGGTATTTTTTAAAAAAGAAAAAATAGTCATTTACTATAAATTATTTCAATATGCAAATTAAGTATATATTTCTTATGTATGATTTTTGTTGTAAAAAATTATTTTAATGTTGTTTTTATAAGCATTTTACTTAGTTTTTATAACCTTTTATTAAGAATATGTTTGTTAATATTAAATATTTTGTTTTATTAATTATTTTTCAAGTAAAAAGGTAATAAATTTTTAGTTGCTTTTCTTTCAAAATTATTCAAATCTTTACCCACCTAACAAAACTTTATGCGCCCATCAAACCATAGCATATAATGCTTGTCCAAATGAATTATCTTTATCCGGAGTTCAAAAATAAGCAACTCCTTGTAAAATTCAACCTATTCAAATAGTTATGCCAAAATAATTAAGATTAACTTCTAAAAAGCAAATTATCTTATCTGAAATATCTTCTAATTTATCTAATAAATACATATAAAACCTCCTAATTTTAAAAAGAATAAAAGGATAAAAAAAGAAAATGAAAACTGTAAATAAATTTATAAAAAAATATTGATGAATAATACTTAATTACATTATATTCATATCTTTAAGTATAGTTTTATTATTACATACAGATATTGAAAATTTGCAACAATTTATTAAAAATTTTGGAGCAATTGGTAGGTTAATGATTATAGGTTATTCATTAGTATGAGTAACCATAACACAAATAGTGAACTGTTTAATTCGTTTTGTATTAAAAAAAATCAAAATTAAAAGAAAAATAAAAGGAATTTAAAAAATAATGTTTAAAGTTAAATTAGTTAGTATAAAAAGAAAAATATTTAAAAATAAAGATGGCTCTACGATGTCAGGATATTCTGCCGAATTTTTGCGTTATGAAAATGACTTATTTGAGCCTACCGGCGAACAAAAAGCCTTATGAATTGATGATAATAATTTAGAACAACAAGAAATTTATAAATTGTTAAAAGAAAATGTTAAATCATTTTTTAGTTGCGAATTAACTTTTGATAAAAACCCCAAAATAGTTAATTTGCAAAAAATTGAATTAGAAAAAAATCAAAAAAACTTGTCCAGTTAATTGATAATCACTTCGGTCTGCGAAGCGGTGCGGAAGGCGTATGCCCCGCCCGCTAGCGGGTTAGTCGGCGAAGCCGACTATTACTTGATTAAATAACACAACTGAACGAAAACCTAAAATAGGAGCAAAAAATATGAATTTACAAGCTCAAAATCCAACTGATTTTTATATGAAAACCATTTATTACGGTCAATATATTCGTAATGTTGTTATGCCCTTAGAACGCATTAAAGCAAATACTCGTAATGTTAGTGGCTTAAAAAATAAAGGAGAACGAGAAACCAAAATGTTAAATAGTAATGTGCGTGCTAAATGTAGTGCTGTTAGAAAGGCATATCATAATTTTTCAGTTAAAGAACTTACATTTTTAACTTTGACTTATAAGTTAAAGGAAACAGATGTTAAAAAATGTAAAAAAGAATTAAAAAAATTTTTTAGAAATATAAAATATTATTTTAAAAAAAAGAATAAAGAAATTAAATATTTTTATACATATGAATATCAACAAAGAGGTGCTATACATTTTCATATTTTACTTGATAAAAAAATACCAAATAAATTAGTTCTTAAACACTGACCTTATGGGTTAAATAAAAATTTGGTTGTTAAACAAGATACTAACGAAGCAGTTGTTAAATACTGCTCTAAATATATTACTAAAAATGTCTTGAATGAAAAATCATTAAATCAGTATGACTTAAATATCAAGGCTTATCAATTCTCTTACAACTGTCAAAATCCTATTACTAGAAAACAAGTATTTACCGATACTTTGAATAATATTGTTAATCGCACCATAAATTCTGAATTTGTAAAGTACCTAAAATCAGCAGTTAACAAGTTTAAAACTAAAATGTGTGGAGTAATTTATGAATTTAAAAATATTAATTATGTAGATTTTGAGAGTGCAAATTATGCTTCGTTAGAAAGCTTAAGATTTAGAAATCAACTAAGAAAAATGAAATATTAGGAGTTAATAAGTATGTCTCGTAGTTATATCGTTATGCATTCACAAAGAAATTCAAAATTAATTAGAAAAAAATACAGTCGGGTTAAAGTTAATCATGGTTTTAAAAATAATCACTACAAAACTTGGGAGTTTAAAAATGAAAATATGAGTTAATTTAAAAGATAAAAATTATCATCGAGAATTTATACATTCTATTAATAAAAAAACTGGATTAGAACAAAGATTTTGAGCTTGTAGAGATACTATTCACTTAATTAGAACTGATTTAAATGGTAAAAAGTGAGTCTGTGTTCGAGCTTGAATAAAGAAAAATAGTTATGATTGAGATATTCGTGCTTATGATTTGTGTACTAAAAAATTAGAAAATTAAGGAGAAAAGAAAAATGAGTATTTTTGGATTAGTTTTTTTTACGATTTTAACATTATTACTAGCATACTATATTGCGGTTAATATTTATCGGTTTTTTAAAGATAAAAAGAAATATGGTAGTGAAGCAAAACAGTTGCCAAAAGATTTTACTTATTCACAACGAATATTTATTGCAAAGTTTAAACGAAATTTATTAGAACAAGATGAAAAAGAAATTAAAAAGTAGGTTTAGAAAATGTTTAAAAAAATAATTATTGAGTTAATTGAATTAATTTATCCAACTGCCGATTTACCACCCCAAGTTGTATTTTTGTTTTCAATTTTAATAATTGTAATGCTCTTCTCAGCAATTATTTTTCTACTCTTTTGACCTTTTAAGCGGTAATTGTTATGTTTTTAGTTGCTTGAAAAGATTTAGATTGAGAAATGACAAAATTGTATTTTTGGGATTTATTTATTCAAATTAAAGTTATTCCGGCGTGAGTTTCTGGCGAGGAAATTGATTTAACTAAAGAACTACTTTGACTTTTAATAGCAAATATCGCCTTTTGAATGGTATTAGTATTCATTATCTTATTTATGGTTATTTTGTTTTATAAGGTTAAATCATATTTTGTTTAGAAAGGGGGTGATTGTATGATTAGAACTTTCTTAACAGAAGCGACTACGCCAGTAGCTGTTACTGGTGAACAAGCGGTTACTAATTTATGAAAAGCATTAATTAAAGCATTTGGTAATATTTGAACTGATATTATTGGTGGTAATATGCCAAATGTTGTTAATTTCTTTGCTACATATTGAGTTTTCTTGCTTGGCGTGATTATTGGTTTATTTTTAATCGCTTTCAAAATGTTTGAAAAATTAATGCCTGGCAGATAGATAGTAATAAAAATAAAGAAAGTGTGATTTAAGTGATGCTATTGTTTAAAAAAATAAATTTAAAATTATATGATTTTGTCGCTTTAAATCGCACTTTATTTATTATTGCGTGAGTTTATGGTGCGATTTTGTATTATTATAATCCTCAGAGTTGACGAATGTTATTTGATATTATTTATTTATTAATTGCTTTGTATGTTTTATATACTAAAATTTCTCATTTCTTTGCTCGTCGTAGTTTTATTAATTTCTTATTAAATTCACCTTTAAATTTAGTAATTGGTGCCTTAGGAACTGGAAAAACTGCTTTAATGGTTTTAGCTTCTTACTTATTGAGTGGTTGAAAAACGATTTCTACTTTTCCGATTACGGATAAACAAATGCTTTCATTAGGGCATATGTCTTTATTAGATTATAATTATCCGATATTAGAAGAAAAGCATTTACTGTTATGAGATGAAACCAACTTATTTTTAGAAGGAACTGACTATAAAGAAAATGATAGAGTAACTCAAGGTTTACAAGAATATTTTGCTTCAGCACGGCAATTTACCCATATTGTATTAGCAAGCGGACAACGAGCCGAACATATATGAGTTAAAGTTCGTGATATTGCGAATTCAATAATTGTTGGCATTAGAAAAAAACCAGTTAGTATCTTTCGTCCTTATTTACAAGTTATTTATGGCACTTTTAAATCGGTAAGCGAATACGAACAATGACGATTAACTCTGATTAATGCTAAAAATGATAAAAAAGGTCGCAAAATCAAGTATCGTAGCATTCCGGAATTAGATATTTATTTCTTTAAATTAAAAATTCCGATGTCAATTTTAAACCTTTATGATAATAAATATTTATCTTTCTTGCGTGAATTAAGTAATCGTGCTTTGAATGATAATTATCAACATAAATTTTGAAATGATAATGTAATGGATATTGAAGCGTTAGAATATTTAAAAATGGAAAAATTTAGTAAGATACTTACTAAGTTAAAAAATAATCTGAATAAGAAAAATAAGTAAAGGAGTTTAAAAGATGGAAAACTTAGAAAAAATGGCTAGTTTGATTGGCGATATGTTTTATAAAGTTTTTGATTTAATTTGAACTTTAACCATTCCTGGAACAGATATTCGCATTATTATTTTTTCCGCTAATTATGCTTGTAATAAATCTTGTAATTGGTGGTATTTTAGGTATTCATATTGAACGACCAAAAGTTGGTTTTCGTAAAAAATATCAAAAATCAGTTGCTAATTGAGGAGCTAAGAAAAAATCATCTAGTGGTCCAATTAAGAAATTCAGTGGTAATAGTCCTAAAAATAGACCGTGAGTTAACTAACATGGACGGCGAATAAAAAGGTAGGTTTTTAAAATGTTTAAATTGATAATTTTATTTATTCTTGTTGCTGTTTTTTCTATTTTTGCTTTAAATGACTTTTTAGGTTTATGAGCCTATGTGCGTGAGGGTTTAGAATATTTTAATAAAGTTCTATCAAATAATATTAAAATTTTAGATTTGTTTAAACCAATGATAAGGTTATTTTCTCAACATCCGATTTTCCAAATTTTAGGAACGATTTGTATTTTATCAACAATATATTTAATTTTAAGGAGTTAAAAATGAAAAAATTAAAGAAAATATTAGGTATTAAATGATTTAAAAGCGTTTTAGGTTTTATACATTTTTTTATTATACTTCATAGTGTTGTTATTATAATTTGAATATTTTTAACGGTCCTTCAAATTAAAGGGGATAAATTTTTTAAAGATTTTATACCATTAAATTTTCAAAGTGTATTTTTTAATGTTTATATTTGATTATTAATTATTTATTTCTTAATAACTGGTATTAAGTTAATTATTAGGGGTTATTACTTTAATAAAATTTTTAGAAAGCATCAAATGCAAGTTGTTAATTGTGAATGTCCACAACATAATCAATATAAATTTTCTGATGCTTTTAAAGCGATAAAAAAGAGTTTTAAGGCGTGATGAGATGGATAAGATTATTTCTTGATTTATTATAATGTTTATTGGTTTAGTTCCTTTAGGTGCCTTCTTTGATACAAAACAACCACCAAAACCTAATATGGAACAATCCTTTATGAAACGAGAAAAACGAGCTACAAATCCCAGTCAATGTGGTAATAGCTGTGAGTTAAAGTTTTCCGAGATTTCAAATAGCTATTTAACGGTAATTAACGGGGGTCCAACTATGTTTATAAATATTGATGATGTTAAAAGTCAATTGCCTTCTAATGTTGTTCCTGATATACATGTGTGGACTGAGTTTGATTCTCACAGTTTTAGATATGATGGTTATTCAACTAGACAGGAGGTTCAAAACTTTTATAAATCTAATGCAAAAAAAGTTAGCGGTAATTTTGGTAACACTCCTTATGATAGATATATTATTGATAAACTTGTTGATGTTAAAATTACATTTTCTAATAAAAATTATCGTCAAGAATGAGGCGTAATATCTTTTTCTGCAACAGTATATACTCCTCCTCCTTTGCCTGAAAAAGATAATGAACAACAATTGCCTACAGAAATAACTAAACATGATGGTGAATATCAGTATAATCAGTTTCAAGATAAGTTAGACTATTTGATGATACAACGCCGAGATTTTGATAAATTTAATTATAGTTACTTATATTGAGTTCCAATTTTTAATTTCTTTGATGATAATTTTAAATATATGAGTGAAATTTCAATTAAATTAAATGGTTTTAAACAAAATAGTAAATTTAGTTTAAGTCGTAAAAATTCATATCCGTCTGGTTTCATTGAAAAAGTTATTTTTAGAGAACTTTCCTTTTCTAGTTTTGGTGATGTTATTACTATAAAAACTGAACATGGTAGGATTAGAGGTAATAATGAGTTTTTAGAAAATGGTAAATCGCTTTGAAAATCTGGTTCGCGAACAAGTTTTGGAGGAGATTTTATTAATACCTTTTTTGGACAAGTTAATTATTATGGTAATACCTTTCATTTTTTACGCTATGATGACAAATTAAAATTTGATTTTAAAGATTTTATGTTTCATTATCAAAAAGATTTAACTATTGATTTCATTAATGATTTATTTAATAAAATTTATAAAGTTTTAGGTGGTTTTTTCGTACAATTCTTTTATGCGAGTTTTGATATGGATGCTTCTACTTATGTAGAATTAAGTTATAAAGGAATGCAAGAAATTCCTAAAAATGTTTTACAAATGGGTTTTTTCTATCGTTCCTTAATTACTTTTTATCCCAAACAGTATTTAATTAACTTTGGTTCAACAATCGAAAATAGTAAGAATATGATTTTTCGTTCTTATTTCTTTGTTAAAGACAAACAAATTGCCAATAGTTTTAATACTGGTAAAAGTTCTTATCAAATAGATTTTAATGTTTTAAAAGCGTATGATAACCAATTATGAAACGCTACTAGTAATAAACTGCATTTTTATAACGCTAACGTCGATGTGATGTATGGGATTAATATTTTTACACTGACTTTTCCGCTATATAAAAAACAAAATGAAAGTACTGAATATCATTATTCTTTATACGATTTTAACATTTTGAATTCCACAGCTTTTATTGGCGGCGGCATAAGTGGTAATATGGATGACTTAATTCCTACACCCAACTGTTCTTATTGAGGTTTATTTAGTGCCATATCTTGTGGTATTCAGCACGCTTCTGTTAGTATGTTGAATTGATTACTTGGTCTTTCAGGGATTAATCTTTTAATTCGCCCCCTTGCGGATATTGCGAAAACAACGATTAATTTTACCAAAACCGCCTTTCCAGTGTTTGAAGTTATTCCAGCATTTCAGATGTTATTTGAATTTGTAGTGCCATTAGCAATCTTATTAATGATATTAAAAAAGTTCTCTTAAATATTGCCATTATTTTTTATAATAGACTTGGTACATAACTATATCATTTTATTCTTAATAAACTATAAAATTCATTTTCGGGTCGCGTTTAGTTTTCTTAGGTATTTTTTAAAAAAGAAAAAATAGTCATTTACTATAAATTATTTCAATATGCAAATTAAGTATATATTTCTTATGTATGATTTTTGTTGTAAAAAATTATTTTAATGTTGTTTTTATAAGCATTTTACTTAGTTTTTATAACCTTTTATTAAGAATATGTTTGTTAATATTAAATATTTTGTTTTATTAATTATTTTTCAAGTAAAAAGGTAATAAATTTTTAGTTGCTTTTCTTTCAAAATTATTCAAATCTTTACCCACCTAACAAAACTTTATGCGCCCCATTTTCGTCTTTGTATTTATCTAACATTTATACTTCACCTAGGAAATAATATTATCAAAATAGTAGATAAAATTAAAGGTTATGTACCAAGTCTAATATAATTCCTTTGAAAGGAGGATTTTTCTTTATGCGAAAATTTTTATCAGCTTTAAATTTAATATGTGTAATGTTTATTTTTGGTTGTAGTAAAAATAGCAACGATTTTAAAAAATATGATTTCTCATTTTCCGAGATTTCAAATAGCTATTTAACGGTAATTAACGGGGGTCCAACTATGTTTATAAATATTGATGATGTTAAAAGTCAATTGCCTTCTAATGTTGTTCCTGATATACATGTGTGGACTGAGTTTGATTCTCACAGTTTTAGATATGATGGTTATTCAACTAGACAGGAGGTTCAAAACTTTTATAAATCTAATGCAAAAAAAGTTAGCGGTAATTTTGGTAACACTCCTTATGATAGATATATTATTGATAAACTTGTTGATGTTAAAATTACATTTTCTAATAAAAATTATCGTCAAGAATGAGGCGTAATATCTTTTTCTGCCGAAATGCCTCATTAATTTAGTAATTTAATAAATATTATTGAAAATCGTATTAAAAAAATACGATTTTCTCAATTTAAGGAGTTTTAAAAAATGAAATATATTATTTCTCAAGCTGATTTAGCGGATTTAAAAGCAAAAATCCAAAGTTGACTAAGTGCTAATTGCCGTAATCCTTATTACTATAAAACTAAAAAACGCATTACTAACTATTTAAATTTATGTACTTATTTCTATATTGAAGAAACTACTTTAACAAAACTTATTAAAAAATATTTTAAGAATGCAACGAAAACCTTTTATCGTTGGGCGGAAAAAATTATGACTGCTTATTATTCTGACAATTTAGATTTGTTATTGTTTAAAACTACAAAACCACAAAATCTTAATTATCAATATAGTTTAAATTCTCGTGAAAAAGTATGTGATTTATATTTTGATTACAAAAATCTTCAAGCCGGTGGAATGTGGTCTTTATTTAACAATTTAAAAATCGGTTTTCACGATATTAAAAATTCAGAAGTTCCTAAAAACATCAAAACTTTTTATCGTTGAATTAAATCTGACCCTCGCTGAAAAGAATTAAAACAACAAATTAAACAAACAAAACGCCATTTTAAGCGTAATGAAGTTTCCGAGATTGGTCTTTTACAAATGGATGCTAAAATTATTACCACATCAAATTTTCCGGTTGATAAAAAGTATTACATTTATGATTTCATTGACGAAATAACACGGATAGTATTTGGTTATGTTTATGATAGTTTAGGAACCAATAACGCAATTAATGCCGTACAAAGAGCAATGAAAGATTTTAGCGAGCTTGGCATAACCATTAAACGCCTTCGTACTGATAATGCTCCTGAATTTACTACTTCTAACTGAAGTAATAAAAAATCATACAAAGTAAAAGAAAGGCCTTTTACAACCTTTCTTTCAAGAAACGGAATTGTTCATGAAACCACACCAATCCGCTCGCCTCAGAGCAACGGAAAGATTGAACGATTCCACCAACATTGTACCAAATTATTTTATGCTACGGATAAAAAATTAAATCAAAATGAACTCCAACATTATTTAAATAAATATTATTACTTTTATAACTTTGAACGTAGTCACTCATCATTACAAAATAAATCGCCATTTCAAACATTACAAAAATTTTTAACAAAGTAATTTTTGTAAGTCTAAATAATTATTTTCTATTTTGGCAAAACAAAAACCAGTAATTTTAATTAGTTAAAATTACTGGTTTGAATATTTTTCTTCGTTTTACAGAGATTAAATTAATATTTTTTCACTTTAATTAAATCTAACTTGAGACATTCCCTCTCATAAACTATCTCATCAATTATCAGATGCTTTATCTAAAAAAGTAGAGACACCATAACTACCTCCGCCAATTATTAATCCAGCAATTGGTCCTCCGAAAATTGATCCTATCACACCAGTAACTCCCGAAATTATACCCTTAAAAATATCTCTTTCAATATGTGTTTCAGTTTTAATTTTAAAATTTTCATTATTTTTTAGAACTGGATTACTTTCTGGTTTTATTTCTTTACCTAATTTCATAGCTAATGCATCTATTTTATTACTTGTTCATTGTTTTCCTGCATTTCTTTTTTGTCGTGTGTCAACCTGAATTCATCATTGTTGATTTCTTTCATTTCTAATTTCGTTTGCTCACTGTGTTAACCCTTGTTGTCATTCTCAAACTGAATTATTATATGATTGTTGAGCTTGAGAAAATTGTCAATGATTTTGTGTTCTTTGAAATTCGTTTGCTGCATTTTGATATGCTTGCTCGACATTTTTTCATTCGTTTTGAATATAAATTCATTGGGTCTCTCCTCATCGTTTGCTTCTTTTTAAAATTTTTTCTTCTGTTTTTATAGATGAGGGGCTGTTTGCAACTAATGTTAATGTTCCACTTCCTGCTGTTATTATTGTTCCTAAGATTCCTAGTATTTTTTTCATAGTTAATCAAATTCCTTTCGTGAATTTTTACTAATTAATAAAATTTATTCAACAATCAACAACCTTTCTCCAAATTTTAATCTGCAATTTCTTTACTTTGGAATTTCATTATGGGCGCATAAAGTTTTGTTAGGTGGGTAAAGATTTGAATAATTTTGAAAGAAAAGCAACTAAAAATTTATTACCTTTTTACTTGAAAAATAATTAATAAAACAAAATATTTAATATTAACAAACATATTCTTAATAAAAGGTTATAAAAACTAAGTAAAATGCTTATAAAAACAACATTAAAATAATTTTTTACAACAAAAATCATACATAAGAAATATATACTTAATTTGCATATTGAAATAATTTATAGTAAATGACTATTTTTTCTTTTTTAAAAAATACCTAAGAAAACTAAACGCGACCTTCACCATGTAATAATTGTAAATAATTATTTCCTGCGATTAAAGTTTTATTAAATGCTTTAATTTTCAAAACATTTTCATTTATTTTATCTTCACTGCTAGAAGTTTTATGATAAAAATAGCTTTCGTTTTTAAAACCGTGGTTTTTAATGGTAAATTCTTTGTAATAGCCTTTTTCTAAGGTGTCAACAAAATTAAATATTGGTGTTCAATAAAGATAAGAATAATTAAATTTGTCAAAATCACCGCGATGAATCATTAAATAATCAATGCTATCAATAACATCGTTATAGTTATGGTTGCCATCAAATTTGGTGTTTGTTGTTGGTAATTCAATATCAGTCGAAGGTTTGGTTTCTGATTTTGCATCAAATTCTAGTATTTTTCATCAGTTTCATCTTGCACCGGCAAAGGTATCTTTTTGGTATTCAAATTTTACTTTAATATTTTTTATTTTAATATTTTGTTTTTGTTCTTTTTCAACTTCTGTTCATTTTGTATTTATTTGTAATTCGTTAAGTTTTTTAATAATATTAATTTGATTTTGGTTTATATAACTTTGAATTCGCCCTTTATTGTTTCATAATTCTTCCACAGGATTTATCGGTTTTATTCCTGATTGCTTTTCTATGTCATTTAATAAAAATTGTAATTCTGTTTTTCACGTTGATGCAGGTTTATAAGGATTTTCATTTTTTCATATTAGAAATTCTGCTTTTTCTAAGTTAATTTCAGAAATTTGACTGTTTTCTCTTTTGTTTCTAATTAGTGATTGTGTTGTTATTCCGTCATTGTTAATGTTTTGGGGAATGGTAAAAATGTTATTAAAACTAATAATTATCACCGTAAATATTTTCATAAACATTTTTATCACTCCTTTTTAAAATATTTTATTTTTTATTGTTCTTTTAATTTTTATTTTTTTAATAAGTCACTCAATACCACAATTTATAATTACAGCTATTGTAATGCATATATCTAAATATCCCAGTATCATAAGTGAAATCAATGCTTCAAATTTTTCATATAACAATTTCAAATCATTAATTTCCAATTTTAAAAATGCAATGAAAAAGATAGTAATCATAAAAATGTAAGGTAAAATTCTCCATCAATATTTTTTTAAAGAACTAATGATTTTGTTTCATTTCATTTTTCAAGGCTCTTTTTGTTTTAATTTTCTGAATAATCAAGCGAATTAATTTTTCAAATTTAATTGCAAAATATATTGCTCCACCCCATCAAAAAACAAATATTTCCGCTAGCATAATACCACTATTAAATTTGCCAAAGAAATCAACCATTTGTTTATTCATAAAATTATTAAATTCATTACTTGTTCCAGTTATTCATTTAGTATCGCTTGCTGTTAATGCACAAATTAATAAGCTTATAAAAATGAAAATGATACTTAATACTACTTTTAACCACTGCTTTTTAAAAGCATTTTTAATTCTTAATTTTAATGACATTTTTTCTTTTAAATTATCTTTTTTAAATAATTTTGCTAAAAATTTTTTCATTTTAATTCTCCTTTCATATTTTTATCGTCCTTTAATCACAATAAATAAAGCAATAAGTACACAAGTAACGCCAAGAATGGTAAAGATTGGATGTTGTGAAAATGTTCGTGCCATTGGTTTAAATAGTTCTAAAATTGTTAAATTACTAGTAATAAACTTTTGGAAATTGGCAAGACCTTCGCTAATGTAGTTTGTTAAAGTTTCAAAATGACTACCAGCTAATAATCCAAGAACAGTTATTAAGATAAAAATAATAATTAGTTTAAACATTGTTAGTTACCTTGTTTTGTTTTTATTGGTTTTATTTGTTTTTTGACTTTTCCTCATGCACTTAAACGGCCACTATTTTTAACCGCATATTGGCGTTGTTTTTCTAAATTAACTTGTTGACTACCAAATCCAAGAATAATTGCCATAAGAAATTCTACAGCCAGCGTTAAGAATAAAGGAAATATTAGTTGAATATTTGTTCCTGGTACTTCTAAACTTCAAATTAAGTCAAAAACTTTATAAAGCATTTGAGCGAGAAAGTCGGCCATTTTTGCGAGATTTTCCATTTTTTATTGTTCCTTTTCTTTCATTTTTCTTAAAAATTTGCTAAATTTATCCATTTTTAAGTATTCTAAGTCTTCTAAATCAATTGCGGTGTCAGTATAGTATTTGTCTTCATAATCAGGATTTACTTTTGCATTTAAGTAATCTCTTAAAAACGCTAGGTAAAAAGAATTGTAAGTGTTTAATATTGGTAGCGGAATTTTTAGTTTAAAAAAATAAATATCAAGTTCAGGAATATCACGATATTTAATGCGACGACCCTTTTTATTATTTTTAGCATCAATTAAGGTGTTTCGTCAGCGTTCATATTCTTCAATGCTCGTAAAGGTACCATAGATGACTTTTAAATAGGGGCGAAAAATATTAACGGGTTTTTTGCGAATTCCCAGAATCACATTGTTGGCAATATCACGAACTTTAACTCAAATATGTTTATCTCTTTGACCACTAGCTAACACAATATGACCGAAATGGCGTGCCAGAGCGAAATATTCTTGAATACCGGTTTCTTCGTTTTTGGTATTATTTTTTTCTCAATCAGTTCCTTCTAAAAATAAATTGGTTTCATCTCATAAAAGTAAGGTTTTGTCTGGCAATACCGGATAATCAAAGTCTAATAACCCCATATGACCTAAACTTAATTTTTGAGTTTCTAGCAACGGAAAGGTTGAGGCGATGTGATATTTCTTCTTTTTTAGTAATTTTGATGCGTATACTAGAAAAGCAGTTTTTCCGGTTCCTAATGAACCAATCACAATATTTAATGGTGAGTTTTTTAAGAAATTAATAACTTTGTTAATTTGTGTTAAATTACCGATTTTAAAAAGAAAAATTAAAATACAACCTGCTAAAAATAAATAGCTCACAATGTTTTTAAAATAACCGTTGTAAATATATCAAATTGCTCCTCAATGTCATAAAATTAAAAATGAGGGGTCGCGTTTAGTTTTCTTAGGTATTTTTTAAAAAAGAAAAAATAGTCATTTACTATAAATTATTTCAATATGCAAATTAAGTATATATTTCTTATGTATGATTTTTGTTGTAAAAAATTATTTTAATGTTGTTTTTATAAGCATTTTACTTAGTTTTTATAACCTTTTATTAAGAATATGTTTGTTAATATTAAATATTTTGTTTTATTAATTATTTTTCAAGTAAAAAGGTAATAAATTTTTAGTTGCTTTTCTTTCAAAATTATTCAAATCTTTACCCACCTAACAAAACTTTATGCGCCCAAATTATTTAAATATAATTAAATAATTTTTAAATCTTTTCTCATTAACAAGGGAACTAAAATTATATTTAACTGTTACAACTCTTATAGAGTTATTGCGAATGTGTAAAGTTATTATCAAAATATCCTTAAAGAAATAACCCAAATTATTTATTTTCAAAAAAGTCTAAAAGTGATTTTGTTAATGAAAAAAAATATCTGCTATAATAATTTTAAATCAACTAAGTTTGGAGTGATGTCATCAAAGATAAATTTTTAGTAACAGTACTAAAAATTTAAATTACGCCGGAGGTATAACTATGAACTCAGACTTATCAATAGTTAAAACAGAACCTAGTATTTGTGACACCGAATTTGAATGAGATACTAACAAAAATATTAGCAAGTTTTGCAATTCATTAAATTCTCTCAGCAATAATATGACTCATTTTAAAGCATCATTTTTAGATTTTGTAAAAAATGCCGATTCAATATTTTTTCAAGAAAATTCCTTTGAATTACATTTTGAAACTAATTATGTAAAACCATTACAGCATTTACAAACTATCGTTCATCAAGATATTTATGAAAATCTTGATATTACAAAAAGTCAACAAATAAATATCCTTAATTTATTTTTAAACACTGCTTGAAATTTAGAGGACTTATTTATATGAACGGAAAAAGAAATTTCTACATATCAAAAAGAAGGTCAACATCAAAATGCTTTTCTTCCTAAAAAATTACATTTTGTTCAAAATGAAATTAAAAAAATTGAAAAAAGCAGTCATAAGATTAGTGAATTATTAGAAGTACTAACAGGGTTTAATTTAAATATTAAACGACTAATTGAAAAGAAAGTCCATGAAATTAGTAATTCATTCATTGACTCGGCTGAAGCTACTTTAAATAATACCCAATATGGTTTACAACAAAGAGTAGACGCCTACCAAGAAGTAATTAAAGGTCTAACAAACCGTATTAATGATATTGAATTAGAAATAAATCGCGAATTTATTAAAAATCCACAAATGCCCCACAACTATCAAAAAGAACTGCTAAATTTATATCTCATAGCACTTTCTAACTGAGATAAAGTATGTACAAGATTATTAAATATAATTAGTTCTAACACCGGTTATGGAAATGATGACCGTAAAGCAATGAACGATTTAACCCAAGAACTACAACAATATATTTTAGATAAAATTGCTAGCACGCAAACCAATTTAGATAAGATTAGTATTGCCCCCCTATTAGAAAAAATCAGAGATACAATGATGAAATATAATAAACAAAATCATAGTTTATTTTCAGAAATTGTTGATACCTTTGACCACAAAATTAGTGATGAAAATTACCAACAAATTAAAAAAAATTTAGAAAATTTTAAAAAATTCTTAAATAATATCAAAGACGCAACAGTAATAAACAATTTTAAGAAAATTGAAAAAGTTAAAGTTGACTTAATTAACGCTTTGATGTCAGTTAAACATATTATTAGTTCTACTGACAATACTGAATATCAACTAACCGCTTCAGAAATATCAGAAGATGAATTACAACAAAAAAGAAACCAATATTTTAAAGCAATTAAAGATAATTTTAACCAAATTGAAGAAATTTTCTTAAAACTATTTAATAAATATCAAAATGATTTTAATGCTTACGATAAACTTAACTTTACTAGTAAAAACGCTAATATTACAAATAAAGATTTTTGAACCGATGAAACTGAACTCTCAGATTTTGAAGTAAAAATTAATCAAGTAAGTTCTTTTATCAACGAATGAATCGGATACTTTAATAATAAAGATACCGAAAATAAATGATTAAAAGAAAAAGAAAAAATAATAGCAGAAAAAAATAAATTAATAGTAATAAGAGATGAACTAATAACAGAAAACCATAAATTAATAAACGATAAGAATACAACCGAAGAAGAAAAAGAAAAATTAAGAGATAAAAATAAAGAATTAGAAAAAGAAAAAAATCAATTAATAAGAGATAAAGAGCAATTAGAACAAGATAAAAAAACATTAGACAACCACAACAATAAATTGGCTGTTGTATTGAAAATTCAAAAACTTATTGAAGATTATAATGAAAAAAATTCCCTACCATATAACTTTGCGAAAGGTGAAACCAAAATTAGTGAACTTCAAAACACTGCTGAAAGGATAATACAAATAAAATTTAATAACCTACTAGATAACAGCCGAGCAACTATAGATCCGCACAAACTTCTTTCAGCAGGTAATTTTTTTCATAACGAAGAATTATTTGATTGAAACCAAGAAATTCAAGAAAACTTTATTGTAAAATCAAAAATAACCTTAAAGTTTAATGATGATAATGAATTTGTTGATTACCAATTACCTTACATAAAAGTTATTTTTGATAGTAATCGTTATAATCAAATTAAGCAACAAAAATTAGATTATGAAAAAATAATTACTGATCTTAATAAAAAACTTAAAGAAAATTCAGGTAAGTATGAGAAAGTAACTCATATCGGAAAAAATGAATTTATTAACTATTGATATGATGAAAACGAAAAACAAATATATTATAAAAGTAACAACGAAAAAAGAATCATTGATATCAATATCCCTCAATTAAAAGCACCAAATATCAAAATGGATTCAATTAAAATCAAAGAAGTAAATGTTGGTTATAATACCAATAAAGATTCTATCCATTATGAAAATATTTGAAGTCAAGAAACTAGTCAAGGTATTAAACAACTAAACATCATTAAAAATCATTTTCAACAACAAAAAGCTTTTACAGTAACATGAAATGCTATCCTTAATTATGAAGGTACTGGTTATGTTTGAACTAATGCCTATTCTGGCGATTTAGACTGAGGCAAAGATCAATCGATGGATGAATTCTTTTCTGCTGGGCATGTTAACCATAAAGAATATTTCTATCAAAAAAGCTTTTGATTTAACATTACCTATGAGATAGAAACATTAATTGATGATGAAAATATCAATACACAAATAAAAGATTATGAAAAGTTCATTAATGAAATTAATAAAGAGATTAAAAGTCTTAAAAATATCATTAAATCTTAATATTTAAATAATGTTGTCACATTACGCTAAGAATATAATTCTTAGCGTAATTTTTAATTACTCAATAAATAAAATATATAGATTAATTAAAAAATTAATTAAAATTCCTTTATAATTAGAATATAGCATTGAGGGTATAGTTCAATGGTAGAACGTTAGTCTCCAAAACTAAATGTTGTGGGTTCAAGTCCTACTACCCTCGCCAATTATTAAATTACACCAATTTTAATTGACAATACATATTATCCAATTCATAATTATTATAAATAATTAGTACTAAAAATTATTATCAATTAATATTATGGAGAAAAATATGCTCAAAGAAAAACATATTATATTTAAAATTACCATTTCATCAATGGCATTAGCACTAGCACTAGCATTATCAATGCTAGAAATTCCTATTCCCTTACCTAACTTACCAGCAGCCAACTTTGAAATTGGTGATACCCTAATTTTATTAGTTATTCCATTAATTGGTCCTTGATTTGCAATGCTAATTGGTGCAATTAAACCTTGATTACATATGATAATTCCCCACCACATTGCTCACGGTAATATTGTTGTTAGTGCCACAATGGGAATGATGTTAAATGCTCTTGTTATTGGACTATATTTTCTATTAAACTGAATATGGAAAAGATTATTTCACAAAGAAAACATTTATACTAAATGCACCAGTATTCTTATTTGTTGTTTAGCAACTGCACTATTTGCTGCTGTAAATGCTCAATTGTGAGCTGCTGATGCTTTAGGTTTTCATACACACACTCATCCAATGACAATAAATCCAATAATAATTAATAAGTGTAAGAATTTTTCTCTTCATGACCCAATCAAAGAAATATCCAAGCAACCACTAAAAACACAAATGCTAATTTTTTATGGCATTTATGGGGGTTTCATTTTTGTAAAATATCTCATCACCTTTGGTGTAATGTTAATTCTGGAAAAGCCAATCTTACGATATGCTGAATCAGCTCACTATTCTTATCACCAACGAGAAAAAGAAAAAGCAGAAGAAAAGAAACAAAAGAAAGTAAATAAATAAAAAATGTAGAATTATGTTGATGTTCATAATTCTACATTTTTAGTTTTTACAAAAACGGATATAAACCGTTACCTTCATCCCACGAATTTGTTCAAGTATCATAACATCTTCATCGTGAACGATTTGATATTAACTGCTTTGTACAATCAGTATAACGAGCTTTTACAATATCATGTTTATTATATGTTTTAATATGCTTTTCACTCGGACCCATTTGTTTAACAATTAAACTTTGATCATCTAGTCAACCTTGTCGTCAAAAAACATTAATCCCGTTATTAAAATTATTACTAGCAGTAATCATATATTTTAAAATATCTAACTTTTTTTGACTTATAAATAATGAACCTCAAACATAATATAAATAATTTTTTTTATCCATTTTATCTAAAGCACTATAAGCAAAAAATACACCTTTTAAGGCACTAATAAATAGTTTCCCAGGAATTGGTAAATAATTAACAATCGTTAATAATCCACCTAATGTTTTTTTAACAATTTCTTTCACATAGCTATCAGAATTATCAATTAATTCTCAATAATTGAAATTTTTTAAAGTTTTAATTCTTGAAAACAATGCCTCTTCTTGGATAGAAGATAAATCATCAAAATTACCAGTTTGAAATATATAATATGTCAGCAAATCACAATTATTAATATAAAAATTATAATAATATGCTGTAGTTCAATAACCATCTCAATTTGTTTTAGTTATAATTTTGCGATCTAAATAACGAATCTCGTTAGCCATTAACATTTTAACAATACTTTCATCAAACTCATTTATTAATGGTTCACCAATTTCATCTTTTCAAATGCAATAGGGATTTTTAATAATATTCATATCCGGTGCAATAAATAATTGATTATTTACCTGAAACTGTTTTATTAAAACATCTATTTGGATAAGTTGATTAACAAAATTATTAATCTCAGAAAATTCAATTAAATCTTGATTACTGATTAATTTATAATAATAAGATTGTCGTAGTAATTCTTTACTATTGGTATCCAACTTATTTATTTCATAAAATAAATCATTTCTTAAAGTCTCAATACTTTTTCAAGTTAAATTTTTATTTTCTTTTTTTAAATTAGAATTAAATACTGGTTTCATATTAGGAATATGATTCATAAAGACTGGCAAAATAATAATTAATAATAATTTTTCCCCCAACATAATTATTCATGTCCTTCCAACTATTAAATAATTTTATTTATCTTTTAATTGTAAGGTTTATTTAATAAAATTTATAAAGTTTTAGGTGAGTTTTTTGTACAATTCTTTTATGCGAGTTTTGATACAGATGCCTCTACTTATGTAGAATTAGATTACAAAGGGATGCAACAAATTCCTAAAAATGTTTTACAAATGGGTTTTTTCTATCGTTCCTTAATTACTTTTTATCCCAAACAGTATTTAATTAACTTTGGTTCAACAATCGAAAATAGTAAGAATATGATTTTTCGTTCTTATTTCTTTGTTAAAGATAAACAAATTACCAATGGTTTTAATACTGGTAAAAGTTCTTATCAAATAGATTTTAACGTGTTAAAAGCATATGATAATCAATTGTGAAATGCCACTAGTAATAAACTGCATTTTTACAATGCCAAAGTTGATGTCATGTATGGTATTAATATTTTTACACTGACCTTTCCACTATATAAAAAGAAAAATGAAAGTACTGAATATCATTATTTTTTATACGATTTTAACATTTTGAATTCAACGGCTTTTATTGGCGGTGGAATAAATGGTAATATGGATGACTTAATTCCAACACCCATCTGTTCTTATTGAGATTTATTTAGTGCAATATCGTGTGGTATTCAGCACGCCTCTGTTAGTGTGTTGAATTGATTACTTGGTCTTTCAGGGATTAATCTTTTAATTCGCCCCCTTGCCGATATTGCTAAAACAACGATTAATTTTACCAAAACTGCCTTTCCGGTATTTGAAGTTATTCCGGCGTTTCAGATGTTATTTGAATTTGTAGTTCCATTAGCAATCTTATTAATGATATTAAAAAAGTTCTCTTAAATATTGCCAATATTTTTTATAATATAATTCCTTTGAAAGGAGGATTTTTATTTATGCGAAAATTTTTATCAGCTTTAAATTTAGTATGTGTAATGTTTATTTTTGGATGTAGAAGTAATGTTTCTGAAAAAAAATTACAATTTTCTAGTTTAAATAATACATTTTTTAATGTAGAGAGTTTTGGCTCTGCTGGAAGAATAACTTTTTATGATGAAAGTGTTCGTTTTCCAGATGATATGTCTGAAAAAAGCTTTTTAATCGAAAATCAAAGTATTAATAATCCTATAAAGGATTTTTTTAAACGAGAAGGTGTTTATAAACCAAAACCATCTGAAGATATATTGACTACTTATGGCTGAGAAATTCCTAAACTTGAAAGTATTAAAGTGTCATTTGTTTATTTAGATAGATATCAATTAAATAAACCACAATATTTTATAAGTTCATTTTTAGCGAAAATACCTAATTAATTAGCAATTTTAATAAATATGTTTGAAAATCGTATTTTTTGTAATACGGTTTTCTTAATTTAAGGAGTTTAAAAAATGAAATATATTATTTCCCAAGCTGATTTAGCCGATTTAAAAGCAAAAATCCAAAGTTGACTAAATGCTAAGTGCCGTAATCCTTATTACTATAAAACTAAAAAACGCATTACGGCCTATTTAAATTTATGCACTTATTTCTATATTGAAGAAACCACCTTAACAAAACTTATTAAAAAATATTTTAAGAATGCAACGAAGGGCGCATAAAGTTTTGTTAGGTGGGTAAAGATTTGAATAATTTTGAAAGAAAAGCAACTAAAAATTTATTACCTTTTTACTTGAAAAATAATTAATAAAACAAAATATTTAATATTAACAAACATATTCTTAATAAAAGGTTATAAAAACTAAGTAAAATGCTTATAAAAACAACATTAAAATAATTTTTTACAACAAAAATCATACATAAGAAATATATACTTAATTTGCATATTGAAATAATTTATAGTAAATGACCATTTTTTCTTTTTTAAAAAATACCTAAGAAAACTAAACGCGACCAATATTCTTGTAAACCTTGGGTTACTCTATCATTTTCTTTATAATCAGTTCCTTCTAAAAATAAGTTAGTTTCATCTCATAACAGTAAATGTTTTTCATCTAAAATTGGATAATTATAATCTAATAAAGACATATGCCCTAATGAAAGCATTTGTTTATCCGCAATCGGAAAAGTAGAAATCGTTTTTCAACCACTTAATAAGTAAGAAGCTAAAACCATTAAAGCAGTTTTTCCCGTCCCTAAAGCACCAATGACTAAATTTAAGGGTGAATTTAATAAGAAATTAATAAAACTACGACGAGCAAAGAAATGAGAAATTTTAGTATATAAAATATACAAAGCAATTAATAAATAAATAATATCAAATAGCATTCGTCAACTCTGAGGATTATAATAATGCAAAATCGCACCATAGAATCACGCAATAATAAATAAAGTGCGATTTAAAGCAACAAAATCATATAATCTTAAATTTATTTTTTTAAACAATAGCATCACTTAAATCACACTTTCTTTATTTTTATTATTATCTGCCGGGCATTAATTTTTCAAACATTTTGAAAGCGATTAAAAATAAACCAATAATCACCCCAAGCAAGAAAACTCAATATGTAGCAAAGAAATTAACGACGTTTGGCATATTACCACCAATAATGTCAGTTCAAATATTACCGAACGCTTTAATTAATGCTTTTCATAAGTTAGTAACCGCTTGTTCACCAGTAACAGCTGCTGGCGTAACCACTTCTGTTAAGAAAGTTCTAATCATATAATCACCCCCTTTCTAAACAAAATATGATTTAACCTTATAAAATAAAATAACCATAAATAAGATAATGAATACTAATACAATTCAAAAGGCAATATTCGCTATTAAAAGTCAAAGTAGTTCTTTAGTTAAATCAATTTCTTTACCAGAGACTCACGCCGGAATAATTTTAATTTGAATAAATAAATCTCAAAAATACAATTTTGTCATTTCTCAATTTAAATCTTTTCAAGCAACTAAAAACATAATAATTACCGCTTAAAAGGTCAAAAGAGTAGAAAAATAATTGCTGAGAAGAGCATTACAATTATTAAAATTGAAAATAAAAATACAACTTGGGGTGGTAAATCGGCAGTTGGGTAAATTAATTCGATTAACTCAATAATTATTTTTTTAAACATTTTCTAAACCTACTTTTTAATTTCTTTTTCATCTTGTTCTAACAAATTTCGTTTAAACTTTGCAATAAATATTCGTTGTGCATAAGTAAAATCTTTTGGTAGCTGTTTTGCTTCACTACCATATTTCTTTTTATCTTTAAAAAAACGATAAATATTAACCGCAATATAGTATGCTAGTAATAATGTTAAAATCGTAAAAAACACTAATCCAAAAATACTCATTTTTCTTTTCTCCTTAATTTTCTAATTTTTAATTGTTATTTTAAATTGCAATTTTTCTTTCATTTTTTAACTCCTAATGTTTGATTTTTCTTAGTTGGTTTCTAAATCTTAAACTTTCTAATGAAGCATAATTTGCACTTTCAAAGTCTATATAATTAATATTTTTAAATTCATAGATTGCTCCGCACATTTTGGTTTTAAAGTTATTAACTGTTGATTTTAAGTATTTTACAAATTCGGAATTTACGGTTCGATTAACAATATTATTCAAAGTATCGGTAAATACTTGTTTTCTAGTAATGGGATTTTGACAGTTATATGAGAATTGATAAGCCTTGATATTTAAGTCATATTGATTTAATGATTTTTCATTCAGAACATTTTTAGTTATATATTTGGAGCAGTATTTTACAACCATTTCATTAGTGTTTTCACGAACTCTAATATTTTTATTAATGCCATAAGGTCAAAATTGTAAAATAATTTTATGTGGTATTATTTCGGTAATTAAAATATGAAAATGAATAACGCCTCGTTTCTGATATTCATAGGTATACAAATACTTAATATTTTTATTTTTAACTTTAAATCAGTATTTTAATTTTTTAAAAAATTTATTTAAATCACGCTTACATTTTCTAATATCAAATTCATTAACATCAGCATAAGTAAGCGTTAAGAATGTAAGTTTTTTACAGTCTCAAAAATTATGATATGCCTTCCTAATGACATTAGATTTTGCACGAATATTGCTATTAAGCAATTTTGTATCACAATTACCCTTATTTTTTAAACCGCTAGCATTACGAGTATTTGCTTTGATGCATTCTAAAGGCATAACAATATTACGAATATATTGACCATAATAAATCGTTTTCATATAAAAATCAGTTGGATTTTGAGATTGTAAATTCATATTTTATGCTCCCGTTTTAGATTTTCGCCAGTTGTGTTATTTAATCAAGTAATAGTCGGCTTCGCCGACTAACCCGCTAGCGGGCGGGGCATACGCCTTCCGCACCGCTTTGCAGACCGAAGTGATTATCAATTAACTGGACAAGTTTTTTTGATTTTTTGATAATTCAATTTTTTGCAAGTTAACTATTTTGGGGGTTTTTTCAAAAGTTAATTCGCAACTAAAAAATGATTTAACATTTTCTTTTAACAGTTTATAAATTTCTTGTTGTTCTAGATTGTTATCATCAATTCATAAAGCCTTTTGTTCGCCGGTAGGCTCAAATAAGTCATTTTCATAACGCAAAAATTCGGCAGAATAACCTGACATCATAGAGCCATCTTTATTTTTAAATATTTTTCTTTTTATACTAACTAATTTAACTTTAAACATTATTTTTTAAATTCCTTTTACCTTTATTTTTTAAAATTTTTTTAATATGATTAATAAATTTTTTCTCACAAGCAACATGCAAATACCGTTTATCACTAAATAGATGTAAACACCAGCGACATATTTTATAATCTATCGTTCCTTTCAAAATTTAAAAACCCTTTTCATCGCAAGAATTACAGATTCCAACTGTATTTTTATTACCAACAACATAACTTTCGTTGTCGCATTCAATACAAAATATTACCGCCAAAAGAAAACACCCCCTAAAAGTTTGTAGAAAACAAAATCTTGTCATATGTATATGGTTTCTACATAAAATTTTAAAATAAGTATTGCATTTGTGTTAAAAACATATTATTATTATTTTATGCTATCAATAGTCTATAGACAGCAACGGGGAAACCTTAATTATGTTGCCGAGGATTAAAAGGTATAGGATTTTGGATTACAAAAACTCTTTTAAACTCGGTATTACATACCGAGTTTTTTTATGTAAGATAGATATTGATTTCAGGATTAAACGGTTATGTTTGAGAAATTAGGAAGGGGTGGATGAATGCGACCAGCAATAGAAACTAAAAATAATATTGTTCAAGAGATTAAAACAAAGATTGCATCGTCAAAGTCAACAACTATTATTCATTATCATGGATTTTCTGTTCAAGATTTAACTAATTTAAAGTTACAGTTAAGAAGTGAAGATGCTAGTTTAAAAATTTATAAAAATACATTAGTAAGAAGAGCATTACAAGAGTTAAGTGTTAATAATTTAGATGATGTCTTATTAGGCCCTAATGCATTAGTGTTTTCGGCAACTGATGAAATTGTAGGCCCAAGATTATTAGCTAATTTTGCTAAGGAACATAAAAATTTAGTATTAAAAAGTGCTATTTTGGATGGTAAAGTAGTGTTATATGATGAATTACAAGTATTAGCCACATTGCCTTCAAAAAACAGCCTTATTTCAATGTTTGCTTCAGCAATTATTAGTCCATTAATTAATGTTGCTTTAGCAATTAAAGCCATTGCTGATAAACAACTAACAGAATAAACTGATATATAAAAATAAAAGGAGAGAATTATATTTATGGCAGAAAATAATCCAATAAAAAAAGATACCCAAGAAGAAATAGAAAATAAAATTAACGAAGAAAAAACTGGTAGTGTTAAAAAAGGTAATAAAATAACAAAACAAGATATTATCGCTTCGCTAGCAGAGATGAAATTAATTGAACTAAATGAATTAGTAAAAGCAATTGAAGAACATTTTAATGTTACTGCTAGTGCACCAGTGATGATGCAAGCAGCTTCACAGGGTGATGGTAATGTTGCACCGACAGAGGTAAATGTTATTTTAACTAAACTTGGTGATTCTAAAATTGCAGTTATTAAAGCAGTAGCCGAGATTACCGAAAAACCTTTAATGGAAGCTAAAAAATTAGTTGAGGGTGAAAATCCAGTAATTAAAGAAAAAGTTAAACCAGAAGAAGCCGAAAAAATTAAGGAAAAACTTGTTGCTGCTGGTGCTGGGGTTGAAATTAAATAAATTTTAAAAATAACTAAAAAAGTATTTACATCTTATATTAGGATATGTTAATATAAAGGTGTCCTATTCAAGGACATTCTACACAAAAATGTCCGATGACTAAGATAAAGGCGTGCGATATTAATTCGCACAGCACTGTTTTAAGTAGCTTAGTCCTGTGCGGTATTGGGGTATCCGAAATGTTCCTCACTAAAACCTAGCAAATATACCTTTGCTAGGTTTTTTGTTTGTCAAATAATGGGCGGATTATCGTTATCTTGAAAAGATGTTTCAACTTTAAATATTATATGATTATTTTGACATTTTTGTGTCATAATTGTTGTAGTTAAGATTGTATAAATAACTAAATAATTCAAAGTGAGGAATAATGATGAGTAAGTTTTTATTTTATAAACCATTATTAGTAATTGCTTCGTTATTTATTAGTACTAATGGTACAAAATTTTTATTTGCTAATAAGTTAACTGGAAATAATGATTTAGTGGCAGTAACTTCTAATTCATTAAAATCACAACCAAAAGCAGGAATTCTTAATAATAATTTTTGTGGATATCAATATAAATATGGTGAACATATAAATGATGTTGATTATTTCTTTTTAAGATATCCGAAAAGTTCATTTAATAAAATTGAAAGAAAAGGCAAATCAACTTGAAATTTTGATTATAAAGTTGAAGGTAAGGTGCAAACATCTTTTCTATGAGTGGAGAAATACTATATTACTGATTATTTTGTTGATAATTGCGATGCCTTAGTGCTGTCATCATTAATATCTGATCACTATTCTTTAAAAGATATTGTTATTCCTTTTAAACATTATAACCAACTTTTAGAACACAATGGTTATCTTAACCCGAAATTTCCTAATGAAGCATTACAATTGGATTTTAAAGAAGAAAGCAATAACATTTTAAAAATTATTGAGCAAATTGCTTCACCAGTTATTGGATATATTCCGGTTGTTGGTAATATTATTAGTAAAGTTAGTGAAGTTGTTGATGCGATTACGGGCGTTCTAAATGTTTGAGATAATAACTGAATATATACTGCTAATAATATTAGTTTTACTAAAAGATTATTAACAGCAATTCAATTTACATTGTCAGGAAATCTTAATTTCTATTATAATCTGGACTCAAAAACACCGCGAAGAACGATTTCTGCTAATGCATTTAAGGAGTTTACTAATAATTTTACCGAAGGTTTAGTTTTAAGACATAGCATTAAAATTGATAATTGGGATAAAAAAATTTTAAGTGAAAAAGTAGTGGTATATAATAATAATGATTTAAATTCAGTAAAACTTGAAATTGATACTTATAAATTGTCCGAAGAAAGATATGTTAGAGTAACGCTAGTTGATTATTATGAAACTACATGTAAAATGCATCGTTGACATTGTGTTAGTGATAATGACCCAGGATGTTGTATGAGTTGAGAAACAATTCCCATTTATAAATATGTTACTTGAGATAAATGAGATTGAAGTTTTAAACTTTGAAATATTTAATTTTTAAGGAGGATTTTTGAAATGATAAGAATTCGAAAAACACTATTAATAATAATATGTTTTTTTCTAATGATGGGATTAGTATCTTTTTATCCTAATAATTTTAATATCAATATTAAAACTGATGGCATATATTTGAAATCTGAAATTAATATTGATGTTTTAAAACAAGTGGCTGCTAAAAATCTTAGTAGTGATGATTTAGAAAAAAATGATTTTGATCCCTGAGGTTTTGACTTTAATAATGTCAAAATTTTTTATAATAATGTTAAGATTACCTCAGAAATATTAAACATTTCATTAAAAGAAGGAAAATATTTTAAGTTTGATTATCAAATTTTTAAAGTTAATCAACTTGTGAAATTAGGTTGTTCAAAGATATATGTTTTGTCAAAAGAAGAAGCTAATGCCATTAATAAATTAGAAGAAGTGGATGAAGTATTGATTAATAATCCAAATGTGATGAATATTAAAAAATTTACTGAGTTTTATAAAATTTTAATTAATGAATATCCTTTATATAGTTCAAAAGTTAAAAATATTCAAATGTTAGTAGGAAAAAGTGCTGCTTTTTCTCGTGTTGTCTTAGGAGAAAAAGATACAATAGTTCCCAATTTTTTTGCTTTTTATAGTTATGATGGTTATTTTTTTGGTAGAAAAGTAATTCATTGAACATATTTTAATGACTCGCTAAGAGCGATGAAACAAGTTCTTAATAAAATTTCTCCTCAAACTATTGGAACAATTTGGTTAGATTCAAGTGATAAAACAAGGGAACAATTGAATAAAAAATTTATTGAAATATTATGTGAAAAAATAAGGGGAATTATTGGTAATAACTATCCATTTGAAATTATGGAAAAAACAAGTTTATTATGGAAAGGCCGATGAGACTGCAATAAAAAAGATTTATTAGTTCATTTAAATCCCAATCACCAAATTGCTACGATAGAGTTTGACAATGGTTATAATTATAATTTATTTGTTAATACCCAAATGCAAGGAATAATTAAGCAAGATAAATTTTGTTTTTAATTTTTTTATATAGAATAAAATTATTATTTATTTCATAATATATAGGAGAGATTATCGGAATTGTAAAATGATTGATGTTTACAGTTACCATAATCTTTCTTTTTGTTTATAAGTATCAATTTTTTGAATTAACCTATGTTATACTAATTTTAAATAAAATGTATAAATAGGGAAAGGAATAAAAAATGGATAAAAAATATTATTTAGGTTTAGATTTAGGAATATCATCTGTAGGGTGAGCTGTTATGTGTGAAGAAGGGGATGAGTATTATATTGATGATTTTGGTGTGAGACTTTTTGAAGTGGCTGAAGATCCTAAAAAAGGAACAACTCATGCTGAAGAAAGAAGAACATTTCGTGGGGCCAGAAGATTAAATCGACGAAGAAAACAAAGAATTAAAGAAATCAAAGATTTTTTAAGAGAAAATAATATTGTTACAGATGAACAATTAGCAAATTTTTATCGCGAAAAGAAAACTACTAATTTAATTAAATATAATGAAGACCAATATTTTAATCCTTATGGATTACGAGTAAAGGGATTAACTGAAAAATTAACTGGTGAAGAGTTGGGTGTTATTTTAATTCATATTGCCAATAGTCGTGGTTATAATGATAAGTTTTCTTTTAATGAAGAAGATAAAAAGCAAGCAGCTAAATTAGATAGTGCGTTAAATAAAGCTAATTTATTAATTCAATCTCATAAAACAATTGCTGAAGCAATTGTTAATGAACAAGAATTTAAATCAAAAGAAAATGCGAATTTAATTGTTGTTCGTAATCGTTTATCAGCATCTGTTAAAAAGAAAAGTACTAAGAACAATGAAAATCAAGAAAAAGATAATACTAATAATAAAGATGCTGTTGGCTATAAATTTTTGTTTGCTAGAGAAGATTATCGTAAAGAATTAAATTTAATCTTGGAAAAGCAAACGGAATTTTATCCGCAATTAAAAGGCAAAGTATATAAGTTAGTTGAAGAAATAATTTTACGACAACGAGATTTTGAGTCAGGACCAAGACCTAAAACTGAAATCCAATTTGAAAAATGAAAAAAGTTTATGGAAAAACATCCAAGAATGAAACAAAGATTTTATCCTAATTTTTTAAGTTTAAAAGCTAAGTGCAACTTTTTTAAAGATGAAGAACGAGGCTTTATGTCATCATTAATCTTTGATATTTATCATTTGGTTGTTGAATTATCTAAATATACAGTTAGATTTTCAGAAGAAGAAAACAAAAAAGTAGCACAAGCAGTTTTTAATTTTGTTATTAACAGTAAAGAAAAAATTGATAAAACTGAAATTAAAAAGAAAATTGAAGCTAGTTTAGACAATAAGCATAAAATTTCTACTTCAGGGGCGCATAAAGTTTTGTTAGGTGGGTAAAGATTTGAATAATTTTGAAAGAAAAGCAACTAAAAATTTATTACCTTTTTACTTGAAAAATAATTAATAAAACAAAATATTTAATATTAACAAACATATTCTTAATAAAAGGTTATAAAAACTAAGTAAAATGCTTATAAAAACAACATTAAAATAATTTTTTACAACAAAAATCATACATAAGAAATATATACTTAATTTGCATATTGAAATAATTTATAGTAAATGACTATTTTTTCTTTTTTAAAAAATACCTAAGAAAACTAAACGCGACCCTTGCTGTCTTTTTCAATTATTTTAGCTTTCATTTTCTTTATTACTTTAATTAACATAATTGTTGCCCTTACTTATACTGGAATAAAACTAAAAGAAGTTACTTGAAACAATTTTGCAAAAGTTTTTGTAAAAGATATCTCCTTAAAAATTTCAACAATTATTACCATAATAATTATATTTATTTTTACTGGTTTTATTGGTTATCAAAAATGGAAACACTTTAATATGTTTGCTTATGAGCAAAAGAAAAAAACAAACATATTAGAACAAGAATTTAAACAAATTCCACAAAATAATCTAGTTAAATTAAGCAATGATATTGGTTTAATAAAAGCTAATCTAACTCAACACACTCTGCTTATTGGAACCACGGGTAGTGGTAAAACAACAACACTATTGCAAATCATAAAAGAGTTAAAAGTTAAATTCCGTGAAACAACCATAATTATTGATGGTAAAGGTGATGTTGATTTAATTAATAAAGTTAAACAACTAGAACCTAACGCCTTTATTTGAAAAATTGGGGGAGTAACTGAATATAATCCATTTGCCAATAAAAATAAAGTTATTTTAGCGGATAGGTCGCGTTTAGTTTTCTTAGGTATTTTTTAAAAAAGAAAAAATAGTCATTTACTATAAATTATTTCAATATGCAAATTAAGTATATATTTCTTATGTATGATTTTTGTTGTAAAAAATTATTTTAATGTTGTTTTTATAAGCATTTTACTTAGTTTTTATAACCTTTTATTAAGAATATGTTTGTTAATATTAAATATTTTGTTTTATTAATTATTTTTCAAGTAAAAAGGTAATAAATTTTTAGTTGCTTTTCTTTCAAAATTATTCAAATCTTTACCCACCTAACAAAACTTTATGCGCCCTAGCGGATAGGTCGCGTTTAGTTTTCTTAGGTATTTTTTAAAAAAGAAAAAATAGTCATTTACTATAAATTATTTCAATATGCAAATTAAGTATATATTTCTTATGTATGATTTTTGTTGTAAAAAATTATTTTAATGTTGTTTTTATAAGCATTTTACTTAGTTTTTATAACCTTTTATTAAGAATATGTTTGTTAATATTAAATATTTTGTTTTATTAATTATTTTTCAAGTAAAAAGGTAATAAATTTTTAGTTGCTTTTCTTTCAAAATTATTCAAATCTTTACCCACCTAACAAAACTTTATGCGCCCTTTATCGTTCATTAATTACCTTTTATCCCAAAAAATATTTAATCAATGTTACTGGTAATTCAGAATTATTACTAAGAAGTTATTTCTTTACTTTTGATAAAAAAACGCATCAAGAGAATTATAGTGCCTTTAAAAACAATAATAGTATCTACAAAATTGATTTTAATGTCCTTAAATCTTATGATAATAAACTGATTTCCTTACCCATCAGCAAAACCGACAAATGATAAACTTGAACTTATAACTCCTGCTTTTTTAAAAAACAATGAAATAAGAAAAAATACCAAATATTTAATAGAAAAATATGGCATAATAATCAATTCAAATAACAATAGAAAAACATACAAAATCCAAAAGGCTATCCAATTAGAAATGACAATAAATTACTATGATTACTCAAGCGGATATAGAATAGAAATAAATCCTAGAAAAAAATTTATCATTAAAACTTAAAAATAAGTTAACTAAATTTAAAAATTATTAAATGTTACCACTACCCTAGAAAAGTAGTTTTCTATGATGACAATACCCACAAACGAATAAGCAATTTTTAATTTTTTCTCCTTTCTATTTTGTCAAAATAAAAACCAGTAATTTTAATTAATTACCGGTTTAAATATTTTTTTATTTTTCACAGAGATTAAATTTTTTTTTACTTGTTCCAATTAAATTGATTGTTTCTAAAATACTTAATATTTTTTTATCTAAATTTGTGATTAAAATCGCGAATTGATGAATAACTTCAATCTTTAAAATTAAGTTCATATCTTGTATCTTCAAAATTTTTAAAAATTACAGTAGCAAAATTATTACTTGGATCTACAAATATATTTTTTACTTCACTATTAATGGTAGACATTCTTCTACCAACCTCACCCTTTAGATTAATTATGTATACACCATTTTTAGTACCTAAAATAACATATCCTTTTTTAGCTCAAGAATTTTCAGAACTATCATTTGTCAATACTTTAAACTTGGTTATATCATCTAAATTAAAAGGAATATTTATTTTAAAACTATTTCAATATTCACCATCTGTTTCTTTAAACTTAAGAACATATAAATTATTTTTTGTAAAAATAAAAGCACTATTATAATTTTTAATAATTATATTAGTAACTTCTTCATTAAAATCTCCCATTCTTTTATTAACAGAATCATTTTGATGAATTGTATATACACCATTTTTAGTACCTAAAATAACATATCCTTTTTTAACTCAAGGATTTTCAGAACTATCATTTTCTAATATTCTAACTATGTTTATTTTTCCTTGAATTTTGTCAATTTCAGGTTTTAAATCACAAAATTTTTGATTTAAAACATTATTTAAATCTC
Organism: Spiroplasma endosymbiont of Dilophus febrilis; assembly: GCF_964030685.1. Lineage (NCBI taxonomy): Bacteria > Bacillati > Mycoplasmatota > Mollicutes > Entomoplasmatales > Spiroplasmataceae > Spiroplasma > Spiroplasma endosymbiont of Dilophus febrilis. The sequence continues at coordinate 898,571 of NZ_OZ034912.1, forward strand.
TTTGTTGTCTATTGCAATTTAAATTAATATATCAATTTAACAAAAATATAGATGCTAATGCTACTCTAATACCTTGTGAATATAAATTTTCTCACAAATCATTTGTTTCTGCAATTTCTTCTACACGAAATATATTATTATTATTACTTGCTGAAACATCATTATTTATTCTAATAAATTGATTTAATTGCTGTTCCAAAGCTCTGGAATCTCTTCCTCAGTTCATTAAAATTCTATGAATATTATTTTCTCTTGTATTATTATTTCAATCAATAGATCTATTATTAATAAAATTATCTCTAAGAATATTATATAATTCTATAGATCTTATTGCTTCTGCAGTGACTAAAATAGTTTGGCCTAGAGAGGTTCTTGTAGAAATATAATCGGGTTCATCTAATTGATAATTATTTGTGTTACTTAATCATAAAAAAGAATTATAAATATGAGTTCAAGAAATATTTCTATTGTCGCCCATTCCTATACGCAAATCACGATAAGCACCACTAAATTTTAAATTATTTGAATTTGTTCCCGCAATTTGTGTTAGATGAGGATGTCCATATGGTTGATATCTTTCTGATTTAAAATCAAAATGATAGTAATTATATTCAGGTCCCGTGTGACCACCTTGTGGCTCAACATTAACAACAAATCCTTCAAGATATAAATTATCCGTTCTAAAAACTAATTCTAAATTTCGTTGACTTTGTATATTATTAGTATTTCTAAAAACAACCGGAATCCTAAAATAACCATATTGCTCAGTGCTTAATCTATAAAATGAATTATCTTCTGATGAATTCTCTTCTGTACCTTGTGGAATTAAACTACTGACAAATTCTAAAATATTAATATTTGAGAGTTCTTGAATAATTCTTTGCAAAGATGAAAAAAATTCTGTGGGGTTGTTTTTATCAACAACTAATTGTTCACTTATTGTTACAATTTTTCTACTTGGACTTGAAAATGGTGTTGCTTTTTTAATTCTATTTAATTTTTCTAAGTTATTTAGTTGTGAATAATTAATTTCGTTTTTTGCTGAAGTTGGGGCATTGCCAACAATTCCCATCATTCCACTTCCGGCGATGGTGATTGTTCCTATTAATCCTAGTAATTTTTTCATTATTAATCAAATCCTTTTTGTTAATTTTTAGTAATTAATAAAATTTATTCACGAATCAACAACCTTTCTCAAATTTTTACATTCTATTTAATACAAATTAATTATAAATTATTTTTAAAAATTTTAAATAAATAAATTTATTGTAAATATTAATGCTATAATAAAAATAATTAAATAAAAAGAAAAATGATGATATCACCATCATTCTTCCTAATTGAATTATAACATGGGTCGAATGAAAAACAACATCATTCGACCTTTTTTATTTAGCCAGGAAAGGAAGCAATAAGCCCATATTAGCCCCGAAAACATAAAACTTATATTAAATTTTATTTGTCAATAAAGAATAATGTTTATATTGTAGAAACCATATACATATGACAAGATTTTGTTTTCTACAAACTTTTAGGGGGTGTTTTCTTTTGGCAGTAATATTTTGTATTGAATGTGACAACGAAAGCTATATCGTTGGCAATAAAAATACAGTTGGAATCTGTAATTCTTGCGATGAAAAGGGGTTTTAATTTTGAAAGAAACGATAGATTATAAAATATGTCGTTGGTGTTTGCATATTAGAAACTTAGGAAATCACGATGCTTGTGATAAAAAATTTATTAATCATATTAAAAAAATATTAAAAAATAAAAATAAAGCACACTAAAAAAGTAAGAAATTTATTTTTTAAACCTATAAAAAATTAAATATAGAATTCAAACAATACCAATAATAAATTGAACTACAAATCAACCTTCTTCTTTAAATAAATAAACTCATTTTAAATCTTGAAATTTTAAATTTCAATTAAAAAATCAAACCAGGTCGCGTTTAGTTTTCTTAGGTATTTTTTAAAAAAGAAAAAATAGTCATTTACTATAAATTATTTCAATATGCAAATTAAGTATATATTTCTTATGTATGATTTTTGTTGTAAAAAATTATTTTAATGTTGTTTTTATAAGCATTTTACTTAGTTTTTATAACCTTTTATTAAGAATATGTTTGTTAATATTAAATATTTTGTTTTATTAATTATTTTTCAAGTAAAAAGGTAATAAATTTTTAGTTGCTTTTCTTTCAAAATTATTCAAATCTTTACCCACCTAACAAAACTTTATGCGCCCCTGATAATTTTCCTTGAAAATTATTTTCTTTCTTTTTTTCGGCAATAAATTCCGTCATTTTTTGTGAAAAAGCTAACATAAACAACCACTCATGAACATTTTCTTTACCAAAAGCATAACTTAGATAATTATATAAATTAAGAAAAATATCATTTTCAACAAACTTTTCTAATTTATCAAATTGAAAAAGAAAATCTTGTTTATTTCTTAGTTTTTGTTGATGAAAATAAATTTTTAAAGCATCTCAATTTTTAAAACTAATTTGATCATTTTTATATTTAATTTTATTAGCATAAGTATGGATTTGACTTATTTGCATTTTTTTATTATTAAAAACATTAAAACATCCTTGAATTTTTGCTTTTTGAATATTAGTAAAAGAATTCTTACTATTTAAAGCCTCTTCATACTTATCCCAATTATTTTCTGGTTTAAATAAATTTAACCTTTCTTCTTCTGATGATTCTAAAATTAATTGTTCTTTTACTAAATTACTTTGATAATCACAAAAAGATGTACTACTAATAATATTATCAATATTACCTTGTGAACAACCGATAATTGTTAAAGGTAAGTTAATAACTATTAATAAAACCAATGATTTCATTTTTTCACTCCTAATCATTACCAAGAATTTGTTGATATTTTTTAGGTAAGTATTCTAAAAAAAAACTCATTTAATAAAGTTCAACGAACGGAAAGTTTATTTTGCTTATAATTATTCGGTGTTAATAATCATTGACTAACTAACTCGGCAAATTGCTCATTTCAATCAGTAAACTTGCCATAACGACTATCAACAAATAATTTTGATACTAAAGCACTTATTAAGGTACTACGATTAATTTCCAAAAATTCATTATTATCTTCTACTTTTCAAACATTAATATTGGCAGGATTAAAACCTAATTTTTCACCAATAAAACGAATAAATTCATTAGATGCTGAAAAATTACTTGGTTGAACTTTATAACCTCTAATTAATATTATTATTAATATTTTTATAATCAACTTGTGAAAACCAATTGTTTAAAAAATAATTGCTTTCATTATTAGTAACTTTATTTGGTAAAATGTTTTTATTTAATTGTTCAGGTAAAAACGATAAAGCAAATTCTAACATATGCCCATATTCATGAATAACACCCGTAATAATATTATTAGATACTCAATGACCTAACTGATAATTTTCAAAAACAACATTTTTACTTAAAATATTTGAATCTAAAGCAATAAACTGATAGCCATAAAAACTATTTAATACTGTAATCCCTAAAACTCCTGAATAGCGTTTTTGGATATTATTAGTAAAAACAAGAGTAAACAGTCAACGCTTAATATTTTCAATACCATAATATTTACTTAGATAATTATATAAACTTAATAAATGTTGTTCTTCGCTACCAACAACATTAATAATAGAATTAAAATCTAACAGCGGATAATAATTATGGCGTAATATTGTTGTTCTAATTTTAGCAATTAATGTTGTTAAAGAAGGAAAATAACCTGATTCATTTTGTAATTGTTTAGTATTATGGATAAACTTATCATACGCCAATTTACTATTTTCCGAAACTTTTAATATTTCTTCATAACAAGACCTTAATGATGCTATTTCTTGAGATTGAAAGGGCGCATAAAGTTTTGTTAGGTGGGTAAAGATTTGAATAATTTTGAAAGAAAAGCAACTAAAAATTTATTACCTTTTTACTTGAAAAATAATTAATAAAACAAAATATTTAATATTAACAAACATATTCTTAATAAAAGGTTATAAAAACTAAGTAAAATGCTTATAAAAACAACATTAAAATAATTTTTTACAACAAAAATCATACATAAGAAATATATACTTAATTTGCATATTGAAATAATTTATAGTAAATGACTATTTTTTCTTTTTTAAAAAATACCTAAGAAAACTAAACGCGACCAGATTGAAAATAATATTTTCTAACCATCTTTGCATACTGCATAATAACTTCCATACCAATAGCATCATCACTATTCACATCTAAATATTGACTACGATTTTTATCTCTTATTATTAGTTCGTTACGATTATTGGGTTCAAAAGCACAACGATAACCAGTTAAAAGATTTTCATTATCCTCATTAACAAGATATAGTGGTTTTACAAAACTAATACTTACTAATAAATAAATATTAAAAAAACTAATCATTTTTCACATTACAATTATCTCCTAAAATATTTTTAAAGTTTACAAGTGATAGTTTAATATCCTTTAATATAAAATATTTTATCACATAATTTTAAAAAGTATTATTTGATAGTAAATCAATATTAAAAGTTTTACTTTTCAATTAACTGATTTATCCTTTATCTGGATTATGGATTATGATAAATAAAAAAAGAACGCCTTTAAAGGCGTTCTTTTAATACATTAATATTCTTTTTTAAATTAAGCTTTACCTAAACTACCAAACTCTGCTAATAATTGTTTCGCTTTATTCTCAACAGCAACAGTTCCCGGATTTAATAATTTTCGCGGATCATAACCTTTACCCACTTGATCTTTTTCAGCAATAATATACTGTCGGGTTGCTTGTTGAAATTCTAATTGTAATTCCGTATTAACATTAATTTTACTAATTCCTAAACTAATCGCTTGTTTAATTTGTTCCATATCAATTCCCGAACCACCGTGTAATACTAGTGGTAAAGAAATATTTTCAGAAATATTTTTTAACAAATCTAATTTTAAACCGTCCCAATTTTTAGGATATGGACCATGAATATTGTTAATTCCGGCAGCTAAAAAATCAACCGCCAAGTTTTTCATTGCTTGACATTCATCAAGGGTTGCTAATTCGCCCGTACCAATAACACCATCTTCTTCACCACCAATAGTTCCCACTTCGGCCTCAACAGCAACATTTTTACGATGAGCATAATCTACTACTTGGGCAGTTAATTTTAAATTTTCAGCAAGAGGATGATGACTACCATCAAACATTACTGAAGAAAAACCAGCATCAATCGCTGCAATACACGATTCAACAGTTTGACCGTGGTCTAAATGTAATGCTACGGGAACAGTCACCTTAATGAAATCCATTAGATTAGTAACTAATCCATAAACCGTTTTAACTCCCCCCATATATTTAATTGCCCCTTCGGATACTCCTAAAATTACTGGACTATTAGTTTCTTGTACTGCTTTTAAAATTGCTTTAATTCATTCTAAATTATTAATATTAAAATGCGCAATTGCATAATTTTCTTTTCTCGCTTTTTGCAACATTGCTGTTGGATTAACTAATTTTGTCATTTCTATCCTCCAAGATTAAAATTTGTTAATATGCTTTAATTACTGCTTCAATAAATCCAATAAATAATGGATTTGATTTGCTTGGTCGGGAAGTAAATTCAGGATGAAATTGACTACCAATAAAAAACGGATGGTTCTTTAATTCAATAATTTCCACTAAAGATTGTTCTTTATACATACCACTAAAAATAATTCCTTTTTCTTTAAATAAATCCAAATAATCATTATTTACTTCGTAACGATGCCGATGGCGTTCTTGGATAACCTTCTTCTTGTATAATTTCGAAACATGCGTTTTATCTTCAATAGTAATATCATAATTTCCTAGTCGCAATGTACCACCAATATGATCAGTTGAGTTTTTTCCTCTAATTAAATGTAATATCGGATTTTTACATTCAGGAAAAAACTCCTCAGAATGAGCATCTGGTAATTTACAAACATCTTGGGCAAATTCAATTAATGCCGTTTGCATGCCTAAACAAATGCCAAAATAAGGAATATGATGTTTTCTAGCATACTTAGCAGCTAATATTTTTCCTTCAATGCCCCGATAACCAAACCCACCAGGTACAATAATACCTTTACAATGTTTAAAAATATCTTCATAATTATTTTCATCAATATCATTGGCACTAATTCATTGCACGTTAACTTCAACACCTTTTTCATAACCAGCTAACTTTAATGACTCTAAAACTGATAAATACGCATCCGGTAATTCAATATACTTACCAACTAAATAAATTGTAATAACTTTATTTTTAGCATCACTAGCTTTTTGTAAAAACAATTTTAATTTCTTTAAATTATTATGTTTAATTTTTAAATGTAGCAACGAAGCAAGCGTTGTTAAAATATCTTGTTCATAAAGAACAATTGGTACTTTATAAATATTATCCACATCATAAGCACTAAAAACAGCATTACGATTAACATTACAAAATAAAGAAATTTTATCAATTAATTGTGCTGATAATTCTTGTTCACTACGAGCAAGAACAATATCTGGTTGAATTCCTAACGACAATAATTCTTTAACTGAATGTTGAACTGGCTTTGTTTTAAATTCACCACTAGCAGCAATAAATGGTACTAAAGCAACATGAATAAATAACACATTTTCTTTCCCTTTTTCCATTCTTATTTGCCGAATCGTTTCAATAAATGGTAATGACTCAATATCACCAACTGTGCCCCCAATTTCACCAATAATAATATCGGCTTTACTAACAGTTGACGCTAAATAAATCTTATTCTTAATAATATCTGTTAAATGCGGTACTACTTGAACTGTTTTACCTTCATAATCACCATTCCGCTCTTTTTCAATTACTTCTAAATATGCTTTACCAGCAGTAATTGATGAATAGCAAGTCAAATTTTCATCAATAAAGCGTTCATAATGACCTAAATCTAAATCAGTCTCACTACCATCAGCAGTAACAAAAACCTCACCATGCTCATAGGGATTCATTGTTCCTGGATCAACATTAATATATGGATCAAATTTTTGCATAAAAACCTTTAATCCACTATCTTTTAAAATATGACCAATTGAAGCGCCAGCAATTCCCTTACCTAAACTGGAAACTACACCACCCGTAATAAAAATATATTTTGTCATTATAATTCACCTTCTTTAACTCTAACAACTAGTTATTTTCTTCCATTTCTTTTTCAATTTCATCTCAATCAACTTCATCTTCTTCATCATCAATACTTTCTTCAAAAGTATCATCAACTTCATCAATAATTTCAGTAACTTCTAATTTCTTAGGATCAATATCATCATTAATAGCAAATAAAAATTCTAATTGTTTCTTAATTTCATCATACTTATAATCTTGTCGTAACCCCCATTCGTTATCCTGAATTAACAAAAAACGATTATCCAATACCATATCAGTATATAAATTAACCATTTCTTTTGCTTCAGCTTCAATTGGTGTTTCCTTGGCAATCTTAACATAATCATAAATTTCTTTAAAACCAGCGTGTTTTCGCTTAATAAGAAATTCATATGCCAGATCAACTAAAGACTTATTCATATATTATCTCCTTCTAAATCTATGTTTGTACTAAAACTTCTTTTGGTAATAATACATATTGTTGTTTTTCAACTTGTTTACTACTTTGTTCATTAGTATTAATCAATTTAGATTTTTTTTCTAAATTAAATACTAGATCATTTTTATTAACTAATTTAATTGGTTGCTCCATTAAGTTTTGCTGATATAATGTTGGCTGATTAAATTCTTCAATAATTAAATAATAATCTAAATCATAATTTCCTGCAACTAACAATTTTTGATAGTTTTTTAAATCATTAGCATTGACATTAGGAATTAATTTAAAAAATCTTCGATTAACAATGCGGTCTGTTAAATCTTGCAAAATATTATCTTCTTCTTTAGCTAATAAACTAAAAAGACTCATTAAACTATAATCATCAAGTTGTAAATAATGACTTACATTTAATTGTTCGGAATTATTTTCTTGTAATAAAGGTACAACTAAAGCAATATCAGTTTTAAACTTAAAATTTTTTGTAAATAAATATTTTAAGCGTTTAAAAATATTTACTAATAAATAATCAAAACTAATGCCAACTTTATGATTATAAATTTGCCAATACATATGATAACGACCTAACAAATAATTTTCAATTGCAAATAATGCTTTTTCATCATAAACAATTTCATTATTAATAATTCGTAAATTTTCCATAATTCAATCAATATCAAAATTTCCATATTCAACACCTGTATGATAAGAATCTCTTAACAAATAATCCATCCGATCACAATCAAGTTGGGAACTTACTAATGATAAAAGAATTTTATTAGGATGGGTTTTAGCAATAATTTGACAAACAGCTTGCACATCAATATTAAATGCTTTTAAAACTTGATTAATTTGCGATTGTTCATTTTGAATAATGGCAATTGTTCATTGTTCATGATTAATTGGCGAAACTTTTTCAAAACTATGAGAAAAAGGACCATGCCCTAAATCATGTAATAAACCAGCAATTTTTGTTAAAGTTTTTTCTTCATTAGATACATTATCAAAACTAGAATTTCTAAAAATTTTATCAATTAAATAATAAACTCCTAATGAATGACTAAAGCGATTATGAACAGCACTAGGAAAAACAAATTGTCCACCACCTAATTGCAAAATTCTTCTTAAGCGTTGAAACTCTTTACTATTAATTAAAGCAATAATAACTGATTCTTGAACATTAATATTACCATAAATACTATCACGAACCATTCATTGACTCATCATCTTACCCCACCCTATTAAATATTTCTAATATTTCATTAATATTATTCATTACTTTTTTTTGACCTAAAAGTTTAATTGTTTTTACTAATTGTGGTCCTACCATTCGTTTTGAACTAGCAATTCTAATTGGCATCAATAAGTCTTTACCTTTAAGATTTTGTTCTTTTTTAATTGTAGTAATAATACCATTAATACTATCATCATCTCATTGCTTTAAATTTTGAATTAATTGCTTAAAATTATTAATGACTAATAAAACATCATTAGTTTTTAAATATTCAATAACTTCCGTAGCCACAATATCATCTTCAATAAACATCGCAACTAAACCACTTATTTGTTGTCCATAAATTAATTCTTGCTGATACAAAGCAACTACTTCTTGTCATCAAACTAACGGATATGCTTTTATTTCATAAACTTTACATAAAAATGGCAAACATAATTCTCAGTAAGCAATCGCATCTAATTTTTGAATATACTTATTATTAATTCAATTAAGTTTATTAACATCAAACAAACTACTAGATTTACTAAAACGATTTTCATCAAAAATAGCAATTAATTGCGATATTGAATAAATTTCTTGCGTATCTGGTGGTGATCAGCCTAATAAAACAAAAAAATTAAATAACGCTGCTGGTAAATATCCTAATTCGCGATACTGACTAATAAATTGTACAATTGTTCCATCGCGTTTTGACAATTTTTTCCGATTTTCATTAACAATTAATGGTAAATGACCAAAAATTGATGGTGTTCAATTAAAAGCTTCATAGACTACTAATTGCTTTGGAGTATTAGATAAATGCTCCTCACCTCGTAAAACATGACTAATTTTCATTAAATAATCATCAATAACAACAGCAAAATTATAAGTCGCCACCCCATTTGATTTAATAATAACAAAATCACTAATATCTTTACTAGCAAATATTACTTCTTTTCGTACCAAATCATTAAGAATATAAGATTTATTTTCTGGAATTCGGATTCTAATACTTGGTTTAATCCCTAAAACTTCTTTTGCTTTAATATCACTAATAGAAAGACTTCAACATTTACCATCATAACTTGGCGCTATTCCTTGATCAATTTGCTTTTGTTTCACTTGACTTAATTGTTCTGCTGAACAATAACAATAATATGCTAAATTATTAGTAACAAGCTCATTAGCATATTTAATATAAATTTGTAAGCGCTCAGTTTGTTGATATGGACCAAAATTACCTAATGTATCAATAGTTTCATCAATAACAATATTTAATCATCGCAAATTATCTAATTGTGACGCAATACCACCACTAACATTTCGTTCTAAATCAGTATCTTCAATTCGCACAATAAATGTGCCATTATAATGTTTAGCAAATAGATAATTAAAAATTGCTGTTCTGGCACCACCAATATGTAAATATCCTGTTGGACTAGGTGCATAGCGTAATCGTATTTTCTTCATCCATTATCTCCATTTCTTTTAATATATAAAAAAATAAATTAGTTTTTAACTACTAATTTATTTTACACTATAATAATTACTTTATTGTACATAAAAATGCTCAATAACTTAAAGACTTTAAACATTAAAACGGAAATAACAAATATCACCATCAGAAACTAAATAATTTTTCCCTTCAAATCGTAACTTTCCTGACAATTTAACGGCATTCTCACTACCATATTTAACTAAATCATCATAACTATAAACTTCTAATTTAATAAAACCACGAGAAATATCAGTATGAATAATACTAGCACATTCAACAGCTTCCATACCACTTTTAAATGTTCAAGCACGAACTTCTTTCTTACCAGCTGTAAAAAATGTTGATAAACCTAATGTGCGATATGTTTTTGAAATCATCTGATCTAAGCCTGATGTTTCTAAATTTAATGATTTTAAAAACTCTTCTTTATCATTATCTTCTAACGATGAAATTTCTAATTCTGTTTTTGCACAAATAACAATAACTTGTGATTTCTCAGCAATAGCATAATCCTTAACTTTTTCAACTCACTTATTAGTTTTATCCACTAAATCTTTTTCACTAATATTTGCAATATACAAAATTGGTTTACTAGTTAAAAAACTATAATGTTTAATCAAATTAACTTCTTCAACTGTTAATTCTAAACGCCGAATCGGTTTACCATCAAATAACGCTTCTTTAATTTTCTTTAATAAATTAATTTCTTTCAGTAAAACTGGATTTTTATCATTTTTAACAAGTTTTTCTAATTTTTGTAATATTTTAATAACGATATCATAATCTGCTAAAATTAATTCTAAATTAATAATTTCAATATCTCTAATCGGATCAATCGTAGTTTCAACATGATTAACATTACTATCATCAAAACAACGCACAACTTCACAAATCGCATCAACTTCACGAATATGACCTAAAAACTTATTACCTAAACCATGGCCTAATGATGCCCCTTTAACAAGTCCCGCAATATCTGTAAACTCAAAATTATTAGCAATAACTTTCTCAGGTTGAAAAATTTCTTCCAACTTATTAAGTCTACTATCGGGTACTTTAACAATACCAACATTAGGATTAATCGTTGTGAAAGGATAATTTGCAGCTTCAACTTTAGAATTGGTAATGGCATTAAATAATGTTGATTTTCCAACATTAGGTAATCCAACAATTCCTGCTTTTAAAGACATAATTTCTTTATTCCTCTTTCATATTTAATATTTAATTAATAAAAATAAATAAAATGCTAATAGTATAAAATATTAATTTCCTAAAACAAATATTTATCTATTAATTATACCAATAATCTTAATAAAATCGCAATTTTTCTATTATTTAGAAAAATTTAAAATCTGATTTATTTTACAGAAAATTATTTAATAATTTAAATAATTTTAAGAACTTCCAAAATGCGATTCAAATCTTTATCATTAGAAAACTTAATGATAATACGATTATCATCAATGACAACCTTAGTTCCTAAAATTTTAATCATTTTTTCAGCGACAGGTGCATATTCTCACTTTGGCAAAACACCAACCTTTTGGTCATTTTTATCTTTCTTACCAATTTGTAATTGATAGGCCCGAACAATATCTTCAACCTTTCTAGATGTTAAATTTTCTTTAAAAATGCGTTCACTTAAACGATAAACTAATTCCATATCATCTTGTAAAGCTAATAATGGCTTCACCTGCCCCATCGTTAATTGACCATTTAAAACATAATCTTGGATTTTTTGCGGTAAATTTAAAATTCGCATAATATTAGCAATATGTGGCCGTGACTTTCCGACTTGCATTGCCACTTCACCTTGCGTTAAGTTTAATTTATTCATTAAATCACGATATGCTTGTGCCTCTTCAATGGTATTTAAATCAACTCTTTGAATATTCTCAATTAAAGCAATTTCCATCATTTGTTTATCAGATAAATTATCAGATAAATTAATAATAATTGCTGGAATATGAGTTAATCCGACCTTTTTACAAGCCCGCATTCTTCTTTCTCCCGCAACAACTTCATAACCATTAATTGATTTCTTAACAATAATTGGTTGAATAACCCCATGCTTAACAATTGATTGTCCTAATTGTGTAATCTCAGCATCATCAAAAACAATTCGTGGTTGATAAGGATTACTACGAATTTCATCTAATGAAATTTTAACCGCATTTTGCTTAATTTCATCATTGGCTTCAATTTCACTAATTAAATCATTAATTTCTTCACCAAAAATCTTATCTAATCCTTTAACCGATAATCTTTTTTTAGTTATTAATTTGTTGTTCTGTGCCATTATTTAGCAATACCTCCTTAACTAGTTCCATATAAGCAATTGCCCCCGATGAATTTTCGGCATAACTAAAAATATCATCCCCATTTGATGGCGCTTCCGATATTTTAATATTTCGCGGAATATAAGTTTTATATACTTTCTCTTTAAAATACTTTTGTGCTTCTTGCATTACTTCATACGATAACTTTGTTCTAGTATCAAACATTGTTAATAAAATACCTTCAATAGTTAAATTTTTATTACTTCTTTGTTGAACAAATCTAATTGAAGTTAACAATTGCGTTAATCCTTCTAAAGCATAATATTCAGCTTGAATCGGAATAATTACCGTATTAGATGCACTTAACGCATTACGATTTAATAATCCTAATGATGGTGGACAATCAATAATAATATAATGATAATTATTAAGAATACCTTTTAACTTATCCAACAAAATATTTTGCTTATCCTTAGATTGTTCTAATAAATGTAAATCAGCACTTGCTAATGATAATGTTGCTGGTGCTAAATCAACATTTTGACAAACATTTTTTTGAATAATTTCACTAAGAGCAATATCATTAACTAAAACATCAAACATACACCTTTCAATTTTACTTTTATCAGCACCAATTCCTGTTGTACTATTTCCTTGTGGATCTAAATCAATCAGCAAAACTTTTTGTCCATATCTGCCCAAACCAGCAGCAAGATTTATTGATGTTGTCGTTTTGCCAACACCACCTTTTTGATTAGCAATTGCAATTACTTTAGCCATAAATTTTAACTTCCTTTTTTAAGATTTCCAAATATTTTACCTAATTATATTAACATTATAACAAGAGTTTATTAAAAATTATAATGGTCACCGTTTTATTTTAGCAAAATCTCGCGGATATAATTTATCAATCGCTTTTTGCTTAATAAAATATAAAATTGTTCTTTTACCTAAAAAATTTCAATTACTACTATAAGTAGATATTAACTCTGTATTTAAAACTTTTAAAGCATTTTGACTATTAAATAATTCTTGATTAGTTTCTGATTTTAAAGCAATAAACATTCCTTTAACTTTTACAATTGGTATACATAATTCTAATAACATATTCAACTGAGCAACCGCTCTGACAGTAACAATATCAAAAAAATCACGATATTGAATCGCAATATTTTCAACACGATTATTAATAATCGTTACATCTTTTAAAAATAAGTTTTCAACTACTGCTTGTAAAAATAAACACTTTTTAGTAATTGCTTCAACAAGAAATAATTTAACCTTCGGAAATAAAATCTTAATAACGATTCCTGGAAATCCAGCTCCCGTACCAACATCACATATGAGTTGTTGTTCTAAAACAACATTTTTTGTTAATAACAATGAATCAAAAAAATGTTTTTGATAAACCTCTTCTTTACTAATTATTGTTGTAAGATTCATTTTCTCATTTCATTGTTGCAATAATTCAAAATATTTTTCTAATTGTTTTATTTGTTCATTAGAACAAACAATATTTATTTTCTTTAATAAACTAACTAACATCTTAACTTTTTTCCTTCGTATACGGCGTATTTAACATTTTTGACATCCGATCATTTTTTTCATATAATGCAAATAGTGGCGCAATTAATAATGGTAAAACATAAGGTAATATTGTCCATCATCACTTATTACTATCTTGTCGTAAAAATCCACTAAATTCAAGTAAAACTGTTACTAAATAAGTAAAAAATGCGCTGCGAAATACTGCTCATTGACTTAATGCCACAATCGCAAAAGCAATTAATCCGATATTATTAACACTAACATCAAAAGTGCCTTTTTGGTTTGTAAAAAATGCACCACCTAATGCTATTAAACCAAAGCCAACAATAACTGCTAAATAACGAATTTTAACAACATTTATTTGACTTAAAGTTAAAACAACAGCATTCTTTCCAGCTGCTTTAAAATATAACCCCATTCGCGTTAAAAAGAAAAAAGAAGAAACAACTAATATTAAAATAACATTAAAAATAAAAACTAAAGATAACGGATATCCGATAAATATTGGAGCAATAAAAATTTCATTAGCATCTAATGTTCTTTGTCCATAATTAAATATTAAAATTAGCGAACTCAAACCTAAAGCCAAATAATTTCAAATAAATGAAACAAGAAACTGATTAGTTTTTAAAGAAACCGTTAATACCGCATGAATTAAACCTAATCCCATACCAATAACAAATGCTAAAAAAAAACCTAAAAAACAAATATTATCACCAAGAAATAAATATTGTTTAATCACAATTGCATACGATAACCCCCCTAAAATCATTACGCCATCAACACCAAAATTTAAAATCCCCGCTTTTTGCATTATTAAACATCCCATAGCTGCGAATAGTAATGGTGCTGATAATGATAAACTACTAATAAAAATATTAACAATATTCATAATTATCGTCGCCCCTTATTAATTATATTAGTTGCATCATTAACATCAGGTCGTTGGTTTACTAACGCCTCCCGCATTCTAAAATTAATTAAAAACTTTGGTTCTTGTTTTCATAAAATAATATAACTTACTAAAACAGAAATGGTAATACAAAATGAAAAAATAATATCAATGATTTCATAATCAAATGATGTCAACGAAAGAAATTGAGTTTGCGAACGAATTAAACCAACTAAAATACTAAGCAACAAAACCCCAATACGCGAATTAAATGCTCATAAGGGAATCAACAAATTATCAAATTCTTGTAACATTGTTGAACTTAATGTTCCTAATTTATTTAGATTAGCAACAAAATAAGTATAGCCTGCGATTCCGGCAATTGCTCCTGAAATTGTCATAATAATTAATTGCTTAGCATTAGGATTTAATCTTGCATATTGCGCCGCCTCAGCATTAGCAACGGTTAATTCTAAACGAAAACCAAACACGCGACGATCTAATAAAATCGTTACAAAACCATAAATAAACAAAGCAATAAAAATTGTAATAGAAAAATAAACCGTCATACTTAATTTAATTATTAAAGAAGCATTATTATTAATAATACCATCATTATATTGACTTCATTCTGGTAAATGATAATAAATATTAAAAGCAATAATATTAAGCAACAAAGTTGATGCCATTTCATTAATCTTAAAATAAGTTTTAAAAAAACCAGCAATGAGAGCATACAATGCCCCTGCAATAATTGATACTAAAATTAATAACATTGTTGTAAATTTAGTAGTAATACCAACAGCACTTAATAATCGTGAAGTAATAAATGTGATTGTTGCCCCAATAATCATTTGCCCAATAACTCCAAGATTATAAATTCGAAACCGAAATGCTACTAACGAAGCTAATGATGCTAATAGCAAATATGAAAATGAATTTACAAAATTATGAAAATGATTAATATCATTAAAAGGCATTAAAAATAATGTATCATATGCTTTCAAAGAACTAACTTTAAAAAGCGTAAAGATTATTGCCGATAAGACAAAAAGCAAAACTACTGTTAATGAAACCACCGTTGCTGCTTTTAATTTTTTGTTAGTTCAAAAATTTCTTATAATATTCATTTCTAACCACCAGTAATCCTTATTTTAATTGTCGCTATTACTTGCACAATTTTATCTTTAACTATTGTAATTTTATTAATAATTTTTTGCCACAATAAAACTTTTCGAGAAATACTTTTATATTTTAATTCACTTTTAGTAATTTGAATATGTTTATCAATCAAATCTTCGCGTTTTTTAGAAAGAATCAGTGGATTGTTTAAAATATTACTTTTAACATCATCCCCTTCTAAGGTAGCAACCATTCTCCCATTTTGAATAACTGTCACCCGATTAGCTAATAATTCTAAAAGATGCGAATCACAATCAATTAAAAGAAATGCTACGCCTTTTTTTTGCAAGGCAATAATACGATTAATAATCAATTTTGCTGAATCATTATCTAAATGCATTAACGGATTAACTAAAATAACAACTTTCGGGTTTGTTTCTAATGTCCTTGCTAAAACAAATTTTTGTAATTCACCATTAGATAAAGTATTGGCAATACTATTACCATTAATAAAATCAGGCATTTGATAATTTTGTAAAATCTTTTTTAATTTAAATCAAATATCATCACGCCTTAAAACCCCAGCATTTAAATATTTAGGATTATTATGATGTCATAAAATAAAATTATCAATTAAAGAATAACTATCAATAGTTGCATCTTGTAAAAAATTTTCTGGTACTAAATCAATGCCTAATTTATAACGATACGCCTGATTCTTTTTATTAATACTATCATTTTTAAAAAATATTCTTACTGTTGGTGATTTAGTTTTTCCTGAAATTATATCCCCAATTAAGGAACTACTAATATTTGTGCGATCATAAACTCCTAAAATTTCACCAACTTGTAAAATTAAATCAATGCCTTCTAATTTTGGATAATTGCGTTTATTAAAACTAATATCTTCAGCATATAATACTAATTCCCTTTTTTTAAAAGATTCTTTTTTATGGTCAATCATTGTTGTTCAATATTTATGTTGAATTTTCTTTACTTTTAAAACATTTTTATTATGCTTTGTCCACACAATCCGACCTTTATTTAATAACGAATAATGATTTGACACTGCTTTAGCAAATTCTTTACTTCGTGTTGAAAAAATTACTGTAATTTTATCTTTAATAAAAGATTTAAAAATTGGTAAAAACTCCTCTTCTTGTTCCAACGGTAAACCGACTGTTGGCTCATCTAAAACTAAAATTCGTGGTTTTTGGTACAAGGCTCTTAGTAATGCCACCTTTCTTTGTTCTGATAATGAAAGAATCCCAAACTGTTTATTTAAATCAACATAAATTTTATACTTCCGCATTAATTTTTCAATTTTAGCTTCAGTTTTTCCTCAATTAATAAATATTTTCAAAAATTGTGGTTCATTTCCCAAAACTATATTTTGTCGAACACTAAAATCAGGAATAAAGTAAGTATCTTGTCCAGCATAACTAATTTGATAGTTAGGAGTCAAAAACTGTCCGATGCGTTTATTAGCAACTTTAATCACACCATTGGTGGGATTTTCCAAACCAGCTAATAAACGCACACAAGTTGTTTTACCAGCCCCATTATCACCAACTAAGGCATGAATTTCACCAGAATTTACCTTTAAAGTAATATTATTTAAAACTAAATTATCTTGATATTGTTTATAAACATTATTAAATTCAATTAAAGGTGATGACATTAGCTAGTTCCTTCTTTACAAAAATGTTGTGATAATGGAGCATTAATAACATTACATTGCAAAGACTTTCACACAAATTTATTATTATCAAATTGTTGATGAGAAAATTTAATATCTTGGATATCAACAATAATATCACTAACGAAATTTCAATCAGTTAATAACTGTGGTTTTATTTCCTCAGAATGATAAATTTTAGATAATATACCCGTAAAATTACGATTAATACTAGCAAGTAAATAATTTTTGGGTTTAATATGATATTTTTCTTTATTCATAATATCAACACTAACAAAATAATGTTTTTTTAAATTATCATTATTATCAATAAAAGCTTTTACTAAATTATTACTATATAATAACAACGGATCAAAAATTAAACTAACTTGATGATTTTCTAATAATGCTTTTGCAGTATTATACATATTATTACGATTCCAATCAGAGATAATTAAAGGATCACGATTATCAATTGATGTTTGTCAATCAACAAAATTAAACTCATAACCACCATCTTGTTTACTATCAATTTGCGCTTGATATAGTCCTTGTTGAAACCCAAAAGTTAATCGTTGTGCTAATTGATCATTTAAATATTCAACAGCACTAACTTGAATTTTATTATCAATCATTGTAAAATCTTGATGATTTTTTAACATATAAATACCTGATTGATATCCTAAATTATAACCCATTGTCAAAACATCAAATTTAATTTCAACTAAATTAACAATTTTATTACTAACAGAATTATGAACATAATCATAATCTAAGGTAATAATTTTATTACCCGTAGCAACCGACTTTTCTAACTCTTTTGTTAAATTAGGAATATTATTAGCAAAATTATGATTTAAAGCAATAAAATATTTTGTTTTATTTTTAGTATGCGTATTCAACATATTTTGTCAAAATAACAATTGCGTACTCTTATCAGCAATATTATCAATAATTCAATAATTATCTAAAATATCAATTGATGAATTATAAAAGTTTTTTGTTGTTGCATTATCATAAATACTTAATGGATGATTAGCAAAAATAACTGCTTGATCAGTAACAGAAAGACTACAACCAAAAATGGGAAGAGCAAAGATACTAGCAATATTAATACTATTTATTAATTTAAAGATTTTATCCACTTTATTCCCACCTTAACAAACTAATTATTAACTAGTTTCTGGATATTTTTTTTGTAAATGAAATAACAATGATACAATATCGGCGGGATTAACTCCCGAAATTCGTGAAGCTTGAGCGACTGTTAGCGGTTGAACTAACTTTAATTTTTCTTTGGCTTCAATAGCAATATTAGCAACAAAATCATAGTTAATATCTCGCGGAATTTGTTTTTTTTCTAATTTAATTTTTCGCGTAATTTGCTTTTGATGCCGATCTAAATAACCACTAAATTTATTTCTAATTTCACAATTAGTTTTTTGATTTTGATTTAACAAATTAATACTAGTAACATAAGGTACTAAAAAATTCAATGATATTTCTGGTCGTTTTAGTAAATCTCACGCACTAATACCAGCAGTTAACAATGAAAAATTACTCTCTTGTAATGCCTTTTGAATTGTTGAATTAGGTGTAAATCGTGTTACTCTTAATTCATTTTCAACAATATTTTGTAATTGACATTGCTTTTGATATTCATCTCACTCTACCCTACTTACTAAACCAATATCATAAGCATATTGTTTTAAACGATCTTCAGCATTATCATTTCTTAAAAAAATCCGATGTTCAGCTCGTGAAGTTAATAACCGATAAGGTTCCGATACTCCTTTAGTAACTAAGTCATCAATTAAAACGCCAATATACGCTTCATCTCTTCTTAAAATAAATGGTGCTTTATTCACTAATTGACAATGAACATTAATCGCTGCCATTAATCCTTGACAAGCAGCTTCTTCATAACCACTAGTACCATTAATTTGTCCAGCACTAAATAAATTTTTAATTATTTTGGTTTCTAAGGTTGGTTTTAGTTGTAAAGGATCAATAGCATCATATTCAATGGCATATGCTCATTTAAGAACTTGAACATTTTCTAATCCCGGCAAAGTTCTTAACATCCGATCTTGAATATCAATCGGCATTGATGTAGAAAATCCTTGAACATAAATTGTTTCTAAAGCAACTGATTCTGGTTCTAAAAAAATTTGATGTCGTGATTTATCAGCAAATCTAACAACCTTATCTTCAATACTTGGACAATATCTTGGTCCAACACTAGTGGGGATAGCACGATACATTGCTGATGCCTTTAAATTTTCATTAATAATTTGATGGGTATTTTCATTAGTATAAATAAGTCAACAAGGAACTTGTTTTTTTAAAGGCACAAACTCTTTTGTAGAAAAAGAAAATGCTAATGGTAAATCAGTTCCTAATTCTAATTGCATTTTACTGTAATCAATACTATCTTTATGAACTCGTGGTGGTGTTCCAGTTTTTAAGCGAATAACTTTAAATCCTAATTGTGCTAATTGTTTTGATATTCCATAAGAACCTTTTTGTCCATCAGGACCTTCCTGTTTAACACTAGACCCTTGTAAAACTTTAGCTTCCATATAAGTACCTGTTGTTAAAATAACTTTTTTAGCTTTAATTATTGTACCGTCATTTAAAATGATACCCTTAACAGTATGATTTTCTATTAATAACTCATTTACCATTGCTGATAGTACCGTTAAATTATCTTGTTGCCTAATAACATCATACATATATTTACTATATGCAATCTTATCGGATTGCGTTCTTATTGCTCACACTGCTGGTCCGCGTGAACTATTTAATAGCTTCATTTGTAATGCTGTTTTATCCGCAGCTTTAGCCATCTCACCACCCAAAGCATCAATTTCTCTAACAACAATTCCCTTAGCAGGACCACCAATTGATGGATTACAAGGCATACTCGCAATCTTTGTTGGATCAAGAGTGACCATCAGTGTCTTATGTTTCAACCGTGCACAAGCTAAAGCTGCTTCCACCCCAGCGTGTCCCCCGCCAATAACAATTACATCATATACCATTTAAATCACCTACTTTAATACCTTTTAATTTATTTCCCTTAAATTATATCTTATTTGTCTCCCAAATAAAAACAAGACTTTTTTTACAAGTCTTGTTTTAAATTTATATTTTTATTAACCAAAAACCTTAATAAAATCTTGATCTTCAATAACACTTTTATTAATAGGGACAACAAATGTGTCATCAAGAAACTTAGTAAATTTAAAATGATAATCATCTAACGAAATAACAAAATTTTTTAATCTATATGTGAAACCTACTTTAACTTTTCAACCAAATTTGTTTTTATAAAAATTAGCAATTTTTTTAGCATTAATTAAATCATCTTCTTTGTTATTAGAATAGTCAATATCTACTATCTCATCAAAGAAATTAACATCTTTTTCAATTATTTTATTTAAAAAATCACTAATATTTTGAAAATTATTAAAATAAACTCTTATTTCTTTACTAAATGTTCCAACTTTAAAAATAACTGCTTTATAATTTTCATCAAGCTTTAAAAGACCATCAGATTGTATGGTATTATTAACATTATACATACTAATCGTAATCCGACTAGATTCTTTACCAAATTGATTTTTTAAATTTTTTCGAAGTTTTTCTAAAACATCACTAATCTTTTTATCAATAGTCATTCCTTCTAAGTCAAAAGGATTATCTTTAGTAAATTTCGCTAAATACTCTTTTACTTTATTAAATAACTGTTCATCAGTTCTTTTAAAATTATTAAAATAAACATTTATTTCGCCTGTAAATGAACCAATTGTCAAACTAACTCTCTTATAATTTTCATTAAGGTCAAAACGACCATCTTCTTCTATGGTGTTATTAACATTCTTCATAGTAATTGCCATCCGACTAGATTCATCACCAAATTGACTTTTTAAATCTTTTCTCATTTTTGATAAAATATCGCGAATTTGTTCAGTAGCAGTCATTCCTTCTAAGTCAAAAGGATTATTTTTAGTAAATTTCGCTAAATACTCTTTTACTTTATTAAATAACTGTTCATCAGTTCTTTTAATATTTTTAAAGAAAAGTTCTATTGTATCATTAAATGAACCCACTGTAAGAGTAACTTGATGAAGGTCGCGTTTAGTTTTGTTAGGTGTTGCTTTGAAGAAGTAAAACAATCAGCTAATTATATTATTTAATTACTAAACTAACCTGCCTTTCCTTGTTATTGTCATTTTTATTCGTTTTCATTTTATCATATTATTGAATTTTTACACAATAAAAAATTATTAATTGGTCGCGTTTAGTTTTCTTAGGTATTGCTTTGAAGAAGTAAAACAATCAGCTAATTATATTATTTAATTACTAAACTAACCCTGCCTTTCTTGTTATTATCATTTTTATTCTTTTTCATTTTATCATATTATTGAATTTTTACACAACAAAAATTATTAATTTTATTAAATTTTAACTAATATTTTTACTTACTTAAATCTATTATATTTATTTGTTACAGCATTACCTTTATAGTTAATTCAACTATCATCATTTTTGTTATTATATTTATTTCATAATGAAGTTTTATATATTTCTTTTCTGATTTCTATTTCTGAATTAATATTTTCATTAATGTAATGTAATACATTTAATTTGTTTAAATTTGCCATTCTTAAATGTAATAAGTTATTTAAATTTTTATGATTATATATTTTCGCCCCATATCCTAATTGTTGTTTTACCAAATGTGACACATCACTTTCAATGCTACAACCAATATTTCATTCTAAATTTTGATTATGAATACCTTGCTTATTATTACTGAAATAATTACTCGCCTTTCTTAAATTTATTTTAATATCTTTATTTAATTCATTTTTAGCAACATTACGAATGTTTTTGATTAATTCTTGATGATTTCCATCCTTATATAATTTAATTCAACTATTTAGTGTTACTTTACGATTTTCAAAAATAATATTAAATGCAGTTTGTTTTAATTTTTTAATAGCATGATAACCATCTAAAATATATCTAACATTACCAAAACTATTGGCAATTTCTCTAATTCAAGTAGCACCATCACCACAAACAATTATTTTGTCATAATTAATATTAACATAATGTTTTTGCAATTCTTTAATTAATAAATCACGATAATCCATCGTATTTATTTGTTTACCAACTTTTAACATTAGAAAATGACCTCGTTTATTTTCTAACTCTCTACGAGCATTTTTGTATTTTTTTTCTTTATGTCCGGTATGAAAAGTAACTAAACGAATTCTTTGGTCTTGTTTAACTTTCTGATCTAATGTCGCTAAAAATGTTTCATCTAGTTGAATATATAAATTCTTATTTTTGATATCAATTCTAGTTTTAGTTTCTTTTTCTGCTAATTGAAAATATTCGGCAATATTGTATTTATTTAAAATATTTGAAATACTACTTTTTGAAATATAACAATGATTTAGAGCATCTAAAACATCGCGATACCGTTTACCATCGCCCAAAAGACTTAAAACTTTAAATTGGACATCAAAATAAATGCGTTGTTTGGGCAATAAACCAATTTCTTTATCTAGTAAACATACATATTCGAATTTACCTGATTTTTGATTTCAATATTTATATCGGCGTCGTTTAAAAGTAACATCATCAAAAATTGTAATAATTGTTCTTGATGCAAAATGAACTACTTTATAACCTTGTTTTAACCGATAATGATATTTATATAAATATTCATCTAATTTTTCGTATTCATTAGTTAATTGTTTGCATTTATTGGTGTACATATTTTTATGCGTTGTAAATAAGTTTAATCAATGCTTATTTTCTAAGGTTTTTACATTATTATTAATTTCTAACATAATAAGTTACCTTTCTTGATAGTAATTTTAATAAAGTTTAGTTAGCTTATTTTTCTGCTTTAATGATAAATATTTTTTTAGAACTAGTATTCAATATCCTGAAAAAATGATATAAATTCTTATTTTAATGATTTATAATTAATTTGTATTAATTAAATTTTATAAATTTAAGAAAAGATTTACGGGATGATTACTATAAAAATTTATTAATTTAGTAAAAATTGACATAAAGGTAAAGGATTTAATAAATGAAAAAACTTTTAGGATTATTAGGAACAATTTTAATAACTGGCAACGCCTTGCCGACCGTGATTGCAGCTGCTCCTAATCGAAAACAAAGAACAAAAACTAAATTATTAAATAGTGAGCTTAATTATTCACAAACAAATAATTTAGAAAATCTCCAAAGAAGTAAAAGACAAAACAACGAAGATATTTCAAATACTCCAAAAATACAAGATGAACAACAATCTCAATTTTCATCAAATTCAGATAATCAAATTGATATTATTGAAAAAGAAGTTACTCTGGATAAAAATTATTCCGAAGGTATTAAAAAAATATTACAAGAACTGATTGATGAAAAATATATTGATCCATTAAGAAGTATCAATATGGGCGGACTTATAAGCAAAGAACTTGATAATAAAACAATTATTTCTAAATTAGAAGAATTAGATCCTAAAATGATTAATTGAATTAAAAAACAACAAAATAACAAAGAAAAAATACTAATATTAACATTAAAAAATAGTAATAATAAAAGGATAAAATTAGTAATTAATTTAAATAATCTTTATTTACTGGGATTTATTAATAATCAAAATCAATATTTTTATTTTGATGATGAACTTTTAGAAAAAATAAAACAACATAATCAAGAAGAAATCAAAAAACTTAATAATTTAAAGGAAAAATTAAATAATTTAAAAGAAAACAAACTTTTATTTAATGAAGAAAAAGTAAAAGAATATTTACAACAAAAAAATGAACTTATTCCACTTAAAGAAAAAGAAAAAAAAATTAAAAAATTAAATTATAATAATGAATTAAATTCTTTAAATAAAAAAATTAATAATTTACAAGGTGAAAATTTAAAAGATGAAGAAAAAAAAATTAAAGCTTTAAATGAATCAGTAATTAAAAAATATAATTGTCAAAATATTAATTTAAATTATACAGGAGCATATACAAGTGACGGTTTAAATGTTGTAATAAAAGAAAATGGAAAACTCGATAAAGGAAAAGATATTATTATTTCAAAAGATACTTTAAATAATGCAATTACAAATTTAACAAATTATCATAATAAACAACAAAATCAATCAATAAAAGATGATTTAGTAAGAATGATTTTTATTACAAGTGAAGCTATGAGATTTCAATGTGATGAAAAAACTTTAGAAATTTTTGCAGAAATTAAAAATACCAATGAATTAAAAAAAATCATAGCTGAGAGTCAAAATATATTAATAAATATTCAAGAAAAAATATTTATTAAAAATCAAAAAATAAATTGAAAAGATTATACATCACAATTAAGGGGTGATTGAAAAAAATATTCAGAACAATTCAATAAATTTAGAATAGAAATTTGAAATGAATTAAATGAATTTAAAAAAATTTTTAATTTTATTAATGATTCAAAATATGAAGTAAACGAATTTCTAACAAAAATATTAGATAATAATGTAGAGAAAATAAAACAAATTTTAAAAATTGCACAAGAAACTAATTTAATTCAAAAAATAAATAAATATGATTTAGATAATAAACAAGCTATTATTTTTTTGCTTAGTATAAAAAAAGATATTATTACTTGAAAAAAAAGATTAGATAAATTATTTCCATTAAAAAACTGAAAAGAAATAGAATTTGGTTGTTTTAAATTTTTACATGTAACAATTTTACAACGCAACCTTGATTTAACTAAATTACTGATTAATATTGATGCTGGTACTACTGATATTAATCCTCAATATAAAAATAGCTTAAGTCTTTTATATTATGCAATAGATACAGGCGACATTCAAATAGTAAAATTATTGATTGATAATGGTGCTGATGTTAATTTTCAAGATGAAAACGGTTTAACTCCTTTACATTTTGCAATAGAGAATGCAATAGATACAGGTGACATTCAAATAGTAAAATTATTGATTGATAATGGTGCTGATCCTAATGTTTTAGATTGTAATAATGATTTTATTTCACCTTTACATTATGCAATTATAAAAAACAAAAAAGAAGTGGTGGAAGTGCTTTTAAAATCAAAAAACATTAAAAATAAAATTAATAATAAAAGTTATCTAAATATAGGATGTTTACATTGAATAAGTTTAAATTCAAAAAATATAAATAATTTAGAAATAGCAGAATTATTGATTGATAATGGTGCTGATGTTAATCTTCAAGATGAAAACGATGCAACTCCTTTATACTATGCAATAAGTACCAACAATAAAGAAATGGTTCAATTATTAATTAATAAAGGAGCTAATATTAAAAATATAACTAAGAATGGTTTAACCCCACTATATTACGCAATAATTTTAGACAATAAAGAAATGGTTCAATTATTAATTGAAAAAGGTGCTAATGTTAATATGCAAGATGAAAACGGTTTAACTCCTTTACATTTTGCAATAGAAGAAAATAATCAAGAAATGGTTCAATTATTAATTAATAATAATGCTGATGTTAACATTAAAATAACATCAGATGGTGCAACTATTTTACATTATGCAATTCTAAACAATAAAAAAGAAATGGTAAAGTTATTGATTAAAAAAGGTGCTAATGTTAATAAAGGTGTAAATGGTTTAATTCCTTTATACTATGCAATAAGTACCAACAATAAAGAAATGGTTCAATTATTAATTAATAAAGGAGCTAATGTTAATATGCAAGATGAAAATGATTTTTCTCCTTTATACTATGCAATAAATGAAGAGAACATTGAAATCGTTAAATTATTGCTTGCCAATGATGCGGATGTTAATCTTCAAAATAAAAATGGTTTAACTCCTTTACTTTATTCAAAATATAACAAATATATAAAAATTGAGAATCTTTTTAAAAATTTTATAAATTTAAAAAATAAAATAGAATCATTAAATGAACAATTAAAAAAGATAAAAATTAATGAACAAAAAACAAAAATTAATAACAATTTAAAAAAATCTGAGGATAAATTAAAAAAATTATTGTATGTTACACTTGATAAAAAAATATATACGCCAATTTATACACAAAAAACAATTACAGAATATGAATATAATGCTGGTATAGGACAAAATAATTTAAATGCACCAACACATCAAAATAATCTATATGATGTTCCTGCAGATAATAGTTGTTTATTTTGGTCTGTGGCAACAGCTTATTTATTGCCGGTCCGAAATAATTATGAAGAATTTAGAGCAAGATTCATTCAATTATTTGGTGAAGAAAATTTAAAAAATATATTACATCTTCAAAAATTACTACAACAATATGATTTAATAAATAATAGAAATTTAAATCAATTATGATATAAAGATGTAATAGTAAATAATTTAGTCACAAATGTTTTTCGTAATAGTGTTGAGGATTATATTGAAAAAAATTTAGATAATCCTATTCAAAACAATTCTAATAGAAGCCAAGCACCAACTTTTAGAAATCTTATTCAAGAAAATAATGAAGTTGCTTCTAACTACTTAGAAAGAATGCGACAATCTTCATCGTGGGGTGGGGTGCCAGAAATAATAGCAATGAGTAATATTTTAAATTCTAACATTAGTGTAAATAATGACGGATCTTATCAACCCGTGCATCAAAATGCAAATAATAATAACATCGCGATATCTTATGTTGAGCTTGAAAAAGGTTCGGGTATTAACAATCATTATAATTTTGCTTTAACACCAGAAGAAGATCAAACAAATCACCCTATTGTTATTAATGACAATCAGGGAAATGCCCCGGTCGTTGATATAACCAAGAGACCAGATAATTTACTACCAATCACGCCAAAACCAGAGGCGAACGCAATTAAATTAGCAGTTGATGATCATGGTCAATACCACGCCAATTTGGCCAACAACAATAATGATGATGATGCTAATCAAGGTAATAATATTGCCAAAGCACCAGAACCAGCAACAACCCCATTGCAAAAAGATGAATATCATTTTGTAGATAAAAAAACAGAAGATGATAGTTTAAAAAATGATGAAAATTTAGAAATTAACTTAATTAAAAACAATAAAGACGAAATAAAACAAAATGCCTCGGCAGGAAATCAATCCATCAGTACAAATATTGAGAATTTACAAACAACAACTGCTGAGGCAATAAATCAATACAACGCTCTTTCAAAAGAAGAAAAATTAAAAAAATTAAATGAAATTAATCGTTATTATCAAACATTACCGGAAAACGATAAAAAAACTTTTAAAGAAAAATTAACAAATACTGGATTAGCAGCTTTAAGTGGGGGTGCATTAACAGCTTATGGAACCAAAATAACTGTTAGTGGCACCGCCGCCGCTACTGGTGTTACAAATGCAGAAGCAATGGAAATGGCCCCGCTCTTATCAACAAGCACAACAGAAAGCTTGGCCGCCGCAGAAACAATTACTGTTGCCGAAACAGCGGCGGTTGAAGGCGGAGTTATAGCCGGAGAAGCTGGTACTGCTGCCGCTCTGGCTCCGGAAACCCTAGGCCTATCCTTAGTGATTGGAGGATTGGCAATTGCCGGAACATGAATGTATTTGACTTTTCATCATCATGCAACATCTGATATTGCGTTGCCAACTTCAATTCATCATAATGTTTATGATAACATTGAAAAATGATATAAATTTCTAGCCCATGATCAATTAAAAATTAAAATTAACAAAAATACATGAAATGAAATTAAACAAAATAAAAATTCACAAGCAACCATTACTAAAATTATTAAAAATAAATTTATTATAAATGACCATTCTGGCTGAGGCGAAAGTGTCACAAATGAAGATTTCAATACTCTCGTAAAAGTAATACTGCTTCATTTTGAACAAATAAATGGTTATTTTGAAATATTAGATAATGAAAATGATGGTTTTGTCATTATAACCAACACTGAAGGTGATTGACTAGGAATAGAATAAAATTTAACATTATTAATTAAAAGAGAAAAATATTTCTTATATGTGTTATGTAGAATAACCTAACTTCAAATTTTAATTTTAATATATTTGTTAATTATTTAAATTAAGATTAAAAATATTTTTACTAAAGCAGTATTTAAATTTAAATACTGCTTTTTTATTTTGTCAAAATAGAAAAAATGAAAAAATTGTTTAAGAGCAGTATCGTCATATAAAGCTACATTTTGGGGTAGCGATTTTAACAGTTTAATTATTTTAATTAAATTCAGTTTTAAATTCTAATATTTTTCATTTGGCATATCTTTCATTTTTATCTCATTCTTGTACTTTCATTTTTATGTTTTTTAATTTTTTATTTTGATATGATAAAAAATTTTTATTTTCTCAATATCTTGGTTCACTGTTTTTTTCTCAATTTAAATCATATTCTAATGATTTTAATATCGGTATTGTAATCTTGTCATTTTTATCAACATAAAATTCTCAATCATTAAGTTTCATTCGCGGAGGCAAGTTTTTGGGCATAAATTCATTTTCTACATTAACTTTTATTTCTCATTTTTGATTTCACTTGCTGTTGTCATCTTTTGATGATTTAAGTGTTAATTTTGATTTTTTTAAGTTTAAGTCGTATGACTCATTCTTAATTTGTAATATTGGTTTATTTTCTTTTTTAGAACACCCGACTATTGGCAATGTTGTCAGCCCCAAAAGAGCTATTATATTTAAAATTTTCATAAATTTAACTCCTTCATTTTATTTTTTCAATAGACTTGGTACATAACCTTTAATTTTATCTACTATTTTGATAATATTATTTCCTAGGTGAAGCACAAATGTTAGATAAATACAAAGATAAAAATGAATTTTATAGTCTAATATACATAAAATGTTATAGTTATGTACCAAGTCTAATATATATAATTATACAAAAATTCTTAATATCATTAGAAAAATGGCAAAACCGATTAAAAATTGAAAGGTATAGTAAAAAGCTGGTACCGTTTTAAAAACTGGAAAAATGGCGGTTGAAAAGTTAACTGTTGCTTTTGCAATAATTGCTAACGGTCGCAAAATCGTGATGATTTGTGAAGCTGTGAGTATTCAGTTTATCATTTTGATACCAGCATTTTGAATGGCACAACCAATATCATTAAAGGTTGGTATTCATCGTCCAGAATATTTGCAATTTGCTGGTGGAATTAAATCGTCTCATTCACTGTTATTTGAGCCATCAGGGATAAAGGCTGTTGAATTTAATACATTAAAGTCATAAATTTTAAAATTGTAGTTAGAGATATTCCCTTTGTGATAAAGTGGAAAAGTTAAGGTAAAAATGTTAATACCATAGCGAATATCAATATCGGTATTTAGATAATTAATACTGTTAGCGGTTTTGTTGGTTGGCAAGGCAATGAGTTTATTATCATAAGATTTAAGGACATTAAAATCAATTTGATAAATGCTATTGGTGTTGTTAATAGCATTGTAATTATCTTGGTGCATTTTTTTGTCAAAAGTAAAGAAATGGGCGCATAAAGTTTTGTTAGGTGGGTAAAGATTTGAATAATTTTGAAAGAAAAGCAACTAAAAATTTATTACCTTTTTACTTGAAAAATAATTAATAAAACAAAATATTTAATATTAACAAACATATTCTTAATAAAAGGTTATAAAAACTAAGTAAAATGCTTATAAAAACAACATTAAAATAATTTTTTACAACAAAAATCATACATAAGAAATATATACTTAATTTGCATATTGAAATAATTTATAGTAAATGACTATTTTTTCTTTTTTAAAAAATACCTAAGAAAACTAAACGCGACCTAAAGAAATAACTTCTTAGTAATAATTCTGAGTTTCCTATAATATTTACTAAGTATTTTTTGGGATAAAAGGTAATTAATGAACGATAAAAGAAACCGATTTGAATAAAGTAATCCTTCTTATAGTTTTCTACACCCTTAAAATCAATTTCGGTATGAGTTTTTTCGTCCATATCAAAAGTCGCATAAAATAAACTAGCAAAGAAATTGCCAAGAATTTCATAGATTTCGTTAAAAACATTTTTGTAATCGCTATTGTTAATACTAGGAATGTTGTTTTTAAAATATAGGTAAATATCATTTTTTAAATCGGGGTCATAGCGTAGAAAACTAAATCTAACATTGAGGTAATTTAAGGTACCAAAAAGATATTTAATTAGGTAATAATCGTTAGAATTCGTAGTGCCATATTTTCAGATTTCATTTTCACCGTGTAGCAATTGTAAATACTTATTTCCAGCAATTAGAGTTTTGTTAAATGCCTTAATTTTCAAAACATTCTCATTTACTACATTTTTATCACTAGAAGTTTTATGATAAAAATAGCTCTCGTTTTTAAAGCCATAATTTTTAATCGTAAATTCTTTGTAATAACCTTTTTCTAGGGTGTCAATGAAATTAAATACGGGCGTTCAATAGAGATACGAGTAATTAAATTTATCAAAATCACCACGGTGAATCATTAAGTAATCAAGATTATCAACAACATCGTTATAGTTATAGTTGCCATCAAATTTGGTGGTTTTTTCTGATAAATCAATATCAGTCGAGGGTTTAATTTCTGATTGTGCGTTAAATTCTAATATTTTTCATTTGGCATATCTTTCATTTTTATCTCATTCTTGTACTTTCATTTTTATGTTTTTTAATTTTTTATTTTGATATGATAAAAAATCTTTATTTTCTCAATATCTTGGTTCACTGTTTTTTTCTCAATTTAAATCATATTCTAATGATTTTAATATTGGCAGTGTGATCTTGTCATTTTTGTCAACATAAAATTCTCAATCATTAAGTTTCATTCGTGGAGGCAAGTTTTTGGGAATAAATTCATTTTCTACATTAACTTTTATTTCTCATTTTTGATTTCACTTGCTGTTATCATCTTTTGATGATTTAAGTGTTAATTTTGATTTTTTTAAGTTTAATTCGTATGATTCATTATTTTGCCTTTTACTTCTAATTAGTGATTGTGCTGTTGATTTGTCATTATTAATGTTTTGTGGAATGGTAAAAATGTTATTGAAACTAATAATTAACACGGTAAATATTTTCATAAACATTTTTATCGCTCCTTTTTAAAATATTTTATTTTTCATTATTCTTTTAGCTTTAATCTTTTTTAATATAAAACGAATTAAGCAGTTTGCTATTTCTGTTATGGTTACTCATACTAATGAATAACCTATAATCATTAACTTACCAATTGCTCCAAAATTTTTAATAAATTGTTGCAAATTTTCAATATCTGTATGTAATAATAAAACTATATTTAAAGATATGAATATAATGTAATTAAGTATTATTCATCAATATTTTTTTAAAGAATTAATGAGTTTGTTTGATTTCATTTTTCAAGGCTCTTTTTGCTTTAATTTTCTGAACAATCAAGCGAATTAATTTTTCAAATTTAAGTGCAAAATATATTGCTCCGCCTCATCAAAAAACAAATATTCCTGCGAGCATAATACCACTATTGAACTTGCCAAAGAATTTAACCATTTCTTCACTCATAAAATTATTAAATTCGTCACTTGTTCCAGTTATTCATTTAGCATCGCTTACTGTTAATGCACAAATTAATAAGCTTATAAAGATAAAAATGATACTTAACACTATTTTTAACCACTGCTTTTTAAAAGAATTTTTAATTCTTAATTTTAATGGCATTTTTTCTTTCATTTTTAAACTCCTTTAATTTTCTACAAACAATTTGCTTAGGCAAAACATTATGACAAATATAAGCAGTTTCACTTGGTGGATTTTTGCAAACTATACCATTATAAGTAATAAATTTTATTCTTTTATCAAAAACTAATAACTCACACTGATCTATTTTTTCTCTAATTGGTTTTAATGCAATACTTACTAATGGTATTAACATCGCAAACGGTTTGCCCAAATTAAATAAATGTTCTATTACTTGCTTTCTTTTACTAAACGGAGGGTTAGAAATAATATAATCATATCTATCCACATCACTTTTAATGTAATTAAAGAAATCAATTCCATCATCAATATGACTATTCCAAACTTTATGCCCATTTCTTTCTAAAACACATACAAATTTACTATCAACTTTATCAAAAGGGCATAAAATAGTACTATTAGGTTTTAAAAATTCTAAAATTGGTTTAACAGCATATTCCTGTGTATATCATTCATCATTAACATTAATTTTATTTAATAAATTAGAATTTAACATAATTAACTATTAATTCCTTTCTTTGTCTTTCTAATTTGTCATTCTCTATTTTTTTAATTCTTGTTTTTTAGTTCATTTCTTCATTTTTTACCTACCTTTAATCACAATAAATAAAGCAACAAGTACACAAGTGACGCCAAGAATAGTAAAAATTGGGTGTTGCGAAAATGTTCGTGCCATTGGTTTAAACAGTTCTAAAATTGTTAAATTGCTGGTAATAAATTTTTGGAAATTAGCAAGACCTTCGCTAATATAGTTCGTTAAAGTTTCAAAATGACTACCAGCTAATAACCCAAGCACAGTTATTAAGATAAAAATAATAATTAGTTTAAACATTTTTAGTTACCTTGTTTTGTTTTTATTGGTTTTATTTGTTTTTTAGCTTTTCCTCACACACTTAAACGCCCCTTATTTTTAACAGCATATTGGCGTTGTTTTTCTAAATTAACTTGTTGACTACCAAATCCAAGAATAATTGCCATAAGAAATTCTACAGCCAGTGTTAAGAATAAAGGAAATATTAGTTGAATATTTGTTCCCGGCACTTCAAGACTTCAAATTAAATCAAAAACTTTATAAAGCATTTGGGCGAGAAAGTCGGCCATTTTTGCGAGATTTTCCATTTTTTATTATTCCTTTTCTTTCATTTTTCTTAAAAATTTGCTAAATTTATCCATTTTTAAGTATTCTAAGTCTTCTAAATCAATTGCTGTGTCATTATAGTATTTGTCTTCATAGTCAGGATTTACTTTTGAATTTAAGTAATCTCTTAAAAACGCTAGGTAAAAAGAATTGTAAGTGTTAAGTATTGGTAAAGGAATTTTTAATTTAAAAAAATAAATATCAAGTTCAGGAATATCACGATATTTAATACGGCGACCCTTTTTGCTATTTTTTGCATCAATTAAGGTGTTTCGTCAGCGTTCATATTCTTCAATGCTCGTAAAGATACCATAGATGACTTTTAAGTAGGGGCGAAAAATATTAACTGGTTTTTTACGAATTCCCACAATCACATTATTGGCAATATCACGAACTTTAACTCAAATATGTTTATCTCTTTGACCGCTAGCAAGCACAATATGACCAAAATGGCGTGCCAGAGCGAAATATTCTTGAATACCGGTTTCTTCGTTTTTGGTATTATTTTTTTCTCAATCGGTTCCTTCTAAAAATAAATTGGTTTCATCTCATAGCAGTAATGTTTTGTCTGGCAATACCGGATAATCAAAGTCTAATAATCCCATATGTCCTAAACTTAATTTTTGGGTTTTTAGTAATGGAAATGTTGAGGCGATGTGATATTTTTTCTTTTTTAGTAATTTTGATGCGTACGCTAGAAAAGCGGTTTTTCCAGTTCCTAATGAACCAATCACAATATTTAATGGTGAGTTTTTTAAGAAATTAATAACTTTGTTAATTTGTGTTAAATTACTTATTTTAAAAAGAAAAATTAAAATACAACCTGCTAAAAATAAATAGCTTACAATGTTTTTAAAATAACCGTTGTAAATATATCAAATTGCTCCCCAATGTCATAAAATTAAAAATGAGGTGCGATTTAATTCAATAAAATGGTTATTTTTTTCTATTATTCATTTGCAAAATTTCATCTTGCACCTCACTTTATTTTTTTATTAGCGTACTGCTCCAAGTAGTTTTTCAAACATTTTAAAGCAAATAAAGAATATTGCCAAAATAAATGGAAAAATGAAGATTCAGTAGTCAGCAAAGAAGTTACCGACTTGTGGCATATTAACAGCAATAATTTCTCACATTTTAGTAAACGCTGTTATAATCGCATTTCACAATTTGGTCATCGCGTCACTAGCTGTTATTTTTGTTACTGCTGGTGTATCGGCCAAGAAAGTTCCAATCATATAATCACCCCCTTTCTTTTTAAAACATTCACATTTATATTTAAAGTTTTTCTTAAATTTGTTAAAACCGCGGTTAACCTTAACATGATTGTATTTTTTCCTAATTAATTTTGAATTTCTTTGTGAATGCATCACAATGTAACTCCGCGACATTACTTTTGTCTCTATCTAAATACTGATATGGTTTTCCAAAGTAGCATTAGAATAAATCACACCATAATCGCTGTTAATAATCAAAAAGCAATGTTTGCTATTAAAAGTCAAAGTGTTTCTTGGGTTAAATCAATTTCTTTACCACCACTAATATGAGCGGGAATAGTTGTAATTTGAATAAATAAATCTCAGAAAGTTTGTTTAATTTGTTCTCAATTAAATTCTTTTAAATTTACTGTCATTTTTTATCTCCCAAAAATCATTTTTATTGGTAAATACATAATTGAAATTAACGCGAAAAGAAAAGTAATGATAATAATTAATCCGGCAATAAAAGCAACTTGTGCAGGCATTTTTTCTATCGGAACAAACAGTTCTAAAAATTCCATAATAATTTTTCAAAACATTATTTTTTATTCTCATTATTTTCTTTTGAATTAGGAGCTTTAACTCATTCTTCAAAGCGGGCATTAAATACTTTTTCGTCTTTTGTAAAATTACCAGTATTATTTTTAATGGCATTTTTATATTTAATTCGCATTTTTATTTTGGCATAAATTTTATAAGCAAAATATGCCAATAGCATTATGCAAATGATAATAAATATTATTCCAATCGCAATATTCATTTTTAATCTCCTTTAAAATAGTTATAATTTATATCTTTTTTGTTGTTTTCTTTTTCGGCAATGAAGAAGCCTAATAATTCTTGTCCTTTAATTAATTTGGTTTCTTTTTCTTTTTGATTAATTGAGATTACTTGATATTTACTATCTTTTATTATTCCAATACAAATTGAATTTTCGTATTTTCCTTTATAAACAAATCGTTTTGGAAACCAAATGCCGATTTGTTCATTAAATCACGGTATTTTTGGTGCTTTAATAAGCATTGCGTTTTGCGTTTCTTTTAAGAGATATTTTTTAGTATTTAAGAAAATGTTTTCAATGTTTTTCATAATAAATTACCTTTCTTATAGATAAACTAAGTTATATTAACTAAGTTAACTAACTTAGTTTTTTAAACACTTATATATCGCAGATTTAAGTGTTTAACAAGCTTTGTTATTAAATTTTGTTTTTTTAATTAGATAAATATTTTAATAATTTTAAACTTAGCATACCCCTATTTAGAAATTTCTACACTTTAACATCCGCATCCTACCCTTGGAACTAATTTAATAGCGTGTATATTTTTAGGAAATCCACCCATTCATTTTTTTATTGCAAAACGAAACAAATTGCTATAGCTAATAGGGTGTTATCTATTAACTGGTAAACTTCTTTTGGTTATGGCGACCACCCACAATTTATCGTGCTTTAATACATACCAACATTATTAATTCACTTGTATTTAATTTTCAAAGAACAAATTTTTAACACCTTATAAAATAAAAAGACAATCATTACTGACTGCCTTAATACTTATTCAAATATTTTCCTACCTAAGAAAACTTTATGCGTCCTAACCAAACTGCTATTTTTTTACAAATTAATACTTTAATTGTGAAATAAAATTATAAAAATATCAATACAAATGTTTGATATAATTA
Source organism: Spiroplasma endosymbiont of Dilophus febrilis (assembly GCF_964030685.1). Taxonomy (NCBI): domain Bacteria; kingdom Bacillati; phylum Mycoplasmatota; class Mollicutes; order Entomoplasmatales; family Spiroplasmataceae; genus Spiroplasma; species Spiroplasma endosymbiont of Dilophus febrilis. Next base: position 935,263 of record NZ_OZ034912.1, read on the forward strand.
TTATTTATTTCTTTTTTGTAATTTTTTTAATTTTAGGTTTTTTAACTTTTAATTCCTTAATAATTTCATCAGCAGCTCTTTCACCAGATAACACTGCTCCTTCAAAATAACCATTAAAATGAATACTTAACTCTGTACTTGCTCAATGAATTGCACCAATGGGGCGCCTTAAATATGGTCCATAACTAGTTCAACAACCAATTCTTAAACTACCTGAAAAACATCCACCTGTTCAAGGCGAATTTAATCAATCATATTCAATATACTGTAAAATATTTTTAGCCTCTTCACCAAAAAATAATGCTAACTCATTCAGTAATAACTTTTTTCTTTTTTCTAAATCCTTTTGAATTAGTTCTCTTTTTTTATTACCATAAATAAATCCTGTCAAAATAGCATGCGGATCACTTGGTGTGGTATTATCTGTTACTTAGGTAAGTCAGCCTTCTTGTAAATAAACATTACCAGAATTATTATCTTCAATTCAAAAAGGTCTTTCATAAACAAAATGAACTTTAAGAGCATCACCACCAGGAAAATTTTGTAATAAACCATAGTATTGTGAACCTAAACTTGGATGATAATGAATTTTACTTGCAAGCACAGGGGGAATTGCAATAATTAAATACTTTCCCTGATAAACATTATTATTCATTGATAAAACAGTAGCACATTCTTGATCATAATTAATAACTGTTACTGGTTCATTTAAAATAATATCTGTTCCTTTTAAATCACCAACCATTTTTCTAGCAATTTTATAACTACCACCAATAACACGATAATGCTGAGCACCTTTTTCAGAACTGGTAGCAACATAAAATAATGCTTGCAACATTGAAATATGACTAGTATCACGAGATAATAATCCCCCAGCAATAATTCTTCCTACCATTTTTTTAGCATCTACTGTTGCATCTTGCATTTCTAATCAATGTTCAAAGGTAATATTATCTCATAATTTAGCATTAGGATGCATTCACGGTTTTTCTAAATCAATTTCTTTTGTTAAGTTATCAAAATTATTAACTAACAACATTGCCTCTTCGGGAAACTCATCAATAATTTTACCATTATATTGAAACAATGTTTTACCTTCTGGAAAAGGCGGTGTTATATATTTTTGTAACTTATATTTATTAATAAACGATAACATCCTTTGATGTTGTCAACCAACTCATTGACCGCCTAATTCAACTATTGTTCCATCATCTAAAACTTTATTTCAACTACGACCACCAATATCATCATCAGCTTCTAAAATTAATACTTTTAACTTATAAGGTTTTAAGCGTAATGCTGCCGCTAAACCAGAAAATCCAGCTCCAATAATAATAACATCATACTTCGTTTGATTATTTTTCATTACGAATGTACACCTCAATAGCATTACCTTAAAATAATTACTTATTATAGTTATATCAAAATTACCAGTTATTAGCAATACTACTAACTAATCGCAAAGATTATAAGAATAATATATAAAAAAATAGTAGAGAAAAATCTTCTCTACCACTTTAAAACATTATACTATATCATTAATGCTCAATAGCAACTTTAATCGCTGGTCCCATAGTAGTGCTAATACTAATATTTTTTACATAAGCACCTTTAACGGCTGCGGGACGAACTTTTCTAAGCGTTTCATAAATCGCTTGATAATTTTCCTTTAACTGCTCTTCACTAAAAGAAACCTTACCAATAATTACATGAACATTACCTTGTTTATCAACACGATATTCAATCTTACCCTTACGAATTTCTGCAATTGCTTTTTGCACATCAGTAGTTACCGTTCCTGTTTTTGGATTTGGCATTAAACCCTTAGGTCCTAATATTTTACCAATCTTTCCTAATTCAGCCATAATATCTGGTGTTGCAATAATAACATCAAAATCAAATCAATTTTCTTTTTGAATTTTTTCAATTAAATCCTTACCACCAACAAAATCAGCTTTATTATCAATCGCCACTTGATTCATACTATTAGTTAATACTAAAATTCTTTGTTTTTTACCAGTTCCTGCCGGTAATACTAACGCTCCACGAAGTTGTTGATCAGCATGTCTTGGATCAACATTTAAAAGAAAAACTAACTCAACCGTAGCATCAAATTTTGTTATTGAAGTTTTTTTAACTAATGAAACAGCTTCATCAATTGAATATATTTTAGTTTTATCAAACATTCGGGATACTTTTTGATAATTTTTAGAATAACGACTCTTTTTAACAACAATTACCATAACTATTTTTGTTCCCCTTTTGATAGCTTTTCAACAACAATTCCCATATTTCTTGCTGTTCCTTCAATAATTTTCATTGCCTTTTCAATATCATTAGCATTTAAATCAACCATTTTATATTCAGCAATTTCTCTGATTTTATCTTCAGTAATCGTTGCTACTTTTTCTTTTTTACTACTACTTGAACCTTTTTCAATATTAGCTGCTCTTTTTAATAAAACAGCTGCTGGCGTTGTTTTTAAAACAAAATCAAATGACTTATCATCATAAGCAGTAATAACAACAGGGACAACATCACCCATTCTTGTTTTTGTTGCATCATTAAAAGCAATACAAAATTGTGGCATATTAATCCCTAATGAAGCCAATTCCGGACCTGGCTTAGCTTGTGCCGCATTAAACTGTAATTTAGCAATTCTTTTAATTTTTTTAGCCACGAGCAACACCTCCTATACATAATTGTTCTCGCTGTGGTCAACGATATCTCTCCCACATTAACCTATTTTTTTCAGGCTTATATATAATAACATTATTACTGTCACAATTCAACATAACTACTATTAGAGGTCGCGTTTAGTTTTCTTAGGTATTGCTTTGAAGAAGTAAAACAATCAGCTAATTATACTATTTAATTACTAAACTAACCCTACCTTTCTTGTTATTGTCATTTTTATTCATTATCATTTTATCATATTATTGAATTTTTACACAATGAAAAATTATTAATTTTATTAAATTTTCACTAATTATCTAAATTTATGTTTTCTATATTTATTCGTATATACAATACTGCCCTTATTAATTCAACTATCATCATTTTTATTATTATATTTATTTCATAATGAATTTTTATATATTTCTTTTCTGATTTCTATTTCTAAATTAATATTTTCATTAATGAAATGTAATACATTTAATTTGTTTAAATTTGCCATTCTTAAATGTAATAAGTTATTTAAATTCTTATGATTATATATTTTTGCCCCATATCCTAATTGTTGTTTTACTAAATGCGATATCAAGGGGCGCATAAAGTTTTGTTAGGTGGGTAAAGATTTGAATAATTTTGAAAGAAAAGCAACTAAAAATTTATTACCTTTTTACTTGAAAAATAATTAATAAAACAAAATATTTAATATTAACAAACATATTCTTAATAAAAGGTTATAAAAACTAAGTAAAATGCTTATAAAAACAACATTAAAATAATTTTTTACAACAAAAATCATACATAAGAAATATATACTTAATTTGCATATTGAAATAATTTATAGTAAATGACTATTTTTTCTTTTTTAAAAAATACCTAAGAAAACTAAACGCGACCGGGCAATACTTTTTCGTCTTTTGTAAAATTACCAGTATTATTTTTAATGGCATTTTTATATTTAATTCGCATTTTTATTTTGGCATAAATTTTATAAGCAAAATATGCCAATAGCATTATGCAAATGATAATAAATATTATTCCAATCGCAATATTCATTTTTAATCTCCTTTAAAATAGTTATAATTTATATCTTTTTTGTTGTTTTCTTTTTCGGCAATGAAGAAGCCTAATAATTCTTGTCCCTTAATTAATTTGGTTTCTTTTTCTTTTTGATTAATTGAGATTACTTGATATTTACTATCTTTTATTATTCCAATACAAATTGAATTTTCGTATTTTCCTTTATAAACAAATCGTTTTGGAAACCAAATGCCGATTTGTTCATTAAATCACGGTATTTTTGGTGCTTTAATAAGCATTGCGTTTTGCGTTTCTTTTAAGAGATATTTTTTAGTATTTAAGAAAATGTTTTCAATGTTTTTCATAATAAATTACCTTTCTTATAGATAAACTAAGTTATATTAACTAAGTTAACTAACTTAGTTTTTTAAACACTTATATATCGCAGATTTAAGTGTTTAACAAGCTTTGTTATTAAATTTTGTTTTTTTAATTAGATAAATATTTTAATAATTTTAAACTTAGCATACCCCTATTTAGAAATTTCTACACTTTAACATCCGCATCCTACCCTTGGAACTAATTTAATAGCGTGTATATTTTTAGGAAATCCACCCATTCATTTTTTTATTGCAAAACGAAACAAATTGCTATAGCTAATAGGGTGTTATCTATTAACTGGTAAACTTCTTTTGGTTATGGCGACCACCCACAATTTATCGTGCTTTAATACATACCAACATTATTAATTCACTTGTATTTAATTTTCAAAGAACAAATTTTTAACACCTTATAAAATAAAAAGACAATCATTACTGACTGCCTTAATACTTATTCAAATATTTTCCTACCTAAGAAAACTTTATGCGTCCGTCACCGTAATATTTTTCCCAATAATAAAACTTTCACTAAAAACGATTTCTTTTAACACAATACTATCTAATGCCGTTCTTGCTGCTATTATTTTCTCAGCATCATCCTCAGCTTGGGTTTTAATATTAGTAAAATTAACCATTACCGTTTTTTCACTTCTAATTCGGCTTTGTTCAGAATCTTTTGCTTTGGCAATTAACCTAACACCAATATTAATAAGTAAACCAGCATTAGGCGCCGGAATGACTTTATCTTTTAAAGCAAATGATAAATCTGTAAAATCAGGACTTTGAATTGAAGCAATTAATTCTTGAACTTTTGATGCAATTAAAGTCGTAATATTACTTCCACGAATAACTAACTCCGAAATCGTAATCTCCTTTAATGAAACCTCATTAAGTGCTTTTTGCGCTGCTAATAACTCTGGGTTTTCAATTTCAAACACAAATTTTACTTTCCGACTAACAGTAATTTGTTGTGGCTTTGTTCCAATAGTTTTACCAATTAAAAGCACAAAAAATTCTTTAAATTCAATATCTTTCTCAACAACAAAAACATCATCACTAATTATTTTATCAGTATCTAAAATAATTCGTAAATCAGTTACTTTATCAAGCGGAGCTTCAATGACATTATCAATTAATAAATTATCAATGACTTGTTCTTTAATATCTTGATTTTCTTTAACTAACCCCAAATCAATCTCATTTAAAACAACATTTTCCAATGCTTTAGTTGCTTCAGCAACATCACCAGTTTCATCACTAGCACTATTACAAGCCACAATAACTACAACTGGTGATATTGTTAAACAAATGATTATTGCTATTTTCAAACGAATTTTCATTAATAGTCACCTACTTTATATTTAATTTAATATTATCATTAATTTGATAAACTTTTCTTAAATATTCAGCCGTATATGAATTTTTATTACTATTAATTACTTGCTCTGGTGTTCCTGTAACAATTACTTCCCCACCATACTTCCCACCATTAGGTCCTAAGTCAATAATGTAATCACCTAACTTAATAACATCTAAATTATGTTCAATAACAAGAACAGTATCACCATTATTAACAATACGGCTAAGAACTGACAATAATCTTTTAACATCATCAATATGTAATCCTGTTGTTGGTTCATCTAAAATAAATAGTGTTTTTCCAGTTGCTCTTTTTTGTAAGTAAGTCGCTAATTTAACTCTTTGCGCTTCCCCACCAGATAATTGAGTTGTTGGTTGTCCTAACTTAATATATCCCATACCAACATCAAGTAAGGTTTGCAATTTAACATTAATTTTTGGAATATTTGCAAAAAACACTTGCGCTTCAATAACTGACATATTTAAAACATCATAAATATTTTTCCCTTTATATTTAACTTGTAAAGTTTCATCATTATAGCGCATTCCTTCACATATTTCACAAGTAACAAAAACATCTGGTAAAAAATGCATCGCAATTTTAATAATTCCTGCTCCCTGACAGCGTTCACATCTGCCACCACGAACATTAAAAGAAAACCTTCCTTTAAGATAACCTTGAGTTTTAGCTAATGGCGCCGCAGCAAATAAATCACGAATATCATCAAAAACTGAAGTATAAGTTGCTGGATTACTATGCGGTGTCCTTCCAATCGGTTCTTGCGAAATATTAACAACTTTATCAATATTATCCATTCCCTTAATATTTTGATGTTTACCCGGACGATTAACCTTTTGTCCTAAATTTCGTAACAGATTTTTATATAACACTTCATTTACTAAAGTTGATTTTCCACTGCCAGAAACCCCTGTAACAACAATAAGTTTTCCTAAAGGAATAGTAACATCAATATTTTTTAAATTATTTTCTCTTGCTCCAATAATAATAATTTTCTTGCCATTGCCACTTCGGCGCTTTTTTGGAATTGTAATCGTTTCTTGATGTGATAAATATCTCCCTGTAATTGACTTTTCATTAGCGATAATATCTGCCATTGTTCCCACAGCAATAATTTCGCCACCAAATTTACCAGCTTTAGGACCAATGTCAACAAGCCAATCAGCTTGATGCATCATATCTTCATCATGTTCAATAACAATAACGGTATTTCCTAAATCTCGTAACGATTTTAAAGTTTTAATTAAGCGGTCATTATCTTTCTGATGTAAACCAATTGAAGGTTCATCTAATACATATAATACTCCTGTCAATTTTGAACCAATTTGCGTTGCTAAACGAATTCGTTGCGCTTCGCCACCAGATAATGATTGGGCTGGTCTTGATAAATTTAAATATCGTAAACCAACATCATTTAAAAAACTTAAACGATTTACTAATTCATTAATAACTAACTTAGCAATTTCTTGTTGTTGTTCTGATAATTTCAAACTAAGAATATAATCCAAACTTTCATCAATATCTAAATTAGTAAATTCATTAATATTTATCGTTCCTACTTTAACACATAATGCTTTAGGATTTAGTCGTGCCCCTTTACAAGACCAACAAGTTTTATCACTCATAAATTTCCGATAATATTCACGACGCATTTCATTAACAGTTTCAACAAAGCGTCGTTCAATAATACTAGCAACACCTTCAATATAGTCATAACTTTTATAAGTATTATTATTACTAGATACTAAAGTATAATTTAATTGTTCATCACTACCATACATTAAATAATTAATTTGTTCATCACTAAGATTTTTAATTGGTTGATCTAAATCAATACCATATTCTTTACAAATAATTTTTAATTTCTGTCATTCTAAAGTATCACCACCAATAAAATTTTTATAAAATTCAATCCCACCTTGATTAATTGAAAGATTACGATTAGGAAATAATAAATCTTCATCAACTTCCAAGCGAATCCCAATACCTTTACATTCAGAACAAGCCCCCATTGGCGCATTAAAAGAAAATAAACGGGGTTCTAACTCCGGAATGGTAAAATTACACTGATTACACGCATGATTTTGCGAAAATAATAATTGTTCTTTACTATTAACAAGAACAACTTTTGCTAATTCTTTACTATATTTTAATGATTTTTCTAAACTATCATGAATATTAGATCAAACATTATCATCATCACTTAATTTAATGCGATCAACAACAATATCAATATTATGCCGTTTATTTTTATCTAATTGAATATCATCATCTAACGAATAAGCGTGGTTATTAACTTTAACCCGTAAAAATCCTTCATGTCGTAAAGTTAAAAACAACTCATAATGCGTCCCCTTTTTATCAATAACTACTGGCGACAAAATTTCAATGCGTTCTTCCGTTGTTATTTGTTTTAATCGTTTAATCATTTCCTTAATTGTCATTGCTTTAATTAAACCATGACCATTAATACAGTATGGTAGCCCCACACGAGCATATAATAATCGTAAATAATCATATATTTCCGTCACCGTGCCCACAGTACTACGAGGATTATTACTAGTGGTTTTTTGATCAATAGAAATTGCTGGTGATAATCCTTCAATAGAATCAACATCAGGTTTTTCACTATTACCTAAAAATTGTCGGGCATAAGCCGACAGTGACTCCATATATCTTCTTTGTCCTTCAGCATAAATCGTATTAAAGGCTAATGATGACTTTCCACTACCAGAAACGCCAGTAAAAACAATTAATTTATTTTTAGGAATTGTTAAATCAACATTTTTTAAATTATGTTCTCTAGCTCCTTTAACAATAATATATTTTGTTGCATCATCCATCAAATCACCTCCAATATTTAATTAGCAAATGCTAATTAATTTGATCATTATATTTTTCTTTTCACGGCATTAATACTCTAAATAATAACGGCAATGATAATATCATTAAAGGATACACAAAAATAAAAACATAAATTAAATTATATATTAATGCATAACCTCAAATACTAAAACCATCTCACGCATAATTACCAAAATATAATACTCCCGATAATACATTGCATATATATATAATAATACAAATAACTGTTATTATAAAGGAAATTTTAATGTTAGCATTAAACCGCTTTTTAAAATTAATATTCACTATTCCTATTAAAGAAGGCATAATCATAGGAATAAAATAATCTAGTAAATATTGTCAAGGATTAATAATTGCTCCTTGGGGAATAATAATTAACGAAATTAAAGCACTAATACCACCGGTTACAATTCCGTGTCAAAAACTAGTAACGAAAGCAATTAAAAATACGGGTCAATATTTTAAACCAATACTGCCCCCCATTGGTAATTTAGGAAAAAATATCATCAGATAATCAAAAATTAATGATAAACTAACAAAAAAAGCGATTAATACTAAATCAAATGTTTTTCAATGGTAAATTTTAAAGCATTGTTTTTTAATCACTTTAAAATCAACATTAGATTTTATTATTTTTTGCCAACTTAATAACCAAATTAATATTAAACTAGCAACTAAAAATAATAATAAAATCACAATAACTGCAATTTTAATAAATAAGACAATTTTATTATTAATTAATTGTGTATTCCTAACATTAGAAGAAAAAATGCTTAAAAATTTTTCTTCCGAACTTATCGTTATCAAAATTATTACTCCGACAATTAAGAAACAAAAAATTCCATTAATTAACATTAAAATTCAACGATAAATTTGATTAGTCTTATTTACTTCTTGCATCATTTTTTAACCTCCTTAATGATAGCAAGAAATCTAATATACTTTAAAATATACAAGACTTCTTCCGCTAGTATTACCTAGTTCAAGTTCCAAGAGTATCTCTCAGGCAAAATGCCACCTCTGTCTTATATCAATTGATATATCCATATATATTATAGTGAATTTACGATAAAATATAAAGTACTATTATATTTCCATAAAATCAATTATAATGTAAATTGTAAAGTTAAAAATTAAACTAAGGAGAACAAAATGCTAATTATTGCCATCACAGGAAAAATCGGTAGCGGAAAAAGTATTGTTAGTAAATATTTGCAAAAAAAAGGTGCCTATTGTATTGATATGGACATTCTAAGTCAAGAAGTAAGAACCCTTCCCAAAGTAATAAAAACCATCAAAAAACGCTTTGGAAGTGTTGCGTTTACTGATAATGAATTAGACACTAAAAAACTCCGAGCAATCATTTTTAATGACTCCAAAGAACGCCTAAAACTTAATAACATTATGTGACCACTACTAAAAAAAAGTCTCCAACAACAAATTAAAAATCACAGTGATAAGACATTAATTATTGTTGAAGCCGCAGTCATCTTACAAGCCAAATGAAACAAACTCGTTAATAAAATTATTTTTGTTAATAGCGATTGAGAAACCCGTGTTAAACGAATTATTGAACGCGATAACCTTACTGTTGAAGAAATTATGAAGATTAGTCAACAACAAGATGATTACGAAACTTATAAAGATGTTATTGATTATCAAATCATCAATAATGACTCCACAAAAGAACTTTATCGGCAAGTTGATGAAATCTTTGAAAAAGAACAATGAAATATTTAATCTTATTCGGTTTCCAATTCCAAAATTAAATCTCGTAACTGTGCCGCTCGTTCAAACTGTAAATCTTTTGCTGCGACTAACATTTCCTTTCGCAAATCATTAATGATTTGCGTTTTTGTTGCAACATAATCTTTAGACTTTCTTTTATTAACAATATTAAATTCTTGTAATAATTTATTAGCAAATAACGAATCATCAATCTTTTTCTTTATTGTTTGAGGAATAATATTATGTTCTTTATTATAAGCAATTTGCACATTTCTTCGGCGTAGCGTTTCAGCCATCGCCTTTTGCATTGCATCCGATATTGTATCAGCATACATAATAACATTACCATTAACATTTCTTGCTGCCCGACCAATAGTTTGAATTAATGACCGCGCATCGCGTAAAAATCCTTGCTTATTAGCTTCTAAAATACAAATTAACGAAACTTCAGGAATATCTAAGCCTTCGCGTAATAAATTAATCCCTACCACAGCATCATAAACCCCTTTTCTTAGTTCTAATAAAATCTTTGAACGATCCAGAGTTTTTAATTCACTATGCAAATATGCTACTTTAATATTTCGCTCTTGCAAATAAGTAGTTAAATCTTCGGCTTGTCGAATTGTTAAAGTGGTAATTAATACTCTTTCACAATTTTCTTTTCGCACTAAAACATTTTCAATAATATCATCAATCTGATTCATTGTTGGTTTAACAACAATCGTTGGATCCACTAAACCTGTCGGACGAATAATTTGTTCCGTCACTTGATAATTAACTTGATTTAATTCAAAATCACCAGGAGTTGCTGATGTATATATCACCGTTTTTAATTTATTCATAAATTCTGTAAAATTTAATGGCCGATTATCTAAGGCACTCGGTAAGCGAAAACCATAATTAACTAATGTTTGTTTTCTACTCCGATCAGTATTAAACATTCCTCTAACTTGTGGTAAAGAAATATGGGATTCATCAATAATAGTTACAAAATCATCACCAAAATAATCAATTAAAGTATATGGTGGCACATCTTTATCTCTTAAATCTAAATGTCGTGAATAGTTTTCAATACCACTACAAATACCAAACTCTTGCAATGCTTCTAAATCATGATTAGTTCTTTGTTCAATCCTTTGATACTCCAATAATTGATTATTAGCCTTTAAAACTTCTAAATATTTTATTAATTCTGCTTCAATTCTAGTAATTGCCTTTGCTAATCTTTCTTTAGAAGTAATATAGTCCTGAGCAGGAAAAATTGTAAAAGATTGATATCTTTCAATTACTTTACCAGTTAAAACATCAATCTTAGCAATTTCATTAATATCATCATCAAATAAATCAATGCGTAAATAAAATTCATCCGTTCAACCCGGTGCTAACTTAATAACATCACCTTTTGCCGTAAACATTCCCGGACGAATTTCTAAATCATTACGAGTGTAACCAGAATTAACAAGAAAATATAATAATACTTTTCTTTCAACTTTTTGACCCTGACGAATTTCAAAAAAAGATTTTTTATATTCGTCAGGGTCTTGTGCACCATAAATCGCAGCAACTGATGCTACAACAATAACATCCTTTCTAGTAACTAAAGCATTCATCGCACTTAACCGCATCATTTCAATATCACTATTAGATTTTGCTGTCTTATCAATATATGTATCCGTTTTTGGCATATATGCTTCTGGTTGATAAAAATCAAAGTTAGAAACAAAATATTCTACCCGATTTTCAGGAAACATGCCTTTTAATTCACCATATAATTGCATTGCCAAGGTTTTATTATGTGACAAAATTAAAGTTGGTTTATTAATTTTAGCAATAACATTAGCAATCGTATAAGTTTTTCCCGTACCCGTTGCTCCTAATAATACTTGAAATTGTTGATTTTCTTTTATTCCTTGGATTAAACTCGCAATTGCTTTTGGTTGATCACCTGCTGGCTTAAAATCAGCAACTAATTTAAACATAAAAATTTTTCCTAACCACCTTGCTTTGCCTTTGTCCTCTCAATAGCCTCCATTACCTCATCGGATATACCATCATCAATATCAGAACCAATTTCTAAACTACATAAACTAATAACTACTTGATGAGCAATATTAATTCGCATCCGATTAAATAATTGAGCTGATTCATCAATATATGCATGTAATGGATTTGACTGTCCATAGCTTCGTAAATAAATTCCCGTTCTTAATTTACTAGCACCATCAATATGTTCTGTCCAATGATGATCAAAAGCTTGTAAAATAATTTGATTTTCAATTTTTCATAACATCACTTCTGGAATATTTTCAATAGTTTTCTCATAGTGATTAAAAATTACCCGACTAATTGCTAAAACAGCATCATGCCGTGTCATTGATCGTAATTCTTTAGCATCTAATTCATGATTACTATTAATTAACTTTGTTTCTAAACTTTTTACTAAACTAACAAAATCAATCATAATTTCTTTATTAATCTCTTTTGTAAAAATATCCAATAAATCACCACTAACAGTAAAAATCATTCTTTCAACTAATGGAGCATAAACCTTAGTTTGTAAAATTGCATCCCGTTGTTCATACATTACTTCTCTTTGCTGAGCTAAAATATTATCATAATCCAACAAATTCTTTCTAGTATCAAAGTTTAATCCTTCAACTTTTTTCTGAGCATTAGTAATACTTCGTGATAACAATTTTGATTGAATATGGTCATCGCCTAAACGACTAAATAATCCTTGTAATTTTTTACTACCAAAACGAAGCATTAATTCATCCTCTACTGAAAGATAAAATCGTGAATAACCCGGATCTCCTTGACGCCCCGATCTACCCCGTAACTGATTATCAATTCTTCTCGCTTCATTTCGTTCCGTACCTAAAACAGCCAAACCACCTAAAGCAATAACACCAGCACCTAACTTAATATCAGTACCTCTTCCTGCCATATTCGTAGCAATTGTAACAGCACCAATTTGTCCCGCACCAGCAATAATTTCTGCTTCTTGAACATGATTTCGTGCATTCAAAACATTATGAGCTATTTTAGCTTCTTTTAAAATATTTGATACTTCCTCAGATGTTGTAATTGATGCTGTTCCAATTAATATTGGTTGCCCTTTGGTATGTCGTTCTTTAACTTCTTTAAGTAAAGCCTTATATTTAGAACTTTGTGATGCAAAAACTAAATCCGTATCATCTTTTCTCACGATTGGAAGATTAGTAGGAATTTCCATTACTCGCATATTATAAATCTTAATAAACTCTTCTTCTTCCGTTTTTGCTGTTCCTGTCATCCCACTCAATTTATTATATAAGCGAAAGAAATTTTGATAAGTAATTGTTGCCAGCGTTGTTGTTTCATGTTCAATAGTAACTGCTTCTTTAGCTTGTAAAGCTTGTTGTAAACCATCACTATAAGCTCTTCCTGGCATTAATCGCCCCGTAAATTGATCAACTAAAATTATTTCATCATTTTGAGCAACATATTCAATCCCATTCGTAAAAACATGAACAGCTTTTAAAGCATTTAAAATATGATGAAATAATTCTGATTGCTCCAAACTAAACAAGTTTTTAACACCAAAATGTTTTTCTGCCTTTTTAACACCAGATATTGTTAAAGCTGCCTGCTTAGTTTCTAAATCAATTTTAATATCTGCCTTTTTATCCAAACTTTTAGCAAACCGGTCAGCATTTTCATATAAAGGTTCACGACTTTTAGAACCACCAGAAATAATTAACGGTGTTCTTGATTCATCAATTAAAACTGAATCCGCCTCATCAACAATTGCAAAATTCAACCCGCGTTGGACTTTTTCATCATAAGTATGTACCATATTATCTCTTAAATAATCAAATCCTAATTCCGAGTTAGTAGTATATGTAACATCACACAAATAAGCTTTTCGCTTTTGGTCATTACTTAAATCTCTTAAATTAACACCAACTGTTAAACCTAAAAATTCTAACACCGCTCCATTAATTTCAGCATCACGCTGTGCTAAATATTCATTAACAGTAACAATATGAACGCCCTTACCAAGTAAAGCATTCAAATACATTGGCATAATCGCTGTTAAAGTTTTTCCTTCCCCAGTTCGCATTTCCGCAACATCACCATTATGTAAAACAATACCGCCTTCTAACTGAACAGCAAAAGCATGTAATCCCGAAACTCTTCTCGTTGCTTCACGCGCCACAGCAAAAGCTTCAATTAAAATATCATCTATAGTGGCACCCGCTTCCAATCGCTTTTTAAATTCATTAGTTTTATTTTTTAAACTATCAGCAGATAATTCTTGCATTTCTAAATCTAGATTTAAAATTTCTTGAACATCAGCTCTAATGCTTTTTAAAACACTTTTATATTTATTAAAAAACTTCATATATATCGCTCCAGTTTCTAATTTCTCGCCTATAACATTATTAATTTTATCATACTTTAAAATACTAATAAAATCTTTAATAAACAAAAAAACTGATTAATTTCAGTTTTTTTATAAAATATGTTAATTTAATTAATATTATTTAATAACCGATATGTCTCTTCACAAATCATTAATTCCTCATTAGTTCGAATCGCATAAATCGCCACCGAACTCAAATCATTAGATATTTGTAAATAATCATCATATGATTGGTTATTCTTACCACGATTATAATCTAATGGCATAGTTTTAATATTTTTAATAATCATTTCGCGAATTAAAGCACTATTTTCACCAACACCAGCCGTAAAAACAATCGCATCAACCTTATTATCCAAATCATTTTGATACTGAGTAATATAATCAACAACTCTTTTAGCATATAATTCCAAGGTAAATTGTGCTTGACTATTACCATCCTTAGCAGCCTGACTAACTTCTCTCGTATCAGAAGAAATTTGACTAACTCCCAATAAACCAGATTCATTATTTAGTTTATTAACAACACCAACAATATCTAAATTTAATTGTTCAGCAATATATTGATGAATCGCTGGATCAATATCACCACTACGAGAACCCATCATTAATCCTGCTAAGGGTGTAAATCCCATTGATGTATTATATGATTTCCCATTTTTAATTGCACAAATACTAGCACCATTTCCTAAATGACAAACAATCGCATTAATATTACTAACCGGTTTATTAATAATCAAACTTAGTTTATTAATAATATAATGATAACTAATACCATGAAATCCATACCTTCGAACATTATAATCAGTATATCAATTATATGGTACGGGATAAATATAATTTATTTTTGGCATTGTGGTATGAAATGTTGTATCAAAAACAGCAATATGCGGACAGTTAGCAACCGCTTGAAATGCTTTTAAAGCACTTAACCCCGCAGGATTATGTAACGGTGCCAACTTAATATTTTCGGCAATTATCTTTGTAATGTCATCATTAACAAAGACACTTTCTTTGATTTTTTCACCGCCATGAACAATGCGATGCCCCACAGCAATAATTTCATTAAAATTTTGAATCACATTTTGTGATTTTAAAAGTTCTAAAATAACTTCTGCGGCCACATTATGATTTGATAACGGGGTATCACTAACAAATTCATTATTATTATATTTAATCGTCGTTTTACCATCAACAAAAATTCTTTCTGCTAATCCCTTACAAATTGGATTAAATTCTTTATTTGTTGTTATTTCATATAACTGAAACTTAATTGAACTTGAACCAGTATTAATAACTAAAATTTTTTTCTTTAAATTAGATAGCATCATTTTATTTCCTTTCATTAATATTTTAAATTGATCTTCAAGCTGTTAAAATCGCTGTCAAATAAATATCTTCCACTGTTGACCCGCGTGATAAATCACTAACAACTTGATTTAAACCTAAAATCATTGGTCCAACAGCATGATATTGCCCTAATCGTTCAGCAATTTTATAACCAATATTACCAGCATCTAAATTAGGAAATACAAAAATATCCGCACTACCTTTCATCTTTGAATAAGGCATTTTTTTCATTCGTACTTCTTCTAACAAAGCACTATCAAACTGCATCTCACCCTCAATTAAAGCATCTAAATTTTCTTTTTGTAATATCTTTGTTGCTTCTTGAACTTTAATAACCGAATCACTACTAGCACTATTAGCAGTAGAAAAAGATAACATTGCTACTTGTGGCGATGTTATGCCCAATTTATGAGCTAAATTAATTGCTGATTTTGTAATACTTACTAATTGTTCAGTAGTTGGGTCAATATTTAAAGAAATATCAGTAAATACATACCGTTGATTATCTTTAACTAGTAAATTAGCACTTGATGCAATTCCTACATCTTTTGTCGTTTTAATAATTTGTAATGCTGGGACTAAAATATTTTTTGTTGCATACTCAATCCCCCCTAACAAACAATCAGCATTATTATTCTTTAATTGCATTGTTGCAAAATAGTTAGTTTCTTGAACTAATTCTTGAGCTTTTTCTAAAGTAATTTTATTTTTACGCATTGTAAACAACTGTTGGGCTAATTCATCAGTTAAACTATCATCAATCGCAATCGTTTTAATACCTGCTCCTAACAAACTTTTAGGAATATCTATCTTATTTTCAAAACATAAAATTGGTTCAATATAATTATCACTTTTTAATTTGAGTGCTACTTCTTGAATTTTTGAATTAGTACCCTCAGGAAAAATTAACCGGCGTTTATTATCCAATGATTGTAATTCGATTTTCGCTTTTTCTAATAATTCTTGTAACATCTCTAGTCGGGCGCATAAAGTTTTGTTAGGTGGGTAAAGATTTGAATAATTTTGAAAGAAAAGCAACTAAAAATTTATTACCTTTTTACTTGAAAAATAATTAATAAAACAAAATATTTAATATTAACAAACATATTCTTAATAAAAGGTTATAAAAACTAAGTAAAATGCTTATAAAAACAACATTAAAATAATTTTTTACAACAAAAATCATACATAAGAAATATATACTTAATTTGCATATTGAAATAATTTATAGTAAATGACTATTTTTTCTTTTTTAAAAAATACCTAAGAAAACTAAACGCGACCTCTCTAGTCTCCTCTATATGTATTTTCCACTATTAATGCTATCATAACACTAAACAAAATAAAAATTAAAACGAAATAACGGTGAAAAACAATGAAAGTTATTGATGATGCTCTTCACAAAATTGAATATACAATTAAAAATTCGCGTTTTATTTGTCTTATTAAATATGTTACCACCGAAAAAGACGCCCGACAATTCATTAATCAATATTTAGACCCCAAAGCGACACATAATTGTTATTGCTATATTACCAATAATAATGAAATCCAAAAATATGATGACGATAAAGAACCAATCAGAACCGCAGGATTTGCAATGCTTACTTATTTACAAAAACAAAATATTACTAATATCGTTGTTTTAAACATTCGCTATTTTGGAAAAATCCTTTTAGGAAAATCACGATTAATTCACGCCTATAAATTTGGATTACAAAAATTATTTTTAAACCTTAAACTATATCCACTAGAAATAATTTATGAATATACAATTTCTTTCCCATACGAACATCAAAAACTAATTAATAAAATTATTAAAGAACATCAAGGCAATATTATTAAACAATTATATAGTGAAGTAATTATGATTACTTTTACTAGTAATAAAAATACTTGACAGCACCTATTACCTAATAATACAAAATTTGCTAAGCAAACAATTATTCAAAAAAGAAAATTAAAAAATGATTAGGGTGCATAAAGTTTTGTTAGGTGGGTAAAGATTTGAATAATTTTGAAAGAAAAGCAACTAAAAATTTATTACCTTTTTACTTGAAAAATAATTAATAAAACAAAATATTTAATATTAACAAACATATTCTTAATTAAAAGGTTATAAAAACTAAGTAAAATGCTTATAAAAACAACATTAAAATAATTTTTTACAACAAAAATCATACATAAGAAATATATACTTAATTTGCATATTGAAATAATTTATAGTAAATGACTATTTTTTCTTTTTTAAAAAATACCTAAGAAAACTAAACGCGACCAAATGATTAAAAAAACTACTAAAATAAACAAAAAAACGGTAAAATATTAACATATCTAAAAAAATAAGGAGCTTATTAATGGAAAAACATCCTGCGGTTAAAGAAATTTTATTTACCCATCAACAAATAATTGAACGAACTAAAGCGTTAGCATTAGAAATTAGTAAATACTATCAAGCTAACGACTCAACAATTATTATTTTAGGAATTCTTAAAGGATGTATTCCGTTTTTAGCTGAATTTATTAGTCACTTAACAATTGAATGTGAAATTGACTTTATGGCGATTGCTTCTTTCCACGGTGGAACCGAAGCTAGTAGCACACCGCAAATTATTATGGACATTAACCAAGATATTACTAATCGTGATATTTTAATTATTGAAGATATCATTGAAAGTGGTGCCAGTTTACTAACCATCAAAGAATATTTATTTCTAAAAGGAGCTAAAACCGTAAAAATGGTAACATTATTAGACAAAACTAAAGGAAGAAAGGTAGAACTTAACGCTGATTGAACCGGTTTTAAAGCCCCCCAAGAATTTCTTATTGGTTATGGTCTTGATTATCAAGAAAAACTCCGTAACTTACCTTATGTTGCCATTGCTGATATGGAAAAAATAGCCCTCCTAGAAAAACAATAATTTCTCTAAACAAAAATACCTAACATTATACAATGTTAGGTATTTTAATTAAATTATTACTTTATTCACAATTCAATCCCTAGAAAAGCAATAAACAAACTACCCACCAAATATGTTAACGCCAAGGTAACAAGAAAATAAAATAGCAACGCCTCACGAGGTTTTTTAGGATTCAAAATGCTATTTCATAATACAGCACTAGTTCCCAAACTAGAAAACAAAAAAGCAATTAAATAAATCGCAATTTTAATTAAATGAATTGATAACGCCGTATCCACAAATAAACTCCCTTCTACTAAAAATTAGTCATCTTAGTATGCCGATCTTTTGCTAACTGTAATAAATGATCTTTCGCTTTATCATCATATTCAATATAATCAGTTAAAATTTTAACTTCTTTCTTTGTTGAATATAATATTCCCGAAGAAATAAGTAACTTATAAGTTTTTTTATGTTGTTTAACAAACATTTGTGCTATTTCTAAATTAGCAACAATAGGAATATGTTGTTCTAAAATTCCGATATAACCTTCAGTAGTTTTAACAGTTACAATTTCAACAACATCATCAAAGAAAATTCCTAATGGTGTTATAATTTTTAGTTTTATCGCCATTACTTTAACCCTCTGCTAATTCTTTAGCCTTAGCAATCGCTTCTTCAATGCTACCAACAAACAAAAACGCTTGTTCTGGTAATTTATCATGTTTACCAGCTAATATTTCTTTAAAACCTTGAATCGTTTTTGCTATCGGAACATAACTACCTTTCATTCCCGTAAATTTTTCAGCAACCGAAAATGACTGGGATAAAAAATTTCGAATCTTTCTAGCACGATTAACAAGCAATTTATCTTCATCTGATAATTCTTCCATTCCCAAAATTGCAATAATATCTTGTAATTCTTTAAATCTTTGTAAAATTTGTTGCACTTTTCTAGCAACTTGATAATGTTCTTGACCAACAACTTCTGGATCTAATAATCGCGAAGAAGAACTTAAAGGGTCAATCGCTGGATAAATCCCTAAAGCCGCAATACTACGATCTAATACCGTTCTAGCATCTAAATGACTAAAAGTAGTTGCTGGCGCCGGATCGGTTAAATCATCAGCGGGAACATAAATTGCTTGTACCGATGTAATTGAACCTTTCTTTGTTGAAGTAATTCTTTCTTGTAAAGCTCCCATTTCTGTTGCTAAAGTTGGCTGATAACCTACTGCTGAAGGCATTCTTCCTAATAAAGCCGAAACTTCACTTCCAGCTTGCGTAAAACGAAAAATATTATCAATAAACAATAACACATCTTGATTTTGCTCATCACGAAAATACTCAGCCATTGTTAATCCTGTTAATGCCACGCGCATTCTAGCACCCGGAGGTTCATTCATTTGTCCAAAAACTAATGCCGTTTTATTAATAACATTAGCTTCAATCATTTCATAATATAAATCATTCCCTTCACGAGTTCGTTCACCAACACCAGCAAAAACAGAAATTCCACCATGTTCTTTAGCAATGTTATTAATTAATTCTTGCACCAAAACCGTTTTACCAACACCAGCTCCACCAAAAAGACCAATCTTACCACCACGAGCATATGGAACTAACAAATCAATTACTTTTATTCCCGTCTCTAAAATTTCCGCTGTTGTGCTTTGTTCTTCATAACTCGGAGCAACACGATGAATTGGCATTCTTCGGGTTCCTTTGGGAATTATTGAACCATCTAACGGTTCACCTAAAACATTAAAAATTTTTCCTAAAGTTTCTTTTCCTACGGGAACCATAATTGCTTTTCCAGTATCAATCGCTTTTAAACCTCTAGTTAATCCTTCTGTTGGTCCCATTGAAATTGTTCTCACAATATCATCGCCTAATGCTTGCATTACTTCAACAACTAACTTTTCACCATTATTATCAATTTCCACAGCATTATACAAATTAGGTAAATTGTTATGCGAAAAACGAATATCAATAACTGGTCCTAAAATTTGAATAACTTTACCTTCATTATGCTTTTGTTTTTCAACTTTTTTCATAATTATCTCCTTTCCTAATTTGTACTATCAGCCGCTGCAATAATTTCCGCAATCTCTTGCGTTATTTTAGCTTGACGAGAACGATTATATTGCAATGTTAAATTATCTTTCAACTCATTAGCATTATTAGTAGCATTTTCCATTGCTAACCTTCTTGATGCTTGTTCCGATACTTGCGATTCACTAATGGCACTATAAATAATAGTATTTAAATATAATAAAATTGTTGTTTCTAATACCGTTTGCGCATCCGGTTCAAACTCAAACAATGAATTTTGCTGAGTATTAATTTTAGCAATTGGTAACAACTGCAATACTGTTGGTTGAAACGAAATACTATTAATAAATTTTGTATAAACTAATTTAATCCGTTCAATTTCTTTATTATTAAACATACTTAAAACTTGAAAGCCAATTTCTTGTGCTTGATGATATTCAAAATTTAAATCTAAATTAGAATAACTACTAATGACATTATAATCACGATTTTGATAATAACTAATCCCTTTCGCACCAATTACAATTAATAAATCACTTTTTTTAATTTCTGGGATGACTAATTTATGAATATTATAGTTATAACCAGCACAAAGACCAATATTAGAATTAATAATAATTCATACTGTTCGAAAATGGGAACCAGCATCTTTTTGTAAATATATAGAATCATTAGTATTGCTAATAATATGATGAAAAACATCATACATTTCTTCACTATAAGGTCTAATCTCTTGAATTCTTTTACTAGCTTTTTTCAATTTTGCTGTTGATACTAATTGTAAAGCACGAGAAATTTTACCAATCGTATTAATTGTTTGAATACGATTTTTAATCCGAAAATCTTGTGGCATAACTATTAATGACGACCTTTTTTAACTTTAATTTTACCTTGAATCAATAACAATTCTCATTGTTCTTTTGTCCCATAACTCGTAATTTCATATTTATCAATTTTACTAACTAAATGATAAACTACTTTAATAATTTCCGTATCAACTTTACTTTTTAACTCTTTAGAAAAGGTTTTAACTTTTTTTAATTCCTGATATATCTTATGAGCTTCTTTATTATTTTTAAAATAAGTAATAATATTTTCTTTAAACAATAAAATCTTATCTAAAGGAATTCATTGAATTCTTCGTAAATTAATTGCTAATAATAAAATTGCTTGATTAGTTTGTGATAATGGATTATATTGCGTTTGTTTTAAAATATCAATCGCTCGTTGTCCATGTTCTAAAACTCTTTTTGTCATCTCATCTAAGTCCGAACCAAATTGGGCAAAAGCTTGCAATTCATTATATTGTGCTAATTCTAACTTTAATGTTCCCGCAACCTGCTTAATGGCCTTAATTTGCGCAGCACTACCAACTCGCGAAACTGAAAGTCCAAGATCAACAGCGGGACGAATCCCCGCATTAAATAATTGACTAGTTAAAAAAATTTGACCATCCGTAATAGAAATAACATTTGTCGGAATATAAGCTGAAATATCACCAGCTTGCGTTTCAATAATTGGTAACGCTGTAATTGAACCATTACCATTATCTTTATTTAATCTTGCTGCTCGTTCTAACAATCGTGAATGCAAGTAAAAAACATCACCGGGATATGCTTCTCGCCCTGGTGGTCTTCGTAACAACAAGGCCATTGTCCGATATGCAACCGCATGCTTACTTAAATCATCATAAACAATTAAAACATCTTTCCCTTGTTCCATTCATTCCTCAGCAATAGTAATACCCGTATATGGTGCTAAATATTGTAATGGTGCTAATTCACTGGCTCCAGCAGCAACAATCGTCGTATAACTCATTGCTCCCGTTTGTTTTAATCGTTCCACAATTTGGGCAACAGTAGAAGATTTTTGACCAATGGCAACATAAACACAATTAACATCTTTCCCTTTTTGATTCAAAATCGTATCAATCGCAATGGCGGTTTTACCAGTTTGGCGATCACCAATAATTAATTCTCGTTGTCCTTTACCAATAGGAATCATCGCATCAATTGCTAAAATACCTGTTTGTAATGATTCATCAACTGATTGTCGCGTCATAACCCCCGGAGCAATTCTTTCAACAGGGCGTTTCTTTTTACTTTTAATCGCACCTTTACCATCAATCGGTTGTCCTAAGGCATTAACAACTCTTCCTAGTAACTCATCACCAACAACAGTTTCAACAACTTGTTTCGTGCGTTTAACAGCATCGCCTTCCTTAATATAAGTATCATCACCCATTAAAACAACACCGACAGCATCTTCTTCTAAGTTTAAAACCATTCCATAAACATCATTATCAAAAAGTAATAATTCACCCAGCATCGCTTTATCTAAACCATGAAGCACAGCAATTCCATCACCGACGCTAATAACACTCCCTTCTTCACTTAATTCCATCTTTTTACCATAATGTTTAATTTGACTTTTAATTACATCAGCAATTTCATTTACCTTAAATGACATCAATATCACCTGCCTTACTTATTTTCAATATTTCGTTTCATTGCTAATAATCGTCCTTTTATTGAACCATCAAAAATTTGATCTTGAACTTTTACTTTTATACCCGCAATTAAACTAAGATCAATTTTATTAATTAATTCCACTTTTTGTTGTAAAATTTTTCCAATTTTCTTCTCAATTTTATCAATAACTTCTTCTTGCAATTTTATCGTTGAAAAAACAATCCCATAAAAAACATTTGCTCTTTCATTGCACAGATTACGAAACACTTTAAGAATTAATCTTACTTGCCGAAAATTATTGCGATCAATTAATAATTTAAAAAAATTAACAAAAATATCATTAGCTTTATCTTGAAAAATTTTATCAATAATCTTTTTTTGTTTTTGTTTTTCTAAATTATGTGTTGACAAAATATCAATAATTCGTGGATATTCAAAAAATAATTTAATTAAATGAATTGATTGCCTTAACATAATGTCAAGTTGTTTTTCTTCTTCGCCTAGCTTTAGTAGTGCTCATGCTCAATTTTGAATCATTAAACTAACTCCTAATCTAATTGTTTAATAAAATCATCAATCAAAACTTCATTTTGTTCACGATCAATCTCTTTTTCCAAAATATTTTGTGCCATATTAAAAGCAACATCAATAATCTCTTGACGAATGTTTTCTTCCGCTTTAATCCGCTCTTTTAAAATATCTCTTTGCGACTGTTCATCAATTAACTTCGCCTCAATGCTCGCTTGATTAATAATTTCTTGTCTTTGCGTTAAAGCTTCCACTTTAGCATCATCAATAATTTGTTGTGATTGCATTTTAGAATCCTTTAATAACGAATTAGCTTCTGTTTCATACTTTGTTGCTTGTGTTTGTTTCCTAATCGCATCATCAATTAAATCTTTAATAATACTTCTTCGCTTTCGCATTAATTGTTTAAAAGGTTTATAAAGAAAAAAACCTAAAACAACTAATAAAACAACAGTTGCTAAAATATGAGCAATGAATACCCACACATTAGGAAATAATTGATTAATAATATTTTCTTGTTCAATTTTATAAAAAATTGCTAAATAACTTAACAACATCTAATCTTATTCCTTACGCAACAAATATCAAAATTAAAGCAATAACAAGACTATAAATAGCGCCAGTTTCTGCAATGGCACAACCAATAATTAACATTGTTCTAATCTTACCATTAGCTTCTGGATTTCTTCCTACCGCCTCAGCAGCTTTACCAGCAGCATAACCTTGACCAATCCCCGCACCAAAACAACCTAAAACAGCAATCCCTGCTCCAATAAATTTGCCTCATGAAACATCACCACTAGCCAAAATCGCTCCTACAGTATTAATACTATTTATTATTTCCACACTCATCATCTACTTATCCTCCTTTTAGACATTATATTAAATATTTTGTGAACTAAATGCAACAATTATCCATCAGCTTCACGCCTATTAATAGCACCTTCTTTACTACCGGATTTTTCATCACCAATTTCTAATTTTCAATAAACTAATGTTAAAATTGAAAAAATAACCGCTTGAATAACACCAAAAAAGATATCAAAGTAAAAATGAAAAAATGGTGCTAAAAATCCTGCTAAAAAATTCACTTGACCAATAATTGGAACTTGTCGGGAAATTAAATCACTAAATTGATACAATAACGCCATAATAATACTGCCACCTAAAATATTTCCAAAAAGTCGAAATGAAATGGAAACCAATGGCACAAATTGCGTTAACAATTCTAATGGATTTAAATATCGTTTAAAAAAAGCTAATCTTTGAAATTTAATGCCAAAAATATAAATCCCGATAAATGTTACTAATCCCATCGCAAATGTTGTTGTATACGATGTCATCTGCGATTCAAACCCAACAATTGCTAACAAATTACCAACAATAATGTATGACAACAAATATAAGAAATATAATGTTAATCATTTAAAACTCGGTCCTAAAATACTAATAACTAAATTTTCAACACCTTTAACACAAAGTTCCACAATTAATACTAACCCTCGCGGTTCAGCTTTAGGATCAAGTTTTTTTACTTTAAAAAAGTATATTAAAGTGATAATAATAATAATTAAAGTTGTTAAAATAATCGTTGTTATTTGCGGAACAAGTTTTCACGGATCTCACAATTCAAAACTTGCATACATTTTAAGATTCATCCTTCAAGTTCCTCTTTTCTATCAAAGCATTATACATATTAACAATTAAAGTTGCAATAAAAGCAAGTATTAAACCAAAAATACTACTAAAAATATTAAAATATTCATTAAATAGCATAATAATCAGAACAGGAATTAAATATAATAATACTCGCAATAAAAAAAGTAGTCCTATTCCTAATTTATTAATTGATTGACCTGTTTGGATAACATACGAAGTTAAAAAAATTAACAACAAATAATTCAACAAACTAAAAATACTTGTTGTAACAAAACCAGTAATCAAATTTCAAGATAAATAATTAATTATAGTAAAAATTGTTGTTACTAATAGTCCAATAAAAATTAACAACCCAAAAACAATCATTATTTGTTTTTCATATTTCCAATTAATATTTTTCATTATAACTATCTACTGTGTATCAAAATAACGATCTCCCGCATCACCAAGACCCGGAACAATATAACCGTTTTCATTAAGCTTTTCATCAACTGCAGCTGTATAAATGTTAATATCAGGATGCGCTTTTTCCAGTTTTGCAATTCCTTCTGGGGCAGCTAATAAACAAATAAACTTAATATTATGTGATACTTTTCATTGTTTAATAATATCAATTGCAGCTATTGCCGTGCCACCCGTTGCTAACATTGGATCCAAAATTACTGTATAACTATTTTCCACATTATTAGGTTTTTTTTCTAAATACTTCTTAGGTTGCAAAGATTTTTCATCACGATAAATACCAATATGACCAATTTTAGCATTAGGAACCAATCCCAACATTCCATCAACCATTCCTAAACCCGCTCTTAAAACTGGAACAAGAATAATATCTTGGGCAATTTTTTTACCAGTAGTCGCAACTATTGGCGTTTCAATTGAAATTTCTTGTAACTTTAAATCCTGAAAAACTTCATAAGCCATTAACCTAGTAATTTCATTAACATTTTCTTTAAAAATCTTACTATTCGTATCTTTTTTTCGTAACCTTGTTAACTTATCATCAATTAAAGGATGTTTAATAATAAATAGTGCCATATTGTTTCACTCCTATTAAGAATTATACTACTTTCTTATATTTTTAGTAATAAAAAATAATAATGATTGCAAAAAAATTACTTGCTAACAGAGATTATTAACATCATAGGTCTTCGCAATTCATCTTGCATTAAAGGATCTGTTTTTAATAACTCATTATCAGGTTGTGGTTCAATAACACTTATTATTTTAAAACCACATTCAATTAAAGTATTAATATAAGTAGTAAGTGTCCGATGATATTTCAAAACTTCCACTTCCAAGAAATTGGTTTTTCGGATATCCT
Organism: Spiroplasma endosymbiont of Dilophus febrilis; assembly: GCF_964030685.1. Lineage (NCBI taxonomy): Bacteria > Bacillati > Mycoplasmatota > Mollicutes > Entomoplasmatales > Spiroplasmataceae > Spiroplasma > Spiroplasma endosymbiont of Dilophus febrilis. The sequence continues at coordinate 962,002 of NZ_OZ034912.1, forward strand.
CATCAAAATAATTATCAATTGGTCAATGTAACCGCTTATCGTTATTATCAACACATCATTGTTGATTGGAATTAGCAGTAAATATCGGATGCTCAACTGAAGAAACAAAAGCACCACCAATTGCTAAACATTCATAAACTTTAGCACAAATATTACTAAAAGACGCAATATAATGAAATGTTAACGAACTAATAACAACATCAAATGAATTTGCAAGAAAATTAATATCTTCAATTGGCATTTGCAAATATTGAATTTCAATTGGCGTCATTTCTCTTGCTACATTTAGCATTTTTTCTGAGATATCAATTCCTACTACTGATGATGCCCCTTGCTCAACAGCATATTGACAATGCCAACCAAATCCACATCCTAAATCTAAAACCCTTTTATTATTTAAACTCGGTAACAACTTTTGAAATATATGTCACTCCCCAGCTGCTTTCAAACCATCAACACTTCTTGCCATTTGTTTATATTTATCAAAAAAAATTGGATCATCATATTTATTTTGTTTCATTACTTTTCTACTCCTAAGTCAATTTTTCAATATATTATATCATTAATAATTATATAAACTTATTTTAGTACTCAATCATTTTTTTCCAATAACAAAAAAATCTTCAAATTAAAAAACCTAAAGTAAATTACCTTAGGTTTTTTAAAATTAAACCGAAAATCTTAATCCATTTAAAAATATTGAATATCCTAAAAAACTCGTATTATGAAAAGAAGCACAAGTAATTTTAACACTCATTCCTAAAATATAATCTTCTTCTCACGCTCAAAATGATAAATCAACGGACTGTTTTGATTTATTAATGTCATCATAAGAACCAATATATTCATTATGTACTTTATTAGGTTCATTTTTTGTTGTTTTAACTCATAATGAAGTTGGCCACTGTAAATCTATTGCCGGAACAGTTTTTTGATTATTAAAAGTTCATATATTAAGTTATGAACTTTTACCAAACGAAATTAGCGGGTAATCATTACTAAATTCAAGTAGTGATTGTGCATAATTATGCCAATTTTGCAATACAAAACTTTCTTCAATTTGTAGAAACCATATACATATGACAAGATTTTGTTTTCTACAAACTTTTAGGGGGTGTTTTCTTTTGGCAGTAATATTTTGTATTGAATGCGACAACGAAAGTTATGTTGTTGGTAATAAAAATACAGTTGGAATCTGTAATTCTTGCGATGAAAAGGGTTTTTAAATTTTGAAAGGAACGATAGATTATAAAATATGTCGCTGGTGTTTACATCTATTTAGTGATAAACGATATTTGCATGTTGCTTGTGAGAAAAAATTTATTAATCATATTAAAAAAATTTTAAAAAATAAAAGTAAAAGGAATTTAAAAAATAATGTTTAAAGTTAAATTAGTTAGTATAAAAAGAAAAATATTTAAAAATAAAGATGGCTCTATGATGTCAGGTTATTCTGCCGAATTTTTGCGTTATGAAAATGACTTATTTGAGCCTACCGGCGAACAAAAGGCTTTATGAATTGATGATAACAATCTAGAACAACAAGAAATTTATAAACTGTTAAAAGAAAATGTTAAATCATTTTTTAGTTGCGAATTAACTTTTGAAAAAACCCCCAAAATAGTTAACTTGCAAAAAATTGAATTATCAAAAAATCAAAAAAACTTGTCCAGTTAATTGATAATCACTTCGGTCTGCGAAGCGGTGCGGAAGGCGTATGCCCCGCCCGCTAGCGGGTTAGTCGGCGAAGCCGACTATTACTTGATTAAATAACACAACTGGCGAAAATCTAAAACGGGAGCATAAAATATGAATTTACAACCTCAAAATCCGACTGATTTTTATATGAAAACCATTTATTACGGTCAATATATTCGCAATATTGTTATGCCGTTAGAACGCATCAAAGCAAATACTCGTAATGCTGATGGAGTTAAAAATAAGGGTAATTGTGATACAAAACTGCTTAATAGCAATATTCGTGCAAAATCTAATGTCATTCGGAAGGCATATCATAATTTTTGAGACTGTAAAAAACTTACATTCTTAACGCTTACTTATGCTGATGTTAATGAATTTGATATTAGAAAATGTAAGCGTGATTTAAATAAATTTTTTAAAAAATTAAAATACTGATTTAAAGTTAAAAATAAAAATATTAAGTACTTGTATACCTATGAATATCAAAAACGAGGCGTTATTCATTTTCATATTTTAATCACCGAAAAAATACCACATAAAATTATTTTACAATTTTGACCTTATGGAATTAACAAAAATATTAGAGTTCGTGAAAACACTAATGAAATGGTTGTAAAATATTGCTCTAAATATACAACTAAAAATGTTCTGAACGAAAAATCATTAAACCAGTATGACTTAAATATCAAGGCTTATCAATTCTCATATAATTGTCAAAATCCCATTACTAGAAAACAAGTATTTACCGATACTTTGAATAATATTGTTAATAGAACTGTAAATTCTGAATTTGTAAAATACTTAAAATCAACAGTTAATAAATTTAAAACCAAAATGTGCGGAGCAATCTATGAATTTAAAAATATTAATTATGTAGACTTTGAAAGTGAAAATTATACTTCGTTAGAAAGTTTAAGATTTAGAAATCAACTAAGAAAAACGAAACATTAGGAATTAAAAAATGAAAGAAAGAATGCAATTAAAAATAAGAATTAAAAATTAAAAAATTAAGGAGAAAAGAAAAATGAGTATTTTTGGATTAGTGTTTTTTACGATTTTAACATTATTACTAGCATATTATATTGCAGTTAATATTTATCGGTTTTTTAAAGATAAAAAAAAATATGGTAGTGAAGCAAAGCAGTTGCCAAAGGACTTTACTTATTCACAACGAATATTTATTGCAAAGTTTAAGCGAAATTTATTAGAACAAGATGAAAAAGAAATTAAAAAGTAGGTTTAGAAAATGTTTAAAAAAATAATTATTGAGTTAATTGAATTAATTTATCCAACTGCCGATTTACCGCCCCAAGTTGTATTTTTGTTTTCAATTTTAATAATTGTAATTCTGTTCTCGGCAATTATTTTTCTACTCTTTTGACCTTTTAAGCGGTAATTATTATGTTTTTAGTTGCTTGAAAAGATTTAGATTGAGAAATGACAAAATTGTATTTTTGGGATTTATTTATTCAAATTAAAGTTATTCCGGCGTGAGTTTCTGGTAAAGAAATTGATTTAACCAAAGAACTACTTTGACTTTTAATAGCAAATATTGCCTTTTGAATGGTATTGGTATTCATTGTCTTATTTATGGTTATTTTATTTTATAAGGTTAAATCATATTTTGTTTAGAAAGGGGGTGATTATATGTTAATAAATTTCTTAGTAGAAACAACTACACCAGTAGCAATTACTGGTGAACAAGCGGTTACTAACTTATGAAAAGCATTAATTACGGCGTTCGGTAATATTTGAACTGATATTATTGGTGGTAATATGCCAAATGTTGTTAATTTCTTTGCTACATATTGAGTTTTCTTGCTTGGTGTGATTATTGGTTTATTTTTAATTGCTTTCAAAATGTTTGAAAAATTAATGCCCGGCAGATAGTAATAAAAATAAAGAAAGTGTGATTTAAGTGATGCTATTATTTAAAAAAATAAATTTAAGATTATATGATTTTGTCGCTTTAAATCGCACTTTATTTATTATTGCGTGATTCTATGGTGCGATTTTGCATTATTATAATCCTCAGAGTTGACGAATGTTATTTGATGTTATTTACTTATTAATTGCTTTGTATATTTTATATACTAAAATTTCTCATTTCTTTGCTCGCCGTAGTTTTATTAATTTCTTATTAAATTCACCTTTAAATTTAGTAATTGGTGCCTTAGGAACTGGAAAAACCGCTTTAATGGTTTTGGCTTCTTACTTATTAAGTGGTTGAAAAACGATTTCTACTTTTCCGATTACGGATAAACAAATGCTTTCATTAGGGCATATGTCTTTATTAGATTATAATTATCCGATATTAGAAGAAAAGCATTTACTGTTATGAGATGAAACCAACTTATTTTTAGAAGGAACTGACTATAAAGAAAATGATAGAGTAACTCAAGGTTTACAAGATATTGGTCGCGTTTAGTTTTCTTAGGTATTTTTTAAAAAAGAAAAAATAGTCATTTACTATAAATTATTTCAATATGCAAATTAAGTATATATTTCTTATGTATGATTTTTGTTGTAAAAAATTATTTTAATGTTGTTTTTATAAGCATTTTACTTAGTTTTTATAACCTTTTATTAAGAATATGTTTGTTAATATTAAATATTTTGTTTTATTAATTATTTTTCAAGTAAAAAGGTAATAAATTTTTAGTTGCTTTTCTTTCAAAATTATTCAAATCTTTACCCACCTAACAAAACTTTATGCGCCCTCGTTATTTATAAAAATTTTAAATAAAAAAATAAATTCACCCTTTTTAAAAAAATTCTTGTGCTTGTCATAAGTCTGTGGTATATTACAAAACTTTCTTCAATTTGTAAATAGCCATTATTACTTTTACTCCGATTAGTAACTCGTCAACTAAAATCAGTATTAATTGCTTGCAAAGATTGGTTTAACATCGTAATGCTAGCAACACTAGAAACACTTAACAGAGTTGTTGAATACAATAGTAAAAATTCCCTAAAAATACATACCACCTCTTAAATTACTAAATATTATAAATTAAACTTATAATTGGTAATTTTCATATATTGGAAAATCTTTTAATAAAATACCAATTTGGTGTTTATGCTTAGCAATATTCTCTTCAGTATTACCATTTTCTTTAAGAACACTAATAATTATATTTGCTAATTGTTCAAATTCCTTTTCTTTTCAACCTCTAGTGGTCATCGCTGCTGTTCCAATTCGAATGCCACTAGTAGTCATTGGTTTTTCTTTATCAAATGGAATCATATTTTTATTACAAATAACATCAACTTGATGCAAAATATTTTCACATTCCTGCCCCGTACGATTAAATGATGTTTTAACATCAATAATCATTAAATGATTATCAGTACCACCACTAATCAATTTAACATCATGTTTTCTAAAAATATTTTCTAAAACTTTACAATTAGCCATAATTTGCTGTTGATATGCTTTAAATTCTGGTGTTGCCGCTTCATAAAATGCTTGTGCTTTAGCAGCAATAATATGTTCTAAAGGACCTCCTTGTTGACCTGGAAATACTGCCCGATCAATCGCTTTTGCTAATTCTTTTTTACATAAAATTGCACCGCTTCTTGGACCGCGTAATGTTTTATGTGTTGTTGTTGTTACAATATCTGCTACTAATACAGGATTTGGATGTAATCCAGCAGCAATTAAACCAGCAATATGAGCCATATCAACCATTAATAATGCTCCAACTTCATCAGCAATTTCACGAAACTTAGTAAAATCAATTGTTCTTGAATATGCACTGGCTCCCGCAACAATTAATTTTGGTTTAAGTTCTAATGCTTGTTGTCTAATTGCTTCATAATCTAATTGTTGAGTCTTTTCATCAACACCATAACCATGAAATTGATAAACAATTCCTGAGAAATTCAATTTATGTCCATGGGTTAAATGACCCCCTGCATCTAAACTCATTGCCAAAACAATATCATTCGGCTTTAAAATCGCTTGATATGCAGCAGCATTAGCTTGACTACCAGAATGCGGTTGCACATTAGCATGCTCAGCATTAAATAAAGTCTTTAATCTTTCAATCGCTAAATTTTCACTTTTATCAACAAATTCACAACCACCATAATATCTTCTTCCTGGAAATCCTTCAGCATATTTATTAGTTAATATTGAACCTGCTAATCTTAATACAGGAAGCGAAACATAATTTTCCGAAGCAATTAATTCCACATGGCGTTGTTGTCTAATAAGTTCTTCTTTAACAACTGCTTTTAGTTCGGGATCAATATCATTTGTTTTGCGATTAATATTTTGTATTTCTGAATCAATATCAGTTATTAATGAATCAATATCCTTTCCTTCTAAACTAATATCATTTATTTGCGTATCATCTTTAAACATCTTTAATATCTCCTAATTCAATTTTTTCAACTCGTTGTTGATGACGGTTTGAAAATTTAGTATTTAAAAATTCTTCTAAAATTCAAATCGCTTTTTGAGGCGCAATAATTCTTCCTCCTAAAACTAAAATATTAGCATCATTATGTTCGCGAGCTAAGGCCGCTAACTTTGTTTCATAACATAATGCCGCTCTAATTTTCGGCATGCGATTAGCACTAATACTTATTCCAATACCTGTGCCACAAATTAAAATTCCATACTTAGCATTACCATTTCCTACTTCTTTACCAACCAATTTGGCATAATCAGGATAATCCACTTGTTCTTCTTCACTATTAGTTCCTAAATCAATAACCTCATATTCATTATTTTTTAAATATTCAATAAGAGCAGTTTTTAATACATATCCAGCGTGATCACATCCAATAGCAATTTTATCTTTCATATTTATAATTCCCTCCTTCCAATATCCTTTTATTTAATTATATAGTATGAAAGAAAGAAATTAATTATTTTGAACAAATATTAATTTATTTTAAAAGTAACAACCCCTTCATTAATTTTATTATTAGTTAAATTTTTAACTTTATTTATCTCTTCGTAAAAAAATGTTTTATAATTATAACTACAAGAAAGTAGGTAAACTTATGAATAAATTTGATATCCTAAAAGAAATCCTCTTAGCGCGTCATTCTTGACGAGAATATGATTCCCAAAAAATTAATGAACAAGATATTAATGAAATCTTAGAAGTAGCCCGTCATTCACCATCAGCATTTGGATCAGAACCATGACATCTTATTGTTGTTAGTAATAACAAAGTAAAACAAGAATTACATCCTTTAATATGAAAACAAAAACAAGTCCTTAACGCTTCACATCTATTTTTAATTTTAACTAATAAAAAAAATGCCTTTACAAAAAATAGTGCCTTTCTTCGTTTAAGATATCAAACGCGTTATCAGAATTTTGATGAAAAATTTGAACAATTACAAAATAACTTAATAAATTATTTAAAAAAATATATTAATGACCCAGAAGAATGAGCTAAACGACAAGCATATATTTTATTAGAAAACATTATTCTTTGTGCTTTTGCTAAAGGCATTGGTACTAGTCCAATGGAAGGGTTTGATGGTGCTGACATCATTAATTATTTAGAAACAAATAACCATATCGCTCCTAATGAATACAATGTTGCCGTTGTTCTTGCTGCCGGATATTTACCTAAAAATAACGAATTACCAAGAAAACCACAATCCTTAACTTATGAACAATTAGTTACTAAAATTGAATAAAACAAAAACGCCATTATCTTTACAATAATGGCGTTTCTTTTATGTTTAAAAAATATCTAATAATTTAAATTTTAATATTCCTCTTCATAAGCAATTTTTCCTCTAGCAATGATATCTTCGGAATCTAATAATCCTGTCCCCGCAGGAATTAAATTACCTAAAATAACATTTTCTTTTAATCCTTCTAAATTATCAACTTTACCTTTAATAATTGCTTTTGTTAATACTCGTGTAGTATCTTGAAATGATGCTGCCGATAAGAAAGAATTAGATTCCAATGGTGCTTTTTTAATACCAAACATAATTGGAAATCCATAAGGCGGACGACGATCCTCTGATAATAACTTACCAACAATATCTTTAAATTCTTTAATCGTAACTGTTTCCCCAACTAATAAGTCACTATCACCATTATCAATAATTTGAATTTTATTTAACATTTGTTTAATAATAATTTCAATATATTTATCAGAAATTTGAATTCCTTGCAAACGATACACTTTTTGAACTTCTTTTAAAATATATTCTTGAACTTCTTTAATCCCAGCAATTTCTAATAAATGTTTAACATTAATTGCTCCTTCAGTTAATTTTTGACCAGCTTTAACTAGCGAACCAACTTTAACACGAATATTAGAGTTATAAGGAGTTTTATATTTTCTTTCATTATGTTCAGAAACAACAGTAATAACATTAATACCATTTTCTTCACTTATTTCTTGAACGGTACCATCAATTTCAGAAATAATGGCAACTGCTCCCTTAGGAATTGTATTATCTAATAATTCTTTAATTCTTGGTAACCCCTGAGTAATATCTAAACCACCAGCAACCCCACCTGTATGGAAAGTACGCATTGTTAATTGTGTCCCTGGTTCGCCAATTGATTGGGCTGCTATAATCCCAACAGTTTCACCAATATCAACAATTGCACCCGTTGCTAAATTAAGTCCATAACATTTTTTACATACCCCTTTAGAAGCATCACAAGTTAAAACAGAACGAATTTCAAATTCCGTAATATTATTTTTGGCAATTTTATTATTAATATCTTCAGTAATTAAAGTATTAGCAGGAACAATTTCCTTACCATTTTTGTTAATTATCGCTGACTTTGTAAATCGTCCAAAAGCACGATCTTGTAAGGGCACAATAATAATATAATTTTTAGTATCAACAATATCTTTAATTAAGAATCCTTTTTCTGATTGGCAATCTTCCATCACAATAATAATTTCTTGGGCAACATCTACTAATCTTCTTGTAAAATAACCAGAATCAGCTGTTTTTAAAGCCATATCAACCATTCCTTTTCTCGCCCCATGCGTAGAAATATAGAATTCAAGAACCGTTAATCCTTGTATAAAAGAAGAAAGAATCGGTAATTCAATAACTTCTCCCTTAGGATTATTCATTAATCCTCGCATCCCTACTAACTGTGTAAAGTTAGAAAGATTACTCCGCGCACCGGAATCAGTCATAATCGTAATCGGATTATTAATATCTTGCTTTAACACTACTTCTAATTTCTTTTGAATTAAATCTTTAACATCCGATCATTTTTCAATAATTAATTTATGTTTTTCGCGTTCAGTTATCATTCCTAAACGATAAAATTCTTGAACTTCAGCAATATATTTATCAGCTTCAATAAAGTTTTCTTTTTTATCATCATATGCTTGCATATCTTGTGACGAAATCGTAATACCAGAAATTGTTGAAAATTTAAATCCTAAATTTTTCATATTATCTAACATTTCAGCAGTTTTTTGCGTTCCATATTGCTTAAAAAACTTAGTAATAATATTTGATAAACTACTTTTCTTAAATGGAGAAATTGCTTCTCGTGATGCAATAAATTTTCGGATATCCTCAGTAATTAAAATAATATGACGGTCATCTAAATAATCAAGATTTTCTGCTGTTGGTTCATTAAAATAAGGGAAATCAACAGGAAAAATTTTATTAAAAATTAATTTTCCAACCGTTGTTATTAATACCTTATTTTTACTATCATTAACTTTAATCTTACCATCCATAGCATCAACAGGAATAGCAATTATCGCATGTAAATGTAATTGTTTATTATCATAAGCTAAAACAGCATCATCAAAATTTCGATAAATATTTCCTTCACCAATTTTACCTTTACTTTCAAAAGTTAAATAGTAATTTCCTAAAACCATATCCTGAGTTGGCGTTACAATTGGTTTTCCATCTTTCGGTCCTAAAATATTTTTTGAACCTAACATTAAATATCGCGCTTCAGCAACAGCTTCTGCTGTTATCGGCACATGAACTGCCATTTGGTCACCATCAAAATCAGCATTAAATGCTGGTGTTACTAATGGATGCAAGCGAATTGCTTTCCCTTTTACTAATTTCGGTTCAAAAGCTTGAATTCCTAAACGATGCAGTGTTGGTGCCCGATTTAATAATACTGGACGCTCTTTAATAACTACTTCTAAAAAATCTCACACGCGTTCATCGCGTTGATCAATCATCTTTTCTGCCATCTTATAAGTTAAATTACTATTATTTTCTTTAGCATCTCTTAATAATTCAGCAATAATAAATGGTTTAAAAAGAACAATTGCCATATCGCGTGGTAAACCACACTGATACATTTTTAATTCTGGACCAACAGCAATAACACTTCTTCCAGAATAATCAACTCGTTTTCCTAACAAGTTTTGACGAAAACGGCCTTGTTTTCCTTTTAAAATTGCTGTTAATGATTTTAAAGGTCGCTTATCTCTTCCGGTTACAGGACGCGCTTTGCGATCATTATCAATTAAAGCATCAACTGCTTCTTGTAACATCCTTTTTTCATTATTAATGATAATTGAAGGGGCTCCCATTTGTTTAACGCGTTTTAATCGTTCATTTCTTATAATAATCTTACGATATAAATCATTTAATTCTGATGCTGTAAATCTACCTCCATCTAATTGAATAATTGGTCTAATATCTGGTGGTAACACCGGAATAGCATGTAAAATCATTCACTCAGGTTTATTTCCTGAACGCAAAAAATCATTTAAGGTTTTTAAAGAACGCATTAATTTTAATTTATCCGTTTGCGATTTTTTACCTTGAATTTTTCTTTTAATTTTCTTAATTTCTTCTTTCAAATCTAAATTTTTAAGTAAATGTTCAATTGCTTCAGCACCAATACCAAATTTAGCATTAGTATATTTATTAATAAATTGAGCACATTCATCCATTGAAAAAGGAATATTAGTAGTTTTTAAATCTTCAATCATTCCTTGTGCTCTTTCAAAAGCAATTGATTTCACAGTTAAATCTTTTTTAATATTTTCTAAAGTTTTAATTAATCGTTCACGAGTTTCTTGTGAAGTTTTAGCATTACCTAAATCTAAAACCATTTTATCTCTTAAATTTTTAGCATCACCAGCATCTAAAACAATATAAGAAACAAAATAAATCACTTCCTCTAAATCCTTAGTACGCATATTTAATGCCAAAGCAATTTGGGAAGGTGATGCTTTTAACATTCAAATGTGTGATACGGAATCTTCTAATTCAATATGTCCCATTCTTTTTCTTCTAACAATTGATTCTGTTAATTGCACCCCACATCGTTCACAGATTTTACCACGATTATTTTCTTTTTTATATTTTCCACATTCACATTCATAATTTTTAATCGGCCCAAAAATTCGTTGATCAAAAAGACCATCTTTTTCTGGTTTTAATGATTTATAATTAATAGTTTCTGGTTTTGTTACTTCACCATACGATCAAGAACGAATATCTTCTGGAGAAGCTAAACTAATTTTAATTTCTTTAAAGTTTTTGTGATCATTAAACATTTATCATTTCTTCCTCTCTAGAATTTACTTTCTTCATCTTCTTCATAATTTAACATCTTATGTTCTTTACCATCTTTAGTTTTTAAAACAACATTGATTGATAAACCTTGTAATTCTTTAATTAAAACATTAAATGACTCAGGAATTCCTGACAATGGCAATTTTTCACCCTTAGCAATTTTAGTATATAACTTCGTTCTTCCAATAATATCATCAGATTTAATTGTTAATATTTCTCTTAAAGTATGAGCCGCCCCATAAGCTTCCAAAGCTCATACTTCCATTTCTCCAAATCTTTGGCCACCATTTTGTGCTTTTCCACCTAATGGTTGTTGAGTGATTAAAGAATATGGCCCAACATTACGAGCATGAATTTTATCTTCCACCATATGTGATAGTTTTAACATATACATTACACCAACAGATATTTTATTACCAAATGTTTCACCTGTTTGACCATCAATTAAAGTTTCTTTTCCAAAATTATCCATCTTGGCTTCTGTCATAATGGCAATTAATTCTTCATTACTTACGCCTTCAAAAACTGGGGTAGCTACTTTTAACCCTAACTTTTTAGCAGCCATTCCCAAATGTAATTCTAGTACTTGACCAATATTCATTCGCGAAGGAACTCCTAAAGGATTTAACATAATATCTACAGGTGTACCATCAATAAGATGGGGCATATCTTCAATCGGTAAAACTTTAGAAATAACACCCTTATTACCGTGTCTTCCCGCCATTTTATCACCTTCTTGAATTTTTCGTTTTTGAACAACATAGATTTTAACAATTTCTAATACCGAAACTGGTAAATCATGTCCATCTTTACGAGAAAATCTTTTCACAGCTTGAATAATTCCCGCACCACCATTTGGAACAATTAAAGAATTATCTTTAACATTACGAGACTTTTCACCAAAAATAGCTTGTAATAATTTATCTTCTGCTGACAGTTGGGTTTGTCCTTTAGGTGTTACTTTCCCAACAAGAATATCGCCTTCTTTAACTTCCGCACCAACCATTACAATCCCATCAGCATCTAAATAACGACGCATACTATCTGGAATATTAGGAATTTCACGAGTTATTTCTTCTTCACCTTGTTTTGTTTGGCGACGTTCAATAGTATATTCTTCAATATGAATTGATGTAAAGACATCATCATATACTAAGCGTTCACTAATAATAATCGCATCTTCATAGTTATAACCATTTCAAGTTGTAAATGCCACCATAACATTTTGACCTAACGCTAATTCACCTTTTTCCATTGAAGCACCATCAGCTAAAATTTGACCTTTGCTAACAGTATCACCTGGTTTTACCAATGGTGAATGAATTAAAGCCGTACCACTATTACTACGATCAAAACTATTTAATTCATAAACTTTAACTCGTTCCTTATGCTTAATAGTAATTTTTTTACTATCAACATAATCAACAATTCCATCATCTAAAGAAATAATTGCTAATCCTGAATCTCTAGCAGCAGCATGCTCCACACCCGTACCTACTAACGGTGATTGTGGTTTAATTAAAGGGATTGCTTGACGTTGCATATTAGCGCCCATTAAAGCACGGTTAGCATCATCATTTTCTAAAAAAGGAATACAAGATGTCGCAATGGAAACAATTTGTCGTGGTGAAACATCAATATAATCAACTTCATTGTTAGGCGCAATAATATTTTCACCACTAAAACGAGCAGCAACTTGCTTTTCAATAATCTTTCCTTGATCATCAATTGCAATATTTGCTTGACTAATAACATAATTTTTTTCTTGATCTGCCGTTAAATAATGATTAACTTCAAATACAATACCATTATTTACTTTCCGATATGGCGTTTCAATAAAACCATATTTATTAATATGAGCGTAAGTTGATAAATTATTAATTAAACCAATATTTGGTCCTTCAGGAGTTTCAATCGGACAAATTCTGCCATAATGCGAGTAGTGCACATCACGAACTTCTATACCAGCTCGTTCACGAGATAATCCCCCCGGACCTAACGCAGTAATTCTTCTTTTATTAGTTAACTCTGATAACGGATTAGTTTGATCCATAAACTGTGATAACTGTGATAAGTTAAAAAACTCACCAATAACAGCTGTTAACGGTTTATTATTAATAATATTTGATGGCTTAATAACAGAACTATCAGCAGTTGACATCTTTTCTTTAACATTTTTTTCAATTCTTGCCATCCCAATCCGAAATTGATTTTGTAATAACTCACCAACTGTTCGCACACGACGATTACCTAAATGATCAATATCATCAATATTTCCCAAATCTTTAGTTATATTTAATAAATATGAAAAAGAAGCAATAATATCTGGAATCGTAATATGTTCCATTTTATTACTTGGATCAACACCTAAAATTGCAATACTATCATCAGGATTAATCATTTCATTATTAGCATAAACTAAAACTCTTTGAATTTTATTATGACTTTTAATATCTGGATGAAAATTAATTTCTTGCAACATTGCCCCAGCATTTAAAATCGTATGCAACAATTCTAAATCTTTTTTAGTAATTAAATATCCCTTTTTAAAAACAACATTACCTTTAACATCTTTAATATCTTCAGCCAAAATCCGATTTAATAACCGATCAACAATTGATAACTTTTGAATCAATTTAAATCGGCCGGCTTTAGTTAAATCATATTTTCTTTTATCAAATAATAATCCAAAAAGAAACTTACTAGCACCATCAACAGTTGCTGTTTCCCCTGATCGAATTTTTTTATAAATTTCTTGAACCGCAAATTCTCAACTATCTTTTTCTAAACCACTAATATAATCACTTTCATAAGTGTCAATTAATAACTGATCATCATTATACAATGCTAATAAATCATCTTTTTTTAAACCTAACGCTGTAAACAAAACAGTAGCATTAGTTTTTCGTGACTTATCAATTTTTACTTGAAAAATATGTTTATATAAATTATTTTGTTTATTTTTAACCTTTTTAATATGACTTTCAAACTCTAATCATGTTCCCCGTGAAGGGATAATATCATTAAAATAAATAATTTTTCCTGTTTTCAGATCAATATTCTTTTTGTAATAACTTCCTGGCGATCTTACTAATTGCGAAACAACAACCTTTTCACTACCATTAATAATAAAAGTTCCTTTATCGGTCATCAACGGAAAATCACCTAAAAAAACTTCACCGGCTCTTCAAAGGGTATAATCAACTAACATTTCTTCTTCATCTTGCTTTTTAATAATAATTTCAATAGCAATTTTATCATCAGCATTAATATCTTCAAAATAAAAAACATTATCATCTTGTTTTGATAATACTGGATTTTTAAAACCAAATTCTTCTCTTACTCATAATAACATTGCTTGATCTGGCGTTTTAGCAATTTGACTATTAATTCTTTCATCATCTTTAATAACAGTTAATTGCAATTTAGCATAAATTGGTACTTCATAAATCTTTGATTCTTCTTGTGCTTGTTTTAAGTTGCGTCGTGGTTTTTTTACTTCTCAACTTAACAATGATAATATTGTCTTACCTTCAGGGTCAGTTATTGGAAATATTTCATCAAAAACCTCCTGAATGCCATCTTTCATAAATCATTGATAATTATCAGTTTGTACTTCAATCAAATTGGGTAATTCTAATTTCCCTGAAACTTTGGAATAATCTCTTCTTTGAACATAATCTCCAAAATGTTTCATCTTAAATGCCATTAACAAATCCCCCTTGTTTTTCATAACTAAAACTATATAATTTTATACTAATTATACTCTTAAATCAATACATACTTTTGATAAGGTCGCGTTTAGTTTTCTTAGGTATTTTTTAAAAAAGAAAAAATAGTCATTTACTATAAATTATTTCAATATGCAAATTAAGTATATATTTCTTATGTATGATTTTTGTTGTAAAAAATTATTTTAATGTTGTTTTTATAAGCATTTTACTTAGTTTTTATAACCTTTTAATTAAGAATATGTTTGTTAATATTAAATATTTTGTTTTATTAATTATTTTTCAAGTAAAAAGGTAATAAATTTTTAGTTGCTTTTCTTTCAAAATTATTCAAATCTTTACCCACCTAACAAAACTTTATGCACCCTTTTGATAAGGTTGTAGAAACCATATACATATGACAAGATTTTGTTTTCTACAAACTTTTAGGGGGTGTTTTCTTTTGGCAGTAATATTTTGTATTGAATGCGACAACGAAAGTTATGTTGTTGGTAATAAAAATACAGTTGGAATCTGTAATTCTTGCGATGAAAAGGGTTTTTAAATTTTGAAAGGAACGATAGATTATAAAATATGTCGCTGGTGTTTACATCTATTTAGTGATAAACGATATTTGCATGTTGCTTGTGAGAAAAAATTTATTAATCATATTAAAAAAATTTTAAAAAATAAAAGTAAAAGGAATTTAAAAAATAATGTTTAAAGTTAAATTAGTTAGTATAAAAAGAAAAATATTTAAAAATAAAGATGGCTCTATGATGTCAGGTTATTCTGCCGAATTTTTGCGTTATGAAAATGACTTATTTGAGCCTACCGGCGAACAAAAGGCTTTATGAATTGATGATAACAATCTAGAACAACAAGAAATTTATAAACTGTTAAAAGAAAATGTTAAATCATTTTTTAGTTGCGAATTAACTTTTGAAAAAACCCCCAAAATAGTTAACTTGCAAAAAATTGAATTATCAAAAAATCAAAAAAACTTGTCCAGTTAATTGATAATCACTTCGGTCTGCGAAGCGGTGCGGAAGGCGTATGCCCCGCCCGCTAGCGGGTTAGTCGGCGAAGCCGACTATTACTTGATTAAATAACACAACTGAACGAAAACCTAAAATAGGAGCATAAAATATGAATTTACAACCTCAAAATCCGACTGATTTTTATATGAAAACCATTTATTACGGGCAATATATTCGCAATATTGTTATGCCTTTAGAACGCATCAAAGCAAATACTCGTAATGCTAATGGAGTCAAAAATAAAGGTAATTGTGATACAAAATTGCTTAATAGCAATATTCGTGCAAAATCTAATGTCATTCGGAAGGCATATCATAATTTTTGAGACTGTAAAAAACTTACATTCTTAACGCTTACTTATGCTGATGTTAATGAATTTGATATTAGAAAATGTAAGAGTGATTTAAATAAATTTTTTAAAAAATTAAAATACTGATTTAAAGTTAAAAATAAAAATATTAAGTACTTGTATACCTATGAATATCAGAAACGAGGCGTTATTCATTTTCATATTTTAATCACCGAAAAAATACCTCATAAAATTATTTTACAATTTTGACCTTATGGAATTAATAAAAATATTAGAGTTCGTGAAAACACTAATGAAATGGTTGTAAAATATTGCTCTAAATATATAACTAAAAATGTCCTGAACGAAAAATCATTAAACCAGTATGACTTAAATATCAAGGCTTATCAATTCTCATATAATTGTCAAAATCCCATTACTAGAAAACAAGTATTTACCGACACTTTGAATAATATTGTTAATCGAACTGTAAATTCTGAATTTGTAAAATACTTAAAATCAACAGTTAATAAATTTAAAACCAAAATGTGCGGAGCAATCTATGAATTTAAAAATATTAATTATATAGACTTTGAAAGTGCAAATTATGCTTCATTAGAAAGTTTAAGATTTAGAAATCAACTAAGAAAAATGAAACATTAGGAGTTAAAAAATGAAAGAAAAATTGCAATTTAAAATAAGAATTAAAAATTAAAAAATTAAGGAGAAAAGAAAGATGAGTATATTTGGCCTAGTGTTCTTTACGATTTTAACATTATTACTAGCATACTATATTGCGGTTAATATTTATCGTTTTTTTAAAGATAAAAAGAAATATGGTAGTGAAGCAAAGCAGTTGCCAAAAGATTTTACTTATGCACAACGAATATTTATTGCAAAGTTTAAGCGAAATTTATTAGAACAAGATGAAAAAGAAATTAAAAAGTAGGTTTAGAAAATGTTTAAAAAAATAATTATTGAGTTAATTGAATTAATTTATCCGACTACCGATTTACCACCCCAAGTTGTATTTTTGTTTTCAATTTTGATAATTGTAATGCTCTTCTCCGCAATTATTTTTCTACTATTTTGACCTTTTAAGCGGTAATTATTATGTTTTTAGTTGCTTGAAAAGATTTAGACTGAGAAATGACAAAATTGTATTTTTGAGATTTATTTATCCAAATTACAACCATTCCGGCGTGGGTTACTGGTAACGAGATTGATTTAATCAAAGAACCACTTTGACTTTTAATAGCAAATATTGCCTTTTGAATGGTGTTAGTATTCATTATCTTATTTATGGTTATTTTATTTTATAAGGTTAAATCATATTTTGTTTAGAAAGGGGGTGATTATATGATTGGAACTTTCTTAACAGGAGTGGTTACGCCAATAGCTGTTACTGGTGAACAAGCGGTTACTAACTTATGAAAAGCATTAATTAAAGCGTTCGGTAATATTTGAACTGATATTATTGGTGGTAATATGCCAAATGTTGTTAATTTCTTTGCTACATATTGAGTTTTCTTGCTTGGTGTGATTATTGGTTTATTTTTAATCGCTTTCAAAATGTTTGAAAAATTAATGCCCGACAGATAATAATAAAAATAAAGAAAGTGTGATTTAAGTGATGCTATTTTTTAAAAAAATAAATTTAAGATTATATGATTTTGTCGCTTTAAATCGCACTTTATTTATTATTGCGTGATTCTATGGTACAATTTTGCATTATTATAATCCTCAGAGTTGACGAATGTTATTTGATATTACTTATTTATTAATTGCTTTGTATATTTTATATACTAAAATTTCTCATTTCTTTGCTCGCCGTAGTTTTATTAATTTCTTATTAAATTCACCCTTAAATTTAGTCATTGGTGCCTTAGGGACTGGAAAAACCGCTTTAATGGTTTTAGCTTCTTACTTATTAAGTGGTTGAAAGACGATTTCTACTTTTCCGATTACCAATAAACAAATGCTTTCATTAGGACATATGTCTTTATTAGATTATAATTATCCAATTTTAGATGAAAAGCATTTACTGTTATGAGATGAAACCAACTTATTTTTAGAAGGTACTGACTATAAAGAAAATGATAGGGTAACCCAAGGCTTACAAGAATATTTCGCTTCGGCTCGGCAATTTACCCATATCGTATTAGCAAGCGGACAACGAGCTGAACATATATGAGTTAAAGTTCGTGATATTGCGAATTCAATAATTGTTGGCATTAGAAAAAAACCCGTTAGTATCTTTCGTCCTTATTTACAAGTTATTTATGGCACTTTTAAATCGGTAAGCGAATACGAACAATGACGATTAACGTTAATTAATGCAAAAAATGATAAAAACGGTCGCAAAATCAAGTATCGTAGCATTCCCGAATTAGATATTTATTTCTTTAAATTGAAAATTCCGATGTCAATTTTAAACCTTTACGATAATAAATATTTATCATTCTTGCGTGAATTAAGTAATCGTGCTTTGAATGATAATTATCAACATAAATTTTGAAATGATAATGTAATGGATATTGAAGCATTAGAATATTTAAAAATGGAAAAATTCAGTAAGATACTTACTAAGTTAAAAAATAATCTAAATAAGAAAAACAAGTAAAGGAGTTTAAAAAATGGAAAACTTAGAAAAAATGGCTAGTTTAATTGGCGATATGTTTTATAAAGTTTTTGATTTAATTTGAACTTTAACCATTCCTGGAACAGACATTCGTATTATTATTTTTCCGCTAATTATGCTTGTGATAAATCTTGTAATTGGTGGCATTTTAGGGATTCATATTGAACGACCAAAAGTTGGTTTTCGTAAAAAATACCAAAAATCAGTTGCTAATTGAGGAACTAAGAAACAATCATCTAGTGGTCCAATTAAGAAATTTAGTGGTAATAGTCCTAAAAACAGACCGTGAGTTAACCAACACGGACGGCGAATAAAAAGGTAGGTTTTAGAAAATGTTTAAATTGATAATATTATTTATTCTTGTTGCTGTTTTTTCTATTTTTGCTTTAAACGACTTTTTAGGTTTATGAGCTTATGTTCGTGAGGGTTTAGAATATTTTAATAAAGTTCTATCAAGTAATATTAAAATTTTAGATTTGTTTAAACCAATGATAAGGTTATTTTCTCAACATCCAATTTTCCAAATCTTAGGGACTATTTGCATTTTATCAACAGTATACCTTATTTTAAGAAGTTAAACGCAAAAGAAAGGATAAATAGATATGTATAAATTTATGTCGTGATTAGTTATCGCTTTTATTGGTTTAGTCCCGCTGGGTGCCTTCTTTGATACAAAACAACCATCAAAATCTAATATAGAACAATCTTTTATGAAGCGAGAAAAACGAGCTACTAATTCTAGTAATGGTGAAATTTATGAATTTTCTTTATCTAAAGCAACTATTAATTGACAAGATAGTAGTTCTAAAAGATATCTTGTCGGATTTTCAAATTTTAATAAGGACGAATTAGTAAACTTGCCAGAGAATATGATTTATAGTATTACTTGATATCCATCTTTTAGGTTTACGCAAAAAACTATTAGTGATTTGTTAACTAATGTTTATGATTTAACAAAACCGGGTAAGGTTGACGCAATTAGTATTAAAGGTAAAATTCATAGCTATAATACCGGGACAAGCGAGACCGGCATTGGAGCTGATTGACAATATGATTGATTAGAATTAATGTTTACTTCTTCCCCTTTGCCAGAAAAAGATAACGAGCAACCATTACCTAATCAATTAAAAATTTAATAAATATTATTGAAAATCGTATTACAAAAAATACGATTTTCTTAATTTAAGGAGTTTAAAAATGAAATATATTATTTCCCAAGCTGATTTAGCGGATTTAAAAGCAAAAATCCAAAGTTGACTAAATGCTAATTGTCGTAATCCTTATTACTATAAAACTAAAAAACGCATTACTGCATATTTAAATTTATGTACTTATTTCTATATTGAAGAAACTACTTTAACAAAACTTATTAAAAAATATTTTAAGAATGCAACGAAAATCTTTTATCGTTGGGCAGAAAAAATTATGACCGCTTATTATTCTGACAATTTAGATTTGTTATTGTTTAAAACTACAAAACCACAAAATCTTAATTATCAATATAGTTTAAATTCTCGTGAAAAAGTATGTGAGTTATATTTTGATTACAAAAATCTTCAAGCCGGCGGAATGTGGTCTTTATTTAACAATTTAAAAAACGGTTTTCACGATATTAAAAATTCAGAAGTTCCGAAAAATATCAAAACTTTTTATCGCTGAATTAAATCTGACCCTCGTTGAAAAGAATTAAAACAACAAATCAAACAAACAAAACGCCATTTTAAGCGTTATGAAGTATCCGAGATTGGTCTTTTACAAATGGATGCTAAAATTATTACCACATCAAATTTTCCGGTTGATAAAAAATATTATATTTATGATTTCATTGACGAAATAACACGGATAGTATTTGGCTATGTTTATGATAGTTTAGGAACCAATAACGCCATTAATGCCGTGCAAAGAGC
This sequence comes from Spiroplasma endosymbiont of Dilophus febrilis, assembly GCF_964030685.1. Classification (NCBI taxonomy): domain Bacteria; kingdom Bacillati; phylum Mycoplasmatota; class Mollicutes; order Entomoplasmatales; family Spiroplasmataceae; genus Spiroplasma; species Spiroplasma endosymbiont of Dilophus febrilis. The sequence continues at coordinate 982,812 of NZ_OZ034912.1, forward strand.
AATGAAAGATTTTCGTGAACTTGGCATAACTATTAAACGCCTTCGTACTGACAATGCTCCGGAATTTACTACTACTAACTGAAGCAATAAAAAATCATACAAAGTAAAAGAAAGGCCTTTTACAACCTTTCTTTCAAATAATGGGATTGTTCATGAAACGACACCAATTCGTTCGCCTCAATCTAATGGGAAGATTGAACGATTCCATCAACATTATACCAAATTATTTTATGATAATGATAAAAAATTAAATCGGTCGCGTTTAGTTTTCTTAGGTATTTTTTAAAAAAGAAAAAATAGTCATTTACTATAAATTATTTCAATATGCAAATTAAGTATATATTTCTTATGTATGATTTTTTGTTGTAAAAAATTATTTTAATGTTGTTTTTATAAGCATTTTACTTAGTTTTTATAACCTTTTATTAAGAATATGTTTGTTAATATTAAATATTTTGTTTTATTAATTATTTTTCAAGTAAAAAGGTAATAAATTTTTAGTTGCTTTTCTTTCAAAATTATTCAAATCTTTACCCACCTAACAAAACTTTATGCGCCCCAAAACGATTATTGGCATTAAATCGTTCTAAATATGTAGAAACAATTTTTACTTTTAAAGCATCATTTTTAGCAATTAATTCCTCTTTATTTAACAATCTTGCCATTTCCATTCTAATATGATGCAGTTTATCTTCCAAAGTGGCATTATCTTTAAGCAACTTAGCAATATCTGCTAATTCACCACTACCAAAACTATTTATTAACTTAGTTAATTCACTGGTATATTCAATTAATTGCGCGATTTCACTTTCTTGTTGGGTAATTTTTTCTCGCAATTTTTGTTCTAATTGTCCAATTCTTTTTTTAGTAACATTGTTTTTCTTAATTAACTCCTGAAAATCATTTGTTAAAATCGCAATTTTTCTTTTTAACGCGTTTATTTCCTCATTTAATAACTGATTATTCGTAATTTCTTCCTTAATGAAATTTTTTGCCCTTGTTTGCGAAGAACAAGCAATTAAATTAGTACCAATTCCTAACGAAAAAACAGTCACAATTAAAATATTTAATCATCGTTTAACCATTTTAATCTACTTCTATTTGTCATTTATTTAAAACTTTTTTATAGTTTAAATTTGTAATTTTTTGACCTGTTATTTCTATTTTATTCATAGCTTTTAATACCTCATTTTTACTCAATATAAACCAAAACTACATAAAAAAAGTAGTAACTCTTCATTTCTAATTTATACCTTATCCTATTAATTATATAAAAAATACCTCAAAAAGTCAAATATCCCCCTACTCTAGCGATTTTTGATTATTTTTCTTTTCGTTCATATATTTTATTATTTATATAACAATAAAAGATATTAACAACAACAAATAAAATCAAAATAATGATACTAGCGATAATAACTAAAACAACTAACAATCAATTCGCAACATCTAATTTAGGTAAATAAGGGAAATACAATAAAGTTGGTTTATCATCTAATACTCCCATATACAAGCGAAGAATAATATATAAAAAGTAAAACAATGGATAAAGAAAATTAATTCATAATTTTTTCTTTAAATATTCTTTAATAACAATTGGTTTTTCACCAATATGAAAACACATATAACAAATTACTAATAATGGAATAATTAAATGCTGACTCATATTTTCAAATCAAGTAATCGGTGCCATTGTTGTCGCCGCAAAAGGGAGCATCATTGTCATATATGTTATAAAAGTAATAGAAATATATAATGAGATGACAATTAAACCACCTTGTCTTAAAACTAGTGGTTTATCACTTTTAAAGTGATAAATTGCTGCTAATAAAAATCACACAAAAACAATAATATTACTTTGAATTGTAAAATAACTAAAATATTGACCTTGAAAACCCGTATAAGAAAAAGGCTCATCAATACTTCGCATTCAAGTTTTAGTTATTAAATGTTCAACATAGCCAAAAATTAAAACTGATAATGTAAAGACAGCAATTACGATTTCATAAATGAACCATCATTTATTAGAATCTTTAGTAATTTTCATAAAATATCCTCCTTTAAATTAAAAATAATTAACTATTATTTATTCGCGGAAATAATATTTGTTTCAAATTAATTTTAACATTATCTAAGTCTTGAAAATTAGTTAAATTTGTAAAATTTAACTGTTCGTAATTAATATTTAATTGTTGAAAAATAACAATACTTTTCGTTACTAAAACAGGTTGTAATAAATACGCACTTACTTTTAAAACTTGTAATAAATTATTAATAACTTTATTTAAATTAACATCATGATTAGTAAATAATATTCAAGGAGTTCTTTCTTCAATATACTTATTAGTATAATGTAATAATTCAATTACTGCTTTAACAGCATCATTAATTAAATATTGATCCATTTTTGCTTCATAACTTTCAATTGTTAAATGAATGTGTTGTTCTAATGCCTTATCTAAATCATTAGTACTAGGAACATACTGCGGAATAACATTATTAAAATATTTTTCGGTCATTGTCATTGTTCTTGATAATAAATTACCTAAATTATTAACTAAATTACTATTATAAGAATCAATTAATAATTGTAAGCTATAATTACTATCTCTGGTAATATGTAAATCATTAACAAGAAAAAATCGTAAAGCATCACTACCATACTCATTAATTAATTGTAATGGATTAATACTATTATCTTTTGATTTTGACATTTTATCATTATTCATTGTGATTCACGAATGACTAATTAATTTATTAGGTAAACGAATATTTAATGCCATTAATAGGATTGGTCAATAAATAGCATGAAATCTAGTAATTTCTTTACCTAAAAATTGCACAATTTCACTATTTTCGCCTCAATATTTATTAAATTCACTATTATCTGATGAAAGATAACCTAATGAACTTAAATAATTGCTTAAAGCATCAATTCAAACATAAATTATATGTTTGGAATTTTCTTTAACCGGAATCCCTCAATTAAAACTTGTTCTTGTAACACTTAAATCTTGAAGTCCCGGACTTAAAAAATTATTAATCATTTCATTCATTCGTGATTCGGGATAAATAAAGTCAGGATGTTGATGATAATAAGCTAACAATTGTTTTTGATACTTTGAAACTTTAAAAAAATAACTTTCTTCTTGTAAAAACTTTAATTGTTGATTACATAATAAATGCAACTTATCACGAGAAATTTGTGATTTAGTAACAAATTCTTCACAAGCAATACAATATCAACCTTCATATTGATCTAAGTAAATATCTTCTTGGGCTAATAACTGATTAAAGATTTTTTCAACAACAATAGTATGTTCTTGACTACTAGTTCTAATAAATTTAGAATAATCAATGTGTAAGGCTGTTCATAAATCTTTAAACTTATTAACGATGCCATCAACAAATTCTTGGGGGGTAATATTTGCTAATTGTGCCGCCTTAGCAATTTTTTGTCCGTGTTCATCACTACCAGTAGTAAAAAATACTTCATAACCTTGTTGTTTCTTATAACGCGCTAAAACATCACTTAAAACTGTTGTATACGCATGTCCTAAGTGCAATTCATTATTCGGATAATATATTGGCGTTGAAACATAAAAATATTTTGGTTGCATAACTTCATCCTTTATCAAATTATTTATATTATATATTATATTACATCATTTCTTTATATAATTAAATTATACATATCCTAAGGAGGACTAATATGGAAGTAAAAATGAAAGGAAAACCTTTACAATTAATTAAAGAACCAATTAAAATTGGTGAAACTCTTGATTTTATCGCCACTAATCTTAATATGTCAGACTTTAAAATAACTGATATCGTCAATAAAAAGAAAGTAATCTCAGTTGTCCCCAGTGTTGATACTAGCACTTGTTTAACCCAAACTAAACATATGAACGAAAATATTAGTAAACTAGAAAATATGCAACTAATTACAATTTCAAGAGACCTACCCTTCGCCCAAAATAAAGCTTGTGAAAGTTTTAAAGACAATAATCACATCCTTATATCTGATTACAAATACCGTGATTTCGGCATTAAAACTGGTTTAGTAATCCAAAAACTAGAACTTCTAGCAAGAACCTTATTAGTATTAGATGAAAACAACATCGTTATCTATATTGATATTAACGAAGAAACATCAGTGGAACCGAATTACACTAAACTATGAGACTTTTTAAACAAATAATCACATATGTTAAAAACACACTTTATACAAAGTGTGTTTTATTTATTTTATTATTAATTTATATAAGTTTTATATATGTGAAAGGCCTTTTAAATACAAACTTAATGAAACTTCATCTAAACTACCAACTTTAACAGTTAAATCAAGATCTGTTTCACCAAAAAAAGAAGTTAATTTATTATTTTTTGAAATTGGTGTTCCATCCTCAATACTTACTTGATCATAGTTTATTTTTCCCAAATATTTTTGTAATTGTTCTTTTAAAAGAGCAATAGCTTCGCTCCTTGAGTTTGTAAGTTCTTTCAAACCTCAGTTATAGCGAATTTTTAAAAAATTTTTAACTAAAGTTAAAATTTCTTCATTTGATTTTCTAATAAAACCAACATTTTTTACTTTAAAACGAATCGTTGCCGTTTCTTTACCAATAGTAATATCCATATCGTATCATTCTGAATTACCAGTTAAATTATCAGTTTCTGAACCTTTAAATGAAATTTTTAAAAGTTGATAATCATCACCTAATAAAGTTTTAATTAATTCTTTTGCCTTATTATACGCATCTAATCTGGTATTACCAGTATTTAATTTGTGGACATTAAAATCAAACTCAGTTTCAAAATACAATTTAATAAGTTGTATTATTAAACTATGATTTTCCTTAATTAAATCTTTTCGTTCACCAATTATTCGTAAAAATTCAGCTTTAATATGGGCAATTTTACCCTTTCAATCAGTTTTAGAACCCGTAAAAGGTTTAATATCCTTTAATTTATCTTTACCAAAACTATTAACTAACTCATCCAATTTTTGTAAATCAGCATTTAAAAGTGCTAATTCATCTTGGTATTTTTTAATCTTAATTTCTAATTTGACCTTAATATTTTCTAGTTGTGCAATAGTTAAATCAATATTTTTATCAAGATTTTTTATTTGATTAGTCAAATCATTAATTTTATTCACTAAACTTTGTTTTTCAACGCGAAATAAAGTGTTATTAACAATTTCATCAAAAATACTATCTTTAACAATTAAGTTTTGTTCCGTAGGAATTGGTGCTTTACCAGCACAAGCTGTTAAAGTAACCCCTACCCCAACTGTCAAACTAGCTACAATTAAAAGGTTTAAAAGATTTTTAAACATCATAATATTGCCTCTTATTGTTTGAAGTCGTTAATTAAATTTTCTAAGTTGTCAACAGCAGTTTCTAATTCAGTTTTAACGGTTTTACCAGTATCAATCGCTATTTGTAAAGCATCTAAAGCCTCATTAGCATCCTTAATTTCTTGCTTATTTGCTTCATTTTCAGTATTAAGCTTAGTTTTTTCTTTAATTATTCTTTCAAACTCAGCTTTAATATGATCAACTTGGTCTTCAAATTTCGCTTCTTCTTTTACTTTTTTAAGTTCTTTTAAACTACCTTCTTTACCAAAAGTAGCAACTAAATCAGTAATTAAGTTAACTTGTTTTGTATATATTTTAATTTGGTCATTTAATTTAGTAATTTGAGTATCCTTCTCAGCTAATTTCTCATTTAAAGCTTTTTCTTTTTGAAATCGGTAGTCTTCAAGAGTCTTAACATACTTTAAAGCAGTAGTTTTTTCACTATTAAATTCAGTTAACTCTTTAATTACAACAACTGTATCATTTGATTTAATAGCATCATATTGTGTTTTAAGTTCTAGTAATAATGCATCATTATTTTCTCCAATAGTTTTTACACTCTTGGGGGTCGTGTAAAGTTGTTATAGGGATATCTTTAATTAGATAACCAGAATTATTTTATTTTCAAAAAATTACTGTATTTAATATAGAAATACTAAGATCGCTTTTTACAAATTTTATTTTATCATAGAATTCAAATTTATATGATTTTTTTAAACTGCAAGGTCGCGTTTAGTTTTCTTAGGTATTTTTTAAAAAAGAAAAAATAGTCATTTACTATAAATTATTTCAATATGCAAATTAAGTATATATTTCTTATGTATGATTTTTGTTGTAAAAAATTATTTTAATGTTGTTTTTATAAGCATTTTACTTAGTTTTTATAACCTTTTATTAAGAATATGTTTGTTAATATTAAATATTTTGTTTTATTAATTATTTTTCAAGTAAAAAGGTAATAAGTTTTTAGTTGCTTTTCTTTCAAAATTATTCAAATCTTTACCCACCTAACAAAACTTTATGCGCCCAAACTGCAATATTATCTAATCAACAGCACTGGAATACTATCTAACAAAAAAACACGGTTTTTCCCCTTTCTGCTTTGATAATCAGACTTCATTTTTGATCAATGAATATATCGTAATCTTTTAAATTTTGCTTGTTGCTCTGCTGTCTCAGCTAATAAATCAGCTTCATAATATTTCAAAATATCTATTTCATTAACCTTAGCTATTCTTAAATCCATAATTGTTTTAAAATTATTGTTACAATAAACTTTAGCACCATATCCTAATGCTGACTTTACCATATGCGAAATATCACTTTCTATCGAGCAACCAATATTTCAATTCAATTCTTGACTATGAATACCATCTTTATTATTCTCAACATACTTAATAGCTTCTTTAATTTTATCGTTGCCATTACTATCTATAGTTACAATTAATCACTTTTTAAGATGACTAATTATTTCTGCACAATTGCCATTAAAATAACTACTAAGTAAGTCTTTAAACATCTCTCAAGTAACATATTTTCTGTTACTAAATAAACAGCCTTTAAAGTATCTTATTAAATGAAATTTATCTAAAATATAAGGAAATTTATAAAATTCAGCAAATTTACGAATTCAGCTTGCACCATCACCACAAACAATAATCTTTTTAAAATTAATGTTCTTATAGAAAATATTAATTTCTTTTAATACTAAATCTAAATATTTTTCAGTACTAATAGGAGTTTTTGATGCTACTTTAATGTAAAACGCCCGTTTATTTTCAAGCTTTGGTCGATTAAAATTAGCCTTTTTATCGTAACCCGTATGAAACGTAGCTAAGCGAATTTTATATTTACTAGCTTTATTATTACGCTTTAAATTTAAGAATGTTTCATCTAGTTGAATATATAAAAACTTGCTTTCCAAGTCAATTTTATCTTTTTCAAAAATATTATTTTTAGCAATTCGATAATAGCTATTGCTCTTAAATTCATTAATAATATTAGAAATTGACATTCTCGAAATATTAGCATTGCTATACATATCAAGGATATCTTTTTGTCTTTTACCATCATTAATATTACTTAATATCTTTAGTTTCAGTTCCGTAGTAATTCTTTGATAAGCTTTTAAACCAATTTCATTATCTAAGAGAAATAAATACTTTCAAGTATTATGCTCTAAATAGCGATATTTTCGCCTTTTAAAACAAACAACCCCATACGGCGTAATAACAGTTCGATTAAACTTACCAATGGAAAATAAAAAATCCGGTTTACTTCGAAACAATTTTTCATCTAAACTTTCAAATTCATTTTTAATATCTTGTTCATATTCCAAGAATTTATTAGCTATTTTCTTATCATAATAATTTTCAGTCAAAAACATTAAAAAATCTACCTTTCTTTAACTAGGTAGATTAATTTTAACAAATTCAAAGATTTTGTTATAATTTTAACAAACAAAAGGAGTTCTTTTATGAAAAATATAATTAAATCATTGATTTTGTCAGTTTCATTTATAACACCCATTTTATCTTTAACTTCTTGCTCTGATAGTTATTCCAATCAACATTTAGAAATAAAATATGATGATATGCATAATGAAATAGAAGATTATGAAAAACTTACAAAAATTGCTTTAAAGTATTTATTTTCTAATAATTTAAGCGAATGTGGTGTTAAAAGTTTAGGTTATTGAAGATGAGAATTAAAAAATAAGTATGAAGTAAAAGGTACGGCAAGCTGTGGTTCTTTAGATACTGGATGAATTTATTGAACTGTAACAATTAAAAAAAATCATAATGGTTTATTTGTAGATCATTATGAAAAAGAAGAAGTAGAACCAAAAAATGACTAAGTACTTAGTCATTTTTTATAGTAGTTTAACTACTTTCATAAAGATAATTAACATAAAAATATTAGTTACAGTGTTATAAACCATTGGGCTAAATTTTCACATTTCAAAAATACCACTAAAGAATTCTTTAGTTACATCTAATATTTTACCAATTCCACTAGCTAGTTCATTAGTTTCTTTTACTCCTGGAATGTTATTTATAATTCATATGACTCCATTTTTTATATGACAAGCAATATTGTATCAGCTGCAACTTTCTGGTTTGTATTCTCATCACTGTTTATCAGGGTTAATTCCATCTTTTGTAATTTCTTGTCAGTTATAAATCCCGAAATTGAAATCGTAATATTTATATTTACCATCTATTTTTTAACTTGTAATTCAAAAATGTTATAGCCTATTTTTTGCTCTTCCATTTTCGTGTGTTTAAATTTATATTTATTATTTTCTGGTGGTTTTTTAAAAACTTCTCCTTCATTTTTTAAAATATTGAATGATTTTTTAATAGAATAATCGTAATTGAAATTGATTCCGTATTTTGTGTTATAGAATTTATTTTTATATGCTGAATATAGATTAAAGTCTAATTCTGAATATTTATCCGAAAAATAAAAATATCTTGGGTAAATCTTAAATCCGTTATTAGCTAATAATCCGTGATTAGCTTTCTGCCCTTGGATGTATGTGTTATTATTTAGGTCAAATAAAGCTCTTAAATAGTCTTTATAAAAATTCTTTGAAATATTAATAATGTTTTTAATGATGCCATTTCAGTTACCCTTATTTTCTTCTTTTTCATCAATTTTTACTGTATTAATGAAATCTATTTCTTTTAAACCAAAAAAATTAAGAAGTACGCTATTATATTCTAGTTCATTTAAATAACCGTTCTCAATGAAGCTACTACGATTCTGAAAAATAGGAATTACTGCATTGCTAAAGAATGCGGTTAAAAAGTCGTTAATTTTAATCGTGCCATATAGTTGTTCGTATATAATTTCTCTGCTATTTTCGTAACTGAATGTTTTCGTGTCTAAACTATATGTTTCTTCTTTTATCGAAACAAAATTTAACTCGAAATTTAATTTTTTATTTTCAAATGTATTGTTTTTTAGATGGTGTAGTTTTAAGTTACCGGCTTGAATTTTATTTTTGTTGTTAATTGTAATTGTGAAAATATATTGTCTTTCTGTTTTTAACTCTTCATCGATTATTTCCATATAAAAAATAATTTTCTTATTTTCTTCATAAGGTATAATTTCTTCATAGTTGGGACTACCCCCTTTTTGTACGCGAAACATTTCAGTAACGATGATATCTTCATATTTTTGTAAAAATTTTATTGCTGAATTTCTAAATTCGTTTCATTTATTGACTAAATAACCATTGTAATTATATAATCTAGCACTTTCTTTACTTCTAAATTCCATTTCGCTTAGTTCTGTAGCAAATTCTGTATATCGTGAAGTTAATTCATTTTGACTGCGAATAACTCCATTTTTATTTCAATATCGAGTTTCTGCATACATACTATGATATGTGTAATATTTAAAATTATTCTTTAATTTATTATTTATCTGAATACTTTGTTTTTCAAACCAATCATCAGTTCAACCTAACCAACCTTCAATTTCTCCAGCAAATTCTTCAACGACCGCGATATATCTTTGTCCTGCACCTAAAATATGTAACATTAGCTCCATTACATTTTTTAAGAAGAATTTTTTGTTTTGACTGAGTGGTTGATAAAGTTTATCCTTAAATCAATTTAAAGCATCACCCTTTAATTTTTCATATACAGGATTAAAAACTTTATCAATTTCTGATTTATAATGTAAATAGAAATTTTGAAAGTCTAAACTGGCTAATTCAATTCCGAGAGCTGTTGAATAGCTATCATCGATATAATCTAAATATCATTTTTCATTGTATTTCAGTGGTTTTGAAGTTTTTAGTGTTGGGTTAATAAAGTAGTTAGTATCTGATCAATTTTCAAAGAATTCTGCTTTTAGGAACATTGTGTTGATAAAGTCTTCTTCATTAATGCCAGTATTTGCTCGTTGAACATAACTAGTAGGAATATCTGTTTTAGGTATAATTATCTTTCCTAAAGGTGTTAAGAAACTAAATAATGCTACTTGAATAATAGTTACTAATGATATTATTTTATAAATCATTTAATTCAGTTTCCTTTCGTGACCAGTAAATTGACAATATAATTTCTAAAATACAGTTACAACATCCAATCGCAAAAATAATCGAAGGAAATAATCAATTAATTACTTTTATCATTGCTAAATAAAATAAAATGCACGAAATTATACTAATGACTGAAAATAATACACATAAAGCTTCATTTATTGAATTATAAATTTTAAACAACTTTTTCATTGTCTTTATTCTTTCATTTTAGTTTTTGGTTTTCAATTATTAAGTCTGACTTTTGATTGATATGGATAGTATTTCATTTTTCTAATTCGGCAATTGTTTTGTCTCTACTTTTAATTTCTTCTTTTAAAAAATTTTCTACTTCTTGCTTTCTTCGCTCTTTTCTATCTAATCAAACTTCATTAAGTTTACTTATAGGTCATATTATTACTAGTAGAAATAGTATTATAGTTATTATTGTTGGAAATACTGTAACTCAAATTGGCAGTATCTTGTGCTCAATTAATGTTATTAAATTAGCAGCTGTAAGGGTAAGCGTTATTAACATTAAATTAAATTTTGCTTTTTTAGTTCAGTTAACTAAATTTTTGAAAAATGTTTTCATTTTAAAATCCTTTCATTTTTTTACAAATAATTTATTTTGAAAATATTAGGCGTTCCAGCCACCGAAAATAAAATAATATATATTCTGTATTCATTTACTTGATTAACTGTATAATGTTTTTGAGATAATAAAGTAAACTATATAAATACTTGATACTGCCAACATTAGCGGGTGTAAAAACAAAACTGCTATTTTACCAAATCACGATAAAAGCATCGTATTGGAGTTATATAAGTCCATTATGATGTTTTTTGCTGAAGTCTATTTGATTAATTATCATCGTTAGGAATCCGGTGCCAAAAATGCCAATAGCTACGATCAATAAAATTAGTTTAATCATTTACTTACTTTCCTTTCTTTTGCTTTTCACGATATACTTTATTTGAGCGATGGCGATTTTTAGCATTTCGTCCACTTTTAACAGCAGAACTGTATGCTTTTGATACTGAACTTCCCATATTGTTATATTCTGTAGAAGTACCATTAACGGCATAAATTGAAAGTTGCACAATTAATCAAAAAATTAAAAAGTAACCAACTTTAATATCAGTTAAAGGAATTTCTGTATTTCAAATAGCATCAAAAATAAATAGATAAATTTCAAAGATGAAAGAAAATAGCTTATTTCATATTTCTTCATTTTTAATTACTGCTACTAGTAAAAGTTGCATTCTATTTTTTCTCCTTAGGTTTTTTTCAACTTGGTTTTTCAGTTGCTTTTTTTTGCAAGTTTTTCTTAAGAATATCAATATCGAACAACTTTAATTTTTCTTTATTATCAAGATTTTGAATTTCTCATCAACGATATTCTCGTTTATTGATAATTTCATCATTTTTAAGATCACGAACAAAATTTAATCAGTAACTATCATATTTCTCAACATATTCTAGAGGAATAATTATTTTAAAAAAGTGGATTCCCATACCGTCATCCGATTTATGTTTAACTCTTTTACCATCAGCTAATCTTTCCGTTGATTTATTTTTTCAAATTTCATAACTATCGATGTCTTGAAAAATACCGATTTTCATAATAAAGAAACGATTAAATAGATTAAACCCTTTCTTCTTAATTTTTGGTTTTCTTAGTTTTAATGGAATAATTAAACAACTAGATAATTCTCTAATGTTATTTCAAAGCATTCCACTTCTTTGAGCAGTAAACACTGCTCGATTTTTAAAATGGCGTGCTAGCACAATTCACGGAATCTTACCTGAATGTGTTATTTTTTCATCGTGGGGACTAGTTCCATCGATATATAAATAGCTTTCATCAAATAAAATTAAACTATTATCTGGCGGTACTAGTTTTGTTCGATTCGTAAAATCTAAGTTGTTAAAAGTTAATAGTTTAGTATGTTTGTCATCAACTGGGAAATTACTATAAATATGTTCTGCTTTATGTTTCATTACTTCTGATAAATAAGCTAGAAATAAAGTTTTACCAGTACCTAATTTCCCAATTACTAAAGATATTGGACTATCCCAAATAAAACTATTAAGATTGTGCGTATTAAATTGATATTTTAAGTGCGTATAACAAAAAATTAAAAAGTAACTACATTGAATACTAAATAATATTCAATATCATAAACCTGTAGTCATAAATAACCCAATAGCTAATAATAAATCAACTCCTGAATAAATTAATAAGTATGCATTAGTGTGTCATCAGATTTTTCAAATTAGTTTTAATTTTTCTTTCATTTTATCAACTCAAAATTTTAAAAGTTATTCATAACACAAATCAAATAAAAACAATAATAACTAATCATATGCCACACATCATAATGTAATAATTGGTATCGGTTAATTTTGGAACAATATTTTCAAACCGATTTTTAGGGATAAAGATAAAAATTTTAATTAAAAATTCTTGAAATTTTTCTCAATCTTTTTGCATTATATTTTGAATACGCTCCATATTCCTTTAGCGATTTTAAAAAATGTTCCAAAAAATAAGATTATAAAAATAATAAATGATATAACTTTGATTTCTACAGGTGCATCTTTACCGATTATGATGTCAATAAATTCCGATCAATATTTATACATCGTTATTTTATAGAAGGGTAAATATTACCCTTCTAAACCTTTCTAATGTTTAACATTCCTAAGAATGCAAAAAGTATTTTTCAAACAATCGATACTGCTATTACTAATAAGATCGGTCAAGCATCTCCTAAAAATATCATTGTTTCAGGCATTATTGCATACACACCTTCTTTTACTTTTGCTAAAGCTTTTCCTAGTCCTTCTCACATTGCAGCTGCACCATCACCAAAGCTAGTAGAACTTGCTAATATTTTTAATTCCATAAGTAATGAATTTAACATTTTTTATCTCCTTTGTTTTTTCTTTCATTTCTAACTTTTAATGCTTTTTCTATTAAATGTCATAATGTCGCTGCAATTACTGAAATAAAAGCAACTGCAATAATTGTTACTATTATGATTTGAATTCAAGTAGCCACTATTTTTTATCTCCTTTATTTTTTATAATTCTTCTATCATCGAAGAATTTTGTGAGAAATAATTATAAGTTTTTTGCTTATTTTCTAGCTTTTGTTTTTTAAACATCTCTAATAAAATCTCACCAGTTACTTTATCGTATATTGTTTCTTCTTTAGTAATTCCGTTTTGAAAAATTAATTCATAGAGTTTATTTTTAATAATCCCTATACAAACTGAGTTTGGATATTTACCATCTCTTACAAAATCTTTAGCAAACCAAATAAAGATATTTTCTTTATTTATTGGTGCTTTAATTTTTATTGCTTTTAAAGTTTCTTTGCAAATTACTTTTTTATTAATAAAAAAGTTTTCTACATTAGGGTTTTTCTTTATAAACATATTTTTAATCCTTTCTAAACTAAGTTTTTATATACTTAGTTATAAAAATTTAGTTTTAATTTTTAAAATTCTGATTTATTCAGATTTTTAAAGTTCATATTCTGTTACATAAACTAAGTTAACTAAGTTTGGTTGCAACACAAATTATTAATTACTGCACGATTAAAAATATTTATAAGCACTAATTTATTAGCACCTATAACTTATATCGTTACAGCAATAAATAATGGCCACTTATCCATTGATGTTTATTTATATTCCATTTCACTTAATTCTGATTAATTTATCTACCCCCTTAAAATGCAAAAAGACAACCATTTCTGGTTGTCTCATTAAAAGATATATATTTAGACCTATAAAAACTTTATACGCCCCCTCCTAGGGTTACTCTTGATGATAGACTTGATATACAAGACTTTTAGGAAGATTTCGCATATTTGCTACTTCCTTAATTGCTTCTTTAATAGTAATATTTTGCTTTTTAGCTACTAAGATAATGTGGTCTTTAATAGTTAAAGAACGATAATCAACCACCACTTCATATCCTTTAACAATTAACACAAATTCACCCTTTAATGAAGTTAAATCAAGGTTAATAATATCATTTAATGGCATTCGATAAATAGTTTCATACATCTTCGTTAACTCTCTTGCTAAACAAACATCACGATTACCTAAAATTTCTTTCATCACCCTTAATGTTTTTTCTAAATGATGCACACCAACATAAAAAATTAACGATTCAGAACGATATTTTAATTGTTCAACTTGTTGTTTAAGTTTTCCTACTTTGTGGTCTAAAAAACCTCAAAAAGAAAACGGATATGGTGGTAATCCCGAACAAACTAAAGCATTTAATAACGCACTAGAACCACTAATACTAACAACATTATATTCCTTAGCAATTACTGCTTGGACTAATTGATATCCGGGATCCGATATTAATGGATAGCCAGCATCACTTAGCAAAGCAACTGATTGATTATTATTTAAAAATTGTAATACTAAATCAATTCGTTCTTTTTCATTATGTTGATGTAACGAAATAAGTTTTTTCTTAATATTAAAATGTTGTAATATTTTCTTACTTACTCTTGTATCTTCACAAAAAATTACAACAACCAGTTGTAAAGTTTCTGCAATCCGACTATTTAACTCTTTTAAATTGCCAATTGGTGTTGCTACTAAATATAGCGATGGCTGCTCATTACGAAAACTTTTCTGAATCATTATTATCTTATCCTATTCTCTTTTAGGAAAAACCCGTTCATAAATAATATTAACATTACGAACAAAATAATTAATATCAAAACATTTTTCTAATTGCTCATCATCTAAATATTTAGAAATTTTATATTCTTTAACAACTTCCTTAAAATCTCGTTTTTCTTTTAAACTAGCAAAAGTACACTCTTGTAAAAAATCATAAATTTCTTCACGAGAAAATTGGGTTTTCTTAATAATTTCTAATAATAATCTTTGACTAAAAAAAGTATTAAATGTTTTTTCAATATTTAAAGCAATATTTTTTTCATTAACTTCTAAAAGATTAAGAATCGCATTCATCCGCTTTAAAATAAAATGTAATAATGAAAATGTTCCACTAATAATTATTCTTTCATTAGAACTATGCGAAATATCTCTTTCATTTCATAACAAATTATTTTCATAAGCAACAACACTATTAGCACGAATCAGACGCGCTAACCCACAAATGTTTTCACTCCCAATTGGATTTTGTTTATGAGGCATCGCACTAGAACCTTTTTGGTTTAATGAAAATCCTTCGCGAATTTCATCAACTTCACTTCGCTGACTATGACGAATTTCAAGAGCAATTTTTTCTAATGTGGAAGCAATATTTGCAAAAACACTAAAAAGAAAGGCATGCCGATCTCTTTGGGTTACTTGTGTTGAAATATTATCAACACCTAATTCTAACTCTTGTCTGACAAAATCCTCCACAACTGGTTCAACATTCGCATAATTACCAACCGCACCAGAAATTTTAATAACTTCAATTTGCTTACGAGCTAACAAAAATCTTTCCACTTGCCGATTAATTTCTTCATACCATAAAACAAATTTTAAACCAAAAGAAGTCGGTTCGGCAAATATGCCATGTGTTCTGCCAATACAAATTAAATTCCGATATTTTAAAGCTTTTAGTTTTAAATTATCTAATAATTTTTGCAGTTCTTTAGCAATAACATCGTTTGCTTGCTTAATTAAATAATTTTGGGCGGTATCAACAACATCAGTTGAAGTTAATCCTAAATGAATTCAGCGTTTTTCATTTTCTAAACTATGTGATAACATTCTTGTAAAAGCAACCATATCATGTTGTGTTTGCTTTTCTAAACTATTCATTAATTTTAAATCAACTTTAACTTTTTTCAATTTTTTTAAATCAGATTTATCAATTAATCCTAAATTGCCTCATGCCTCACACACTAATAATTCTACTTTTAATCAAGTATCATATTTCTTTTCTTCACTTCAAATCACTTTCATTTCTTTTGTTTGATAACGCTTAATCATCTTTGTTCCTCCTTTATGGAAATAGATTTATAAAATTACTAACTGCTTTGTAATCATTTCTTTAATATTATCATTAGTTAATATTGCGACTAGTTGTAAAGCAAACTTAATCGCAACACCAGGTGATGATGCCGTAATAATATGACCATCAATAACAACCGCTTCATTGCTAATAATTTTAGCAGTTTCTAAACCATTGAAACACTCAGGATAAACACTAATATTCTTATTATTAGCAATGCCTAACAATCCTAAAATTTGCGGGGCAGCACAAATCGCAGCAATAAATTTATTTTGTTCATTAAATGTTTTTAATAAGTTCATTAAATGTTCATTTTTTTGTAAATTATTAACACCCGTCGCTCCACCAGGTAAAATTAGCATCGCATAATCATTAGGCATTTGACTAAAATAATAATCACTTTTAATAGTAATATTATTAGCACCCACAATAAAATCTTTATTTTCACTACTAATAATATCAATATTAATTTTTGCTCTTCGTAAAATATCAATAACAGTTATTGCTTCAATTTCTTCATAACCAGTTGCTAAAAAAATTGCTACTGTTGCCATTAATTAAAACCTCTTTTTTCTTAAAATATTTCAGTTAATAAAATTGTTTGTTCACGATCTGGACCAACAGAAAATAATGCCAATGGTAAATCAACTAATTTACTAATTGTTTGTAAATAAATTTTAGCATTTTCAGGTAACTCTGCTCACGATTTTACTTTTGTAATATCCGCTTCTCAACCAGCTAATTCCATATAAACTGGTTGACATTTTTCATACTCTTCAATATCAGCGGGAATATAATTAATTTTTTCACCCTTATAAATATAAGCAACACATAATTTTAATAATTTAATATTGCTTAAAACATCTAAAAGCATAATTGCTAATGATGTAAACCCATTAACACGACTTGCATGTTGTAAAACAACAATATCTAATCAACCAATCCGGCGTGGTCGTAATGATATCGTACCATATTCTTTACCAACTTCTCTAATTGTATGGGCCATTTCAGCATTCATTTCCGTAATTAATACACCACTACCAACACGAGTATTATATGGTTTACTAATTGCTAATATATTATTAACCATTCACGGAGCAATTCCTGCCCCAACAGCAATTGATGATGCTGAGGGATTAGAACTAGTAACAAAAGGATATGTTCCGTGGTCAATATCTAGCATTACTCCTTGGGCACCTTCAAATAATACTTTTTGATTTGCTTTAATTAAATTATTTAATAATAATGAAGTATCACAAACATATTGTTTAATTACCGCATATCACTCTTGACATTGTTTTAATAAATCATCTACTATAATATGCAAATTATCTTGATATATTTGTTTTAAAATATCTTCTTTAATCGCAATAACATTTTCTAATTTTGCTTTTAATGTTAATGGATTTTCTAAATCACAAATTCTAATGCCTACTCTTGCGATTTTATCTTCATATGTGGGCCCAATGCCTCTTTTAGTTGTCCCAATAATATGTTTTCGCTTTGCTTCTTGATATTCATCAATTTTTAAATGATATGGCATAATGATATGGGCACGATTTGAAATTTTTAAGTTACGACACGAAAAACCCTTATCTTGTAAGCTTTTAATTTCTATAATTAACTTTTCTAAATTAATAACACAACCATTAGCAATAATATTAATTGCTTGCTCATTAAATATCCCTGACGGAACTAAATTTAACTTATATTTTTCATTATTAAAAACTATTGTATGACCAGCATTATCACCACCAGCTCAGCGAACAATAACGGCACTATTTTGCGCAAAATAATCACTTATTTTGCCTTTTCCTTCATCACCTCATTGACTACCAATAATTGCTAATGTATTTCTCATTTCATTACTTCCTTTAATTATTTTATTATTACTTGTATTTTACTACAAAACTTAATTATAAATATTCATAACTCTTTCAAAATTAAAATCAACAACAAAATCATCAATAATATTTAAAACTTTATTAACGGTGTCATCAATGATTGGTTGTTCTTTATTAGTAAATTTACCTAAAACCCAAGAACTAGTATCATAAGCATTATCTTTACCAATACCAATTTTAATCCGTTTAATTTTATTACTATTTAAACTATTAATAACGCTATTAATACCGTTATGACCACCGCTACTACCGCTATGCCGTAATTTTATAACTCCAAGTTGTAAATCAACATCATCATAAATAACAATGATATCGGATATTGCAATTTTAAAATAATTAGTTATTGATGAAACACTATATCCTGATAAATTCATATATGTTAATGGTTTTAACAAAATAATACTTTCATTATTTTTAATCGTTTTACCATATTGACCATCCATTTTTTTACTATCTAACTTAATATTTCATTTTTTAACTAAAGCATCAATAATTTGAAAACCAATATTATGTCGCGTATGGACATATTTTTTATCAGGGTTTCCTAGACCTACAATTAATTTCATTTTTTTAACCTTTCGCAAAAAATTCATTAAATAAACAAAACTCGCTAGAATTCGAGTTAATTAACTATTACTCCTGTAAATTTGATAATTTTTTTGAACGAGTAGCATATATTTCTGACAATGATTCACAATTAATAGAAGCATTAATCATCTTCGCTAAAAAACCAGCAATAGAAATTATTTTTAAACCAGTAAATTTTTTTGCTTCTAACAATTCAATTGAATTAGTAACAACAACTTCATTCACAATACCACTAGCGACCGCATTTTTTAACCGTTCCACAGCTTTACCACTAAATATTGGATGCGTGGCAGCAATATAAACAGTTTTGGCACCAGCATCTTTTAATGCTCTCGCTGCATTAACAATGGTACCACCCGTATCAATCATATCATCAATAATAATACAGTTTTTATCTTTAATATCACCAAGCACAAATTCAACTTCACTAACATTAGGTTCAGGGCGTTTTTTAACAACAACTGCTAATTCGCCAGGTAAATAAGTTGTTAAATGTCGCGCTCGGGTAACACCACCATGATCTGGCGATACTACAACAACATTATTAAGTTTTTTTTCTAAAAAATATTCCGCAAAATCATGACTTGATCGTAAATCATCAACAGGAATATCAAAAAAACCTTGAATTTGTGATGAATGAATGTCTACTAACATAATCCGATCAGCACCAGCACCAGTTAACATATTAGCTACTAATTTGGCAGTAATTGGTTGTCGCCCTTTTGCTTTCCGATCTTGTCGTGCATAACCAAAATATGGAATTACAACATTAATTTTATTAGCTGATGCTCGTTTTAAAGCATCAATAAAAATTAATAATTGCATTAAATTTTCATTAACTGGAAATGATGTTGATTGAATTACATAAACATCTTTACCACGAACTGACATTAAAGATTCAACAGAAATTTCACCATCTGCAAAATTATTTACTTTTGCTTCCTGTAAAGGAACTTTAAGAATATTACAAATTTCTTGTGCTAATTTTTTACTGGCATTCAATCCAAAAAAAGCAACATGCTCATAACTATTATTTGTCATTAAATGACCTCCTCGTTAATATTATATTACCATTATCTTTAACAAAATGGTATAAATTGATAAACTGTTCAATTGTTAACTGTTCGCTTCTAATGGTTAAAGGTAAATTTAATTTTAAAATTAATGATTCAGAAATTTGTTTATTATTAGTAATCAGATTTAAATTATTAAGTAAAGTTTTTCTTTTCATAGCAAATAATTTGCGAACAAAATCATTAAATTCTCTTTCATTATCAACTTGATAATTTTTTTGTAAAGCAAAATGAACAATTCAACTATCAACATTAGGTTCAGGAAAAAAATTATGACGACTTACTTTTAAAGGAATACTCACTTTACTATAATACTGACAAATTACACTTAAATTACTATATGCTTTATTATTTGGTAAACTAGTAATTCTTTGAGCTACTTCCTTTTGCATCATTAATGTAAAACTCGTAAAATATTGAACATTATCTAATAATTTAAATAAAATTGGTGAAGTTAAATAATATGGTAAATTAGCAACAATATGAACTCGTTTAATATTAACAAAATGTTCTTTAATTAATAATGGTAAATTAACATTTAAAAAATCATCATTAATAAGTTTAAAATTTGCTTCATTTTTAAATTGTTCATTTAAAATTGGAATTAATTTTTTATCAATTTCAATGCTAACTACTTTTTGTGCCTTTTTTAAAAGACTAACCGTCATTATTCCTAATCCGGTTCCAATTTCTAAAATGCCATCAGTATTCTCACATCTAAAACTATTCGTAATTTGATTAACTATTTGTTCATTATTTAAAAAATTCTGTCCTCATTTTTTCATCGGATGTAAATTATATTTTAAAAGTACTGCTTGTGGTTTCATTTTTAAATCCTATAATAGTTTTTCATATCATATAATTATAACATAGTAAATAAAATATTATTAAATTTTTATTAAAAAGGTCGCGTTTAGTTTTCTTAGGTATTTTTTAAAAAAGAAAAAATAGTCATTTACTATAAATTATTTCAATATGCAAATTAAGTATATATTTCTTATGTATGATTTTTGTTGTAAAAAATTATTTTAATGTTGTTTTTATAAGCATTTTACTTAGTTTTTATAACCTTTTATTAAGAATATGTTTGTTAATATTAAATATTTTGTTTTATTAATTATTTTTCAAGTAAAAAGGTAATAAATTTTTAGTTGCTTTTCTTTCAAAATTATTCAAATCTTTACCCACCTAACAAAACTTTATGCGCCCATTAAAAATTTACCATCCCCAATACTTTGCACAATTAAAAAAATATTAAAATCACCATTAAATCTGCCTTGACCATTTTTATAAAAAGACTTGTACCTTCTCATAACTCTATGGTATGGTATTATTAATATCAATTTTTAAAACAAGTTGATGAAGAAAATAATATTAGTGTTAAAAATGCAATTTATAATTAATTAAAACCGAATAAAGCATAATAAAAGTTTAAAGTCTTACAACAAATCAGCATTACTCTTATTACAATATCAAGTAAAAAATAAAATAAAGGATAATAAAATATGAAAAAAATTTTGATAATTTTAGGAGAAACTATTTTAACAGTCGCTGGAACAGTAAATTTAATTTCTTGTGAGAATAAAAAAAATAATAGCTTCACTATAAATAAACCAAATTTGCAACCTAATAAAAATAATAACGATGCTCAAATCATCAAAGAAAATGAAATATTAAGATACTTTAAAAATAAAGATGTTCGCTATATTACTTCAATTACAATTACCAAAATTAAGGCAACAAATCCTCAACAAGTTAAAGAATATGAATTAAATTTAGCAATCAAACCAGAAATATTAAAAATATTAAAAGAACGAGAAAGTTCAGTAACTGAAAATAATTTTGTTATTGGTTTTGATGAATATTTTAATTGAGGAAAACCTAGATATATTGACTTATCAACTACTAACAAAATTGTTAAAATAACGATTTTAGGTTATCAACCACTAAAAGGTAAAACAACAATATTACTTAATTTACCAATTGCAACAACTAGTTAAAAATCAAATGTCCTAACTATTTGTGATTTTTACAAAATTTTTATTAATTTTATGTTGACTTAGTTTCTTAAAATATCTCATAATTAAAATAAAGATGATGATAATTTCACAAAATAGTCATTTAACTTTTAAAAAGAAATTATATTGATTGAAAAATAAATTTTATATACTATAATTACTGTGATTATCTAAATTTAAAAAGGAGGATTTAAGTTGATGTTTAATCAAAAAAAAGCTAACTTCCTATCACTAGATCTGGGAACGGCTAATTCATTAGCATACGTATCTGGACAAGGTGTTATTTATAACGAACCTTCAGTAATGGCATATGATGTTCGTACTAATAAATTAATTGCTGTTGGAAGTGCCGCATACGAAATGGTGGGAAAAACTCATAGCAATATTCGTATGGTAACACCATTAGTTGATGGTGTTATTTCTGATTTAGGAGCAACAACAGATTTACTGCGCTACATCTTTGATCGCATTCGTTTAACTAATGTTTGAAAAAATTCTATTGTCCTATTGGCTTGTCCATCTGGTGTTACTGAATTAGAACGAACAGCTTTAAGAAAAGTTGCATCAGAAATGGGCGCAAGTCATGTTCTTGTTGAAGAAGAAGTAAAAATGGCGGCCATTGGGGCTGGAATAAACATTCATTTACCTGTTGGTAATTTAGTATTAGATATTGGTGGGGGAACTACTGATATTGCCGTTATTGCTTCTGGTGACATTATTGTTTCTGGTTCGATTAAAGTTGCTGGCAGATACATTGATGAAGAAATTCAAAAATATTTAAGATCAGAACAAAATGTTGTTATTGGTGAAAAAACTGCTGAAGAAATCAAATGTGAAATTGGCTCTTTAATTAAATTTCCTAATGAAAAGAAAACTGAAAAATATGGTCGTGATATTGTTTCTGGTTTACCGAAAAGAATTCTTGTTAATCCTGAAGAAATTCGCAATGTAATGCTACATGTTTTTTCTAAAGTTATTGATTTAACAATTAATGTTTTAGAAAGTGCCCCTCCTGGGTTAGCTGGTGATATTATTAAAAATGGTATTACCATTTGTGGCGGTGGTGCATTAATTAAAGGAATTGATAAATACTTTGAAAGTATTTTTGAATTTCCTGTAAGGATTTCTAATGATCCATTAATGTCGGTAATCAATGGTACAAAAAGTTTTGAAAAAAAACTTAGTGATACTTTAGCAAGAGCAATTATTGAAGAAAACCAAAATGATACTGAATTTCAAGTGTCACAAAAACGAAATCGTCGTTTTGGTTAAAAAATATCAAAATAATTGATATTTCTAATTTATTATTACAAAATTAAAATTATTAATGTTTAAAAACTTTTGAATGTCCTATTTTATAAAATAGGACATTTTGCCGTTAGAATTACTTTAAAATTTGATAAAATAAATTCAGAAGAAAAGGAGTATCGATATGACAAACATTTTAGAAAAATTTAAGCGCTTCCTTAAAGGCACAAAGCGTAATTATATTGCTTTAGACTTAGGAACAGCAAATACATTAGTTTATATCGCAGGACAAGGAATTGTTTATAACGAACCTTCAATGATTGCTTATGATTTATCAAAAAATAACCAATTATTTGCTTTAGGACACGAAGCCTTTGAAATTATTGGTAAAACTAATGACAATATTAAAATTATTGAACCACTAGTTGATGGAGTTATTTCTGATTTAGACGCAGCTTTAGATTTACTACAAGCTATTTTTAAAAAATTGCAATTATCAAATATGTGAAAAAATGCCATTGTTGTTTTAGCTTGCCCATCGGGGGTTACACAATTAGAGCGCGATGGTTTAAAAAAAGTTGCTTACAATATGGGAGCAAAAATTGTTATTGTTGAAGAAGAAGTAAAAATGGCGGCCATTGGGGCTGACATTAATATTAATTTGCCAAGTGGTAACTTAGTATTAGATATTGGTGGCGGAACTACTGATATTGCCGTTATTGCATCAAAAGGCGTTATTATTTCTCGGAGTATTAAAGTAGCAGGTAACTTATTAGATGATGAAATTAAAAAATATATTCGTGGTCAATATAATATTTCTATTGGTATTAAAAGTATTATTGAATTAAAACATGCAATTAGTTCTTTAAGTGAAACGAAAGAAAATAAAAAATTCATTGCTTATGGTCGTAATGTTCTTTCGGGAAGACCCGAAGAAATTAATATTACTGCTGACGAAATTAGACCCGTAATTATTACCCAATTTAATCGTATCTCAGAAGTTTTAACTGAAGTTTTGGAATCAACCCCGCCAGAATTAGCTGGGGATATTATTAAAAATGGCATTACAATTTGTGGCGGTGGTGCCCTAATAGCAGGGATTGATGAATATTTTAGTAGTAAGTTTAATATTAAAGTTAAAGTTGCTAATGACCCCTTAAAATGTGTTATTGAGGGTACAAAACGGATTGAAAAAGAAATTTATCAAGGGTTATAAATAGTTTTTACAAAAATATATACTTAATTTTATTTAATGATAAAATTAAAAATAAGTAAAAAATAAAAAAGGAGAATTGTATGATTAAAAACTATGTATCAATTGATCTCGGCACAGAAAACCTTGTCATATATTCATCAAACCGTGGAATTGTTTTTAACGAACCCTCAGTAATGGCATATGACATTAAAAAGAAATCCTTAGTCGCTTTAGGAAATGATGCTTATAGTTTAATTGGTAAGGAACATAAAAACATTCGCTTAGTGCGTCCGATTAGTGATGGGGTTATTAGTGATTTAAAAGCAACTCAAGAACTATTAAAGGCGATTTTTGAAAAAATTAAATTATTTAAAATATGAAAAAATGCCATTGTTTTATTAGCAGCCCCTTCATCAGTTACGGAATTAGAACATAATTCTTTAAAAGAAATGGCAAGTAAATTAGGTGCTAAAAGTGTCTTTATTGAAGAAGAAATAAAAATGGCAGCTGTTGGCGCTGGTATTAATATTAGTAATCCTGAAGGTAATCTTGTTGTTGATATTGGTGGGGGGACTACCGATTGTGCTGTTCTTTCATCAGGAGATATTGCTGTTTCTAGTTCAATTAAAGTTGCTGGGAGACATATGACAACTGAAATTCAAAAATATTTACGAGCTCGCCATAATATTATTATTGGTGAAAAAACTGGTGAAACCTTAAAAAGAACCTTAGGAACATTACATAAAGATGCTAGTGAAGTCTATTTAGAAGTTTATGGCCGAGGTATGATTGACGGAATGCCAAAACAAATTCGCGTAAATAATAGTGAAATCAGAGAAATCTTACTACCATTTTTTAACAATATTGCTGACTTAATTGCCGAAGTATTAGAAAAAACTGATCCAGAATTAGTTGGTGACATTTTCCGCAATGGAATTTACTTTTGTGGTGGTGGTGCTTTAATCCCAGGAATTGAAAAACATTTTAAAGCTTTATTTACTATTCCTGTTAATATTGCTAATAATCCATTACTATGTGTTATTGAAGGTACTAAATCTTGAGAAAATTCAATTCGTGAAGAAATTGAATTTCAAGGGCGAAACCGTCGTTTTGGTTAAAAAATATCAAAATAATTGACATTTTTAATTTATTATTACAAAATTAAAATAATAATAAATATTTATTAATAGCAGTTTAAACTTGATATTTTAAATTAGTTAATTTTTTAAAAAGGCAATGAGTTACAAATCATTGCCTTCATTTATTTATCAGTTTAATTATGAAAAATTATTATTCACGGTAATTTACCTTTAAAACTAAAATACTACTATCAGTGTAATATGCTAATATCATTGCTAGTAATATCGCAGGGCGCATAAAGTTTTGTTAGGTGGGTAAAGATTTGAATAATTTTGAAAGAAAAGCAACTAAAAATTTATTACCTTTTTACTTGAAAAATAATTAATAAAACAAAATATTTAATATTAACAAACATATTCTTAATAAAAGGTTATAAAAACTAAGTAAAATGCTTATAAAAACAACATTAAAATAATTTTTTACAACAAAAATCATACATAAGAAATATATACTTAATTTGCATATTGAAATAATTTATAGTAAATGACTATTTTTTCTTTTTTAAAAAATACCTAAGAAAACTAAACGCGACCAATATCGCAAATCTAATAGCATATTACTAAATACTTTGTTAAAATGTATTATAGGTTAAAATGCTATTTAAATAGCATTTTAGTTTTAATAGAAAATGGATCGTAAGAAAGGAAATAAATCGTATGAACATACTTAGTTTCAAAGGAAAAAGGCAAAAACCTAAATATATTTCAATTGATTTAGGCACAGCAAATACATTAATTTATATTTCAGGAGAAGGCATTGTTTATAATGAACCTTCAATTATTGCATACAATATTAATCGTAATGAAATTATTGCAGTAGGCGAAGCTGCTAGAAAAATGGTAGGAAAAGGTAATAAAAATATTCGTGTTATCAAACCAATGACCAATGGGGTTATTAGTGATGTTAAAGCTACAGAAGCCCAATTACAATATATTTTTATGAATTTAAAAATTTTAAACCGTATTAATGACGCAGCATTATTACTGGCTTGTCCTTCAGCCGTTACTGATTTAGAAAAGAAAGCTTTAAAACAAATTGGTCACAATCTAGGTGCTAAAAAAGTATTTATTGAAGAAGAAGTAAAAATGGCGGCCATTGGTGGTGGCGTAAATATTAATAGTCCTCACGGGCAACTAATTATTGATATGGGAGGCGGAACTACTGATATTGCCGTTATTGCATCTGGTGACATTGTATTATCTAAATCTATTAAAATTGCAGGAAACTATTTTAATAATGAAATTCAAAAATATGTTCGTACTCAATATGGAATTGAAATTGGTAGCACGACAGCAGAAAATATTAAAATTAAAATTGGTTCTTTAACACAATATGATGATGAAAATAATTTTAAAATTTATGGTCGGCACTATGTTAATGGTAGACCCCAAGCAGCAATCTTAAAACCAGAAGAAATTCGGCAAGTTTTACAACAAGCTATGCTACCAGTTATTGAAGTAATTACTCAAACATTAGAAATAACTCCAGCGGAACTATCTGGTGATATTTATAAAAATGGCATTACGATTTGTGGTGGTGGGGCATTATTAAAAGGAACGGATAAATACATTACAGAAAAGTTAGAATTACCAACTAAAATTGGTGAATATCCTTTATTAGCAGTTATTAATGGTACTAAAAAGTTTGAAACTGATATTTTTGAACAAATTCAAAATTCTTACTAAGATTTTTATAAAAAAATAAAATTACAAACATAAAAAAATGCTCTTATAAAATTTAAGAGCATTTTTTTATTTAATTCCTAAAATTCGTTTCGCATTATTTGTTGTTGTGATAATAACATCATTTAAGGATATTTTTTTTAAACTTGCTAATTTTTTAGCAGTAAAAATAATATTTTTTGGATAATTTTTTGTTCCCCGATAAGGAACAGGTGTTAAATACGGAGCATCAGTTTCTAAAACAATTTTATTTAAGGGAATATCTTTAGCAACTTGTTGCAAATCTTTAGCATTTTCAAAAGTAAGAATTCCTGAAAAAGAAATATAATATCCTAATTCAATAAACTTATTAGCAGTTTTTGTATTTGCTGAAAAACAATGCATAATGCCAACAACATCATATTGTTTTAAAATTTCATAAGCATCATCAAAAGCATCACGAATGTGAACTAAAATTGGTAATTGATATTTTTTAGCTAATTTAATTTGTTTAATAAATCATTCTTTTTGTAAATCACTACTATCTTGATTGCGATAGTAATCTAATCCAATTTCACCAATAGCACAAACACTTCCTGTTTTAATTAGTTCTTCCAATTCATAAAGATGGTGTTCTTGATGATTACTAACATCGTTAGGATGAATGCCAACAGCTGCAAATACATCGGGTGAAGAAAATGCTTGGTCAACTGCTAATTTACTAGTTTTTAAATCATAACCAACATTACAAATTAAATTAACACCAATTAATTTCGCTTCTTCTAAAATATTATTTATATCTTCATCTTGATATGAATCTGAGACTAAATGACAATGCGTATCAAATAAACCATTCACTAATTAAACTCCTTATTTACCTAGACAAAAGCGACTAAACATTTCATCTAAGAGATTATCTTTAATTATTTTACCATTAATTTCTTGTAAATAATCTCACGCTTCTTGAAAATGAAGGATTACTAAATCTAACGGCATACTATTGTTTAAAGCTTGAATTGCTTCATCAATTGTCATTGTAATTTTATCTAATAACATTTGGTGATGGGTTGATGTCAAAATTAAATTATTATGATAATTAATTTTTTCTTGTAAAAACATCTCTTTAATTTTATCTATTAAGGGATTAAAATCATTGTTTAAAGCACTTATTGGGACTGAACTTAATGGCAAAAGCGAAACAGATAGTTTTTGTTGTAAATCAACTTTATTAATAACAATAATACAATTTTTATCTTTAACTAGTTCTAATAATAACATATCATTATCATCTAAAATATTGCTACCATCAAGCACTAATAAAATTAACTGGGCTTTTTCTAAATACTGTTTTGATTTTTGAATTCCTAATTGTTCAATAATATCATTAGTATTTCTAATTCCTGCGGTATCAATTAAGTTTAAAGAAATATTATCAATATTTATTTTTCCCGTAACAATATCTCTGGTTGTTCCAGCAATTGTTGAAGTAATCGCGCGATTTTCTTTTAATAAAGCATTTAATAAAGTTGATTTTCCTACATTAGGTTTACCAATAATTACAGTATCAATGCCATCATTAATAACCTGAGCAATTTTACTTTGTTTAGTAATGGTTAATAAATCACTATAAAGTTCATTTGTACGAGTTAAAACTAATTTTTGGGTTAAGTTTTCAACCCCATCATATTCAGGATAATCAATATTAACACTAATATTAGCTATTAACTCTAATAATCTTGTTTCAAGTTCTTTTAATAATTTGCTATTATTACCATTTAAGCTATTCATTGCTAATGCTAACGCTTCATCATTAGGCGCATTAATTAAATCATTAACCGCTTGTGCTTGTAATAAATCAATTTTTCCATTTAAAAATGCTCTTTTTGTAAATTCGCCCGCAGTTGCTAACCGAATATTATCATTTTTCATAATTGTTAATAATAAATGAATAATTTTATTAACAATTAACATACTACCATGACAATTAATTTCAATAGTATCTTCACCAGTAAATGAACTACTTTTATAGTAGCAAACTAAAACTACTTCATCAATAATTATCTTTGTATTAGGATTAATAATCCTTCCGAAATATTTTTCTTTTGAAGCATTTAAAATATTTCTACTAAATACTTTATTAATAAGTGAAAATGTTTCTGGACCACTAACTCTAATAATAGCAATGGCTTGTTTAAGAGGAGCACTTGCTAAAGCAATAATCGTATCATTAATCATAAATATCACCAAATTTCTTTTTTAAAAATAAAAATCTAGACATTAACGACTAGATTTCACTGCTTTCAAGATATTTAATAACAATATGTCTTTTATTACCTGAACCCTGAGATTCACTAATAACCTTATCGAATTTTTTTAATTCATTATGAATAATTCTTCGCTGATTATTAGGCATTGGTAATAATGCCATATCATTTTTAGTAAACAATACTTTTTTAGCAGTGTTTTTTGCTAAATTAATTAAATTACTCTCTTGTCTTTGAAAATAGTCATTAACATCAACTTTAACAATATAACGACGATGAAACTTACTTGATAAATAACAGTTAGATAAATTTTGTAAAGAACTTAATACATAACCATTTTTACCAATTAATAACGCATTATTATCACAATTAATATTAACTTTAATCGTTTCATAGTTAATTTGTGAAATTTTAATTTCAATATCATTAAAGTCTAACTCTGTTAAAAGTCCTTGCAAAACACCAACTAAATAGGTTTTAACATCACTCATATTATATATTAAGGCAATCACTTGTTTTTTTAAAAATGTTTTAATTTCTTCTTTAATAATGTAAAAATGGAGTTCATCTTGTTGCTCAATAAAAGTTTTTAAATCTTCGCGTTTCTTAAATATTTTTTGTTCCATTTAATTCAACTCCAAATTTATTTTTTCTTTTTATACTTAACATTCTTATTTATATAATGAAATAAAACTGTTTGTCCAATTTGCAACGCCCCAGAAAAAATTCAATATATCGCAACTCCTGAACCAATTGTAAAGACCAGTAACATAAACACCCCCGTCATAATTAACTGTGTAATTAATTGTTTCTTTTGTGCTGCTTTCGATTCTTTAGTAAAAACTTTTTTCTTACCACGATTTAAATACATTGGTAATAACATTGAAATAATTTGAATTGGTAAATAAACAAAAACAATTGCTAAATATGCTCAGTCTCCTGCTTTTAATCCTTCTCACGGCGTTATTGTAAAAGAAATTGCCCCAAACTCTTGTTCTTTCAAAATTCTCATTGAACGAACAACCATAAACATCGCATATAAAAATGGCATTGATAAAAATAAACTTGCAAATGATGCTAAAGGTTTAACCCCTTCTTTTTTATATAATCCCATTAATTCTAATTGCATTTTTTGTCTTGCTTGGGGATCAGTTGAACCTTTATATTTTGCTTGAAT
Organism: Spiroplasma endosymbiont of Dilophus febrilis; assembly: GCF_964030685.1. NCBI lineage: Bacteria > Bacillati > Mycoplasmatota > Mollicutes > Entomoplasmatales > Spiroplasmataceae > Spiroplasma > Spiroplasma endosymbiont of Dilophus febrilis. The sequence goes on from NZ_OZ034912.1 coordinate 1,013,487, forward strand.
CTCGCCTTGTTTTAATTGAATTGCTTGCATTTTCTCTTGATTTTTTTGCGATTTTCAAGAAAAGGCTAAAGTAATTAATTTAATTATTAAAGCGGTAACAAACATTGCTCCAATTGCTGCAGCTGCTGTTGGTTCAGCAGCAATTCCACCACTAAAACCTTTTAGTAATACTCATAATAATGCAGCAATTGGATAAACAAATAAACCAAAAAATGGTGATTTAGTAACTGTTCAAGCTTCACTTCAACTAGAAATACCATTAAAAGGTAATTCTTCTTCACCATTTATAAAATGTGTCTTATTGCCATCACCAGGGAAAAGTAATTCAAAATAAGTACCAAATATTGAACCTGCACCCGTAGTTTTTCCACTTGTTGACACATTAGGATCAAACATCTGTCCACAACCTCATAAAAAGGTAACAATAAAAAAGGTATAAATGAAAATTTTACCAAATTTTCAAACTTGTTTTCACCATGGAGTTTGTGGCTTATTAGGCGCAAATAAATATTTTTTATAGTCCATAATTTTTCTCCATTATTTAATAATTTTTTTTAACAAAATATCTAAAAATCTTTGATTTTTACTATATTCCTGTTTTAAATAAGGTGGTCTTACTAAAATAATAATATCCATATTATTATTTTTTAAGCATCAAACCTTTTGTAACATTGAACGAACTTGGCGACGAATCCGATTACGATTAACAGCATTCGCATTTTTTTTACTAACTGATATTCCAAAACGACAATGATCTAATGAATTATTTGCATAATAAATAACAAATGAATTATTATGAATTTTTTGTTTTCCATTAATAATTCTTTGAAAATCATAATTCTTTTTTAAACGAAATTTCTTTTGCAAGGTGTATTTAAATCCTTTTATACTGTTAACTTAGCGCGTTGTTTTCTGCGTCGGTTTTGTAAAACTTTTCTTCCTGCAACTGTTGCCATTCTTGAACGAAAACCATGAACTTTTTTTGTTTTTTCTTTTGATGGTTGATAGGTTCTTTTCATTGTCATTCTCCTCTTTAAAAATAAGTTACTGTTTTTAAACTAAAATAAAAAAACTTTAAAAAAGTAATTATAGTTCCAATTAATTTTACAGACATATCCTTATTAAGTCAAACTAAAACATAGGTCGGGTCGCGTTTAGTTTTCTTAGGTATTGCTTCGAAGAAGTAAAACAATCAGCTAATTATATTATTTAATTACTAAACTAACCCCGCCTTTCTTGTTATTGTCATTTTTATTCACGATTATTTTACCATATTATTGAATTTTTACACACTAAAAATTATTAATAGGGCGCATAAAGTTTTGTTAGGTGGGTAAAGATTTGAATAATTTTGAAAGAAAAGCAACTAAAAATTTATTACCTTTTTACTTGAAAAATAATTAATAAAACAAAATATTTAATATTAACAAACATATTCTTAATAAAAGGTTATAAAAACTAAGTAAAATGCTTATAAAAACAACATTAAAATAATTTTTTACAACAAAAATCATACATAAGAAATATATACTTAATTTGCATATTGAAATAATTTATAGTAAATGACTATTTTTTCTTTTTTAAAAAATACCTAAGAAAACTAAACGCGACCGTAATGATTTTAACGGTTTTTAAATTTAGTTATTAGGGAGATTTTCATTTTCATTTTCAAAATCATTTGTACATATTAAACTATAATCTGTTGTATTATCATCTTGTTTGTAGTCATTTAAATTTGTGCCTTGTGCTTTGATTGTTATTTTTTTATTGATTACTCATTCTTTCTTTCCTACTTTGGTTCCGTATGTAGTTATTAATTGTCTTATTTCATCTTGTTTATTTTTATTATTAGAGAATTCTGATTGTATAAATTTGAAAGTAAAATCGTTTAAGTTTTTAAATTCTGGTAATTTTTCATTTAGATTGATATTATCTTCTTTCTTTATGTTAACTTCTATAAGTCTGGTTGTTGGCCAAGTTTCGCGATCGCCAAAATGAAACCTCACCTTTTGTAAGTTTTTGATTTCAAAATTATAAATTTTATTAATATCTTTATTACTATCTTTATTTTTTTGTTTTACTGGTTCATTTGTTTTTTTGGAACAGCCGATTATTGGTAGTGTTATTAATCCTAAAACAGCGGTTATATTTAAAAATTTCATAAAATTAACTCCTTTATTTTATTTTTTCAATATATATATATATATATTATACAAAAATTCTTAATATCATTAGAAAGATGGCAAAACCGATTAAAAATTGAAAGGTATAGTAAAAAGCTGGTACTGTTTTAAAAACCGGGAAAATTGCGGTTGAAAAGTTAACTGTTGCTTTTGCAATGATTGCTAATGGTCGTAAAATGGTAATGATTTGTGAGGCCGTTAGCATTCAATTAATCATTTTGATACCAGCATTTTGAATGGCACAGCCAATGTCATTAAAAGTAGGTATTCATCGTCCAGAATATTTACAATTTGCTGGCGGGATTATGTCATCTCATTCCGAGTTGGTTGAACCATCAGGTATAAACGCTGTGGAATTAAGGACATTAAAGTCATAAATTTTAAAATTATAATTAGAGGTATTTGTTTTATGGTACAAAGGAAAAGTTAAGGTAAAAATATTAATGCCATAGCGAATATCAATGTCCGTATTGAAGTAATTAATGCTGTTAGCAGTCTTACTGGTTGGCAAGGTAATCAGTTTATTGTCGTAAGATTTAAGAACATTAAATTCAATTTGATAGATACTATTATTATTTTTAATAGCATTAAAATTTTCTTGGTGCGTTTTTTTATCAAAAGTAAAAAAATAACTTCTTAGTAATAATTCTGAGTCTCCTATAATATTTATTAAGTATTTTTTGGGATAAAAAGTAATTAACGAGCGATAAAAAAATCCAATTTGAATAAAATAGTTCTTGTTATAATTATCTACGCCTTTAAAATCAATTTCGGTATGAGTTTTTTCGTCCATATCAAAAGTCGCATAAAATAAACTGGAAAAGAAATTGCCAAGAATTTCATAGATTTCGTCAAAAACATTTTTGTACTCGCTGTTGTTAATACTAGGAATGTTGTTTTTAAAATAAAGGTAAATGTCATTTTTTAATTCAGGATCGTATCTCAAAAAACTAAATTTAACATTAAGATAATTTAAGGTACCAAAAAGATACTTAATTAAGTAATAATCGTTATCGTTTGCAGTGTCATATTTTCAGATTTCACTTTCACTGTGTAATAATTGTAAATAGTTATTACCCGCAATTAAGGTTTTATTAAAAGCTTTAATTTTCAAAATATTTGTATTAATTTCATCTTTACTACTAGAAGTTTTGTGATAAAAATAGCTTTCGTTTTTAAAACCGTGATTTTTAATGGTAAATTCTTTGTAATACCCTTTTTCTAAAGTATTAATGAAATTAAATACTGGTGTTCAATAAAGATAAGAGTAATTAAATTTATCAAAATCACCGCGGTGAATCATTAAATAATCAAGGTTATCAATAACATCGCTGTATTTGTGATTACCGTCAAAGTTAATAGTTGTTTCTGGTAAATCAATATCGGTGCTATCTTTTTTAATTTCAATTTCAAAATCATTTGTACATATTAAACTATAATCTGTTGTATTATCATCTTGTTTGTAGTCATTTAAATTTGTGCCTTGTGCTTTGATTGTTATTTTTTTATTGATTATTCATTCTTTCTTTCCTACTTTGGTTCCGTATGTAGTTATTAATTGTCTTATTTCATCTTGTTTATTTTTATTATTAGAGAATTCTGATTGTATAAATTTGAAAGTAAAATCGTTTAAGTTTTTAAATTCTGGTAATTTTTCATTTAGATTGATATTATCTTCTTTCTTTATGTTAACTTCTATAAGTCTAGTTGTTGGCCAAGTTTCGCGATCGCCAAAATGAAACCTCACCTTTTGTAAGTTTTTGATTTCAAAATTATAAATTTTATTATTTTGTCTTTTAGTTCTAATTAGTGATTGTGTTGTTATTTCATCATTGTTAATGTTTTGGGGAATGGTAAAAATGTTATTCAAACTAATAGTTAGCACGGTAAATATTTTCATAAACATTTTTATCACTCCTTTTTAAAATATTTTATTTTTCATTGTTCTTTTTTCTTTAATTTTTTTAATAAGTCACTCAATACCACAGTTTATAATTACCACTATTGTAATGCATATATCTAAATATCCTAGTATCTCATAAGTGAAATTAATAATTAAAATTTTTCATATAATAACTTCAAATCATTAATTTCCAATTTTAAAAATGAAATGAAAAAGATAATAATCATAAAAATGTAAAGTAAAATTCTCCATCAATATTTTTTTAAAGAATTAATGAGTTTGTTTGATTTCATTTTTCAAGGCTCTTTTTCTTTTAATTTTTTGAATAATCAAGCGGATGAATTTTTCAAATTTAATTGCAAAATATATTGCTCCGCCTCATCAAAAAACAAATATTCCCGCTAGCATAATACCACTATTGAACTTGCCAAAGAAATTAACCATTTCTTTATTCATAAAGTCATTAAATTCGTCACTTGTTCCGGTTATTCATTTAGCATCACTTACTGTTAATGCACAAATTAATAAGCTTATAAAGATGAAAACGATACTTAATACGATTTTTAACCACTGCTTTTTAAAAGAATTTTTAATTTTTAATTTTAATGGCATTTTTTCTTTTGAATTATCTTTTTTAAATAATTTTCCTAAAAGTTTTTTCATTTTAATTCTCCTTTCATATTTTTTATCGTCCTTTAATCACAATAAATAAAGCAATCAGCACACAAGTTACACCAAGAATGGTAAAAATTGGGTGTTGCGAAAATGTTCGTGCCATTGGTTTAAACAAATCTAAAATTGTTAAATTGCTAGTAATAAACTTTTGGAAATTGGCAAGCCCTTCGCTAATATAGTTCGTTAAAGTTTCAAAATGACTACCAGCTAATAATCCAAGAACAGTTATTAAGATAAAAATAATAATTAGTTTAAACATTGTTAGTTACCTTGTTTTGTTTTTATTGGTTTTATTTGTTTTTTAGCTTTTCCTCATGCACTTAACCGCCCTTTATTTTTAACGGCATATTGGCGTTGTTTTTATAAATTAACTTGTTGACTACCAAATCCAAGAATAATTGCCATAAGAAATTCTACAGCCAGCGTTAAGAATAGAGGAAATATTAGTTGAATATTCGTTCCTGGTACTTCCAAACTTCAAATTAAATCAAAAACTTTATAAAGCATTTGGGCGAGAAAGTCGGCCATTTTTGCAAGATTTTCCATTTTTTATTGTTCCTTTTCTTTCATTTTTCTTAAAAATTTACTAAATTTATCCATTTTTAAGTATTCTAAGTCTTCTAAATCAATTGCCGTATCAGTATAGTATTTATCTTCATAATCAGGATTTACTTTTGCATTTAAATAATCTCTTAAAAATGCTAGGTAAAAAGAATTGTAAGTGTTTAATATTGGTAGCGGGATTTTTAGTTTAAAAAAATAAATATCAAGTTCAGGAATATCACGATATTTAATGCGACGACCCTTTTTGCTATTTTTAGCATCAATTAAGGTGTTTCGTCAGCGTTCATATTCTTCAATGCTTGTAAAGGTGCCATAGATGACTTTTAAGTAGGGGCGAAAAATATTAACGGGTTTTTTGCGAATTCCCACAATCACATTATTGGCAATATCACGAACTTTAACTCAAATATGTTTATCTCTTTGACCGCTAGCCAGCACAATATGACCGAAATGGCGTGCCAGAGCGAAATATTCTTGAATACCAGTTTCTTCGTTTTTGGTATTATTTTTTTCTCAATCAGTTCCTTCTAAAAATAAGTTAGTTTCATCTCATAAAAGTAAGGTTTTGTCTGGCAATACCGGATAATCAAAATCTAATAATCCCATATGTCCTAAACTTAATTTTTGGGTTTCTAGTAATGGAAAGGTTGAGGCGATATGATATTTCTTCTTTTTTAGTAATTTTGATGCGTATACTAGAAAAGCAGTTTTTCCAGTTCCTAATGAACCAATCACAATATTTAATGGTGAATTTTTTAAGAAATTAATAACTTTGTTAATTTGTGTTAAATTACCGATTTTAAAAAGAAAAATTAAAATACAACCTGCTAAAAATAAATAGCTTACAATGTTTTTAAAATAACCGTTGTAAATATATCAAATTGCTCCGCAATGTCATAAAATTAAAAATGAGGTGCGATTCAATTCAATAAAATGGTTATTTTTTTCTATTATTCAGTTGCAAAATTTCATCTTGCACCTCACTTTATTTTTTTGTTAGCGTACCGCTCCAAGTAATTTTTCAAACATTTTAAAGCAAATAAAGAATATTGCCAAAATAAATGGAAAAATGAATATTCAGTAGTCAGCAAAGAAGTTACCGACTTGTGGCATATTAACAGCAATAATTTCTCACATTTTAGTAAAAGCCGTTATAATTGCATTTCATAATTTAGTCATCGCGTCACTAGCTGTTATTTTTTCTACTGTTGCAGGTGCATCAGCCAAGAAAGTTCCAAACATATAATCACCCCCTTTCTTTTTAAAACATTCATCATTTATATTCAAAGTTTTTCTTAAATTTGTTAAAGCCACGATTAACCTTAACACGATTATATTTTTTCCTAATTAATTTTGAATTTCTTTGGGAATGCATCACAATGTAACTTCTTGACATTAATTTTTTCCCTATCTAAATACTGATATGGTTTTTCAAAGTAGCATTAGAATAAATCACACCATAATCGCTGTTAATAATCAAAAAGCAATGTTTGCTATTAAAAGTCAAAGTGTTTCTTGAGTTAAATCAATTTCTTTACCACCACTAAATATGAGCCGGAATCGTTGTAATTTGAATAAATAAATCTCAGAAAGTTTGTTTGATTTGTTCTCAATTAAATTCTTTTAAATTTACCGTCATTTTTTATCTCCCAAAAATCATTTTTATTGGTAAATACATAATTGAAATTAATGCGAAAAGAAAAGTAATGATAATAATTAATCCGGCAATAAATGCAACTTGTGCAGGCATTTTTTCTATCGGAATAAACAGTTCTAAGAATTCCATGATAATTTTTCAAAACATTATTTTTTATCCGCGTTATTTTCTTTTGAATTAGGAGCTTTAACTCATTCCTCAAAGCGAGCAATAAATACTTTTTCGTCTTTCGTGAAATTACCAGTATTATTTTTAATGGCATTTTTATATTTAATTCGCATTTTTATTTTGGCATAAATTTTATAAGCAAAATATGCCAATAGCATGATGCTGATAATAATAAATATTAATTCAATCGTGAGGGCGCATAAAGTTTTGTTAGGTGGGTAAAGATTTGAATAATTTTGAAAGAAAAGCAACTAAAAATTTATTACCTTTTTACTTGAAAAATAATTAATAAAACAAAATATTTAATATTAACAAACATATTCTTAATAAAAGGTTATAAAAACTAAGTAAAATGCTTATAAAAACAACATTAAAATAATTTTTTACAACAAAAATCATACATAAGAAATATATACTTAATTTGCATATTGAAATAATTTATAGTAAATGACTATTTTTTCTTTTTTAAAAAATACCTAAGAAAACTAAACGCGACCAACAACATAAATTGCTTTAAACTTAATTTAAAATAATTAATAAAACTATGTACAATAAAAGTTATAGGTTAATATAAACAATAGCAAGAAAGTTGTGATATTATAAATTCTAAAATTTCTAGAAAAATATTTGCTAATTTATTAAATAAAAAATAAAGTGAGGTAAAAACTTTTATGAAAAAATCATTAACTTTTTTCAGCACATTATTAATTTCATTATCTACTATTAGTAATATTAATAAAAATCAAGGAATATTTACTAAGACAACATTTAAAACTGCTTTAAATTCAACAACAATAATTACCAGTATTCAAAAGGTAATTAAAACTATTAATGATGATATTAATAATCAATTTAAAACATTAGAAGATCCTGCATTAGGTCTTCAAGACCGCCTTGATGAATTTCAACGCTTAGACGAACATATTACAAATTTTAGTAAGCAATTAAAACAACTACAAGCATTACTTCTAGTTAGTAAAGTTATTAGTAGTTTTAATAAAAAAACACATTTAATGAAATTAAAGATAACTTTATAGAAATTATTAAACGCTTCCATAAAATGCGTGATTTTCTAGCAAAATTAAATACATTAGGAATTACTGAACGCGATATGATGCTAGCTTTAGTTTGAAAGCAAATAAAATATTTAGAAAATGAACAACAAAATTTAATAATTGAAATAACTAAAATTGTTGAATTTGAAAAAGAAGAAGATAATAATGAATTAATTAAAGAAATTAAAACTTTCTTTTTAAATAAATATGATTTTAATTTGAATGAAGATAATACCCAAGAAGATGCTATTAAAAAAGTAAATGAAAAGTTAAATCAAAATTTAATTAATAAAGAAAATAAAAAAGTTATTATCAAATTATGAGATTATCAAAATAATAATAACAATTTGCAATTAAAAGAAATGAGTATTTATTTAGCGATTTATATTAATGATAAATTAATAAATGATCAAATATATCAACCAATTAAATTGCATTTAATTAATATTACTATTTCTAAAAAAAATCAAATGATATTAAATAAAATTATTAATTATTTTGAAAAAGAATTTGATTACAATGAACATAAATTTACGACTAATAATACAAGATATGATGCTTTTGAATTAGTAAAAATTCTAATTCAAAATCTAATTGGTAATGAATATTATCATTTACAAATCGATTTTATAAATCCTTCCAAAGCAAAAATCATTGATAATTCAAAAAAAGTTACTAACGGTGATTATTTTAAAATTAATATTAAAATTGGTTCATTACAAAAAGAAATTTTATTTAAAATTAAAAATGTTAAAGATTATATTTTATATTTATTAGAAGAAATTTTATTAGCAAAGAAACCAAATATTTTTGATATGGTCGCGAATACTAAAACTTCTTATGATGAAATTACAAATTTTAAAAATGCTCAAAAAATTGCTCTTCTTTTAATGAAAGAATTAAACTTAGTTACTAAGGTTAGTATGTCATATAGATGAAACCCATTTTTTATTACTATTAATCAAAGAAATTTTTGACTTATTATTTTTAGAAATGAAAGAATTATTATTCGTTTACCTAATGATATTTTGGAATTAGAAAGCTATAATATTAAAAAGCTAATTAATTGAAATTAATTTTAATAACAATTACTAACATCTAATTAACAAGTAATTAACAATTTTTTAGTTATTATTAAATTTTGTGGATAACTATTAAAAATTCAATATTTATAAAGGAAATAAATGGGGATAATAATGTGGATAACTATAGTTATCCACATTTATTTATTTTTTATGGATAACTTTTTCCACTTTAAAGTTATGATATTTATAGGAAGTAATTCAAG